>DAOTUN010000052.1:0-86444 GCA_034437395.1 Anaerolineae bacterium | reverse complement strand
ATCTGCCCGTCGCGCTGATCAATGATGCGCGGGCGTTCACGCTGGCTGAAGCGACCCAGGGCGCGGGACGGGGCGGCACGGTGGTCGCTTGTTTCACCATCGGCACGGGGATTGGGGGCGGGATTGCCATCAACGGACGGTTGCATCTGGGCTTAAAGAACGCGGCAGGCGAGTTCGGTCATCAAACGGTTGAGCCGAATGGTGCAGTGTGTGGGTGCGGCAATCGTGGCTGTTTGGAGACGCTTGCCAGCGGCTATGCGATCAGCGCGCAGGGCGTGGAAGCAATGAAGCGCGAGCAAAACGGGCAGATTGCATTACTGACACAGCACGACCCCAACCGTGTGACGCCAGGGGTAATCATGCAAGCCGCTGAACGCGGCGACTCAACAGCGCGAGACATTCTCACCCGTGCCGCCCAGTATATAGGCGTGGGCATCGCCAACATTTTGACGATACTGAGCGCCGACAAGGTGGTTCTCGGCGGCGGTGTCTCGCAGTTGGGACATTGGCTGTTCGATCCAATCTGGGCGACGGTACGCGAACGCTGCCATACGATTCCGCTGGATCAGGTGACGATCACGCAGGCGGCACTAGGACAACACGCGGGCATTATCGGGGCATCACTCTGGGCATCCCAGCAGGGAACTTACTAGACAAGGATACATAATGGCGGTTCATACAGAACCCGGTTTCGCATTCATTGACGGAGCGCTGGCGATTGTGCAGCGCATCCGCGATACACAAATGGAAAATCTGGTAGCCGCTGCACAAATCTGCGCGGATTCTATTGCGGCGGGCGGCTTGGTGCATTTGTTCGGCACAGGACATTCTCGCATTCCCGTTGAAGAAATGTTCCCGCGTCACGGCAGTTTCCCCGGTTTTCATCCGATTGTTGAGCTGTCGCTCACGAATCACACTCAGGTCGTCGGGGCAAATGGTCAACGACAGGCGATGTACTTGGAGCGCGTCGAAGGCTTTGGCGAAATCATCCTGCGCAATTTCGTATTCGGCAAACACGATAGTTTCATGGTGTTCTCGAACGGTGGGGTGAATGGTGTGGTTATTGATGTCGCGCTGGGCGCAAAACAGCGCGGGATGCCCGTGATTGGTGTCGTGTCGGTGGATCATTGTAAAGCATCGGGTGTGAAACACAGCTCCGGTAAGACGCTCATGGACATTGCCGATGTCATCCTCGATAACGGCTCTGCGATTGGGGATGCGTTCGTCAAGATTGAGAACCTGCCTTACCCCGTTGCACCGGGATCGACGGTGGGTTATGCCGTGCTGGTCAATGCGCTCAAGGCGATGATCGCCGATGAATTGACGCGGCGTGGACAGCCACCTCTGGTGTTGACCAGCAGCGCCTTGATCGGCAGCAAAGAGTCGGCGGAACTCTTCGACAAAACCTATGATGATTATCGAGCGCGGGTGGCACAGGTCTATGACACGTCTCGCAAATAAAATCCTGCTTGTCACCGGGGCAGCAAGTGGAATCGGGCGCGCAACAGCGCTTCACTTTACACAGGAAGGCGCGAAAGTCCTGCTTTTGGATCGCAACGCCGACGGCTTAGAGGAGATAGGATCGCTCATTCAAAGAGCAGGTGGGGAAAGCCATCTGTTTCAGGTGGATTTGACCGACGCGGCAGCAGTAGAGTCGGTATTGCATGACGCTGTCAACGCTTGGGGTGGACTGAATGGGATCTTCAACGCGGCAGGCGGGAGTGGTCGCCGTTTCGGTGATGGACCGGTAGATGCCTGCACGATTGAGGGGTGGGATAAGACCCTGGCACTCAACCTCGACAGCATGTTTTACGTGTGCAAATTCGCCCTGCCGTCATTGCTCGAAAGTCGGGGAGCAGTCGTCAACGTGGCATCGGTGTTGGGCATGGTCGGAGGGGATGAAGATTTCGCCACCCATGCCTATGCGGCCAGCAAAGGCGCGATCATTAGTATGTCGCGGGCGATGGCATCCTACTATGCCCCGCGCGGCGTTCGCGTCAACGTGATTGCGCCCGGATTGATCGCCACGCCCATGAGTCAGCGGGCGCAAACTGACGACCACATCCTCAGCCGCCTCTCACAGCTTCAACCCCTGACGGGCGCTATGGGCGAACCGGAAGACATCGCCAGCGCCGCCGCTTATTTGATCTCTGATGAGGCTCGGTTTGTGACGGGAGCGGTTTTAACTGTTGATGGAGGGTGGACAGTCCGATGATTCGTACCGTTACCGGCGACATTGTGCCCGAACAACTTGGCATCACCTATCCCCATGAGCATCTCTTGACGCTTCCGCCAGCCAGCGTCAAAGATCGCGATCTTGAAATGTCGGATGAAGCGGTCATGCTGCAAGAACTCAAGCACTTTTACACGGCAGGCGGACGTTCTATTGTCGAAATGACACCGCGTGATTATGGTCGTATGCCTGACGGGTTGTGCCGCCTCTCCCAACAGAGCAGTGTGCAGATTATCTGCATTACGGGTTGGATCAAACAAGCATCGTATACACGCTGGTCAGACGGACGAACCATCCACGAAATCGCAGACGAGATGATCGGCGAAGTCATGGATGGAATCGGCGGGACAGGCATTCGCGCCGGAGTGATCAAAGCGGGGTCAAGCCTCAACATGATCACGGTGGAAGAAGAAAAGGTTTTTCGAGCGGCGGCTGTGGCACACCATCAGACGGGGGCATTAATTTCCACGCATACCGAAGCTGGAACGATGGGCATAGAACAGGTCGAATTGCTGCGTTCCGAAGGGGTCTCCCCAGATCGCATCTTGATTGGTCATACGGATCGCAATCTGGATTGGGACATGCATCTCAAACTGGCGAATACGGGCGTAACACTTGGCTACGATCAGATTGCAAAAGAAAAATACTTCTCCGACAGCCAGCGCGTCGTTTTTATCAAGCGCTTGATTGAGGCTGGGTTCGGCAAGCAGATCATCTTGTCAGGCGATCTGGCTCGCAAATCGTATTTCCCGAATTACAGCGGTTGGGGCGGTCCCGGCTTCACTTACGTGTTGTGGCGTTTTGTCCCATGGTTGCACAGTGAAGGCGTAGACGCAGCAGCCATTGACGACCTGTTGATCCACACGCCCGCGCGATTGCTCAATTTAAAGTAGGGGAAATACAGGGTAGTGGGGTGAGATCATCTCCATTACTCTATGTGATTCGACACAAAATAACCAAAAACAGATGAAGGATTGACGACAAGGCGGGCGACAATCTTGTCACCTGCCAGCCCGTCGCCATGATGTCTGTGCGCTAGAAGACCGAATCGCAATCGACGTGACACAGAGAGACACAGCAGGAAGCATTATCCGCATCCCTGCTGTCATGAAATGATTCTAAAGCTACGGCGCCCCAATTTGACCGAAAGACGCCGCCAGCAGCGAAAAGTCAGTGATATTGACGGCATTATCGTGATTGAAGTCGGCACGCGCGTCGTAACCGCCGCCGAGCGTCTTTCCAAAGGTCGCAGCCAGGATAGAAAAGTCGGTGATATTGACGACGTTGTCATCGTTGGCATCGCCTTCTTTGAGCGGCATGGTGGTCACGCTGTTATCGCCCTCAGTCAGCGTGACCGCCTGCACGCGCGCCAGGGTGTGAGTGCCTTTGACCCACAGTATGAGATCGCCGCCAGTCGGCACGTCGTTCAGGATGACCTGCCCGCCCATCGAGGCAACATGATCCTCGATCACCCGCGCCACGCCCGCTGTCGAGCGCAGCTCGGTATGCACGATGATCCCGTATGACGGATGAGGAACGGGGTTGCTGCGCCCTTGCAGCGCAAGCGTGATCGTGAGCCTGGCGGACGGCGACTCGACGGCACCAATATCCAGACGGCGCCCCAGCACGCGCGGGAAGCTATTACCCCGCTGATCGAAATCGGGGGGTGTGGCAAAGGCAGGATCGCCCGCGTCGATGGCGACACTGCCTGCCAGCAGCATATGGGTAAACCCTGCGCCGCCGTTATCGTTCAGCACGTCCAGATTGAGCGGTGTAGCGTCCGCGTTGTACAGGTCACCGGTCGCTGCGCCTGTGATGATGGCGCCGCTGGCATCGGCGATCAGGTTGTAGCCATTCGAGGTAATCCTGGCGCTGATGTCCGGCGAGATCGGCGCGCTGTTTCCGGCGATCAGCGTGTTTTCCAGCGTGATACTGTAGGTATTGATCAGGGTGCTGCCGATGCCGCCGCCCGCTACGGACGCGCTGTTGTTGACGATCGTGCTGTGACGTACCGTCACTGTACCGCCCTGCACATGCAGCCCTGCGCCGCTCTGACCATTCGCGGTATTGGTGCTGATGGTGCTGTTGACGATATTCAGCGTTCCGCTGCTGGTGAAGATCGCGCCACCGCGCACACCGGTCCCGTTGCTCGTATTGGTACGATTGCCGTCGATCGTGCTGCTGGCGACCTGCATCGTCCCGCCGCTGTTGAACAGCGCGCTCCCAGAGCCAGCATCGGTATTGTTGCTGGAAAAAATGCTGCCCTCGATGGTGGCGATGCAACCAAAAGCGTTATGGATGCCCGCGCCTTGCGTGCCATTGTTCGCCAGGAAGGTGCTGCCATTCACCGTGATTTGCGCTGCCGCCGCATTACTGTTTCCGTTGGCGATGCCCGCGCCCTGGGTCGCGCTGTTGCTCGAAAACAAGCTGTCGCTGATGCTTGCTGTACTGAAATTTACCAGCGCCCCGCCGACACTGACTGGGATAGCAGCGGAGAAAGCGATTTGATTGCCGACGAATGACACCCGATTTGCTGTGAACGATCCGAAATTGACGACAGCGCCGCCAAAATATTCGCCTCTGCCGACGCCGAGCGACAGGTCGTTCAGCGTCAGATCGCCGCCCGTCCTGATATAAAAATGGCGAAAATTGGGTGATCCAGTCCCGCGCAGGATGCGCCCATTGGCGCCTTCGATGGTCAGTGTGCCAGCGGTCGATGCTGCGACGATCGACGGCAGTCCGTTGGCGCCGACCGCGAGCGAATCGTAAGGCGGCGGAAACGTATCGGTACTGGTATTGTTCACGGTTGTCAGCAGGTAGATGCTGTTCGCCGTCAGCGTGATTATGTCGTCGTCGGGGGTGGCGTTGGCGCACGCGATCGCTTCGATCAAGGCGGGGGTATCGCCATCGGGGATGGTGGCGGGAAAGGTCGGGCACGCGGACAGATTATCCGACGCGCCTACTCTCCCCACGATGCTTGCGAACAAGACGATTAGGGCGGCGCGTCGGATCATGACAGGTTGTCCTTGAAACTCTTACGAAGCAGGCAAATTGAGCGCGGTAATGCGCCCTTCCAGTGCCGGATCGAGTGGCGCATGTTCACGGGCATAGTCGATCAGCACGTCATCGAAGAAGATGACCGTATCGACCGGATCGATACCGCGATCCGCGAATACCTGGTAGCCGTCCCCGCCCTTGCGGATGAAGTCGTTGGTGGCGATCAGATAGCGGCGTTCCGGGTCGAGCGGCTCGTAAGTTTCGCCGTCGTCAGCCAACACCTCGATGCTGGTGACACGATCGAGCGCTGGCAAGCTGAAATCGTAGGTATAACGCAGTCCCGATACCTGAGGGAACCGTCCTGTACCGCTGGACTCGCCGACACGCGAGACGCCATTTTCCAGCGCCAGCCTGAGATCGGCGCCCGTGACGCTGAAGCTGGTCAAACGGTTGGTGAAAGGCAGCAGCTCCAGCACATCGCCGCGAAGCAGCGTTCCTGCCTCCAGACCCTCACGCAGACCGCCGCCGTTCATCAACGCGATCTCCGCCCCGGTCGCCCAACGCAGTGCGTCTGCGACCAGATTGCCCAATGCGCACTCGGTGAGGCGGCACTCGTCTACCGTCCAGGTAGAGTCTACCTCGACAGCTTCACCCGTCGTAGCGCGGATGGTGCGTTCGCGCTCGATCTCGACCTGCTCGTTGAGATCATCGATCAGCGCCGCGACATCGGCATCAGGCGTGATGCTGCTATCGAGCAGGATGGTATCGCCCTCGTAGGTGTCGATCATGCCGTCGGCATCGAAAGTCAGGTCGAGTCGCCCCATGAAGCGCAGCTCGCCCCGCGCTCCCCCGCCCGACTGCACGATCAAGAGCGGCGCGCCGTCGGCGCCTTCAGCAGCGGTCGGATATGCTCCGGCTGCGTCTGCCTGCGTGTTGCTCAAGAGGGTGCGCGTATTGCCGCCGACGATCACATCGACCCCGGTCAGAGTCGGCGCCAGCTCCAGATCGAGATCGTAACCCAGATACGACAGCAAAATAATCTTATTCACGCCGTCGGCAGTCAGCGCGTCGGCTTGTTCCTGAATGATTGCCGTATAGTTGCTGGCGAAAATCAAATCACGGCTCGGCGAAGAAAAGCGCGGGGTCGTGTCGGTGGTAATGCCGATCAGCCCGATCGACTCGCCGCCTGCCTCCAGGATAGTCGAGGGGAGAAAGCGGTCATCGAGCATGGCGGCACGGCTGGAGTCGATGTTGGCAGCCAGCACCGGGAAAGTGAGTCCGTCGATAAACTGCGCCAGGATCGCATCGCCGTTGTCGAATTCCGGGTTGCCGACGGTCATGGCGTCGTACCCGATGGCATTCATCACCTGCACGTTGTCTTGCCCGGCATAGACGCGGTGAAACAGCGTCCCGGTGAAACGTCCACCCGCGTCGAGCAGCAGACTGTTTTCGACTTCATCGCGTATCTGCTTGACGACTGTCGCCTGTCGCGCGGCACCACCGATGTCGTCGGCGTTGGGGAGATGATTGGCGCGGGTGTCGTTGGTGTGCATCAGGGTGAGGGTGTAGTCGTCAGCCTGTGCCGCGACCGTGAGGGAGATGACGACGATGAGGGTGAACAGCATGACCGCACGGGTAAAACGAACGAAAACCAACATAAAATCATCCTCTTATTTGAGGGGCACAGCATCTATGCCCGGAAACCCTTAGCAGTGATCGCAGCGTTTGCGCCCTAGGATTCAGGCGCGGAGGTGACCACGCGCACGCCGCACGCGCGGGCACGCGAGTCCGGTGCGCGCGATCCACGCACCACCAGGCGGGCAGTGGCAGGTGAGCTGGAATAGTTGCCACCTCGGATGACCCGCCGATCGCCCGTTTCTGCGCCGACGGGATCATCCGACGGCTCGGTAGGGTAGGAGGCGTACCAGTCGTTGACCCATTCGCAGGCATTACCGACGAGATCGTACACCCCTGCCCAACTGCGGTCGGTCGGACGCGATCCCACCGCCGCCGGACGAGTCGGCGCAGTACCGCCGCGTGAACTCTCGTTGATGATGCTGTATCCGAGCTGATAACCATCTCCCCAGGCATACAAACGGGCATCGGCGCCGCGCGCCGCATATTCCCATTCCGCCTCGGTCGGCAGCCGCCCGCCGCGCCAGCGCGCATAGGCATCGGCTTCATACCAGCTCAGGTTGATGCGCGGTTCGCGCCCATCCAGTACAGCGGCGCGATCTTCGGCGCTGGCAAATCCGGTACTGGTCAACCAGGCAAATCCCTCGGTCGTCCAGAAAGACGGATCGCTGTATCCACCCGCATCGACAAATGCCTGATAATCGGAGTGGGTCACCTCGTACACGTCCGTCCAGACAGCGCTCAGACACACCTCGCGCGCGGGCAATTCATCGTCGGCGGCGTCGAGATCGCGCGCCGGAGCACTGCCCATCGTGAAGCACCCCGCTGGGATGAGTGTCTGCAATACGCCGCGTCCGTCGAGCCGCTGTCCCTCTGGCAGCGCAGGCGCGGATGTGCCTACGACCGCAGTGGGTACAGGAGGGGTCGTGGTTCTACTGAGCGCGCCCACGCCCAATGCGACCGCGACCGCCACCACCAGGGCAGTGATCACGCCTATCGACAGACCCGTCCGCCGCTTGTCCGGGATCGGCGTCTGCGGTGTGATCGGCGCGGCGATTTTCGGACGTGACGCCAGCGTCTGCGAGGCGCGCATCGGCTCGACAACCTGCATGGTGTCGATGTCATCTTCGGAAGGCATCGAATAACTATTCATTGGCAGCGGACTCAGCCGCGTCACGGTGATGGTTTCACCGTGCAGGGCGGAGCGCAGCGTCTCAAAAAAGGCATCGGCGCTGTCGTAACGTTCTTCACGCTTTTTGGCGATTGCTCTGCGGAGGACGTGGCTCACCGACGGGTTGAGATCGTCGCGCAGCAGCTCGATAGGCTGTGGGTAGAGATGCAGATGCTGAAACATCATGCTGGTGGCGGTGTCGGCTTTGAAAGGAAGCTGTCCGCTCAACATCTCGTAGACGAGCACGCCGAACGAGTAAATGTCCGAGCGATTGTCGATCGGCGCACCTTCCCATTGTTCGGGTGACATATAGGCTGGCGTGCCGATGATCGCCCCAGTGCGAGTCATGCTGATATTTTCGCTCAACAACTTGGCGATCCCAAAATCGGACAGCATGGCGTTGCCGCTTTCGTCCAGCAGCACATTTTGCGGCTTCAGATCGCGGTGGATCACGCCCTGACGATGGGCATAGGACAGGGCAGCGGCGATCTGCGCGCACAGAGTTTCGACGCGCGCTATCATCATCAATCCCTCAGCCATCAGCGTGCCCAGGCTGCCGCCGGGCATATAGTCCATCACCAGGCACAGTTTTTCGCCGTCACTGTCGTCGGTGAAATATTCGATCAAGCGGAGAATGTTGGGATGACGCAGCGTGGCAATTGTGCGAGCCTCGGTCATCAACCGTTCGGCAAAGGTCGGCTCACCGAGCAGTTCAGGGCGCATGATCTTGAGCGCGACATCGCGGTCAAAGGCGCGAATCTGTTGGGCGCGATACACCATCGCGGACGTACCGTTGCCCAGCGGCGCGATGATGCGATACTGTCCGATCTGCTGCCCAATCAGGTCTTTTTTCGTGGACATAGCGGGACGCCGTTCAATGTGCTGGTCAAAGGGACTGTTTCGAGGTAATTATGACGTGTGTTGACGCTGAACACAACTGGCTTTGCCGAATGACCAGAAGGATGATGCTATAATTTAATGATGCGGCATTCGTCTTTACACACAGGACATCCTTAGGCATGGTGAACGAACCTCACACCGCCGACGCCGGACTCGAATCGGACGGCGGCAAGCGCAGTTTCATCCGTGACATTATCGACGAACACAACCGGACAGGACGGTTTGGCGGGCAGGTGCGCACCCGCTTTCCACCGGAACCGAATGGCTATCTGCATATCGGACATGCCAAGTCGATCGCGCTCAATTTTGGTCTGGCGGACGCCTACGGCGGCGCGACCAATCTGCGTTTCGACGATACCAACCCAACCAAAGAATCGCAGGAATACATCGACGCGATCATCCGCGATGTGCGCTGGCTCGGCTTCGAGTGGGAGAATCTGTTTTACGCCTCGGACTACTTCGAGCAGTTGTATCAGTGGGCGGAGACGCTGATCGAGAACGATCGCGCTTACGTCGATGCGCTGACCGCTGAAGAAATGCGCGGCTTTCGCGGCACCCTCACCGAGCCGGGCAAAGACAGCCCCTGGCGGAACCGTGCGATCGCCGACAATCTCGCTTTGTTCCGGCGGATGCGCGCGGGTGAATTCAAAGAAGGCGAATACGTGCTGCGCGCCAAGATCGACATGACGTCGCCCAACATCAATCTGCGCGACCCGGTCTTGTACCGCATTCTGCACGCTCATCATCCGCGCACGGGCGACGCCTGGCACATTTACCCGATGTACGATTGGGCGCACGGACAGAGCGACAGCATCGAGGGGATCACCCATTCGATCTGCACGCTTGAATTCGAGGATCACCGTCCGCTGTACGACTGGTTCATCGCTCAGTTGGGTATCCACCATCCGCAGCAGATCGAGTTTGCGCGGCTGAACGTCAACTACACCATCATGAGCAAGCGCAAGCTGATTCAGCTCGTCACCGACAAAGTGGTGCGCGGCTGGGATGATCCGCGTATGCCGACACTCTCCGGTCTGGCACGACGGGGCTGCCCCCCGGCGGCACTGCGCGAATTCGTCGAGCAGACCGGGGTGAGCAAGCAGAATGGCATCGTCAGTATCGAGATGTTCGAATATTTTGTGCGCCAGCATTTGAACAGGACCGCGCCGCGCGTGATGGCGGTGCTGCGTCCCATCAGGCTGGTGATCACCAACTATCCTGTCGATCAGGTCGAGTGGTTCGACGCGATGATCAACCCGGAAGATCTGTCCCTCGGTACGCGCAAGGTGCCGTTCGCGCGCGAACTCTACATCGAGACGGACGACTTCATGGAGGAACCCGCGCCAAAATTCTATCGGCTGTCGCCGGGCAAGGAAGTCCGACTGCGATCAGCGTATTTCGTCACCTGCACCGAGGTGATCAAGGACGCCGATGGCGCCATCACCGAGCTGCACTGCACTTACGATCCCGCCACGCGCGGCGGTGACGCCCCCGACAAGCGCAAGGTCAAGGCGACGCTGCATTGGGTGAGCGCCAGCCACGCGCTGACCTGCGAAGTGCGCCTGTACGACAAGCTTCTCACCGTCGAGACCCCCGGCGCTATGGATGAGGATAAGGATTTTCTGGATTACATCAATCCAGAGTCGTTGGAAGTGGTCGAGCGCGTCTATATCGAGCCGAGCGTGCAGGGACTGGCGGCGGGGTCGGCGGTGCAGTTCGAGCGCGTCGGCTATTTCACGGTCGATCCCGACTCGACAGCCGACAAGCTGGTGTTCAACCGCACTGTCAAGCTCAAGGATGAATGGACAAAGGTGCAATCCCAGGGCGCGGCGGGGTAAACACAAAAAGTAAATCACCGGGGTCTGGCGTGCCAAGCCTCGGTGATTCACCCCTACACAAGCGACCTAATCTTTGTTACACTTCACAGCGTAAAGAGGCATAGTTCAATGGTAGAACAGTGGCCTTTGGAGCCATCAGTCCTGGTTCGAGCCCAGGTGCCTCTGTCATTTTTCTTCCCGCCGCGAGACCCCATCCCATGACCCAGGAAATGCCCCAGGTGCCGCCGCCCAATCCGCTCGACCCTGCGGCGCTGCGACGCATGTTGATCGTGGGCGCAGTGCTGGCAGTCGGCGGAGTCGGGCTGTTTGTCGCGCTGTGGGTGCTGCTCGGTCAGGCGAATGTCGAATCATTTCCGCGTCTGATCCTGTCGATGTGCGTCCCACCCGCCGTGATCGCACTGATCGTCGGAGGACTGTTCCTCTTCGGACGGCGCACCTGATTTGTTATTTGACCAACCGCAGCACCAACACCACAGGCGCCCCTCCCGGCGTCAGGGTCGGTTCTCGTACCGCATCGATCGTCAGACCGCTCGAACCCGCTGCCGCGTGATGGTCGGCGTAGAGATGCGGATAATGTTCGACGGCATAGGTTGTCCCCCCTGTCTGAAAGGTGCGTTTCGCCCCGGTGAAGTGCATGATCGGATGAAAATCGCTGATCAGCGCCACGCCACCGGGACGCAAGACCCACGCGATCGCCGCAAATGCCGACCTTAAATCGCGCGTGTGCCCGATCGCCATTCCACACACCACCAGATCGATCGACTCCTGCGCCAGCGGAATCGCATCCAGCGACGCGATCGCTCGATACGACAGTGGATTGGCAGCCAGCATCGGCGCGCTGTTGTCGAGCGCGATCACGATGCGCGCGCCTGCGTCACGCAGCAGCAGCCCATAACGTCCCGTCCCCGCCGCCAGATCGAGCGCGACTCGTCCGCGCACGTCGGGCAGCAGCGCGTGCATGGCGGCTTCTTCGGCGTGCATGAGTGGATTGTGCGCCTGGGGTGGATAATCCGCCGCCCACAACGCATAAGCGTCAAGGCTGGTCAGGGGGATAGGCACGATCTGGCGACGGAAACGCCTCCATATGCGCGCCATCGGTGTCATCATGGATACAGCCGCTTCAGCATTTCATCGCTGACGATCTGACCGACCTCGCGGACGGCGCCGTCGTGCATGGTCTGTGTAACCGTGCCCAGAATGACCAGATCGCACCAGAGCGCAAAATGATGCGGGCTGAAATCGTAACGCCAGCGTGCCCGCTGGGGCAGCCGCAGCCACAGGAAGGCAATACGCCGTCGCTCTTCGCGGGTGGTTTCCTGAGTGAGCCGCACGATCCACAGTGGGAACAGCGCCAGAATGTGGGCATGATGCGCCGCACGGTTTTTCAGCATCCAGGCACCATAGGACAAGACCGCCAGTATGCCCGCGATCGGCATGGCAGCACCGGCGCGCGGCTCGATCTGTCCGAGTAATCCACTCAAAGAGCCGACGAACAATGCCAGTACCAGCAGCGCCTGAGGCAGCAGGAAATAGGTATCGCTGGTGTCGTAGCGCGCCAGAAATGTCATGATCGGGCTTTTCAGCACGCCCGCCGCGATCAAGCCGACACGCACGACCGCTCCCGCCGTGATGATGGTGGCGACTCCGTAAAAAATCAACTCGAATAATTCACTGAATGTAATGGATGAGGCAGGTGGAGTCATCATGCCGTTCCTAAAAAGAAGTCAAATGACCTGTGGATGTGCGACGCTGTAGGGTCGCAAAACGAATGCGTCCAAATAATTGTTCCTTCATAAGGTTATTTGCTTTGAAGATGATATCTTCCTATAGCGCGCCTGATCGCTATAACGCCAACAATCCTCGCGCCCCTTTATACAGCGGACACACGCAGCGCGCACATTCATCACGGTTACCCTGGCGTTGTTGGCGGCGGAGCGTGACGGCGGCATCACTGTTGATCGCATCGGTCAGGCTCACGCCTTCAGACAAGCGCACTCGCCCCATCGATGGCAGGAAATAGCACGGACGTACCCGTCCATCGACCTCGACAACCGCGCTCGTTTTCGGCGCGTTGCACAGCACAGGGGGGAAAGGATGCGCGGCGCGCACGGCGGCATCGGTCTCATGCTGACCAAGCAAGGCGCGGAAGTAATCGGTCATGCGCCTGAGCTTCGCCGGCGATTCGGCAATACGCCCGTTTAGAAAGTCATTGCTGTAATCCCGTTCCACCTGTGCCAGGATCAACTCGAGTTCAGCGCATTCCTCGATCGTCAACGCAGCGGCGGGCGGATGATGGTCGGGCGTCTCGAAAGCCGTACCCGTCATGTCGTCGAACAGCGCCTCACTGACGAAACGCGGTCCAAAGGCGAACTGGCTGCTCACATCCACCGTCAGAAAGCTGACCTTGCTGGCATCGGCGCGTTTTGCCGCCGCGATGATCTGCGGAATCTCGCGGAAGTTTGCACGTTGTACCGTTGTGCGCGTCGTGACGGGTTTTCCGGCACGGCGTGCAGCCGTAATCCCTTCCAGTACGCGCTCGAATCCGTCCACCCCGCGAATTGCCTCATAGGTGGCAGCCGTGCCCCCATCGAGACTGACGATCAACTCGTCTACAGTGTCGATCACCGTCTGAATCTGCCGACGCACCAGCAGTCCGTTGGTCAGCATAAAAATGCGCGCGCCAATCGCGCGGAACTTGTCCGCAATCGTGCCCCATTCGGGATGCTGCATCGCCTCGCCGCCGCTGAGAATCACCCAGCGCACACCGAGCGCCGCCGCGTCCTCGACCAGAATATCGACCAGATCGAGCCGCATGTTGCGACGGGGGCTGCGCCAGATGTCACAGGTCACACAGCGCGAGTTGCAGCCGTCGGTGATGTACAGCACCAGGATCGGCAGGCTCGCCAGCTTGTCGCCGGACAGCGGAGAGAGGTTGAGGAGGTGTTTGAGCGTCATAGCTGAAGTATAGCGCGAAACAGAAAAATATCAGGCCGACAGGAGCGTTATTGTGAACTTACTCGTCGCTCTTTTGTCCGATTGGGTACAATTTGGCAAGGATGGGATACGCGCGCACAGGTGACAAGCACATGATCACGCTCAACACGTTCGAAGTCTGGTTTCTCACAGGAAGTCAACATCTTTATGGGGCGGAAGTACTGACTCAGGTCGCGGAACACGCGCAGCGCATCGTCGATGCGCTGAACAGCGCATCTGCAATTCCCATCACAATCGTTTATAAACCTGTGCTGACGACCCCTGAGGAAATTCACACAATTTGTATGGAGGCGAACGCCGCGCCGCACTGTGTCGGGGTCGCCGCATGGATGCACACATTCTCCCCTGCGAAAAATTGGATTGCGGGACTGGCGGCGCTCAAAAAACCGCTGCTGCATTTCCATACCCAGTTCAATCAGGATATTCCCTGGGCGGACATCGATATGGACTTTATGAACCTGAATCAGTCGGCGCATGGCGACCGTGAATTCGGATTCATCATGAGCCGTATGCGTTTGAACCGTAAGGTGATCGTCGGTCATTGGGCTGATGAGGACGTTCATGCCCGGTTCGCTGCATGGAGTCGGGCAGCCTGTGCGTGGCAGGACTGGCAAAGCGCGAAATTTGTCCGCTTTGGCGACAATATGCGCGCCGTCGCTGTCACCGAAGGCGACAAGGTGGAAGCGCAAATTCGTTTTGGTTATGCGGTTCACGGTTACGGGGTGGGCGATCTGGTGGCGCAGATTGCCCAGATCGAACCAACCGATATCGATGCGCTGATCGACGAGTATCAAGACCAGTACCTGCTGGCAGCCGATTTACAACCAGGCGGCAGTCGCCACGACTCGATTCGTGAGGCGGCACGGATCGAGCTTGGTTTGCGACGCTTCCTGCAGGCAGGCGGCTTTCGCGGCTTTACCACGACGTTTGAAGATTTACACGGACTGGCACAGCTCCCTGGTCTGGCAGTACAACGGCTGATGGCAGAGGGCTACGGCTTTGGCGGTGAGGGCGATTGGAAAACGGCAGCGCTGCTGCGAGCAATGAAAGTCATGGGTGCAGGACTGGCAGGCGGCACCTCGTTTATGGAGGACTACACCTATCACTTCGATCCAGCAGGGATGCGCGTGCTGGGTGCGCACATGCTGGAAATTTGCCCTAGCATTGCGTCTGGACGGCCCCGTCTGGAAGTGCATCCGCTGTCCATTGGGGGCAAAGGTGATCCGGCGCGGCTGGTATTCGATGTGCAGCCTGGTCAGGCAGTCAATGCGTCTCTGGTAGATATGGGCAATCGCTTCCGCCTGATCGTCAACGATGTCGAGGTCGTCGCACCCGAACAGCCCCTGCCTCGCCTTCCCGTCGCACGCGCACTCTGGACTCCCCAGCCCGATCTGAAAATCGCCGCGACCGCCTGGATTTATGCAGGCGGTGCCCATCATACAGGCTTCAGTCAGGCGATCAACGCCGAAGTGTTGGCGGACTTCGCCGAGATCGCCGGCATCGAATATCTGCATATCGATGCGCATACCACGCTGCATCAGTTCAAAAATGAACTGCGCTGGAACGAAGTCTACTATCAGTGGTCGAGGGGCTGACCGAATGATGACCCCGCATCGTCGGCGCCGACGATGCGGGTGATTTATTCCTCGTCAGCAGCGCGTGCTGACTCAGGTGATAGTTACAGGGTCAGGCGCGCAAAAATCGTAATACGCCGTCGTTCCCCTGCACCCTCATCCGCGTCCCGTCAGATCGGCTCGCAGCGCAGCTCCGCGTCACAGCGGTAGCCCGTGAGCGTGACCTCCGCCACAAAAACCGCTGGCTCCGTGTGCAGGGTCAGCCCGGCGCCATCATCGATGACCGCGATGACCTCCGCCGTCAGTAAATGGATCACCACCCCCGGTCGGACTCGCCAGTCGATCGCCAGGATGACGCCGCGCCGCGCCGGAAGCGTCAGCGGCTCACCGCCGAGCAGCGGGACATCGCGCATCGACAGCGTGGTCGTGATCGGATCGTCCTGATAATTATGGACGAACAGCAAGCTCCCGTTCTCTCCTTCGGACAGGCGTACATCGACCCATTCGCTGGCACCGAACAGCGGGTCGCTGCCCATGACGCTCGCCATCTGATGCACGATATCCAGATCGTCCAGGGTGTTGGCAGCCAGCGCCGCACCTAGCATGATCACATGTCCTGCCCCGATCGTGTGCCGGAAGCCGATCGTATTTCCATCGGCTGATCGTGCCGGGATTGGTATCCAGGATATTACGCACCCATTGGATCATCCCCATTTCGTTGTCCAACTGCACTATCAGGATTTTGCCGCCGCGCGTGATCTGACGCGGCGTCAGCACCTCGAATACCGCGCGATACCATCCATCGACGCACGTCAGAAAGTCGGAATGCAGCGTGCTGGCGATATTCTGCACCGTTCCGTGCTGATCGATGAATGCCGTCTGGGGGTACTGGCTGAATACCCAGGGCGGGATGCCTTCATTGATCGTCTCAGCCATGATGTAAGGACCGGGGCGCGCGATGATGAACAAGCCCATGTCGGCAGCCAGATCGAGAAAGCCCGCCAGATCGCGCATTGGGTGCGTATGACCGTCCAGGTCGGACACGCCCCACTCCTGCTGGTGCCACAACCAGGGAATGTAGGCGGCGACGGTATTGAACCCCGCCGATTACAATAGTCCCAGTCGATGCGCCCATTGATCGACAGGCGCGCGAAAATAATGAAACTCCCCCGCATGAATGAACATCGGCTGATCGTCGAGCCAGAACTGACCGTCCATGACCTGAAAACCGTGCATCTTCACCCCTGTTATGCTCGTTTTTGAAAGCCCAGCACATGCAGCGCGCGCTGCATGGACGGCGCGCCCGTGTAGGTATTCCAGACCAACCCACTGAGATAATTTTCGATCATGATCATCGAGCAGCCTTTATCGATGCCGTAGATCGCGCTGCTGTACCAGGGGGGATCGACCGCGATGTTATAGGAGTCGAAAAAGCCGTATTTGCCCCACGTCTGCGGATGCTCACGGTGCAGATAGGCGATCATCTCTATCACTTGATCGGGCACGAAGGGCAGCGAGGATACAGCCCCGTAAATCGAGACCGTCCCATTCGGCTTGGGGTCGAGCAGCGCGGGCGTCGCGCCCGACACATCGTATCCCCAGGGGCTATCCCCGGCGCTGGCGCCCCAACTGTCAGCGCGGCTGGATGGCGCGTCCGACCTGCGCATCTTCCTGGCGATCGCGGTGCCATCCGCGCTGCCGGCGTATATCGTCTCGCTGATATTTGGCACTGTCTGGTACTGGAACGAGATCTTCCTCACCGTCATTTTTCTGGACGGCGGCGTGACGACTCTGCCGATGCAGCTCTCCAGGTTCGTTCAGGCTTACAAGAACATGTATTCGCCGGGGACGGTGAACTTGTTCGACCGACTCAACGAAGCGGTCAAGATGAGCGGAACATTCCTGAATATCCTGCCGCTGCTGGTGATCTACTTCATTCTACAACGCTGGTTCGTCGAGTCGGTGGAGATGACGGGCATCACCGGGGAGTAGCCAACAGGGTGCTGTGGTGCCGTAGTGTTCGTTGGACGAAGCGGTTGAGATGAGGTTGCAGTCCTCTTGTTCAAATTTCCTCTCCGCTTAAGGAGAGGGAGTCAAGGAGAGGGAGTCAAGGAGAGGGGAGGTAGCTGCACTCCTTCAATCGGATTTCGTCCAGCTTTGAACGAGTCTTTGTATTAAAGGCACGATGAGCAAGGAAATGGGAATTGAAACCACCAGGCTGATAAGGATACTCTCCATCCAGGCGCGGAAGAAAGCTGGAGTAAATCCCAGATTGATCGCTGTGAATACAAACGAAATTGCAACCGACATGGTCAGAGAGACCAGGAAAGAGAGAACCAGTGTAGCTCCGAAACGATTCAACATCTTCTCGACATCCTCAACTCAATGAATCACGGTTTACTGTGGGAACGCATCTTAAGGCGTGTCTGCAAGCACACTGAATCTGTGATTAGTCGATTCTAACAAGTGCTATATCACCTACAAGGGACAACCGAGGCATTTCCATCTGCACCCACAATCACAGAACGTCATGAGAACGGACTACGTATGATCGAGTGCTTGCCTCAGCCCGGACGCAAACGATAAATATTTGAGGCGGTCGCTGCCAACTGAGAACCGTTATCTTTACAGGCGCCAGCTTATCAGCCTATCATGCACATCCTCACCGGATGTTTAAAATGAAGCAGTGACCGTGACGACAGGAAATTCACTTTGACGACCATCGCACTCGTCGGAACCGGCGCTATCGCCCACGAACACGTCGCGGCACTGCGACAAACGGGACGCGACATCACCATCATCGCCTGTGTTGACCCCAACCTGGAGCGGGCGGCGCAGTTCGCCGCGCAGCATCGGCTTGCCCATGCCTACGCCACCACCGAGGCGCTGTTAGACGCACATCGCATCGATTGTGTGCTTATCTGTTCGCCGCCCTATACGCACATGCCGATCGCTATCACCTGTATGCAACAGGGCTGCTGGGTGCTGTGCGAAAAGCCTGTGTGCGGCACGCTGGCACAGCTCGACGCTTTGCAGGCTGTAGAAGCGCGCACCGGCTGTTTTGTCGCCAGCGTGCTGCAATACCGTTTCGGTCAGAGCGCGATCCATCTGAAACGCCTGATCGATCAGAATGTGCTGGGCGTGCTGCGCGTCGCACTGGCGCAAACTCTGTGGTTTCGCTCACCTGACTACTACGCGGTAGACTGGCGCAGCACATGGGAGCGATCGCTGGGCGGCGTGACGATGACGCTCGGCATTCATCAGATGGACATGCTGCTGTGGCTGATCCGCGACGCGACCGGCGACTGGGTAAGCGTGCAGGCGCAAATGGCGACACTCAATCGCAGCATCGAAATCGACAATATTTCGATGGCGATCGTGCGGCTGGCGAATGGCGCGCTGCTCAATATCAGCAACAGTGCGCTGTCGCCGCGCGAACAGACGGTTATGCGCCTCGACTTCGACCATGCGACAGTCGAGCTTCAGCATGTCTATGGCTACAACGAGACAAGCTGGACAGTTACTGCTTCGCCGCTGCACCACGAACCCATCGATCTGACTTTTGAACGCTGGCGCACCCTGCCAACGGGCAACTTTACATCGTTGCTGGCAGAACAGCATGAAGCGTTTTACGCCGCCTTCGACGCCCGTCGGCGTCCGCCCGTCGGCACGGACGCGCTGCGCCCGACGATGGAGTTTTTGACCGCCTGTTACAAATCCGCCGCGCTGGGAGCGACGGTAGCACGCGGAAGTATGGCACCAGATGACCCGTTTTATCACTCACTGACCGGTGCGGGCTAGACCAGTGGTTCAAATTGTCTTTACGGACGCATTATTATGCGTCCCTCCATGCTGCGATCGTAGGGATGTATAACAATGCGTCCGATCTTGGATGATTTACGGTAGATAGCTTAGATCGTTGAATGCACAAGGAGCGCCAGTATGCAGCATGTCGTGGTACAGGATTACGATCCCCAAAGCCTGATTCAGTCGCGTCGCAAAATCACGGGTATGTCGGCGATTCTGCTGCCGTTCCTGGACGGCGGCGACATCGACTGGCGTAGTTTCGAGCGCCATATCGAGCGCACCGCACGAGCCGGGTTGACCCCAGCGGTCAATATGGATACGGGATATGCCAATCTGATCGCCGAGGAAACGCGCCGCGAGGTGCTGGAACGGACGCAGCGAGTGCTGGGCGGCACGCCATTTGTCGCGGGGGCTTATGTGGGCGATGCGCCGGGCGCCTCATTCAACCTCGACGCCTATCGCCAGCAGATCGGCACTATTCAGGCGCAAGGTGGGACGCCCGTCATCTTCCAATCGTATGGACTGACGGCGCAGCACGATCATGCGATCGTCGAGTCTTACCACCAGATCGCCCGCGAAACCGACGGCTTCATCGGCTTTGAACTGGGGACGATGTTCGCGCCCTTTGGCAGGATTTACTCACTCGAAGTCTACCAAGGTCTGATGGCGATTCCGCAGTGTATCGGCGCGAAACATTCATCACTCAGCCGCCGCCTGGAGTGGGATCGACTGGTACTGCGCAATGCACAGCGCCCCGACTTTAAAGTGCTCACGGGCAACGATCTCGCTGTCGATATGGTCATGTATGGCAGCGATTATCTATTGGGCATCAGCACTTTTGCGCCCGACCTGTTCGCGCGACGCGATGCGCTCTGGCAGCAGAACAGCCCCGACTTTTACGAGCTGAACGATTTACTGCAATATCTGGGCTTCTTTGCATTTCGCGCGCCTGTGCCCGCCTACAAACACAGCGCTGCCCAATTCCTGAAGCTGCGCGGCTGGATAGCCAGCGACCTTACCCATCCGAAAAGTGCCGCGCGTCCGGCGAGCGATGTCGCCATTCTGGCGGAAATTGCCGATCGTCTGGGGGTGACTTCATGACCTACAAGCGCGTCGCACAGCTCAAAACACCGGAAGACTTCCGCGCGTATCTGGACACGCTCGGTATTGCGCTGCCGTTTGACGCCGAGATCGATACAGGCGCGCTGGCGCAGCCCATCAGCGTGTACGACCGGGCGATCGG
The DNA here is from genome assembly GCA_034437395.1 of Anaerolineae bacterium. Taxonomy (GTDB): domain Bacteria; phylum Chloroflexota; class Anaerolineae; order Aggregatilineales; family Phototrophicaceae; genus Flexifilum. Next base: position 66,052 of record DAOTUN010000052.1, on the reverse strand, counting down.
CAATCGTTTCTGTATTCTGCCGATGGAAGGTTGGGACGCCTCGACCGACGGACACCCGACAGAGCTGGTCAGGCGGCGCTGGCAGCGATTCGGGGAATCGGGTGCAAAGCTGATTTGGGGTGGTGAAGCGGCGGCAGTGCGGCACGATGGACGTGCCAACCCAAATCAGTTGGTCGTCGATGACTCGACAGTGGACGATCTGTCCGCGCTGCGTCTGAATTTGGTCGGCGCGCATCGGGCGCGGTTCGAGCGAACGGACGATCTGCTGATCGGCTTGCAATTGACACACTCCGGGCGTTATGCGCGCCCGCACGACAAAAAGAAACCCGAACCCCGCATCGCTTACCGTCATCCGATCCTCGATCGGCGTCTGGGACTGCACGACGACAGCGCGGTATTCACCGACGATGCGCTGTACGAGTTGATCGAGGACTTCATCCGTGCAGCGGTACTCGCGCAGGCGGCGGGCTTCGACTTTGTGGATGTCAAACATTGTCACGGCTATCTTGGGCACGAGCTGTTGAGCGCCGTCAACCGTCCCGGCGTATTCGGGGGCAGCTTCGAAAATCGCACCCGCTTTTTGCGTGAAATCACCACCGGGATACGCACTAGGGCTCCCGGTTTGCACATCGGCGTCCGCTTGAGCGCCTTCGATTGGGTGCCGTTCAGACCAGGAGACGACCGGATCGGCGTGCCGGAACCCCATCCCGACGAGCACTATGCCTATGCCTTTGGCGGCGATGGCAGCGGCACAGGCATCGACCTGACGGAGACGCGCGCATTTTTGTCGCTGCTGGAGAGTCTCGATATTCGACTGGTGTGCCTGACAGCGGGCAGCCCTTACTACAACCCACACATTCAGCGACCGGCGCTGTTCCCGCCGTCCGATGGCTATCAGCCGCCAGAAGACCCGCTGGTGGGTGTGGCGCGACAAATCAGCGCGGCGGCGGAACTCAAACGCGATTTTCCATTGCTGATACTCGTCGGGACGGGCTATTCGTACTTACAGGAATGGCTGCCACATGTCGCTTCGCACGTCGTGCGCACTGGGATGATCGATTCGGTCGGTCTGGGGCGGATGGTGCTGTCGTATCCCGATCTGCCTGCCGACGTGCTGTCCGGCGCGACCGTCAAACGCAAGCAGTTATGCCGCACCTTCAGCGACTGCACGACGGCGCCGCGTAACGGGATGGTGTCGGGGTGTTACCCGCTCGATCCGTTCTATAAAGCGCGCGACGAGTACAGGATGCTGACCGAGCTGAAGCACGATGCTTGACTTTATGCAGGATGCGCTGGACGTGATCCACGCGGGTAGGCTGCTGTTCCGCTATGTCTTTCGACCCCTTACCCCGGTCGATGAGGCGCCGCGCCCGTATTTTCACCCTTTGTGTACACGCAGCGGCGTGACGGTGACAGAGTTCCAGCCGCCCGATCACCGCTGGCATCACGGACTGTCGTTCACCATTCCTGATCTCAACGGTGTGAATTTTTGGGGCGGTCCGACCGATGTACCAGAACAAGGCTACGTCATGCTCGCCAATCATGGGCGGGTGGAGCATGTGGCGTGGATCGACAACGATGGCGAAGGGTCTTTCGCGCATCGTCTGGCGTGGCTCGACCACGACGGCGCACATATGATGGACGAAACCCGTCATATCGCTGCTGTCATGCTCGACGAGACGGCTTGGCAGCTCGATTTCTCGACGCGGCTCACCAACACCACCGATCACACGCTCGTCTTCAAAGCATGGCAGGCGGGCTATGGCGGGCTGTTCTGGCGCGCAATGCCGTCGTTCGAGCGGCGCTGGCTGTCGAGCGGGGACGTGCCCATCATGGGAGGGCGGGCACCGCGTTTGTTCTACAGCGGCGAACACGCCTCGGTCGTTCTCGAAGACCGCCCAAATAATCCCGGTTTTCCGAATGCGTGGTTTTCACGAGGAGACTCAGAAGGATACACAGGTGCCTGTTTTGGGCTGTTCTATCAGTCGCCTTATCTGTTGAGTGCCGGCGAGAGTGTAGCGCTGACCTATCGCCTGCACATCCTGGATCACCCTCTTTTGCCGCACGACAGCGCGGACATAACCCGATCAGAAGCCGGCTCGTGAAGATCATCATCGCCCCGAACAGCTTCAAAGGATCGCTTTCGGCACACATGGCAGCCGAACAGATCGCAGCCGGGCTGCGCCGCAGCGGGCTTGCCGCCGAGTATCATCTGCTGCCGCTCGCAGATGGGGGCGACGGTACACTTGAGGCGTTTTTGTCCGGCGGTGGCACCATTCACACGCACGACACCACCGACGCGCTCGGTCGCCCTATCCGTGCCCAGTGGGGAATGCTGGCAGATGGCAGCACGGCAATCGTCGAAATGGCGCGCGCCAGCGGGCTGGCTTTGCTGACTGGAGACCGTATCACAGCGCAGGCAGCCCTGTCTGCTTCGAGCTATGGCACCGGACTGCTGATCCGGGCGGCACTGGATACAGGCGTGCAGCGGATCATCCTGGGGCTGGGCGGCTCGGCTACGACTGATGGGGGTGCAGGCTGCCTGCACGCGCTCGGCGTGCGCTTTCTCGATGCGACCGGGTATGAACTGTCCCCTGGTGGCGGCGATCTCGTGCGCCTCGCATCAATCGACCTAAATGGGGTCGATCCGCGCATCCGCGCGATCGAGTGGGTGATCGCGTCGGACGTGGTGAACCCGGCGCTCGGCGTTCAGGGCGCCGCACGGGTGTTTGCACCTCAGAAGGGGGCTGACCTGAACGCAGTGGAACAGTTGGAACAGGGATTAAGCCGCCTGTTCGAGATAGTGGCGATGCAGACGGGCAGGGATGTACGCGCGATTCCCGGCGGCGGTGCGGCTGGCGCATTCGCGGCAGGCATGATGGCGTTCACGGGTGCGACGGTCGTATCGGGTATCGATCTGCTGCTGGATACCATCGGGTTTGATGCACTGTGCCACGATGCCTCACTGGTGATCACGGGTGAAGGTCAGATCGACGAACAGACGCTCGGCGGCAAAGCACCGCACGGCGTGGCAGTGCGCGCGGCAGGTTTCGGCGTGCCTGCGATCGCGCTGGTAGGGAGTCTGCGTGTCGATGACGAAAAGCTGCACGCAGCAGGGTTCACGGCGGCATTTCCGATCGTGACGTATCCTATGACGCTTGATGCCGCTGTCCGCGACGCGGGCGATCTGCTGGAACGGGCGGCACTGCGCCTGGGCTATGTATTGCAGCTGGGAAAGCTGCACGATCTTTCATGAATGTTGGACAATCAAGAGTCGATCGGACCGGCGCTGCGCCAAGGCATGGCACTCGATCTGAAACGCGACGCGCTGGTCATGCTGACCGCTGACTGGCGGGAGACAAGTATTGTCTCTCAGTTTTTCCATCAATCTTTCGTCTAGGTTTCGATGATTGTTCGTATCATATGATCGAGCAAAGAGCAGTACGCCTACTCTTTCTGTCCTGAGTGACACCTGTGCATAGGTCAGGGATAACGATGCCAGATAGGACAAGCAGAGGGTTTGCGCCACGTCGTTTCGCTATATCATTGATTAAGATGACTTCGCTCACGATGGTAACCTTATGCTAACGCGAATCCTACAACTCACTTTACGAAGTCAGGCAATGATCTTTTGCGCGTTGAGCGCGATGATCGGTGCCGCAGTTACATTCACGACACGCGCCAACGATGACCCGGCGGACGAATTGCGTGCCCTGGCGGAAGCCAATGCCCGACTGCGGATCGAGATCGCTGAACGGGAACGTGCGGAATTGATCTTACGTACCGCGATGCACAATTATCCGCAAGGCGCTTTCATCATAGTTGATCACGATATGCGCTATGTCTTTGCCGACGGGGAAGAACTCGTTGCGACCGGTTTTCCGTCCGAAAAGCTGATCGGCAGGACGATCTACGAGGTGCTGCCCCCCGAAAGTCTGATAGTGATTGAGAAGGGTTTCAAAAGCGCATTGGAGGGCGAAACCCTGACGTTCGAGCGTCACAGTATGGGTGGCTACTATCTGACCCGCTTCGCGCCTGTCCGTGATATGTCTGGCGTGATTATCTATGCTATGTCCACCGTACACAATCTGACCGAGCTGGTCGAGGTAAAGCGAGCGAAAAGCGATTTGCAGGACGCCAACGCGCTGCTCAATATCAGCCTGGAAGAGCTGCGTGCCGCCAATCAGGAAGTACAGCGCTTCACCTATATCATCTCGCACGACCTGCGTGCCCCGTTGGTCAGCCTGACCGGATTTTCGCAGCTCTTGCGTGAAGCGATCGAGCATGTCCAGCGCGTCATCACCGATCCGAACGAAGGCTTGTCAGCGGACAACCTGCAAGCACTCGACCTCGACCTGAACGACACCATCCCCGCCGCGCTGAAATATATCGGTGCGGCGATCCAGCGGCTCGACACCCTGACCACCTCGATCCTGAAACTGTCGCGTTTTGGCAGACATGAATTGCGGCTCGAACAAGTCGATGTGCATGTCCTGGTGAATGGTATCTTGGACTCGATGGCATCACGCCTGCAAGAGCGCGGTCTAAGAGTCGTCATCGGCGAGCTGGCGCCAATCGTCGCTGACCGCACTGCGCTGGACACCATCTTTGGCAATCTGATCGATAACGCCACCAAATACCTGGAACCCTCACGTATAGGATTTATCGAGATCACCGCAGAACAAGGCGACATCGAAACAATTTATCATGTCCGCGACAACGGACGCGGCATCAGCGACCGCGATCGAGAAAAGGTCTTCGAGCCATTCCGACGCGGTGACGTGATCGACGTCGATGGAGAAGGCATGGGACTGGCTTATGTGCAGGCTCTGCTGCGCCGCCTGGGTGGGCGCATTGATTACGAGACACAGCCTGGAGAGGGCACGACCTTTTCGTTCGCACTGCCACATCGCGCGCTGGACCGCGATGCGGTGGGCACCGGGCGTGTGTCCGACCGTAGAACCGCCCAGCCAGATACGTCCTATGACGGGCGTCAAAATGAGAGAGGACAATCATGACGATGACAGCAGTAAAAGCGCCTCCCATTCGTGTGCTGTATATGGAGGACGACCATGCGCTGATCGCGCTGGTCGGACGGCGGCTCAAGGGTGCTGGCTATGAAGTCGAGGCAGTCTACAATGGCACCAGCGGCTGGCAGCGCCTCTTGGAACGCACCTGTGACATCGCGGTGTTGGATAACGATATGCCTGGACTGACCGGATTGGAGATTGTGCGCCGTGCCAACGATCAGCCGGAGATGCCGCCGCTGGTCATGCTGACAGGTGCAGGCAGCGAATCGCTGGCAGTCGAGGCGATGCGCGAGGGTGCCAGCAATTACGTCGTCAAGGATGTCAACGGCGCCTTCATCGAGATGCTGCCGATCATCATTCGACAGGTATTGCAGGAACGCCAGCATAAACGTGAGGGTCAACAAGCCGAGATTGCCTATCAGGCGGAAATGCAGCGCCGTGAATTGCTGGCACGTTTCATCCGCGACGCTTCGCATGAATTCAGGACACCGCTAACGGTGATCGGCACCTCTATCTATCTACTGGAGCGCTCGGAGCTGAACGAACGCCAACAGCGTTATGTTACGTCGGTACAAACGCAGGCGAATTCTATCGAAAAACTGGCGGACAACATGATCCACCTGCTGCGTCTGGATAGCATTACCATGCTGGAGCGTGCGCCCTACGCGATCGTCTCGCTGGTCGATCTGCTGCGCGGCGTGATTGCCAGCTACTGTGATGCCACCATGCCACAGCCGCACATCGTCAATGACACCGCGCCGGACGCATCGATTCTGGTCGATCCCGACGAACTACACCTGGCTTTCCTCAAACTGATCGACAACGCTGTGCGCTACGGCGATCCAGCCCACCCCTTCTCGCTCACGATTCGTGACGATCAGGAATGGATCAAGTTCGAGATCGTCGATCATGGGATCGGTATTCCGGAGGAAGTCGGCACCCGGGTATTCGACCGCTTTTTCCGTGTGGACGACATGCATCAGACGCGCGGCTTTGGTCTGGGGCTGCCAATCGCGCGGCGCATCATCGAGCTGCACAACGGTACGATCGCCTTAAGCAGCCTTGAGGGGCAGGGCACGACTGTGACGATCGCGCTGCCCGCAGGATAAAAGCTCACGCATCGAGTGAGGTTACAGCCGGATTATAGCCCGGACGCAGTTCGCGCTCGTACATGGTGTAGCTGAAATCGATGACCATCCCGGCTTTTTCGTACAGTTTGGTCGCCCCGGTCAGGCTGGCAGCATCGACACCCAGGATCGCCCGTCGGCACCCCATGCCGTACAGCGCCACAAACGAGGCGCGCAGCAGTGCCAGCGCAATGCCCCGCCGACGATAAGCGCGGCGCACAGACAGCATAGACACATAGCCGATCGTCGCGTCGCCCCCACTGGAAGGGAGACACAGGCTGGCGCCGACGATGCGTTCGCCGTCAAGAGCCAGTATCCACGCGCCAGGCACGTAGATATCTTTCCATTGATGCGTGAAATTCTGATAGCGTTCCTCGAAATCACGCTCGATGTAGCCCCGATGATCGCGCCAGCCGTCCATGATCGCCTCCAGCACCGCGCGCCGATCATCCCCATCTTCGGCTATACGGATGACGACCGCGTCTATGGGCGCTGGCGGCTGCGGCGGCGCGTCAATGTCGATGCGCATTTGCAGTCCGCGGCGCACAGCGCTCATGCCGACGCTGCTCAACATCGCACCATAGCGCGCGTCGTGGCTGTGCATCCAGGCATTGACGACGACGCGCATTCCATCGGGGGCACGCTCGATCGCGTCAGTGGCGCGGCGCATCGCCCAATCGAGCAGATAAGGCTCGGTAACGCTGTCGGTCTGCCAGCGCTCGGGTTGCAGATAGATATCGATCTGCGACGCCATCGGAGGATCGAGATAGGTGATCGCATAGCCGACGATCTGCCCGTCGCTGTCAAGCACCAGGCGGGTATCCTGCGCCAGATCGAAATTGGGCGCCGTCCAATCCGTCTGCACTCCTTCGATGTCTTCTTCCAATTGCCCGACCATCTTCAGGCTGACGGCGTGCAGCAGTGCGAGCACTGTGGGCGCGTCGTCCAGCACAGCGGGACGCATGGTCCAGTCTGGGGCGAGTGCAGTCGATATGTCAGTAGAGGTCATGATAGTCCTGGAAGATGTCGGATTGGGTCAGATGACGACCAGTGTAGAGTAGGAATTGCGATGGGTCAAGCGTGATGACCATGCTTGCATTGTCCGTTAGAAAACGTACAATTTTTGGCACTCGACTCAACATGGACTCGAATGCCGATGCCGCCCCTCGTCAGTGTAATCGTGCCCGTCAAAAATAGCGCCCGCTATCTGGCGGAAGCACTCGACAGTATCGCCCGGCAAACCTACCGCCCGATCGAGATCATCGTCGTCGACGGACATTCCACCGACGGCACCCCCGTGATTGCGCGCGATTTTCCTTACCCCGTCGATATCCGCGTGCAGGTGCTGACACAGCCGCATGACGGCCTTACCGAGGCATTGAATTTCGGCATCGCGCTGTCGAGCGGTGCGCTGCTGGCATTTTTGAGTTCGGATGATCGCTGGCTGCCGGACAAGCTGACGGCACAGGTGGTAGCGCTGCAGGTGGAACCCACCCAATCGATGGTGATCACCCACATGCGCGCCTTCGCAGCGGAAGATTATGCCGCAAAAGGTGGTCAACAGGCGCGTTTGCTCGGTCGCATCTATGCAGCACTGCTGCTGGAAACCGTCCTGGTGCGTCGAACGGTCTTCGACGATGTGGGCTTGCTCGACACCAGCTACATCCTGTCCGCCGATGCCGACTGGTTCGCACGGGCGATCGATAAAGGGCACACGCATATTATTCTATCCGAGGTGCTGGTCGAAAAGCGTCTGCACGAACAGAATCTGTCCAATCAGATCGATCTCGTTCAGACAGAGCTGCTGCGCACGCTGCGTGCATCCGCTGTCCGACGGCGCCGTACCCCATGAGTCCGCTCGTCTCGGTAATTGTCCCGGTATACAACGGTGCGCGGTTTCTGCCTGACGTGATCACCACCGTGCGCGAACAGGCTTACGCGCCGCTGGAAGTTGTGCTGATCGACGACGGATCGACCGACGGCGGCGGAGTGCTGATGGATGAGATCGCATTCGAATCGTCGGATTGGAGCGTCCGCGTCGTGCATCAGCCGAACCTGGGCGCGGCTGGCGCTCGCAATACCGGGGTTGCTCGTGCGCGCGGCGGATTGATCAAATTTCTCGACGTGGATGACCTGCTTCCGCCCGGCAGCATCGCTGCGCAGGTCGCGCGCCTGAGCGCACAGCCCGACCTCGACATACTTAGTGGTCTGGTGCAAATGGTGCTGATGCCCGATGCACGCCTGGACAACCCAGTTACAGCGACAGCAGCGCCGATGTTGAGTTTCAATCTGGGGGCGGCGTTGATCCGATCCGATGTAATCGCCCGCGCAGGCGGATTCGATCAGACGATGGCAGCTGCCGAAGACATGGATTTTTTCCTGCGTTGTGTCGAAATGGACTGCACGATCGCCATCGCGCCGACGATCAGCCTGTACTATCGCCGCCACGCCGACAACATGACGGCTGCGGATACGCTCGCACGCCAACAAACGCACCTGATGCGCTGTTTCAGACGCTCACTGGCACGGCGACGCCAGCCCGATGGGACGATCATCGCCCCGATGCGCGACTGGGGGAGCTTTCTTGAAACTATGGAAATCGATGTAAGCGATAAGATGGAGCCGTCAATGTAATGCTTGCAGTCGAATTTTTTCCCTGACATTTGCCTTATTTTTTTGCAAAACTTATTTATTCGCTGTATCATGCCGTCACTCGGAAAATTAATCCTGAAGATGAGACGATGAACCTCTCCACCACCTACCGCATTAACGCTCCGACAGTCGTCGGTGAAGTCATCGACGGCGAAGCGATCATCATACACCTGGAATCTGGTACTTATTTCAGCGCGCGTGACAGCGCCGCGCGCATCTGGGAGCTCGTCGAACAGGGCGCCAGCGTCGCCCAGATCATCGAAGTGTTAGCCTCGGAATACGATAAGAATGCGCTCGAACTGTCCTTCAATCTGGCAGCATTTTTCGCTCAACTGCAAAGCAACCACTTAATTGTTGAAGACTCTTCCGCCGCACCTGCCACGCTGACGGTCGCGCTCGTCGAGAGCAAGCGACCCTATTCTGAACCGCAGCTTGAGATTTTCCGCGATATGCAAAATCTGCTCATGCTCGATCCCATCCATCAAGTTGACACGAACATTGGCTGGCCGGCTCCGCTGAACGGAAATGGTTGAGACACATTTCGCTGGAATTCATAAACTGAAAGCACGACAAAATCTGACTCGATTTTTCGATAGGCTGCTGGAGTCGTATGCTGAAGCGGCACAGCATGCTGGAGAAGTCGTGCGTCGCGTCATCATCGCGGGCGAGCGCATCGAACAGCGGTTTGCCAGCCCGGTGCTGAGCGCGCGCTTCGCACATGCGCTGGCACATCTGCCCAACCATTTCGACGGCGCCCCCGACCTGACCGTCTATCTGTGGGATGGCAGCGCGCGTGGCGGGATGCTGCCGCCGCTCCCCTGGCGCTATTTCCCCGACCTGTACACCAATGATTACGGTTCACAGGGTGAGATCGCCGGCTTCAACGACGCTCGTTTCAGCCTGAACCATGTGCAGTGGTTCCAGGAGATTACGATGATCGATCGTGAACGCAAAATTGCTTTGTTTCATTGTGCTGACGCGCTTGCGCTGCCGTATTGGTATACCGCTTTTCCACTGCGCAGTACCTTACATATGGCATCACGCGACCGTCCCCTCCAATTGATGCACGCGGCGGCGGTTGGCACCAGCGAGGGTGGTGTGCTCTTGATCGGAAACAGTGGTGCCGGAAAATCGACGACCGCGCTGGCTTGTCTGCTGGCTGAAAGCGGCGCGCATGGTCTGCAGATCGCCGGAGACGATTACGTCGCTGTAGGATTGGATAATGGGGGCGGGCAGCCGACAGTCCACAGTCTGTACAGCCTGGTCAAGCTGGTCAACCACCCGCAGATGGATTTTCCTGTACTGGCTCCTTTTGTAGTCAATCCCGACCGACCAGCTGAAGAAAAAGCGATGATCGCGCTGCACCAGGCTGCCCCCGATCGCTTGATTCGATCTTTTGCGCTGCGCGCGATCATCATGCCCTGCATCACGGGGCAGACCGAGTCCCGCCTCGTGCCAGGCAAGGCGATCGACGCGCTGCGTGTGCTGGCACCCTCCACGATCTATCAGACGGTCGCCGCCAAGCCGATCACCTTTCGCAAGCTGGCAGGGCTGGTGCGATCGGTGCCTGTTTATACGTTGCTGGCGGGGACGGACATCGCCGTGATCCCCGGTGTGATCGCGCGCTTTTTACGAGAAAACAAAAAGGAAGCCGTGTGACACTTTCCGTCAGTGTGATCATCCCGGTGCATAATGGCGCTGTCTTTTTGCCTGACGCGATCCAGTCGGTGCGCGCGCAAAATTATAGCCCGATTGAGATCATCGTCGTGGACGACGGCTCGACCGACGCGACAGCGGACGTAGCGTCGAGCCTGGGCGACGATGTGCACCTGATCCGCCAGCCCAAACGCGGCGTGTCGGCGGCGCGCAATGTCGGATTTGCCGCAGCGAGTGGCGACCTGATCGCGTTTCTTGATGCGGACGATTTGCTCACGCCGGGTACGATCGCGGCAGAGGTCGGCTGTTTCGAGTCGAATCCGGATATCGATATGGTGGGCGGGTACATGCAGTTGATCCCGCTGCTCGGCGCCGATGGTGCGGCGGTACATGCGCCCACCATGATACGCAATATCCCTCAGTTAACAGTGCAGATGGGCTGTGCCTTGTTTCGGAGCGCACTGGTCGAGCGCGTCGGCGGATTCGACGAAACATTATCCTACGCCGAAGATGTGGATTGGCACCTGCGCGCCGAAGAATCCGGAATTCGACGCGCCATCCTGCATCGTGTCACGCTGTTGTATCGTCGTCACCCGGCGAACGCTACGCAAAGGACATCCTATGCTGTCATGCAGGAACATTATAAGGCTGTGCTGAGGCGGGCATCGGCGCGGCGTGGCGAGACAGTAGAGCAGGTGCAGGACTGGTACGGCGATCTGGTGCCGCGTGCATTCGCGCCTTTGACGGTGAGCGTGGTGATCACACTCGATGACGATCAGAGCGCGGCACTGGCTGCGCTTGTCAGCCTCGCCAGACAGGACTGCCTGCCTGATGAGGTGATCGTGATCACCTCCAGACTGACTGACGCCGCATCTGCTGCACTGGCGCCCCTTCACGGGCGTGTGCGGGTGATCGCGCCGCGCGCAGATACAGCACCCTACAACCAGGGCGCTGCCGCCGCGTCCAGCACGATCATCGCCTTTTTGAAGCAGAGCGACCGCTGGCACCCATCGGTGATATGCACACAGATCAATATTCTCGGTCAGCATCCGGAAATCGACTATCTGCTGTGCAAGGCGGAAATCTTCGTCGAGCCAGGTGATGACATGCCTGACACGTCACCCCAGCCGTTGTTGTCTGGCTTGGCGGTACGCCGTCACCTTTTCGAGACGATCGGTGCCTTCGATGCGCGCTTTACCTGTGCCTTCGACCATGAGTGGATCACGCGCGCACAGGATGCGGCTGTGCCCTATTTTCGCGTCGAACAGGCTTTGGTCATGGCGCGACCTTATCCAGGTTCCATTTTGCCTGTGTATTTTCAGGAACTTATTCGTATCCGCCATGCCTCGCTCCGTCGACGCACCCATGAAAGAAAATACCAGCTCACATGATAGATTCGACTGTCAGATTACGGATCAGCACCATCATTCCGGTTTACAATGGCGCCCGCTATCTGCGTGAGGCGATCGTCAGCGTCCAGTCACAGACACTCTCCCCTGACGAGATCATCGTCATCGATGACGCTTCCAGCGACGAAACGCCCACGCTGATCGCAGAGTTAGCTGCGGATGACCCGCGCATCCGCCATACCCGGCTGCCCATGCAAAGCGGTGCGGGCGCCGGGCGCAATCATGGCGTCAGTATGGCGACGGGCGATTTGTTGTCGTTTCTCGACGCTGACGATCTGTGGATGCCTGACGCGCTGGCGATACAGGCAGAGACACTGCGGGGCAATGCACGCATCGACATCACCTTTGGTTGTGTGCAGCAGTTTTTCAGCCCGGATCTGGATGCGCGCACGCGCGAGTCAGCGCGGCTCGATGAGGCTCCTCGTACCGCGCTGCTGCCCGGCGGCATGATGATCCGTCGTTCGACCTTCGAGCAGGTCGGCGCCTTTCGAACCGACGTGCGGGTGGGCGAATTCGTCGATTGGTACATCCGGGCGCGGCGGCTGTTCCTGCACGAAAAAATGCTCCCTGCGGTGACGCTCAGACGACGCATCCACCGCGATAATCTCACCCGCGCGGGCGCGCTGCACAGCGATTACGCCCGTATCCTGAAAGCATCGCTGGACGATCAGCGCGCTCTGCCCACCCTCATCCCAACGTTGCGCGCTATATTCGACACTGGGATCGTCACTGCGGCATCGGGGGAAGCCGTGACGCTGCGTGCGCATGTGGATGAAAGCTCGTGCTATGTGCTGCAATATCTGCTGCGGATGTACCGTCCCACGCGGATTGTGGAGGTCGGCTTCGCCTACGGTATATCGGCACTGGCTATGCTGTCGATGGTGGCACAGGTGGATCACCTGGTCTATCACATCATCGACCCGCATCAGACGAGTTTCTGGCAGGCGATTGGAATCGAGAATGTGCGCCGCGCGGGATATGACGGCAAATACAATCTGCACCTGCTGCCGTCCGAGATCGTGCTGCCCTGGCTGCTGACCAACCAACAGCGTCTCGACTTTGCCTTCATCGATGGCAATCACACCTTCGATCATGTGCTGGTCGATTTTTTCTACGTCAACAAAATGCTCGACATCGGCGGCGTGGTTGTCTTCGACGATGTGCAGATGGAGTCGCAAGCGCGTCTGATGAAACATATTGCCACGTATCCCGCCTACGAACGGATAAACGCGCCTGAATCGCTGGTGGTCGATGGGGTGCGTCGTCCGATTGACAATCCCGCACGCTTTGGGGTTTTTCGCAAGGTCGCCGATGATCTGCGTCAGTGGGATTGGCACGCCGACTTTTGAAACTGTGCCGACCCCACCTCTTGAACGTCCTGCTGGTGCGCGCCTGTCTTGGTGATGCTGCCGCGCTGCACGCCTGGGAAGATCGCGCCGACATCGAGGCGCATGACGCCGATATGCACGCGCTGCTGCCGCTGCTGCATGTCGCCGCTGGAAAGCACGGCTGGACACTGCGTCACGGCGCACGTATCACTGGGGTATATCGTTACTGGTTTGCGCGTAACCAAATGCTGTCCCATACATTCATGGGCGCGGCTGCTGCTCTGGAGAGCGCGCACTACCCGGTGATAGGGCTGGACGCGGCGCTGTGGGGGCATGATCGTGTCGCACTGCATCCGATCGAGGTGCCGACCATGCTGGTACGTCCTGCCGACCAGCGACGGGCGGTGTTTACGCTGCAACAGGCGGGTTGGGTGGCGCAAGGGTGGGTCGCTGGGCGACGCATTCCTTACGCCGAGTCGCTGGCATTTCACCGCGGCGAGGCGCAGTTGATCCTGCGCTGGTTCGCGGTCGATTGGCGCTGTGCACCCGGAGTCGACGATGGGCTGTGGGCGCGTGCTGAAACGCTGGAGCGCGCCGGCGGTGTACAGGTGCGTGTCCTGGCACCCGCCGAGCAATTCGTGTTGAGCGCGGCGCGTATCCCGGTTGTGTGGGCGGAGCGCGCGCCATCGCTGCGGCTGGCGATCCTGCTGACCTTGATCGCCCAGCCCGGATTCTCGTGGGACGAGGCACTCGCCGCCGCCGTGCATTACGGTCTGGCAGCCCATGTCGGCGCGCTGTTGACATTGCTGCGCGACGAGTACAACGCCGCCATCCCCGCTGACGTGCTGGCAAGGCTGGCAGTCCGTCCGTATGCCATCGAACGCATGGATAGTACGGCGCGCGAAAGCGGGGTCGTGTCGGGGTGGCGCACGCATCTGATTCGCTGGTACTACGCGGTGCGCGGGCTGCCGCCGCCGCAGTGGGTGCGGCGCACCGCAGGGTATCTGGCGCGCATGGTCGCTCATGCCTAAACGTGCGCCGAGGAAAAAAATTGCACTACTGCTCGATAACGGGCGCTGGATGCTGGCATATGCCTGGCGCCACGCCGGGCGTTGGCTGCTGATGCTGATCGGCGCGGCACTGGTGGCGGCGGCGCTGCCCGCACTGACCGCGATCGCCGCGCGCGCGCTGATCGACGCCATTTTTGATGCAGTTGGCGCTCAGGCTGATCCGGCCGGTGGAGAGCGCGTGCTGCTCTGGCTCGGCGCCTCAGTGGCGGTCGCCGCTTTGGGTGAGCTGATCCATGCCATGAGCGCGATCAGCGGTGGACGGTTCCGGAGGCGGCTGCATCAGGTGATGACCCTGGACATCATGACGCACGGGTCGCGCCTCGACCTGACCGTATTCGAGAATCCTATCCAACAGGATATGATGGCGCGCATTCAGGACAATATGGCAGAACATGCCGCTCGCTTTTTGGAGCGCCTGATCACGGCGGGCACCGGAGTCTTGAGCGTGATCGCACTGATTGGCGTAGTCATGGCGATCGATCCGCTGGTGATCGTGCTGCTGGCGCCCGTGATGCTCGTTCGTTTCGTGGCGGACTGGCGTCAGGCGGAGCGCACCTTCCGGCTGAACCACGAGCAAACCAACGCCTATCGCTGGACAGGTTATTACAGCTATCACCTGCTCAACTTTCAGAGTGTGCCAGAAACACGCCTGCTCGATCTGGCTTCAACTCTGATCGCGCGTTATCACGCCGTGATCGACGGTGTGCTGTCCGCCGCGCAAAAACTCGACGATCGTCAGATCGCGCTCGACCTCGGTTTCTCACTGCTGACACTAGGCGCTTTTTACGCCGCCTTTGCACGGGTGGTCACGCGCGCCCTCGCGGGTACGATTACAGTCGGGGATGCAGTCGTCTACGGACAGGTGGCGCTGACGCTGCAAACGCGCTTTCAAGCGGTAAGCAAGGCGCTGACCAGTGCCTATCAGGAGACGCTGTACATGGACGACCTGCGCGCGTTCTTCGCATTGGCACCCGCGTGCCCGACGCCGCTGGATACGCCGACAGCAGCGGCGGCGCGGCTCGACATCGAACACATTGGCTTCACCTATCCCGGTCAGGATCGTCCGACGCTCGCTGGCGTGAGCTTCAGCGCGGCGCCGGGCGAGATCGTGGCGGTCATGGGCGCCAATGGGGCTGGCAAATCGACATTGGTCAAATTACTGGCGGGATTGTACACCCCGACCGAAGGTGCGATCCGGTTGAACGGCGTCGATACCCGGACGATTGAGCCAGGCGTCTATTTGCGTCATTTGTCGATCCTGTTTCAGATATACAACCTCTATGAGGGCAGCGTCCATGACAACATCGCGTTTGGCGATCACGCGCGTCTGCTGGATGATCGCACCGCACTGCGCGATCACGCCGAACGTGTCGGAGTAGGTGCCATGATTGCTGGACTGCCCAACGGCTACGACACCCAGGTGGGTTTAAGTTTCCACCATTACACCCTGTCCGGTGGACAATGGCAAAGGCTGGCGCTGGCGCGTGTGCTGGCAAAACAAGCCCCGATCCTCATCCTGGACGAGCCAACTGCCAGCATGGACGCCGAGTCGGAATACGCACTGTTCGAATATCTGCGCGCGACGGCGGCTGCGCGGACGACGCTGCTGATCTCGCACCGTTTCTCGACGCTGAGTCTGGCGGATCGGGTGGTGGTGCTGGAAGAAGGGCGGATCGTCGAACAGGGATCGCATACCGATCTGATCGCGGGCGATGGCATCTACGCACGTGCCTATCGTCTGTACGAGCGGCACATATAACGGTTCATTCATGTGTGCCAACAAAAATCCGGCGTATGATATTGTGTAATATACACTCACGGTCATTCAACTATGTCCTACAACAATACTGAGAGGCTCCCAAATGGCACAGGATCGACTTGCCGGCAGAAGCTCATTGCCCCCGCTCGCTGAAGGGTTACCCTATCTGGGAAGCGCTCTCGACCTGCGCATCGACCCGACTCGCTACCTGGTCGATCTGTACCACCGTCACGGCGCCGTCTTTCGGTTTCGTCTGCTCGGACAAATTTACTGGGTCATGGCGGGGATCGACGCCAATCGCTTTCTCGCGCGTGAAGGCGACGCCCATTTCAGCAGTGAGAAGCTGTTCGGCTCGATGGGGGCAGAGATGGGCGCTGATGCCTATCTGGTAGCGATGGATGGTGCGCCGCACCGCCATTTCCGCAAAGTGATGCGTCGTGGCTACAGCCGTGAGGCGATCGCCACTAGTCTGCCAGCGGTCCTCGACATTGCAGGCGCTCATGCGACCGCGTGGGCGGCGCGCGGCAGCGTCGCATTATTTCCGGCGATGCAGCGCCTCGTCACCGACCAACTGGGTCTTTTGACCGGAGGACGTGTGGCAGGGGAGTATTTCGACGATCTGCGCTTGTATCTCAACGTATTGATGAAGGTGCTGGTACTCAAGACGCGCCCGGCGATCGCCTTCAGGACACGAGCGTATCGCGCGGCAAAGCAGCGCACGGATGAATTCATCACCTCGGTGTTGGATTGGCATCGCGCCAATCCGCCCATCGACCGCGAACCGCGCCTGATCGACGACCTGATCACCAGCCTGGACGATACTAACGCCCCCTATTCCGACGCGACGATCCTGGCAGCCGTGACGGGTGCCTATTTCGCCGGGATGGATACGGTCGCCTCCAGCCTGAGCTTCATGCTGTATGCCATACTGACTGTGCCGAACCTGATGGATCGGGTGCGCGCCGAGGTCGATGCCGCCTTCGAGACAGGTGGCGGGCTGACCGCCGACACGCTGCGACACATGCCCACGCTCCACGATATCGCCATCGAGACGCTGCGGTTGTATCCGGTGGCGCCGTTCACCCCACGCACGGTGGCGCAGGCGTTCGAGTTTGGCGGCTATCAGTTTCCGGTCGGCACAGAAGTATACATCGGCAACACCATCACGCACTTTTTGCCGGAACATTATCCCGATCCCTACATCTTCGACATCGACCGCTTTGCCCGTCCCGATCAACCGAAAATTGGACAGGCTTATGCGCCGTTCACGTTGGGCGCGCACACCTGTCTGGGTGCAGGCATGGCGGAAGTGCAGATGATGGCGACGGCAGCCATGCTGGTACGATCGCTCGATTTTTCGCTCGATCCTGCCAACCCACCGCCGACGATTTACGCTGCGCCGCTGCCCAATCTAGGCACAAAATTTGCCATTCAGATTCACGGAGTCCGCACTGTATGACCCGCCGCGCCCGTCTCGACGCAATCGCCTTGCCCGATTTTGGCACACCCGCCGATGCCCCATTCGACGCGGGCACCGATGAACTGCTGCTGCCCGCGTCGATCTATCACGCGCGGCTGGAGCGACTGAATGCCCGCGCTGCCGATCTGGGCTGCGATGTGCTGGTCGTCTACGGTGACCGTGAACATTTCGCCAACCTCGCCTATCTGTGCGGCTACGATCCGCGTTTCGAGGAAAGCGTGCTGTTGATCGATGTGCGCGGGCGCAAGGCGCCGCATATTCTGGTCGGCAACGAAGGAACCAGCTATATACGTATCAGCCCGATCCTGGCTGACATGACCGTCGAACGCTATCAGCCGCTCAGTCTGCTCGGACAGCCACGCGACAGCACCCGTGCGTTCACGACCATCTGTGCCGACTATGGTATTGGTAGTGGGACGCGCGTAGGGACGATCGGCTGGAAATATTACAGCGCGATCGAGGGCGAAAGCGCCGACACAGCGATCGAGCTGCCTTCGTTCATGGTGGACGCGCTGCGTAACCTCACCGGAGATCGCGCCTTGGTGCGCAATGTGACGGCGCTGCTGATGCGCGCGCGCGATGGGCTGCGCGCGGTCAACGAGGTCGAGCAGCTGGCGCGTTACGAGTACGCTGCCTGTTTCAGCTCGGACGCGGTGCGCGCTGTGATCGCGGGCGCGCAGCCGGGCATGACTGAATATGAAGCGCTGGCGCACATGAATCCGCGCGGAATTCCGCTCAACGCACATATGATGCTGTCATCGGGGCTGCGCACGCGCTATGGTATGGCGAGTCCATCGGGCAAGCGACTGGTGCGCGGCGAGCCGATCGTTGTGGCGGTCGGATTGTGGGGTACGCTGACCTGCCGCGCTGGATTCCTGGTCGAGTCGGCGGATGAACTGCCGGAGTCGATCCGTGATTATCTGGACAAATTGGCGATCCCATACTTCGAGGCGATCGCGGCGTGGTACGAGACCATCGGGATCGGCGTCGCGGGCGGTGATCTGCACCGCGTGATTCATGATCGCATCGGCGATCCCTTCTTTGGCGTCTTTCTCAATCCCGGACACCTGATCGGGCAGGATGAGTGGATCGATGCACCGATCTACGCCGGGTCGGATGTGCCACTGCGGTCGGGCATGGCGCTCCAGGTCGATGTCATTCCCGGCACCGGAACCGACTATTTCAGCAGTAATATCGAGGACGGAATCGCGCTGGCGGATGAGCCGCTGCGTGAGGCGTTCGCCTCGCGCTATCCGGAGGCGTGGGGACGCATCATGGCGCGGCGCGCTTTTATGGGCGAGGTATTGGGAATTCAACTCAAGCCGGAAGTGCTGCCATTCTCGAATCTGGCAGCGGTTCTGCCCCCGTTCTGGCTGGCACAGGGACAGGCTTTGCGGATGGGGTGAGGACGCATAACGATGAGTCCTCACCCCATCCGATCGCGTCTGAATTCGTCTGTCACATCAAATCGGTGAAGAACTCCATCGGCGCGACGCACGCCCCGACGATGCCCGGCCCGGTGTGGACACCCAACACCGGCGAAATGCGCAGCAAATCCATTTTGCCGATGTTCAGCTTGCTTTTCAGCTCGGCTTCGAGGATGTGCGCTTTATCCTCGAATTTGCCGTGCATCACGCTCACCCATACTGGTTTTGTCCCGTAACGGGTCGCCAGATGCGTGCCGATTGTACCGATTGTCTGGGCGATGGTGCGCCCACGCGCCACCGTGCCATACTTGCCATCATCTTGTACATGGATGATCGGCTTGACCGACAGCAGTGATCCGGCGAGCGCCTGCACGCGCCCGATGCGCCCGCCGCGCGCCAGATACTCCAGCGTCTCCAGGGTGTAGATTACCTCGGTCTGCTGACGCAGTGCGCTCAGACGTTCGCCGATCTTGTCCAGCGACCAGCCCTTGTTGAGCGCCATCGCCGCTACCAGCACTTGAAAACGCTGTCCGCACGAGAGCGTCATGGTGTCGATCACCGTCACCTTGCCGCGCTTAATCTGCTGTGCTGCGCCCGTCGCGGTGCTGTAAGTGCCGCTCAATCCCGACGAGACATGGATCGACAGCACATCTTCGCCGGACTGGGTGGCATCCTCGTAAACTTTCAAAAAGTCACCGACCGACGGCTGCGAAGTGGTTGGTACAGCAGGCACCATCGCTTTGAGCCGATCGTAAAAAACATCGGGTTCGATGTCGGCGGCTGCGACCTCCAAATCGGGAAAGTTGATCATCAGCGGGACAACCTTGATGTTATAGCGCGCGATGTCTTCCTGAGTCATGTCGGCGGCGGAATCGGTCACAATTTGCATGGGTTTGTTCCTTATCACTTTACTTAAAAAGACAGTGAGTGTACGCGGGCATCGAACGAAGATCAATATAACGGTTTATTTCATCCGGAAATTTGCTTTTGAGCGAAACAATGTTACGTAAAGCGCCTGTACACCAGCGACATGCCTGGTTCATAACCTGACACTCGAAAACACGCTGTTTTAGGCTCATAAGTATGATCACCTGACTTTCCCGCGTCTGCATGTATGTCTGTTGTATGGCTCGCCATATAGCGACATGTGCTGCCTGGAGAGCGGTGGATTAGACGAGACACTCGTTTTTGTCTGACCGGATGACCGACTTTCCAGAGCGAAAGACGGTCGTTCTTATTTCCGGCTCTTACCATCCAACCTGTGTATATTTCTCGATTGGAGTCACACATGTCCTTTGCTAAACGTCTCGTCCTGGTCGCGTTGATCGCCTTGTTCGCGTTCGCCGCTGGTGTCAGCGCGCAAGAGTCCAACATCCTGCGCGTGGCGACCAACGCCCCGCAGAATCTCGACCCCGCTTTCAGCCCAAATGACCCGGAAACCCTGTTCAACCGCACTGTATATGACTATCTGGTCGAGGTGACCCCCGACAACGCGATCGTCCCTAATCTCGCCACCGAGTACACCATCAGCGACGATGGTCTGGTCTACACCTTCATCGTGCAGGAAGGCGTGACCTTCCACGACGGCGCGGCGTTCACGTCCGCCGATGTCGTCTTCACCTTCGATCGGCTGGTGGAGGTGGGTTCGCCCGCGCTCAACCTGCTCGGCAGCTTCACAGTCGAGGCACCGGATGCGACTACCGTTGTCTTCACGCTGACGCAGCCCAACGCTGACTTTTTGTATGGCGTCGCGTCGCGCTGGTCTCTGATCCTCAAGGACGGCACAACCGAGCCGAATGTCTTCGGGGAAGGCGATGCGGCGTTGGAGTCGTTCAACGGCACGGGACCGTTCGTGCTGACCGCCTACGAGCCGGGCGTGCGCGCGCTGTTCGCCCGCAACGAAAATTACTGGCAGGATGGCGCTCCGCTGCTGGATGGGGTGGAGATCACCTTCATCGATGATCCGGTCGCTCAGGTGGACGCACTGCGCGGCGGCGCGGTCGATTTCATCTTCAAAGTGCCGGTCGATCAGATCAGCGTGCTGGAAGGTGCGGGCGATCTGGTGATCAGCGAAGTTGCCAGCAGCCAGCACCCGGTCATCCGTCTGCGCGCCGATCAGGGCGCCGGCACCGATGTGCGCGTGCGTCAGGCGTTCAAGCTGGCGACCGACCGCGCGGCGCTCAACGACATTCTGCTGCAAGGGCGCGGCGTAGTCGGCAACAACGACCCGATCAGCCCGGTCTTTGGCGCGTTTTTCGATGACAGCATCGAAAACGCGTATGACCCCGAAGCAGCGCGCGCGCTGTTGAGCGAGGCGGGCTACGCCGACGGACTCGCGCTGACGCTGTACACGCCCGACTCGCTTGGTTACGCAGACCTGGCAGCCGTGTTGCAGCAGCAGTGGGCGGCGGCGGGCATCAACGTCGAGATCGTGGTACGCCCGGAAAATGTCTATTACAGCACCGACGAATGGCTGACGGTCGATCTGGGTATCACCGGATGGGGTTCGCGCCCGACGCCGCAGCAGGTGTTGGTCGAGGCGTATGCGTCGGACGGTCTGTACAACGAGAGCCACTGGTTCGACGACGAACTGGACGCTCTGATCGTCGAGGCGGGCACCACCGCCGACCCCGCCGCGCGTGCGGCGCTGTACAGCCAGATCGCTGCGATCTTCGCGGAACGCGGGCCGGTGATCGTGCCGTACTTTACGCAGATCGTCGGCGCGACGCGCGATACTGTGCAGGGTATCGAACTGGCGCCCTTCCCCGGTCTGACCGACTTCAGAGGCGTGTCGATCGGGTCGTAGGCAGGATAGCACACGCTGAGTAAATGAAAGGGGCGAACCGATCGGTTCGCCCCTTTTTATTTTCGTTTAGCTGGATACGCGCCGCATCCATCCGATGCGGGTGTTGGCGTGCCAAACCCGCGCCGTGAAAATTCCGATTACAACGACTCGCCCACCCGTCCAAAATTCGCCGCCAGCAGCGAAAAGTCGGTGATATTGACCACATCGTCGCCGTTGTAATCCGGGCGCGTGTCGTAGCCTGGTTGACCTGCCGCCTTGCCGAATGTTGCAGCCAGGATTGAGAAGTCGGTGATATTGACCACATTGTCGGCGTTGGCGTCGCCCGCCAGCAGCGTCGGCACCGTAATGGCGTTGTCCCCGGTCACCAGTGTCAGATTGACCACGCGCGCCAGGCTTGCCGCGCCGCTGACACGCATTCTGTATGTGCCTGGCACTAGCTGCACAACGAATGTCCCGCCTGGGTCGGTCGTGACCGGTTGATCGAAGACCGCCGCGCCGCCCGCCTGAGGGACGATGCGCACATTCAGGGGCACGATCAAACGTGCGTTTGGCGCGGCGGGACGCCCTTGCAGTCCGACTGCCGCGTCGATGAAGGTGACCAACCCGCCATCGGTGATCGCGCCGACGATGCTCTGCACGTTGGTGCCCGTCGGGGCGCTGTTCGCTGTCACCGCGTTGGAGCTGGCGTTGAGGGTGCCTCCCTGGGTGTATACGCCGCCGCCTGCCCCGGTCGCGCTGTTCGCGGTCACGGTGCCACCCGTGACATTGACCGTCCCGGCTGCGCTGTAAATACCGCCGCCGTTGGGCGCACTGTTGCCGCTGACGATGCTGCGCAGCAGATTGACTGTCCCGGCTTCCGTGAAGATGGCGCCGCCGCGCGCGCTGGCGTTGTTGCCGCTGAGGGTCACCCGATTCAGCGTGAGCGTGCTGGCGCTGGTGTGGACGCCGGCGCCGTCGGTCGCGGCACCGCCGCTGATTGTCAGGTTGTTGAGGGAGACGGCGACGACAGTGGTGACCGTGATCGTGCGACCGACGCCGCTGCCGCTGATCGTCGTAGTCGCGGCTCCTACGCCCGTGAGGGTCAGATTTTTGGCAATGGTGACATTTTCGACGTAGGTGCCCGCGGCGATCAGCAGCACATCGCCGGATTCAGCACAGTTGACCGCCGCCTGAATATGCTTGTAGGTGGCGCTGGTGCGCGGGACAGGGCAGGGCGCCCCGGTCAGTACGGTGCCGCTGGCAGCGTTGACGTTCAAGACCGCCGCCGCGCTGACGCCGAAAACACTCATACTTATGACAGCGATCGCTATCGCCCCGATGATGATCCGAAACCGCGTGTTATTGCTCATACCATCGCTCCCCGCGCTCAGTTCGCTCGAATATCTTATCCTGTTATTATACGCGCAATGTCACAATTGGCACTGTGCGCAAGGATCGCGCGTCGGTTTACGCGGCGACTTCAGCAATGGTGGGCTGATCCTCTTTCACCCGTGCGCCGCCGATCGCGCCGGTCACGCGCGCGAACAGCCACCACAAGCCGTACATCAGGAACACCTGCAGGTAGAGGATCGCCGGAATGCGGATGATCTCGTTCGCCTGGAACGGCTGGCGTATGACCAGATAGGTGAACAGCGCCGACGCCAAAAACCCGCTGTAGAAGATCGTCTTGACCCAGGGCTTCAGTCCGAGTCCGTGCATCTGCGTGACGATGAACATAGTCAGAAACCCGAACAGGAACATATAGATCAAGCCGCCACCCTGATTCAGGGCGACCAGCGCGGCATGAGGCAGCACCATGATCTCGACCAGCAGCTTCCAGTATTTGTTCTGGTGTGTGCGCGTGAAAAAGAGCGATCCTTGTGCCATCACCAGAAACACGCTGATGAAGCCGCCCAGATGTCCTAAGGTCGGCACCATCGGATGAAACCAGAAGGTGTAGATGACGGCGAAGCTGAAGGCATAGCCGTGATACTGCTTCATCCAGTGATAGAATTCCTGACGAAATTTAATCTTTCTGCCAAAGAACATCCCGCGCCGCTTGTTCTCCATTGCCATGATCACGAACAACATCATGATCACCGTCGCCTGCGCCGTCCAGCTTGGCAGGTCTTGCGCGATCGCATCGTAAAAGAAGGCGGTCTGGGCGAAGTGCAGCGCGATGAAAACGAGGTTGATCACGATCGCGGCGACATTGGCGCCGCGCAGGGTCGCCGTGTACTTGACGTAATGTTTTTGCGCGTAGTAGATGGTCAGCCAGATCGCCAGATTGTGCAGCGCAAAGCCGACCCACGCCGTCGCCCGCGACCAGAAATCGGGGTCGGCACGCTGCCAGTCGTAGAAGAAGGCGTCATTGATAGTCGGCGTCGCCAGCTCGAAGCGGGTCAGCCACACGCCGAGGGCGACGATCGCCAGACATGCCGCGATCGAAAACAGGATGCTGGCATCCGCGACAGCGGCGTCAGTGATGCGTTGACGCCACGAGCGTGGCGCTGGCGTAGGTGTGTCGATGGTCGTGGTCATGGATGGGAAAACCTTTTTTATAGAGAGTGCGCAGCGATAATCGCGCGTTTTAATGGATTGGCACTAAATATCCCATGAGCGTTAAATGAAAAACATCCCGGTTTTTCTACACCACCCTACGGATCACGTCCAAATAGCGATCCTTCACCACGTCGGCGCTCAGGTGCGCCTCGGCATAGCGCCGACCCGCCGCACCGAGCGTCGCCCGCCGACCCGGATCGTCCGCCAATGACCGGATCGCCGCCGACAGTGCGTCAGCGTCACCGACGGGGACGACAACCCCGGCGCCCGACTCCTCGATCAGGCGTGCGCCTTCCCCCCGGATCGCCGCGATAATTGGCGTCCCCGTCGCCAGCGCCTCGTACAACTTTGCCGGACGAGTGCCCGCCGCCAGCGCGTGATCGCCCATTGCGATCAGACACAGATCGCCATCCGCCCATACGTCTGGCATGAGGTTGTAGGCGAGAACTCCTGTGAAATACACATTGCGCAGTCCGCGTCTCGCCGCATCCGCCTGCACGTCATCGGCTTTGCTGCCCGTGCCGACATAGACGAACGACACATCAGGGCACAGCGCCGCTGCGTCGAGCAGCGTCTCGAAATCGTAGGTGGTAGACAGGTTGCCGATGTGCAGCGCGACGACGCGATCGGCTTCGATGCCAAAGCGCGCGCGTAACATGCCGGAGCGTGTGCGCGGCTGGAAAAAATCAAGATCGACGCCATTGGCGATCAGGCTCACTTTCGCCGGATCTGCCCCATGTCGCCGGATACCCGCGATCACGCCGTCGGTCATGCCGACGATCTGCGCCGCGTCGCGGTACGCCCACCCCGCGACGGGCATGGCGAGTCTGACCAGCGGATGCGTTGCAGCCAGCGTCCCGGTCTCGACGGCGGACTCGGGCCACAGGTCGCTGACGTTCAGCACGACCGTCGCACGTTTTACCCGTTTCAGCCAGCCGCCCGCGATCGCCATGAACAGCGGGTGCGACTCGACCAGGATTACATCGGGACGCGCAGCGAAAGTCCCGTGCAGCGCTACCGCGCACATCGCGCTGATCTGATTGAGTAACCTTGCCGCTGTCCCCTTGCCCCCGGCGTACACCCATCCACGCAGCACGTCAGCGCCATCGATGCGTTCGCGCATGAACACACGTCCGCGATAGCCATCGGCGATGCCGTTGCTGCTGTAGTGCGGCATGACGGTCAGCACGGTGACGCGGTGTCCATCCGCCACCAGCAGCCGCGCCAGCCGGCTGAGGCGCACGGCGGCGGCGCCGGTGTCCGGTGGGAAATACTGCGTGACGATCCACAGGTGCAGCGGGGTCATGGCGTGCCTGTTTTGCGCGGGATCACCTCGGTCAGCGCGCGTTCCAGTGTGCCGACGATCGCCCGCTCGCTGAAGCGCTCGACGATGATCTGGCGCGCCGCGTCACGGTCGAAGCGGTCGTATTCCGCCATCATGCGCCGCATCCCGTCGGCGAGCGCGTCGGCGTCGCCGGGCGGGACGAGGATGCCGGTCTCGGGCGTGATGTAATCTTCCGGTCCGCCGCAGCGGGTCGATAACACTGGGACGCCGCACGCCATCGCCTCCGCGATGCCGACGTTGAAGGTCTCGACATCACTGGCGCACACGACTGCATGACTAGCGTGGATAAGATTGCGGACCTCGGTCGGCGTCAGTCGCCCCGCCATGCGCACGCGCTCGGACATGCCAGCCTGCGCGATCTGGGCTTCAATTTCTGTTCGCAGCGATCCGTCCCCGCTGATGGTCAATCGCGCGTCGATCCCGGCGCGCACCAGTATCGCCAGCGCCGCGATCACCAGATCGAAGCGTTTGCGCCGCTCTTTCAGACTGGCGATCAGCGTGAAGTGAAATGGCTTTGGTGGGTGAATCACCGCACGGGTGAAGGTCTCGATATCGACCACATTGCCTAATACCTGTGTTTGGACATCCGGCGCGATCTGATGCAGCGCCTCGCCGAGTGCCTTGCCGACGACCAGCGGCGCATCGATCGAGCGCAAGGTGAGGCGTATGATCGCGGGCTGACCTGGAAAGATCGCCCTTCCTTCCTGGTAGGCGGTCGAGTGTTCCAGCAGTGCCGACCGCACCCCATAGCGCCGAGTCAGCGCCGCTGCCAGCACGCCGCCGTAAAAAATATCGTGGGCATAGAGCGCGTCCGGCACTCCGTGCGCTTTCACATAGTCACGATAGGCGCCCATACCCGCCGACCGCGCCAGCGCCGACGCGATCGGCGGCAGCGGACGAAAAAACCAACCCCAGTGCATCCGATAGACTGGAATGTCGTCAGCATACGCGAAATAGGTTTCGTGCGTCACCGGGCGCAGGCTGGCGATTCCAGCGCGTCGCAGGTGTTCGCGCGTCGCGCTAAAGCGCGGCAGCACGATCACGCCGACGCGGTGTCCTGCCCGGTGCAGCGCCAGCGCCTGTTTCTCGATGAAGGTGCCGACGATTGGATTTTCGGTGGTGGGGTAGTACGATGCCAGGATCAGGATGTGCATGATGTCATATCCCCTCCTGTTGGTGCATCCACATCGCAGCGGTGATCGCCCGGTGAATCGCGGCGCTGCCGTCGATCGCCCCGCTTAGATGGCGTGTCCACAGCGACTCCGCACGCTCACGGTCGAGCCAGCCGCGCGGCATGACGACATCACGCCAATATGACTCGACCTCTCTGCGCAGCGCCCCATCGGTGCGTAACCACTGCCCAAACGGGGTCGGATAGCCAAGCTTGTCGCGCCGATCGACGACCGCATCCGGCAGCGTGCCGCGTAACGCGCGCCGCATGATCACCTTATTGACCGCGCCGACAATTTTCTGATCCCCTGACACGCCCAGCGCGAACTCCGCCAGGCGGTGATCGAGATAGGGGACACGAGCCTCGATGCCGTGCGCCATACTGTTTCTGTCCTCGTAATGCAGCAGCGCCGGGATGCTGTCGCGCCGCACCGCTGCATACAATACCTGATTGAGCGCGTCGGCGCCGGGCAGGTAGGGTGTCGCACGTGCCGCGCGGCGCGCCTGTGCCAGCGCGGTCATGTCCGTTGAGCTAATGCCAGCACCCATGCGTCCATGACGGATCACACCGGACGCGCGTGATACCAGTTCGCGCGCGCTGTACCAAGGCTGAAAGCGTCCCCATGCCTCGCGTGCAAAGTGCGCCATTTGCGGTGCCCACTTCAACGGATCACGTCGGCGCAGATCGTTCAGATGTGCCATTACATAAGACAGATAGCCGCCAAATAATTCATCGGCGCCCTGTCCGTCGAGCAGCACTGTCACATTGCCATGTGCCAGCCGCATCACCGCATTTTGCGAATACACGCCAGGGGTTGCGGTCGGGATGTCCTGATGCCAGGTGATATGATCGAGCTGCGCGAGATAATCGCGTGAGTCGGGCGTGGTCGTGTGGCGGCGTGTATTGTAGGCTGCGCTGACCAGATCGATATAGCGACTCTCGTCCATGCCGCGCACCCTATAGACCGTGCTGAAGCTGTTGATTGCCGCGTCGGGCTGGTCGGCACGCAGACGCGCCGTAGACAGCGCCACGATCGCGCTGGAGTCGAGTCCGCCGCTGAGACAGGTGCCGACGGGGACATCGCCTACCAATTGCAGTCGTACCGAGTCGTCCAGCAAACGCAGGAATTCGTGTTCCGGCTGCGTATAGTCATAGACAGCACGAGCGCGGGCAAGATCGAAGTCCCACCAGCACACAGGCGCGCCGACGCGCCCATTTTCGACTGTCAGATGATGACCGCCGGGGAGTTCGCGCACACCCTGGAAAAACGTATTCGGCGCATCGTAGACCACACCGTCGGTCAGAAACAGCGCCAGCGCGCTCATGTCCGGTATCAGCGCTGATGGCACGAGCGGACGCAGCGCCTTGATCTCGCTGGCAAAGGCAAGACGTGCGCCGTCGTCGGCGTAATACAGCGGCTTGACGCCGAAATGATCGCGTGCCAACCACAGACGACGCCACTGCCGATCGTAGAGCGCGAACGCGAACATGCCGACGAAGCGATGCAAACAGTCCGTACCCCACTCAGCGTAGGCGTGCAGGATGACCTCGCCATCGCCCTGCGTGTGAAAGCGCCGACCGAGCGCGATCAGTTCAGTACGTAACGTCTGATAGTTGTAAATTTCGCCGTTGAAGGTCAGCCACAGATCGCCGTCTGGGGTGGTCAGCGGCTCGTGTCCACCAGGGGAGAGATCGATGATCGAGAGACGGCGGTGTGCCAGAGCCAGATCGGGGGCGAAGGGCAGCGGATCGCCCGCATCGTTCCAGTGTCCTCCGGGGATGGGTGAGACGGTATCATCGCCTTTGCGCAGCGCATGGGCGCCTGTGCTGGAATGCGTGAACCACAACCCTTCGTCGTCTGGTCCGCGATGACGCATGATCGCCGCCGCTTCCGCGATGCGCGCCGGGTCGATCACGCCGCCGCTGTAATGCCAGATACCTGCAATGCCGCACACAGAGTCCGCCTATTCAAATGTGGCGATGTCGCCTGGTTGCAATTCACCCAGTTTAGCACGGACAGCGGGCATGAGCGGCAGCAGCAGCTCAAGCTTATTTTTGTAGGCTTTGAGGACGACGACAATGAAGCCCACTTTTTGAAAGTTTTGCTGATACTGCATGTTTTGGTCAGCAGTGACAAAAACCTCGAATTGACCCTGCATCAGCTTGATCAACGCTCCGTTTTTAATGCCAGCCCATCCCATGTCCGGGACAGTTGTTACGGCGTGATCAGTGCCAAAGTGACCCCGCAGCTTGCGTGGAATATTCTCGTCAAGGAGAATGCGCATCAGTGTTTGCAATCAAAAGGGCACTCGCCTTTTCAAGAAACGCAATCGCATGTTCCCGCGTGACCGAAGGGAAATCATCCAGGAATTCGTCCAGGGTTTCTCCCGTTGTGAGATAGTCAAGGAAATTCTTCACAGGGACGCGCGTTCCCGTGAAAACAGGGGTGCCGCTCACGATTTCCGGGTCAATAGTGACAAGTGATGGGCGCTGCATAATTGTCCCTCCTTAAGGCGTCGTTTCATTTTACATCAGTTTACGGCTAATCTAGCCTTTCACCGCGCCGACCAGGATGCCGCGCGCGATGTAGCGCTCCAGCACGATCGCCAGGATGATGATCGGCGCCAGCATCAGGGTCACCAGCACCGAAATATTCCACCACTGCGGTCCGCGTGTGGCATTTTGCGCTGCGACCAGCAGCGGCATGGTCTGCGTCTCGGCACCCGTCAGGAACAGCGCCAGCGTGTACTCGTTCCAGGCGAACACCAGCACGATCAGAAACGTGGCGATCAGTCCCGGCATCGACAGCGGCAGGATAATGCGAATCAGCACGGTATAGCGTGACGCGCCGTCGATGAAGGCGCTTTCTTCCAGTTCCAGCGGAATCCCGTCGAAATAATCGCGCATGAACCAGACCACCAATGGCAGATGCACGGCGGTATAGACGATGATCATGCCCTGATGCGTATTGAGCAGACCCAACTGCTGATACATGATGTAGATTGGCAGGATCACCGCGATCGGTGGCAGCATGCGCTGACTGACCAGCCAAAAGGCGATATCGCTGTTGCCAATGGTGCGCTGAAAGCGCCTGGCGATCGACTGACTCAAAATGATGAACACCCCGATCACCACGACGATCGACAACTGCCAGGGAACGCCTGCCACAGTGAGCAGGGCAGCGCCGATCGCGCACAGCAATCCGAGCAGGATCAGGGAGATCTTAGGGGCATACGTGAATCGGCTCAGAGCATACGATGCCGATGAGCCAATGATCAGCGCACATAGCGAGGCGATTACTGCGATCCCGATCGTATTGGTGTACGGGCGGATGACGAAATTGCCCTGGGTGATCAGCAGTTCCTGCCAGGTGTTCAAATTCGGTTGAAAGTCCGCGAACGGGACGTACAGCGGGCCGTTGTTCACATCCGCTGGCGACTTGAATGAGGTGGTGAACAGCCAGTACAGCGGCAGGATCACCACCGCCGCCCACAGAAACAGGAAAATATAAGAGACAAACGCCCGGATCGGCGATGGGCTGAACGGATCGGAACGGCGGGTCAGTGCGCGGATCATGCGAATGCCTCCAGTACGCGGCGGCGCACGATATTGACGAACACCATCGCCATGAACGTCACCACGAACAACAGAATGTATGCCACCGCTGAGGATATGCCCAGGTCGAGCGCGCGCCAACTGTAGAAGGAATGCAGTGTCAGCGTCTCGGTAGCAGTGCCAGGTCCGCCACCTGTCAGCACGTTGGGAATGTCGAGAATTTTGAAGGCTTCGATCATCCGGATCAGGATCACCGTCGTACTGACCGGGATCACGTCTGGCAGCACGATATAGCGGAATAACTGCCAGCCGTTGGCGCCGTCCACCAGCGCTGCTTCGACCGTCTCTTTTGAGACACCTTCGAGGGCAGCCAGCAGGATGATAAACATGAACGGCGTCCACTGCCATACATCCCCGACGATGACGGCGAGGCGAGCGCTGTGAGCGGTGTCCAGCATCGAAAAATTTTGCAGACCGAGTCCGACCCAGATAAATTCGAGCGGACCGACGGTGGTATTGGTCAGCATCCTGAACAGGAAGCCGACCCCGACGGGGGTGATCATCATCGGCAGCAGGAACAGCACCCGAAAGAAGCGCTTACCACGCAAATTCTGAGTTAGCAGCAGCGCCAAGCCGAAGCCGATCGCGTATTCCAGCGCCACTGCGCCAAAGACGATCAACAGCGTAACGGTGAGCGTGCCGGGGATGCCGATACCAGTCAGAGTCGCCACCGCCATCAGCGCCAGCGATCCAGCGATGATCATGGTGATCACGCGCATGATCATCCCAAATACACGTCGGCGCGGACTGGTGACGTACTGATAGAACAAGACCAGCATCACCACGACAAATGCTGCGAAGACGATCCACGCGGGTAAGCTCAGTTGGTCCAACGGGGTAAATTTGCCGAGTAAATGCCGCTGTTCGCTTCCAAAGAACAATTTATTGTAGTTGGCGAAGCCGACCCAGGTGATCTGAAAGCCGCCGCGCACGAATTGAAAGCGCGAGAACGACAACACAATCGAGACGAACAATGGAAATAAGGCGAACACCAGCACGATCAACACGGCGGGCAGCAGCAGGACGTGCGGCGCGGCGTCGTCCAGGCGTTCGGCAAAGGTACGCCGGGGCGGGTCGCCTGGAACGGCATTGGTGCGGTTGACGGCGACCATGTGCGACTCCCTGGTCAAAATGAGGGTTGGATACAAGGCTCTCAATGTAATCGAATCGGGGGTGGTACACGACCACCCCCGATTTGTTTATCGGTACAGCAGATTTGGCACGCCAAACCCCTGCCACGACAGTAGATATTATTTAATCATACAGGAACGCATCACGAACCGTTCTTACCCAATGCGCGTCCTGTTTGGTTGTGATTAATTGCCGCCCTGGATACCCAGCGTCGCCAGATACGCCGTCTTCTGGGCGTCACGTCCGAGTTCGTCGCTGATCTCGTTCCAGCGCGCTTCGATCTCGGCGGCAGCTTCTGGAGCCGTCAGTTCGTCCGCCAGGAAGCGTGCCAGCACTTCATCCAGGACAACCTGCTGATAACGCTGATTCTGCGGCACGCGCAGATCGAGTACCATGTTCGGGCTGCTGAGGCTGGCGTTGATCGCGCCCAGATAGTTGGTCGCGGACTCTTCGCTGAAGCCGCCTGCCATCCAGTTGCTCATATCTTCAAACTGGCTGACGCGATAAGGATTGAACCCGGTCTTGCCGATGGTCACATCGACGTTCGATTGTGCGGGCGCTGATACATACGAGAAGAAAGCATAGGCAGCATCTTTCACCTGTTGATCGGCAGCCGCGCTGATGCCGCCCGACCACCCGCCAAAGGCGGCGTAGGGAGCATGGTTGACGCCACCGATGTGGTTGGGGCAGGTCATGTCGTCACAGGTGACCAGCTCACCCGTCGCGCGGTCCAGCACTTCGGTCGTCCCTGGGCTGATGACCGCGCCCGTCAGACCGTTGACCATCGAGCCTTCTTCGACCGCCAGCGAGCCAATATCGCCCCAGTCGAGTGTGAGGGCACAGCGACCCGCCGTCCACAGACCGCGCGTATCGCCTACACCGATGCTCAGTTCGTCCGCCGGGCCAAAGTCATTGGTGGCTTTGTAGATTTCCAGCGCACGGATGAAGCCGGGGTTGTTGGTCAGCGGGTTGAACGTCTCGCTGTCAAAGAATGCGCCCTGCGAGGTGCCGCTGGTTTGCAGGAACGGCGCTGCGATGCTGTAAATCCACCAGTAACCCTGTTCGCCGCGCTTCTTGGCGATGCACGAGCCGAAATCGCCTTCACCGTCGCCGTTCATATCCATGCCGTTGGCGGCTTCGGCGATCGCCAGGTATTCATCCCAGGTTGTCGGCGGTTCCATGCCGAGATTTTCCAGCACGTCGGTGCGGTAGTACACCATGTGAAAATCGCCGTCGAGGGGGATGGTGTAGGTGGCGCCCTCATAGGTGGCGGAGAATTCACGGAAGAACTGTCCTACGTCGTCCCAGGCGATCTGTTCGTCAGCTTCGATGTAGGGGGTGAGGTTTTCGATGTAACCGGGGATGACGTAATCGCCCATCCACTGGGGCGCGAACACGAACGCCTCATAGCTGTTGGTGCCCGTCGCCTGGTCGGTCAGGATCGTCTGATACAGGTCGCTGAAAGGTACCGTGACGACATTGACGGTGGCGCCGGTCATAGCGGCGAATTCCGGGGCGTGGCGCTGGAGTGGCTCGGCGATCTGCGGACCGGTGAAGGTCAGCACGTCGATGGTGACGCCCGCGTAGGGCATATCCTGCGCTGCGACGAACGAGGCGCCGAGCAGAGCGAGGGCAACGATCAAGAGAAGGGTAAGTTTACGCATGACAGAAAGACTCCTGTGGCTAAACAGTTCTAGTTTTGCAAAGGGATACAGTGCGGATATGGATATCATGGCGCGAGTGGGTGGGGTGGTCGTCCTCCTCATCGACGGACACAGAATTTCAGTGTGTAACGATGCAGCTTTCGTTTTGCATCGTTACCTTACAAAGGATTATATCTCATCATCCGCAATTTGGTTGTCGATACAAAATGCAAACGAACTATGATGGTAAACGTTTGCAGAAATTTGTCAAGCATTTCGCGCTAATCTGATGTAAACTGCACTACACAGGAGAAAATATTACTGAAAACGTTTGCAGTATTTTTGTTACAGGAGCGGTAAACGATGGCAAGCATGAAAGATGTGGCATTCAAAGCGGGTGTGTCGGTGGCGACAGTCTCGCGGGTACTGGCAGACAAGCCGCACATTCGTCCCGAGATTCGCGCGCTGGTGCTGCAGGTGGTCGAAGAATTGAATTATCGTCCTAATCGACTTGCCAGCAATCTGCGGCGGCAGACCTCGCAGGTGATCGGGGTACTGGTCGGCGATATTCGCAATCCGTTCTTCACCGCGATGGCACGGGCGATCGAGGATGTGGCACATCGTCATGCGCTGAGCATTTTTTTGTGTAATACCGATGAATCACCCGAAAAAGAACAGCATTATCTGGAGACCCTGCTGGATGAAAATGTAGGCGGGATCATCTTTGTGCCGACGCGGGAACAAATCGACGGCTATCATTTTCTGCTGGAGAGCGACGCCGCTGTCGTGACGATCGATCGCCGCATCATGGGGGCGAATATCGATACAGTGTTGAGTGACAACGTGCGTGTGGCACACGCTCTGACCGCCCATCTGATTGGGCACGGACATCGACGGATCGCGGCAGTGTTCGGATTACAGGAGAGTACCACCGGGCGCGAACGCATGGACGGCTACCGCGCGGCGCTGATCGAGGCGGGGATCGCGTTTGATCCAGAGATCGCCACCTATACCACGCCGCGGGAAGAATACGGTCAGCAAGAAGTGGCGCGGCTGCTGGCGCTGAGTCCGCAGCCCGACGCGATCCTGACTGGCAACAGCCGCCTGACCATCGGTGCGCTCAATGCCATTCGTGAGGCGGGACTGTCGATCCCCGACCATGTGGCGCTGGCAGGATTCGACGAAACGCCCTGGATGTCGCATGTGGGCTTGGGAATCACCGTGATCAGCCAGCCCACCTACGAGATGGGGCAGACCGCCGCCGAGCTGTTGCTGGAGCGGATGCGCCAGCCCGATCGTCCGACGCGGGAGATCATCCTGAATGGCAGCCTGCTGGCACGGGGCAGCAGCGGGCGATAGAATTGAAATAGGCGACAAGGTGAAATGAGAAGAAACATGAAAGCGACTCGTGTCCTGGTTGACGGCTATTTTAATGACGAGCGTGACGATTTCGATCGTCTGTTTGATCTGGCTCAGACCGTGCGAACAACCGCTGGTGATTTGTGGTTCGATTTCACGGGCTGTCAATTTCTCGCTCAGAATGCCATAGCGATCATTGGGGCACTTTGGGTGGTGGTGCAAGAAAAGGGCAAGCAAGTCTATTATTCTTTTGAAAATATGAATCCCAGGGTGCGAAGTCATCTGTAAAGTATAGGTTTTTGCGATTATTTTCTTCCTGATCGTACAAAACCTTTAAAGCAGACTGCGGTTCCATTTCGTTTGGATCCAATTGAAGATGAAATGGAATACGTCAGCTATTTACTGGATCATTGGCTTGTTCCGTCACGGATTAGTGTCGATGATACAGTTTACGATTCGGTAGTCTCGTGCGTTATGGAGATTTACCTGAATGTATTTCATCATACCGAGTCGCCAATCGGGGTAGTGACGTGTGGGCAATATTTTCCAAATAAAAAAGAGTTGGATATCACGTTGGTCGTCTTTGGTGTCGGCATTCCTTCAAATGTAAGGCGATTTTTGAAAAAGTCGCGGCTATCAGCGGGAAATAGTATTAAATGGACATTTCAGGAAGGCAATACCACGCTGAAGGAGCCGAACACGATACCGCGCGGGAGAGGGTTGAAAGAATTAAAACGCTTCATTCAAGCCAATAAAGGGAAAATTGAAGTGTACAGTGAGACGGGACGTATGGTGGTGGACTCGAATGGTGAACATGCCTATAATGACATGATACACAGTTTTTCGGGGACAGTGGTACAAATTACACTGAACTGCGATGAGATGAAAAGTGCTCACGAGAAATTTATCGGCACTATTCCGACAAATAATTCTCTCTTTTAGTGGGCAGGATCATGGAGACTAAAATGGAATCTGTAAATATAGAGATACACAAATTGGTAGGCGAATTTGCGATCACCCTGGATGATGGCGAAAAAATCTATGCCATTATTCATCCTGCCATGCAAAAGGGTCAGCCAGTGAATCTTGATTTTTCCGGAGTGCGCATTTTCGGCTCTCCGTTCATGAATGCCGCTATTGGACATCTGCTTCAGGATTTTCAATCGGAAGAATTGAACCGTCTGTTACTCATCGATCGTGACAAGATTACCCCAGTGGGTTTGTCGATTCTGCGCCGCGTCATCGAGAATGCGAAGGCATATTATGCTGATCCTCTCGTGCGAGATGCAGTCGAACAAGCTATAGCTGAATATTTAGAGGATTGATCAATGGTAAATCAGTTCTTTGTTAAAGCGGACGTAGTCGATATAACGAACGACTCGCCTCAAGCTGCCGACCAATTTTTTGTAGATACAAATGCTTGGGAATTTTTGACCTACATACCTGTGAGTTTGAGCCCAATTACGCCAAAACCTTATCAAGTACGGGACTATCCTAATTACATCAAACACGCTTTGAAGTCTCGATCGCGATTATATCGTTGTGGATTATCCTTTTCAGAATTGTCCAGCCTCATAGAATTTAAGCGCTGCGCCAATTTTCTACACAAAGTACCTGATAAAAGAGAGTTAAAGTATTTTCGTCACAATAATCCAATTGAGCGCGCGGGAGTGGTGGCTGAAATTCAGAGTCGTTGGTTAGACATTACACAGTTTAGCGAAGATTTGTCACTGACTATAGATGACGTACTGATAAATCGATCCTTAAATTTAATCGGAAACGTTCAAGTCGATATGTATGATCTGTTTTATGTTGAAGCAATGGCATTGGCAGGACTTACTCAGATCATCACAGATGATGCTGATTTTGTCACTATACCCGGCATTACCGTATTTACATCTAATCGCAATGCGATTGAATTAGCGCGCAGTCAGGGTAAGTTGTTAAAACGCTGATGGCAGCCTGCTGGCACGGGGCAGCAGCGGCGCAAAGATAAAGACTTCATGAAATTAAGAGAGACATGCGTAAGGGTTCGCCGCTGATTTTCATCCGCTGTTTTGTGTATGGTGGTGCCAGAAAATGAGGCGATTGACCGATGCTCGACTTCAAGCAGTTCCCTTTCGATTTCAAGCGCGTGTATCTCCGTGAGCCAGACCCCGATCCCGCTGATCATATCAATGACCTGCGTCCACTCACCGCAATGCTGGCGCAAGGAGTCGTGCAGGAAAATACCCCGCTTCTGACGATGTCGCTGCATGATCGGGTCATCACCTTCATCACCACGCAAGCCGTCTATCGTCATGTCATCTACGGTTCGGTCGAGGGCGTGCCCTGGATGGTCTCATTTTGTTCGGTGTGCAACAGCGGCGCGGCATTTTCCCCCGTAGTCGATACGCGCGTGCATACCTTCGGGGTTGGCGGCATGTACGATGCGATGGTGCTGCTGTACGACCAGGAGAGCGGGTCGTACTGGGATCACATCACCGGGCGGTGCTTGCATGGGACGCTGCGTGGCAGACAGCTCACCCGCTTGTCCAATCTGCTGCATACGACCGTCAGGCAGGTCTTGATCGAGCATCCTGATGCCGTGTTGGGACAGTCCGTGTTATCCCCGGCACAGCAAGCGTCAGGTGAAGAAGATGGTGGTTGGAGGATGGAAGCACAGCCAGCCTGGAGTAAGGGATTGGCGGCGACCCTTGCGGACGAAGATACCCGCCTGCCGCGACTGGAGATGGGCTTAGGCGTGTGGTCGGACACCAGCCGATACTACTATCCGATCAGCCGCCTCTATGGCGCCAACAACGTTATTTTCACTACACTCGACGGACGGGGGCTGCTGGTCTACATCGATCCGGAGTCGGGTACGCCGATGGCGCTGTTTACCGACGCCAGTGGGTATGAATGGCGCCACCACACGCTGCTGCTAAACAATGGCGACAGCGTGCGTGATGGTGTGGTGTTCACGAAAAGCGGTGTGCGTCAGAGCGACCGTCCGCTGCAATTGTTCTCTCGCTGGTATGGGTTTGCCATCAAGTTTCCTGGCTGCGGTATCTATGGACGCGGAAGTTAGGAATGTCCTGGTACGCGCACCAGGACATTTTTGTGAGACACGGGGGCGACCGTGCGGGTCGCCTCTACTCGGTTGTAAAATAGCCCCCGGCGATGGTCTGATTCCCACTTTCCTCTAATGCCAGCACTTCCAACTCATACCCTGTCCCTGGCTCCAGAAATTCGATCGGCACGGGCAGACGGTTGCGGTCTGCAGGAACATGCACATCGTAGATGGGGCGTGAAAACCCGTGCGGGTCGTTGTGTTCCAGGCGCGTGACGATGATCTCGTAACCAGTAATCGTCACCGGGCGACCGTCTACCGTCTGCGTCACGTCTTCCCACTCGATTACCAGGTCTGTCATCGACACCAACACCTCGCCCGCCGTCTCTTCATCCGGGGACAATGCCGGGGTGACGATCACAGGTTTCGCGGGGATGTTGTGGGTAAACAGTGCCGCGCCGACCAAGCTCGTTCCGTCGAAGTTGACCCCCATTACGGTATATTCCCCTTCAGGAAACGCCGTTGCTAATTCTGCAAAGCCAAACTCGTCCAGGACGGGTTCACGTGATTCGAAGAAGATGTCCGCCATCGTCAGGTCGCCCAATGACGACTCTGGGCTGACCGACAGAATCAGCGTGCCATCCGGGGCGAATACGCACAATTCTGACCAACCATGATCGCCGAACGCGCCATGTACGCCCAGGTCGTCGGCATGGGCGTTGTACTCGATAATCAGTTTGGCGGTGCCGATAGCGGTGGTTTCCGTGGACGCTGCCATGCAGGCGTCACCGTCGGTGGCATCATCATCGTCGGCGTACACCGACCCGGCAAGTGTGACTGTCATCGTGACGGTGAGCAAGGCGGATAAAACGAGCTTACGAAAGTTGCGCATGATCTTCTCCAAGAGTGTTACAGGTCGAATTGACTATGATCAAGGTCGCTGTCAGGATTGAGCGCGGAAATTAAATGGCAATTAAATCCAGAATAGCTGCGCAAATCGACCGTTGGGAAGTGGTTTACATAAATTAATCGTGATTTAATGCGTTCTGACGATGATCGGTTGAATAGGTGAAATGAGGACTCGATGCGGCTGCTGCTGGTAGAAGACGAACCTAAAATGCGCGCCGCCCTCGAACAAGGTTTGGAGGAGGCGCGTTACGCGGTCGACACCGCCGCCGACGGAGACTCAGCGCTGGAATGGGCGCTCAATGTCTCTTATGATCTGATCGTGCTGGATGTCATGCTGCCCGGACAGGACGGATTCGCCGTCTGTCGTGCGTTGCGTGCTCGTCGAATCGCCACCCCGGTTTTGATGCTGACCGCACGCGACAGCGTGGAGGATCGCGTGACTGGGCTAGACTGTGGCGCCGACGATTATCTGGTCAAGCCGTTTGCTTTTCGTGAGCTGCTGGCACGAATTCGAGCGCTCTTACGCCGCGACTCACCCCAAAAATCTCCCCTTTTGACAGTCGGCGATCTGACACTTGATACCACGACTCATAGTGCGCGACGTGGCGATCACATGATTGTCTTGTCTACCAAGGAGTACACGCTGCTGGAATTGTTGATGCGCTACCCCAATCAGGTCTTTTCGCGGTTGGTGATCGCGGATCATCTGTGGAGTTATGACGATGCGCCCGACTCCAATGTCGTCGATGTCTACATCCGCTTCCTGCGCAGAAAGATAGACGATGACCACGATGATAAATACATCCGCACAATTCGCGGGACGGGTTATCAACTGGTTGACCCATCTGACCATTAGAAGTCTGCGCGTCCGACTGGCATTGTGGGGACTGCTGCTGCTGGGGGTGACACAGACCGTTATCAGCGTCCTGATCTATATCGCTGTCTCGACCTGGCTGGCAGATCAGGTGGACGGCAATCTGCGCGTCACCGCCGCACAGGTTGCCGCCGTACTATACGACCCGGAAGATGTACAGAATCCGCTCGACATTGCGGACGTGCAGCTTCAGTTTATGGACAGCGCCAGCATTCTGACGCAGACCTATCTACGCGATCAGCAATTTTTCGTGCGCCTGGTCGATACCCTCGGTGGCTTAGTGATCGCAGCCAGCGTAAATGATGCGCCAGCGGTCGGCGTCGAGCTGCCGCTCGCTACGCGCTTCGAGACGGTCAATCGTGCCGACGACACACGCGCAACTCCCATGCGTGTGTACACGCTGCGCTTGTCGTATGCCCCGGAGTATGCGCTGCAAGTCGGTATTTCATTGGCGGATACGCGCATGATCCAGTCGAGCGTCGCCGGTCTCTTGGGCGTGCTGGTGGTGGTGGTGGTGACGCTGGCGCCTTTAAGCGGTTGGTTTTTGGCGAACCGAGCGCTGGTGGCGATCCGAGCGACGACGCAAACAGCAGCCGAGATCAGCGCATCCGACCTGACGGGGCGGCTCGATCTGGCATCCGCCGACATCGAATTGCAACAGCTCGTGCGCACTTTCAATGGCATGTTGGATCGGATCGAGGGCGCGTTTCGCCGTCAGCGCCAGTTCACCGCCGACGCTGCGCACGAGCTGCGCACGCCGCTGGCGATCATGCAGGTCAACCTGGAGGTGACCCTGACCCGTGAACGCACAGCAGTCGATTATCAGGCGGTGCTCGCAAGCCAGCTTGAAGAAGTAGAGCGCATGGCACAGCTCGCCAATACCCTGCTGCTGTTCGCTCGCGCCGACGCCCCCGACATGCAGCTCAAATCTCAGGATTTAGACCTGAGCAATCTGCTGGATACGGTTGTCGATCAGTTCGACAGGGCGGCAGGGGATAAACACATTACCCTGGTACGCGCGATTGGGTCGGGTTTGATGGTGCGGGGGGACGAAGATCGGTTGATTCAGGTCGCGTTCAACCTGATCGACAATGCCATCAAATACACGCCGCATGGTGGAGTTGTCGGCGTCACAGCCAAAAATACAGAGACACAGGTCGAGTTTGTCATTACAGATACAGGAGTAGGTATTGCCGCCGACGCGCA
Organism: Anaerolineae bacterium; assembly: GCA_034437395.1. GTDB lineage: Bacteria > Chloroflexota > Anaerolineae > Aggregatilineales > Phototrophicaceae > Flexifilum. The sequence goes on along the minus strand of DAOTUN010000052.1, from coordinate 25,462 downwards.
CGCGCTGATCTTCGAGCGTTTTTATCGTGTCGATCGGTCACGCGGAAGTGCTCATCCTGGATTTGGACTGGGTTTGGCGATCGTGAAAGAGATAGTCGCACTGCATCACGGGAAGATCACAGTCAGCAGCGCGCCGGGAGGAGGCGCGCGTTTTATAGTCAGCTTGCCGCGACGAGCGGGGTAGGGGTCGGGGAGAGTCTGGATCGTTTGTGGATCGACGGGCGGAGTGTCGCTCACAGTAGCCATCAACACCAGAAATTGCGCTGACGTCAGAATGGGGATGCTTACAACTGTTCAGCTCGATGAGCTGCGTGTCGCCTCGATGACGACACGCAGCGTCGTAGGGTCAGGCTCTTTTCGACCGACGCCATAGTGTCATCATCTTCATCGTCTTCAAGTGATTTGTCGATGATTGCCTGCGTTTCTTCCTCTGTTACAGTTTACATTCCCTCGCTCACCGTCGTCAGCCGCGCGATCTCGTCGGCAGTCAGCGCCAGATCGACCGCGCCGACCACTTCCTGAAGCTGTGCCACCGTGCGCGCCCCGACGATCGGCGCGGTGATGTTCGGGCGGGTCATCGTCCATGCCAGCGCCACATGTGCCACCGGGACGCCGCGCGCCTCGGCGATCGTCCGCGTCTCATCCAGCACCGCGAACGCCTGATCGCTGCTCAGGAGGCGCTGCACCAGCTTGCTGTCGTTGCCGCGCGCTGTGTCAGGCGTGCGGTTGTCGCGTGTGTATTTTCCAGTCAGGAAGCCGACCGCCAGCGGGCTGTAGGGGATGACGCCGATCCCCTGATCGGTGCAGGCTGCCATCATCTCGCGCTCGTACTCGACCCGATGTACCAGGCTGTAATGGGGCTGAAGCGAGATGTACGGTGCCAGATGATTGACGCTGCTGATCCAGCGGGCTTTGAGCAGCCGCCATGATGCGGTGTTGCTCACGCCGATATAGCGCACCTTGCCCGCCTGGATCAGTGCGGTGAAAGCTTCCAGTGTCTCATCCAATGGGGTGAGGTCGTCATCCCAGTGCGCCTGATACAGGTCGATGTGATCGGTGTGCAGCCGACGCAGACTGTCTTCGCACGCGCGCACGATGTGGATGCGGCTCAAACCCTCATCGTTGGCGGCGGGGTCAGCGCCCATCGGTGCGCGCACTTTGGTCGCCAGCACGATGCGCGAACGGTCACGTCCCGCGAGCCAGCGCCCGATCACCATCTCGGATTCGCCGCCGACGTGTCCCGGCGCCCAGCGTGAATATACGTCGGCGGTGTCGATGAAGGTGATGCCAGCGTCGGTCGCCGCGTCGAGGATGCGATGCGACTCGGCTTCGTCCGCCGTCCAGCCAAAGGTATTGGTGCCCAGGCACAAGGCGCTGACGCGCAAGCCGGATCGTCCTAAAGTGCGGGTGTGCATGGCGAGCGTGTCCTTTGTGCTGGCTTGAGACGCTGAAAAGAAAGTTGGTGCGATAATAACATGATAGCGTACTTAGATGAAACGGCGGTATCGCCATGTCTGCACCCACATCCATGCCAGGACACAGCCGCTTTTCCGATCTCAATGATCTTGCCATTCATTTCACGATCGGCGCTCACGCCGTGCAGGTCGTGTATTGGGGGTTCATCCCGCCGGAATGGTGGCGCAATTATTTGCATGTTCATTCGTTTTTCGAGGTTTGTTATGCTTTTGCCGGACGCGGAACCTTTCGCATCGATGAGAGCGACTACACCGTCACCGCTGGCGATGTGTTCATCGCGCCGCCGCGTCTGGCACACGAGATTATTGCCTCGACCGACGACCCGCTTGGCATCTACTTCTGGGCATACAGCCTGACCGAGGTGACGCCAGCGCGTGACGAACCATCCGACCTGGGCACGCTGCTGCGCGACTTCATCCGATCGACGCGCTATGTCAGTGCGCGTGCCCCCTCCATGCAAACACTGCTCGACTTGTTGACGGCGGAGATCATCGACCCGGTGCCCGGCATCGTGCAGAGTGTGCAGGGGTTGGTGTCCAAACTGGTGATCGACACCGCCCGCGCTGGCGTCGATGTCGCTGGCATGGTGCCGATCGCAGCCAGTGCCGGTAAGAGCGCTGCCGAACGCACGACTCAGACCATCCTCCGTTACCTGCATGACAATTACGCGCGTCCGCTGACCTTGCGCGACGCCGCTGCCCAGGTTCACCTGAGTGAACGCCACACCAACCGCCTGTTCAAAAAACAGACTGGACAATCGATCGCCGATTACCTGGCTGCTCACCGACTCAAGACCGCATCGGCGCTGCTGCTCGATCCGACCTGCTCGATCAAAGCGGTGGCGCGCTTGAGCGGCTACCCCGATGTGCGCTATTTCACGACGGTGTTTCGGCGCCATACCGGACTCACCCCCGCGAAATACCGTAAACAGCATGGGACGCAATTTTTATAAGGCGGTCTTGAGACCGCGAATGTCCATATTTTGAACAAGGGTGTCCACCTGCTCTACAACCTGACGTCTGCACAGCGTGAGGTTTTCCGCCTAGACTCAGTTCATCGAAACCATGTGCGCTCATGTCTCAGGTAAAGGAATCGAACCATGCTCCGTCCAGTCGAGGTGTTCCAACAACAAGATGTTGCGTTTTATCAGGAAAATGGATATGTGCTGATCAAAGGATTGTTGAGCCGCTCCGAGGCGGCGGACTACCGTCAGGAATGCCATGATCTGCTGGCTCGTCTGTCCAGCGATACCGACGCTACGTGGGAAAGCGCCAAAGGACTCGGCGATCAGGCGAAGAAGACGGTGCTGAAGCACTGCCATGATGTGCAGTTCTACTCGGCTGCCTTTAGCAAGCTGATCGTGGACACGCGCCTGACCGATGTAGCGGCGGCGGTCATGGACACGCCCAACGTGCAGCTACACCATACCAAGATGTTCATCAAGCCGCCAGAAAACGGATCGCCGTTTCCGCTGCACCAGGATTATCCGTTCTTCCCGCACGACCATGACTCGATGATCGCCGCCATCATCCATTTCGACGATGCGCCGCTCGAAAAAGGATGTGTGCGCGTCGTGCCGGGCAGCCACAAGCTGGGTCGGCTGCCCCATTTGGAGACTGGATCGTGGCATCTGCCCATCGATCAGTATCCGATCGAGTCGGCGGTGCCATGCCCGGCTGAAGCGGGCGATGTCTTATTTTTCAGCTATCTGACCATTCACGGTTCGGGTATCAATGTCAGCAGTGAAGCGCGCACGACCGTGCTGGTGCAGATGCGCGACCCGGCAGACCCTCCCTCGGTCAGGACGCACGAATCGCGCGGACAAGGGATGATGCTGCGCGGGATCAATCCGCTGGTGACCAGCAGCAGCCACAGCATGATGGGGTAGGGGTTCGCCTCAGTGCCGATCCAGCCCGCCATCCATGCAGATTCAGTGAATCACGGTTTTCTCTACGGACGGATTGTTATGCGTCCCTACGGTCGCGCTGAATCCGTGATTTACTGAGATTGCCTGATGTCGGGCTGGCGATGATGTGATCGTTTTGGGAGCTTACCGTATACCAGGAAAAGCCTCGGAGTAGACACCATGCAGACCCTTCAACACAGTCGCATCGTTACAGACACGCAGATCATGGTCGGCAAACCTGTAAACAGAGGTACTCGTATTACAGTCGAGTCGATGTTGCGCAAGCTGGCGGCGGGATGGAATGTTGAAAAGATCATCGAAGCGCATCCTCATTTGACGCCAGACGACATTCACGCGGCGTTGGCGTATGCGGCGGACGAACTCAGTAATATAACCGTGAGCGCATGACTTGAGTACACATACGCAAATTTTTAATCGATGAAAGCTGTAATGTGATCGTTTTGTCTGCTTTCAAACAATTCAATTCTGATGATCGCTAAACCTCTCCCTTCACCCCAACGCCGTGCGTAAATCCGCGATCAGGTCGTCTACATGTTCCAGCCCGACCGACAAGCGCAGCAGATTGTCCGGGGTCGGGCTGTCCGCCCCTTCGATCGATCGGCGGTGTTCGATCAGGCTCTCCACCCCGCCCAGGCTGGTCGCGCGGGTGATCAGGGTCAGACGCGCGGCGACCGCCATTGCCTCGGCTGTGCTGCCGCGCACCTGGAACGAAAGCATCCCGCCAAAGCCGCGCATCTGCCGCGCCGCCACGTCGTGTCCTGGATGGGCATCCAAGCCCGGATAATGTACCCGCTCGACGACGGGATGCGACTGCAGATAGTCAGCGATCATCCCCGCCGACTCGGTCTGCGCGCGCACGCGCACGGGCAGCGTGGACAGACTGCGCAGCAGCAGCCAGCAGTCGAACGGACTCGGCACTGCGCCACCCAGATGCTGGACGCGCGCAATTGCCTCTGCGCGTGTCCCGTTGTCGCGGGTGATCAAGGCGCCGCTGAGAATGTCGCTGTGTCCGCCGATATACTTGGTGGTCGAGTGCATGACCAGATCAGCACCGAGCGCGATCGGGTTTTGCAGCAGCGGCGTCGCCCAGGTGTTATCGACTCCGCACCAGGCGCCCGCGTCGTGCGCGATCTGTGCCAACGCCGCAATGTCTACGATCTTCAGCGATGGGTTAGAGGGAGTCTCCACCCAGATCAGGCGCGTCTGGGGCAGCACAGCCGCGCGCACCACATCGAGGTCGCGCATATCGACAAAATCGACCGCGAGTCCCCAGCGCACATAGACCTGCTTCACCAGGTGGCGCACGCCGTGATACAGATCATCTGGCAGCAGCAGATGATCCCCCGGCGCCAGCGTCCTCAGCGCGGCATCGACCGACGCCATCCCCGACGCGAACGCGAATGCAGCCGCACCGCCTTCGAGATCGGCTAATGCTGTCTCCAGTGCCGCACGATTGGGATTTTCGCTGCGCGTATAACCGTAGCCACTGGGAAACGAGCCGTCCGGCTGGCGCTCGAAGGTAGTCGAGAGGGTGATCGACGGGGTGACGGCACCGCTGACGGGATCAGGGGCGCGTCCGGCGTGGACAGCGCGGGTATCGATGTGCATGACGATTGTCCTTTCAGCGTGGCAGAGACAGCTTCATTCTAACATGGCGCCAATACGCGCGTGATATAATCGCCCGCATTGTGAGAAGCGATACTCATCCTCCCTATACGAGGCGAGCATGTTCAAAAACATCGTCAATTCCGTCTTCGGCGATCCGTCCGCCCGCGCGATTAAGGCGTACCGCGAGATCGTCGAACGCATCAACGTGCATGAACCCGCGCTCAAAGCGCTGTCCGATGACGCGCTGCGCGGCAAGACCGCTGAATTGCGCGCACGGCTTGCCGCTGGCGAGACACTCGACGCGCTGCTGCCAGAGGCGTTCGCGGTCGTGCGTGAGGCGGCGGTGCGCAGCATCGGGATGCGTCATTACGACGTGCAGATGATCGGCGGCATCGTGCTGAATGAAGGCAAGATCGCCGAGGCGAAGACAGGCGAAGGCAAGACGCTGGTCGCCACGCTCGCGCTTTATCTGAATGCGCTGCCCGGCAAAGGCGCGCATCTGGTCACTCCCAACGACTATCTGAGCAAGGTCGGCGTGCAGCAGATGGGCGCCATCTATCATTTCCTGGGGATGAGCGTCGCGGTCATCCAGAATATGGGCGGCGACCCGAACGGCGGCTCGTATCTGTACGATCCGGAATTCCCGTCTAACGACGCGCGTTTTCAGAATTTGCGCCCCGTCAGCCGACGTGAAGCGTATGCCGCCGACATCACCTACGGTACCAACAACGAATACGGCTTCGATTATCTGCGTGACAACATGGTTGGCGAGCTGCCACAGCTCGTGCAGCGCGATCTGCATTTCGCCATCGTGGACGAGGTGGACAACATCCTCATCGACGAGGCGCGTACCCCGCTGATCATCAGCGGTCAGGCGGACGAACCGAGCGATTTATACAAGAAATTCGCCGCGATCGTGCGCACCCTCAGGATTAGTTCCGACGCCAGCGTCGAGGATGAAGAGGGTGAACCGGACGGTGATTATGTGGTGGATATCAAGGATCGCGTCGCCTACCTGACCGACGCTGGCACGGAAAAGGTCGAGCGCGCGCTCGGTATCGATGGGATTTACACCGCCGAACACGCCGACATGGTGCCCTATCTCGACAACTCGCTGCGCGCTCATGCGCTCTATCACCTGGACAAGGAATACATCGTCCAGGACGGACAGGTGATCATCGTCGATGAATTCACCGGGCGTCTGATGTACGGTCGGCGTTTCTCCGAGGGTCTGCATCAGGCGATCGAGGCGAAACAAGGCGTGGAAATTCGGCGCGAAAATCTGACGATGGCGACCATCACCTTTCAGAATTTCTTCCGCATGTACAACAAGCTCGCCGGCATGACTGGTACTGCCATGACCGAGAGCGAAGAATTCGAGAAGATTTACAATCTTGAGGTCGTCTCGATCCCGACGCATCGCGCGATGGTGCGCCAGGACTATGAAGACCTGATCTACGCCACCGAGTCCGCCAAGTTCGACGCGATCATCGAGGAGATCAAGACACACCAGGCGATCGGTCAGCCGGTGCTGGTCGGCACTGTCGCCATCGAGACCAGCGAACGCCTCAGCAAGGCGCTCAAGAAAGCCGGTATCAGGCACGAGGTGCTGAACGCCAAGCAGCACGAACGCGAAGCAGAGATCATCGCACAGGCTGGACGGATCGGCATGGTGACGATCGCCACGAACATGGCGGGACGTGGCGTAGACATCCTCCTTGGCGGCAACCCCGAAGGCATCGCCCGCGAACGGCTGCGCAAAGATGGGAAAGATGTGACTCAGGTCACGCCGGACGCCTTTCGTGCGCTCGTCGCTGAGGTGGCGCGCGAGATCGAGATCGACAAAAAGACCATCATCGAGAACGGTGGTTTGTTCATCCTGGGCACCGAACGGCACGAAGCGCGCCGTATCGACAATCAACTGCGCGGACGGGCGGGGCGCCAGGGTGACCCTGGCGAGTCGCGCTTTTATCTGAGCCTGGAAGACGACCTGATGAAGCGCTTTGGCGGCGATCGCGTCAAGGGCGTGATGCAATGGGCGAAAATCCCGGAAAACGAGCCGATCGAACACAACATCATCAGTCGATCGATCGGGCAAGCGCAAGTGCGCGTTGAGGGTTACAATTTCGATATGCGCAAGCGCGTCCTCGAATATGATGACGTGGTGAACAAACAGCGCGAGGTGATCTACCGCCAGCGCAAAGAGATACTCACCAAGCCGTCGCTGCGTGACGACTTTTTGACCATTCTCGATGAAGCGGCACTGGCGGTGCTGGATGAGGTCGCGGCGGACGAGGCATCGCCTGAAACCTGGGATATGACGGCGCTGTATCGGCAGTTGCTAACCGTCTTTCCGGTGCCTGCATCTATGAATCCGGAGTCGTTGGAGACGTTCGACTCGCTCGATGCGTTGGAAGAAGCGGTCAGCACGGCGCTGATCCAGGCATATGATCGCAAGACCAGTGAACTGGGTGAAGCGATTATGCGCCAGGTTGAGCGTATCGTCATGATCCGCGCGATCGATTTTTACTGGCGCCGTCATCTGACCGATCTGGACGTGCTGCGTGAGGGCATCGGCTTGGTGGCGATGGCACAGCGCGATCCGCTGGTGGAATACAAACGTGAGGCGTTCGGCATGTGGGAGGCGCTCCAGGGTGAGATTCGCACCCGCGCTGGGCACGACATCTTTCGTATGCAGGTCAGTACGCCCGCACAGCTTCAGCGCGTGACTCAGCGTGCCGCGCCGCAAAATGTGCAGGCGATCAAAGCGAGTAGTGGTGGCGCGGTTGCCAACAAGAAGCCGGAACCGATACGCAAGACCGGAGTCAAAGCCAATATTGGTCGCAATGACCCGTGCTGGTGCGGCAGCGGTAAGAAATACAAAAACTGTCATTACAAGCAGGATCGCGTCGGGGTGACCGAGGCGTAAACGACTGGGCGATAGAGGAGGCGGGTTTCCCCGGCACAACATGGAAAGCGGCGCGTTCAGCCAACTGCTCACGCTCTACACCTGGTTTCTGCTGGCAGCGTTCATCGCCTTCTTGCTGCTGATCGCCCGTTTCTACGGGCGCTTTGCCGGGGAGCGCACCTACTATCTGCTGTTTCTGGTGCCGATCATCCTGTTCGGCGTCGAGGCGGTACGGCAGACGCGCCTGCGCGTGGTCGATGATGCCGTCGGCGCGCTGCTGGCGGCGGTCGCGGGGCTGGTGCTGATCGGATTGTCTGCGCTGCTGGTCTATCGCATGACGACCGGGCGGACTCCGCGTGAATTTTGAACGCACGCGGTTCAGGGTCGCAGTCCTATGCCAGGCAGGACGCCCATGACCGCCGCCGCCGCGTTGATCGCGCCGATCGCCGTCGCATTCGCGCTGATCGTCATGGGAATACTGAGCCGCCGTCTGGGCACAGCCATGCGCGTGCACGCTTACTACATCGGCTTTTACGCCGCCGCTCTCATGATGTTGATCAGCGGCGGCGCGCGTTTCTATACCGTGATCGCGCCGCTCGAGCGGCTGCCAGAACTGTGGCGATTGGCACTGCTCGAAGGGTTGCCCGCGCTGGCGCTCACCCTGGCGGTGATGCTGGCATGGCGCTATTGGAGTTGGTTGTTGGCGGAACGTGCGTGAATTCAATAAAATTCAGCAAATCATAGATTCGGTCGGTTGGCAGGGTCGCATAACAACACGTCCGTAGAGAAAACCGTGCATTCAATAAAATTCATTGCATCATGAGTTGAAGGGATCGTCCTGCATGGATGACGCACTACTGCAAGCGGCGCGTGCGCTGCCCAAAATCGAATTACACCGTCATCTTGAAGGATCGCTGCGTATTAAAACGCTGGTAGCGATCGCGCTCGAACACGGACTGACCCTGCCCAGTTTCAGCATCGACGGACTGCGTCCATTCGTGCAGATGATGCCTGGTGAACCGCGCAGTTGGCAGCAGTTCCTGAGTAAGTTTCAGGTCTTACGCCAGTTTTACCGCTCCAAGACGGTGATTCAGCGCGTCACCCACGAGGTGATCGCGGATGCCGCCGCCGACAACGTGCGCTACATGGAGCTGCGTTTCACACCACAGGCGCTCAACAACCTGATGAAATGCGACTATGGCGAGATCGTCGATTGGGTGTGCCACGCCGCCGCCGAAGCTGCGCACATCCATCATATGCAGGTCGGATTGATCCTATCGATGAATCGCCATGAGAGTGTGGACATCGGCGCCGAGGTCGTGGACGCCGCCATCGCCTTCAAGGAGCGCGGCGTGGTCGGGATCGATCTCGCTGGACAGGAAGCGGGCTTTGCGGCACACCCCTTCGCAGCGGAGTTCGCGCGGGCAAAGGCGGAAGGGTTGTTCATCACCGCCCACGCGGGTGAATGGGCAGGAGCCGACAGCGTGCGCGAGGTGCTGGAGGCGCTGGACGCCGATCGTATCGGACACGGAGTGCGTTCCTACGAAGACCCGGCAGTCGTGGCGATGCTGCTCGATCGCGGCGTGGCACTGGAGCTGTGCCCGACCAGCAATGTAGACAGCGGCTCGGTCGCTGCCTATGTGTCGCATCCGATCAGGCAGCTCTATCGTGCGGGGGTGCGCACCACGCTGAATACCGATGATCCACTGATCTCCAATATCACCCTCAGCGACGAATACACCGCCGCCATGCGTTTGCTCGATTTCACGCTCGACGACATTCAGCGCCACATCCTGACAGCGGCGGACTCGGCGTTCCTGCCGCCCGAAGGACGGGCAGGGCTGACGCGCCAGTTCCGCGCCTGGTTCGACGAGATGCCGCGCATTCAGGCTTAGTAGCGCGGATGATGATGCGTCCGAGCATGACCGACCAATCTGGAGATCGCCCTTCATGATCGCTTTGGGTGACATGCGGCTGCACTGGATCGATGACTGCCATGTCCTGAACGATGCCGGTGGCGCATTTGGTCTGGTGCCGCGCGCGTTGTGGCGCGATATCATGCCGCCTGATGCGGAAAATCGCATTGCGATGGCGCATCATGCGCTGCTGGTGCAGCACGCCGGACGCAACATACTGATCGACGTCGGGTATGGCGACAAAATGCTGGAAAAGATGCGCACTGCGTTATCGTTGGAGCGACGACGCGGTGGCGTGCCGGGGGCGCTCGATCGACTGGGCGTGCTGCCCGAAGATATTCATATCGTCATCGATACTCATCTGCACAACGATCACTGCGGCGGCAACACGCGCCTGGACGCCGATGGGCAGATCGTCGCAGTCTATTCCAATGCCGACTATATAGTGGGGGCGCGCGAATTCCACGACGCCACCCACCCCAATGAGCGCACGCGCGCGACCTATCTGGTCGAGAATTTTGTCCCGCTGTACGAGCGCCAGCAGCTGCGGCTGATCGATGAGGATACGGAGGTCGCGCCGGGCGTGCGCATGGTCTCTACGCCGGGGCACACGCCCGGACATATGAGCGTGCTGCTGGAAAGCGGCGGCGAGTCGGCACTGTTCGTGTCCGATATGGCGAGCTTTGCAGTGCATTTCGAGCGGTTGGCGTGGATGACGGCGTATGACGTGGAGCCGCTGGTCACGCTGGAGACCAAGCGCCGCTGGCAGCGCTGGGCGCTGGAGACGAATGCGCTGTTATTCTTCGTACATGACCCGACTCGTCCAGTGGGACGCTACGCGATCGGCGACGACGGCAAGGGGCATGTGCTGCCGGTCGAGACCGCGTTCGCGTAGCATCCGCATTGGCATTGGATGGAAGTCAGTTACAGGTTGCGATACTGCGGCAGATCACGCCCGTCATCGGGCTTTTGGCGCTTTTGGATCTTGCCCTCGCTGGCGAGTTCTTCCACCTTACGCACGCGCACCGGATTCAGACGCTGACTTGGCACGCCCATCTGACGTGCGATCGCCGCGCGGGTGAACCACTGTTCGTCATCAGGCACGGATGACCGTTTGTGCAGTTCATCGATCGCCTTGAGGATGATCTCGCCGAGCTTATTGCTTTTTGCTGCCATGTGCATTGTCCTGAGTGTGTTCACAGTGTAGACAGGACAGTATAGGCTCGGTATGTTAAGGTTGTGCGATCAGTTTTACTGGCGACTCTGCCATTCCGCGATCGTGTCCTGCAAATAAGCCCGGACATCGGCATCGCCCACATCCCCGACCGACTCGAAAAATTGTCCATCCACCTCGATCACGATCGACCCGCCGACTCCCGATCGGACATGGATTGCCCGTCCCGGAAAATCGCCATTGACGCCGCGCTTGTGCTGCAGGAAAGTCTCGATCGCGCTGCCGACATTGATCTGCGGAATATCGACTTTGGGCGCATTGCGGTTACGCCGGGGCTGCATGGGTGGCAGATCTTCCAGACGAAATTTTGGCAGATCGCCGGGAGTCGCGCCGGGTCGGGGCGGTGTCAGGGGCAGCGGTGCCGCAGCGAGGGGATACGCCGGGGGCTGCGCCGGAATAGAAATCGATGCCCCGGTCAGTGCGTTCAACACCCCCGACAGGCGGCGCGTGAAATCGGCGTCGGCATTGACGGGTGGATAGCGGTGCAGCTGCTCTCCGATCTGGATGATGAGCGACCCGTCAGCGATGTCGCGCAGCACGGTCAGAATCTCGATCGTGTCGGTCGTCTCCCCATTTGCCAGCACGACACGATAGCCAGTCGTCGGACGGGCTTCGCCAGGGACGATTGTTTCCGGGTCGATGTGTGCCTCGGCACTGGGCATGGTATAAGCGTGCGCCATCGCTGTGGGTGGGGTCGGTGGGGCAGCGGGGTGCGAGAGCGATTCCAAATCGGGCAGATCGTCATCGTAGTCAGTGTTGTAGGGAGGCATGTCGTCGGCATCGCTCGGCGGAATGATGTTTGGCTGAGTCATGGTCGGGGACTGCCTTTCAAAAATGGGATAGGGCTCGGTATACGATGGATTTACCTGGGCGGGAACATAACCAGGGGAAGGAAAGATGGTCTCACTCTGTTTGCGGTCGCGTCTGCGCTGCCCGCGCTGCCACGTTATGAAGCCGATCGCGCCAAACAGCAAGGCGCCCGATCCGCAAAACATCACGACCAAGCCGAGCGGTATTTGCCTGAAGAATGCCTCGAATCCGCTGTCCATACCTCGCCGATCTCCCGTTCGTCACCGCTGCTGACACTGCGGACAGTAATGTGTTCCGCGTCCTGCTGCGCGTATCTTCTCGATCGCCGCGCCACAGCGTACACATGCCTGTCCCTGACGATCATACGCCAGGAAATGATTTTGCGCCGCGCCCGTTGTGCCGTCTGGTTTGCGATACCAGTTGATACTGGCACCTTCCTGGTCGATCCCGGCAGACAGCGCAGCGCGAATCGCCTCGTGTAGCCGGACGATACCCTCCGTGTCGATGCTGTTCGCCGGGGTGAGCGGATGGATCGCCGCGCGCCACAAGGCTTCGTCCGCGTAGATATTGCCCACCCCGGCGACGAACGCCTGATCGAGCAGGACGGCTTTGATCGCCTTGTGGTGCCGTGCGAGGCGCGTCCGCATCACCTCCGGCGTGAAGTCATCTTCCAGCGGTTCAGGTCCGAGCGCCTGGGTCAGCTCGTCCAGTGAGCCGACCAGCGCGACGAACCCGAACTTGCGCGCGTCGGAAAAGCGGAGCTGCTGCCCTGCGTCCAGATCGAAGCGGACATGTACCCAGCGGTCGGCGTCGTGAATCGAGTCGGCAGCCGTGACGTAGAGGCGCCCAGTCATCTTGAGATGCACGACCAGAATATCGTCATCCAGCCTGCACAGGATGTACTTGGCGCGCCGATCGACCGCGCGAAAGGTTTGCCCGATGATGCGCGCGGCGAACTCGTCCGGGTCGGGCGTGCGCACTGTCTTGCGCCAGTCGTACCACAGACCGGATACCGTGCGCCCGATCAATGGCGCGCGTAAGCCTCGGACGACGGTCTCTACTTCAGGTAGTTCAGGCATGGCGTCAGTCCAGGATAATCAATGAGTGCGAACAACGACAGATACCGATCGAGCGTGTTCAGGGTTTGGCACGCCAAACCAGGCGTCCGATGGCATAAACACCTTTCTGGTGAGCTGCCAGGCATTATAGGCTGTAATCCTGGAAAAATTCCCACATGATCGCGCTGGCGTCGATGTCCACGCGCGTGATGCCGACCAGAAATTCGGGCAGCACCAAGCCACCAGGCCAGGTGTGTCCGCCATCGGGCAGGGTGTAGAGTGTGACCAGGGCGTCGGCGTCGCAGTCCAGCCATTCGCGCACAATGATCACGTCCGGCGCGGCGGTCTCGACGACGAGCGGCGTGCCACAGCCGTTGCGTTCTGCCCATTCTGCCGCCCAGTCTTCGATGAAGGGCAGCGTGACCGTCTCGCTGAACTGTTCGCCCTGGTAAGCCACGATCGGGTCTTCACCGCCGTGAAACGCGATCACGGGCACCGGGCGCGACGGGTTGCAGCCGTCCTCCAACTCGGTATAGGCGCCCGCGACCGTGCCGATCGCGGTAATGCGATCCGCCATTTCACATGCCAGACGGTTGCTCATGCCGCCGCCATTGCTCAACCCGGTGGCGTACACGCGCGTCGGGTCGATGCAGTAGGTCGCTTCGAGATGGTCGAGCAGGTCACGAAAGAAGGTCACATCGTCGGCGGGTTCACCATAGATGCGGGCGTTGATCTCACGCGCGGCGCTGTTTTCGAAGGTGCCGCCCGCGTTCCAGCGGCGTGGGGTGCCTGTCCCGGCGGGGTACACCGAGATGAAGCCTTCGCGTTCGCCCAGCTCGTCCCAGCGCGAGAATTGGCGCTGCTGTGACGGATTGGATGTCAGCCCGTGTATGCCCATCACGATGGGCAGCGGCGTCACACCGTCGTAGGATGTGGGCAGATACATCTCGAAATAGCGATCGAGACCGCCCGATTGGAGGGTGGTTTCGATCTTGCCTGCCTCGGCGGGTCGCGCCGGGTTACAAGCCTCGGATTGGGCGACGGGCGCGGCGTGGGCGGCGGAGAGAGAAGTGGCAGTCAGGAGAGCGAACAGGACAGACACCAACACCAGCTTCAACAAGGGCAGTACTCCAGATACAGGCGCAAGAATTGACAGCATGATACCGCACTCACAACTGGATGGCATGAGAAAATGATCAGGGTTAGTGATACAATCTGAGCGTCAATCCGAACATTAGAACGCATTTCACAACCCATGAGCGCGATGACCGACCCATCCTTCGTTCACCTGCACGTCCACACCGAATACTCGCTGCTGGACGGTTTCAGCATGATCAATCGACTGACCGAGTATGCCGCCTCGCAGCATATGGGCGCCCTGGCGATCAGCGATCATGGCACCATGTACGGCGTGATCGAGTTTTACAATGCCTGCAAGGAAAAGGCGATCAAGCCGCTGATCGGCATGGAGGGGTACATCACCCCATTTGATCGGCGTATGTCCGACCGTGACGCCAAACATGACCGCGAAAATCATCATATTCTGATGCTGGCGATGAATCAGACCGGCTACAAGAACCTGCTGAAGATCGCCACTGCCGCACAGCTCCAGGGCTACTACTACAAGCCGCGCATCGACAAGGAATTCCTGGCAGATCACAGCGACGGGCTGATCGTCACGAGTACCTGTCTGGGTGGGCAAATTCCCGGCATGATCATGAAGGGGGACGATCGCCGCGCGCGTGAGATGGTCGATTGGTATCTGCAGGTCTTCGGCAAAGATCGCTTTTTCCTGGAGGTGCAGCAGCATCAGATCGACGAACTCGACGGCGTGAATCGCTGGCTGATCGAGCATGGCAAAAAGGACCAGGTGGGTCTGGTCGCCACCGCCGACGTGCATTATATCACGCCGGACGATTACGACCCGCACGATACCCTGTTGTGTATCCAGTCGAGCGCGCTCAAGCACGACGAAAAGCGGATGCGCATGAGCGACAACAGCTATTATCTCGCCACACCCGCCGACATGTGGACGACCTTTGGACACATCAACGATGGCGAAGCGCTGCTCAATACCGTCAAAATTGCCGACATGTGCGACCTGGACCTGAGCAAGAAAGATTATCATCTCCCCGTCTTCCCGGTGCCGGATGGACACACCTATCCCAGCTATCTGCGCCATCTGGTCGAAAAAGGGCTGATCTGGCGCTATGGGTCGCGCGCGACGACCGACAGCCCGCTGCGTGAACGGGTCGAGTTCGAGCTGGCGACGATCGAGCGGATGGGCTTTCCGAGCTACTTCCTGATAGTCTGGGACCTGTGCGAGTTCGCGCGTCATGTCGATATCTGGTTCAACGTGCGTGGCAGCGGCGCGGGCAGCGTGGCGCTCTACTGCCTGGGTATCACCAATATCGATCCGATCGAGAACAATCTGCTGTTCGAGCGTTTCCTGAATCCGGGTCGCGTGACCATGCCGGACATCGATATGGACTTTCCCGACGACCGCCGCGCCGAGATGATCGCCTACACCGCGCGCAAGTACGGCGAGGACAAGGTTGCCGCCATCATCACTTTTGGGACATTGGGCGCAAAGGCGGCGATCAAGGATGTGGGACGCGCGCTCGGAGTCGAGCTCAGTATCGTCAACGGCGCGACTCGCCTGATCCCGACCGAGCCAAAGCCCAAGAAGGTCATGGAGTATGTCGCTGACATTCCCGATCTCAAAAAGATGATCGACGCCTCAAAACCCTTGCAGGAGGTGTTTGACATCGCCTCCAGGCTGCAAGGACTCAACCGCCATGTCTCGACGCACGCCGCCGGGGTGATCATCGCGGATCAGCCGTTGGTGGAATACCTGCCGCTGCATCGTCAGACCAAAGAGACCGACGACGCCATGACGCTCAAGCAGGTGACGCAGTTTCCGATGGAGACCTGCGAGGCAATCGGGCTGCTCAAGGTAGACTTTTTGGGGTTGGCGACTCTCACCTCGATGCGCCGCACCTGTGACCTGATCGCTAAACACCATGGCGTCGTCTACACGATGGACAACATCCCGATCCGCCCGACCGGTGACCCTGCTCACGATCGCATTCTCAAAGGCGCGTTCGAGATGATGGGGCGGGGCGAGACGGTCGGGGTGTTCCAGCTTGAAAGCGGCGGGATGCAGACGATGCTGCGCGAGATGCGCCCGGATCGCTTCGAGAACATCATCGCGGGAGTGTCGCTCTACCGCCCCGGTCCGCTGCAATTTATCCCGCAGTACAACGCGCGGATGCACGGCAGGGAAAAGGTAGAATACCTGCATCCGAAACTGGAAAATATATTATCCGAAACCTATGGGATAATGGTATATCAGGAGCAGATAATGCAGGTGGGGCAGCAGTTGTTCGGCTACACCCTGGGTGATGCCGACCTGATGCGCCGTGCCGTCTCGAAGAAGAAGAAAGCCGACCTGGAAAAGCATCGCACCATCTTCGTCGAGAAAGGTCCAGGTTACGGCGTCACGGCGGAGGTGGCGGACAAGATTTTCGACCAGATCGACTATTTCGCCAATTACGGCTTCAATCGCGCCCACGCCGCCGACTATGCCGCCATCACGGTGCAGTCGGCGTATCTCAAATACGCCTACTCCGCCGAGTACATGGCGGCGCTGCTTTCCACCCATTTCAGCGATGCCGTCAAGGTGACGACCTTCCTGGCGGAGTGCAAGCGGCTCGACATCGCCATCCTGCCGCCCGACATCAACGAGAGCCAGCTCGACTTTGACATTCAGAACCAGCCGGACGGCAAACGCGGGATTCGTTTCGGGTTAGCCGCCATCAAGAATGCGGGCGTGGGTGCGCTGACGGTGCTGATTGCGGCGCGTGAGACCGGTGGACGCTTCACCGATCTGGCAGACCTGTGCGGACGGGTCGATCTGAGGCAGGTCGGCAAACGCGCGATCGAGATGCTGATCAAGGTCGGCGCCTTTGCTCAGTTCGGCGGGCGTCACGCGCTGCTGTCCGCGCTGGATCGGCTGATGAGCCTGAGCGCGGAACAGCATCGCGCCCGTGAGGTCGGGCAGATCAGCCTGTTCGGAGCGAGCGCACAGGGCACAGGCGGCGCCGAAGACGATCTGCTGCGTAATCTGCCTAAAGGACAGGACGCCAGCGAACGCGAGATGCTGGAGTGGGAACGCGAGCTGCTCGGCATTTATGTCTCCAGCCACCCGATCGACGCTTTCACCGCGCATCTGCAAGGTGCCAACCTGATCACGACGCTGGAAGTCCACAACGCCGATGGTGCCATGCACGAAAAGCCCGCCCGACTCGCCGGACTGATCGCCAGTGTGCGCAAGGTGGTGACCAAGAGCAAAGATACGATGGCGATTATCAGGCTGGAAGACCGTCTGGGGACGATCGACGCGGTGCTGTTTCCGCGTGCATGGGAAAAGTATCAGGAATTTTTCGAGACGCCCGGCGAAGTGGTGCTGGTGATGGGCACACTCGATCTGTCGCGTGGCGAGCCGCAGATCGTCATCGATCACGTCACGCAGCAATTCGAAAGCATGGTCATCGAACCGAACGCATTCGTCAACACTACCTCCAGCGTCGAGCCGCCGTCGTGGTTGAACGATATGGATGATCAATCCGAGCTGCCATCGCCCACCAGCGCGCCCGACTCGCCGCCACAGCCGATTTATCCCCCGCCGACCGTGTACAACGAGCCGCCGCCCTGGGAGGAGCCGCCCACATTCGAGGAGGATGGCTATTCCTTCCCGCTCGGTGACCTGCCTGGAACCTCAGGCATACACAATGCGCCGCCGCGACTGCTGCGCGTGCGCTTCTGGCGCACGGGGGACACCGAGCGCGATCGCTGGCGGCTGCAAAAGCTGGTCGGTGAGATCAGCGCCTTTCCGGGGCGTGATCAGTACGAAATATCTCTGGGCGAGGCAGGCACCATCACCCATGTGATGCGCTTCACCCACAAGACGACTCACTGTTCTGATACACTATTGCGCAAGATCGAAAAACTCGATGGGGTGGAGATCGAAGTGAGCGAACTTCAGGAAACACCTGGCGCCGTGCCCGCAGGACGTTAGAATATCAGTGGCGCTCTATGGTAGGGGATCGAATAAACGATGAAACGCATCGCAGTGATGAGCAGCGGGGGCGATTCCCCCGGCATGAACGCGGCTATCCGTGCAGTGGTGCGGACGGGGATGGAACTCGGCATCGAAGTCTATGGCATCCGCCAGGGTTATTCCGGGCTGATGAATGGGGACTACAATCTGCTCACCAGCGTCGAGGTGAGCGGTATCCTACAGCGCGGCGGGACAATCCTGCAGACCGCCCGCAATGAAGAATTCAAGACCGCCGCCGGACAGAAGCGTGCCTTGCGCCGTCTGAACGAACGCGGTATCGAGGGATTGATCGTCATCGGCGGCAACGGTAGCCTGACCGGAGCGCTGGCACTGCACAAGCAGGGCTTGCCCACTGTCGGCATCCCCGGCAGTATCGATAACGACATTTTTGGCACCGATATGTCGATCGGTGTCGATACCGCGCTCAATACCATCCTCGACGCGATCGACCGTCTGCGTGATACCGCTACCTCGCATCAGCGCGCGTTCCTGATCGAGGTGATGGGGCGCAACTGTGGTTACCTGGCGGTGATGGGCAGCATCCTGGGCGGTGCGGAGGTAGTGGTCACGCCAGAGCGAGTGGTAACGATGGAAGAGGTCGCCGCCGCACTGGAAGATGCCTATGTGCGCGGCAAGACACACGCGATCGCTGTCGTCGCTGAGGGCGCGTCGGTGAAAGTGACCGAGCTGGCGGAATTTCTGGCGGGGCGCAATGTCGGCTTCGAGATTCGCCTGACTATTCTGGGACACATCGTGCGCGGCGGCAGCCCGACCGCATTCGACCGGCTGCTGGCGACGCGCATGGGGGTGAAATCGGTGCGTGTGATCACGGCGGGCGAGACCGGCGTCATGGTGGCGCAGGTCGGACGCGAGATGAAAACCATACCCATCGAAGAGGCGATCAGCCAGCTGCGCCCGATCAACGA
Organism: Anaerolineae bacterium; assembly: GCA_034437395.1. Taxonomy (GTDB): domain Bacteria; phylum Chloroflexota; class Anaerolineae; order Aggregatilineales; family Phototrophicaceae; genus Flexifilum. The sequence continues at coordinate 6,477 of DAOTUN010000052.1, read as the reverse complement.
GAGTTACTTCGAGATGGCGCGCTTCCTGTCGCGTTAGGGGTGACTACGACAAACTGAGACCGTTCACGCGCCCGACGACGCGCACCGTCTGGTTTGTCTGTCCGTTGGTGATGGTGAAATCGAACGCCGCCGTCAGACGGTCGCCGTTTTCCAGCACGCGCATATCGCCGGACACCGCCAGGATGTTCGGGTCGGACACTTCCAGGAAGTTACCCTCGATCAGCGGAAGCAGCAGTGCCCGCACGCCGTATTGATCGGGGGTCATGCCATCGGCTTTGATCATGGCGCCCGCGCCGCCGCCCTCAGCGATATAGAGTGTCAGATTGAGCCGGGCTCCGTCGGAATGGACGCTGGCGACCGGCAGACTGATGACGAGCTGGCGTTCTGGCAATCCCACCTCGGAATTGCTCGGATCGACGTTGAAGATTGCGTTGGGTGACTCCCCGCCTGGTGTTGACGAGTCGGCGGTGAGATCGCCGCTGACGACGATCTCCAGCGTTCCCAGCGCCATATCGTCGAAGCGCGAGGCTGTTTCAACGACGATTGGGGGCGCGCTGGCAGGGGTGATCTCCTGACGTGCGGTCTCGCTGGTTGTGTCAACTGGAGGCAGCGCGGTGGCGTTGTCGTCGGCTGGCGCAGTCGATGAACAGGCAGCGGCGACGAGAAGGGTACAGATCAGCAGGGCGCGCTTGATTATCATGGAGTTCAGCCTTCTTATGAGTCTGTAAATGGGGTCGGCGCCGAGTCTGGCGGGGCAGCGTCGGCAGTGGTCAATTCACCTAATCGCGCTCGCACCAGATTGATCAGAGCCAGCGTGGGCACGCGCACATCGATGCCGCGCTGTCCGGCGCTGACCAGGATGTGCTGATGTTCGCTGGCGGATTTGTCGAGGAACACTTTCCAGTTTTTCTGCGTCAGTGCCAGCGCACTGATGCCGCCGACTTTCAGCCCGGTATGCACTTCAGCATCTTTGTGCGCTGCCATGCGCACTTTCTTTTCGCCCGCCAGCGCTGCCAGTTTTTTCAGGTCGAGATGCTGGTCAGCCGGGATGATACACAGGATCGGCTTGCCGCCGCTGTCCGGCTCGATGACCAGCGTCTTGAAGACGAGATACGCCGGGATACCGAGTGCTTCAGCGATTTCTTCAGCGTCACGCATCGTGTCGTCGAATGTGACGATTTCATAGGGAATGTCATGCTGTTCCAAAAGGCGCATCGAGTTGAGTTTTTGGGTCATGGTGCATCCGTCACTTGATCGACAGCCCACATTATTTGTATTGCGCCCGCGAGAATCGTCCCATCAGGCCTGGCGCGACCGCGCCGCCCCACGCCAGCAGCCGATCGAACAGGCGCAGATAGACCACTTTCGACCGCCGCTCGACGGCGCGCACGATCCTGTCCGCGACAAATTCTGCGCTCATCACCGGGACGAGCCGATGTGACTTTTTCTTTTCGCTCGACTCGGAACCGAGGCGGCGGGCATTGAACTCGGTCGCTGTCCGTCCGACGCGCATGTCGGTGACGCCGATGCCATCCACGCTCAATTCCATCCGTAGCGATGCCGCCATGCTTGACGAAAACGCTTTGCTGGCGGTGTAGGTGGTGTAATACGGCGCCACCAATGTCGCCAGCACCGACGAGATGATCACGATCTGCCCGCGTGTCTGCCTCAGTGCCGGGACGCACGCGCGCACACTGTGGTAGATGCCGTCGATATTGGTGCGCAATACGGTTTCGAGATGCGACCACTGCGCATCGACGACCGCGCCGCGCTGTCCGACTCCGGCATTGGCGAGCAGCGCGTCGAGCTGTCCAAAGCGTGTCAGCCCGGACGCGACCGCATCGTGCAGGCTGGCGGGATCGGTCACATCCGCAGTCCGTGTCATGACCGCGCCGGGCAGACCAGCGGCTTCCGCAGCCAGTACTTCCAGGCGGTCGGCGCTGCGTCCGGTGGCGACTACATTCCAACCCTGTGCGGCGAATGCCAGCGCTGTCGCGTAGCCGATACCACTGCTGGCGCCGGTGATCAGAATTGTCTTTTTTGTAGCGTTCATGGGTTCCGTTCGTTTTCAGCATGATCGGCATGATTGTACAACAGCACGACTGGTGAAAGGGCATATAATTCAATCAATAATCGACTGCGATCGCATTAAAGGTCTCACACCATGATCGACGCGATCAAGACATATGGGATGCTGTAAAAGACGTGCCCCGACTGAGAGCCGCTGTTTAAATATGGATTGCGTCACAATCCACAGCCGATGCTGACGACTGACTCACCCCGCTGCCTCGATCGCCTCGTGCTTCGACGCCAGCGTCTCCGCGCGTGCTTTCAGCTCACGCGCCATGCCCCCAAAAATCGCCCCATGAAAGGGCACCAGCACCCACCAGTACAGCCGACCCAACAAACCGTGCGGTGCATAATAGGCTGTCTGCGTCAGCCTGGTGGTGCCGTCGTCGTTCGCTTCGGTTTTGAATTCGAGCCAGCCACGACCCGGCATCCGCATTTCGGCACGCAGCCGAATCAGGCTGTCGCGTTTGAGCGCCTCGACACGCCAAAAGTCAAAAGCGTCCCCGACGCGCAGATCGTCCGGGTGCCGCCGCCCGCGTTGAAAGCCGACGCCGCCGATCAGCCGATCAGCCGATGCGCGCAGTCGCCACAGTGAGTTGTAAACCAGCCAGCCGTTCGCCCCACCAATGCGCGCGCACACCCGGTATACGGTCGCCACTGGCGCCGCCACCTCGACCGTGCGCCGTTCCAGCACATAGCCTTTGTCCTCCTGGAAAGCGATGATCTCGCCTTCGTCGTCCTCGGTCATATCCACCCAACTGGTCTCGACCTCGCCCGACTCCAGATCGCGTAACGCCTGATCCACCTGGGCGCGGTAGCCGCTCGGTTGAATCTGCGGAAAAATAGTACGCGCGGCGTTGTCGGTGACCACGACCTCGTTTCCGAGTCCGGCGATCAAGGCGCCCGCGACTTTGCCGTCGATGGGGGTGAGCAGATGCACCGCGACTGACGCCAGCCAGGGCGTAAGGATCGGCATGGGGACGGCGGTGCGCTTCAGACTGCGCGCGGCGGCAAAACCCAGCAGCATATCTTTATAAGTCAGCACTTCTCCGCCGCCGATCCCAATGATCTGTCCGATACTGGCAGGGGTGATCAGCGCATCGACCAGATAGTTGACGACCGTATCGACGCCGATCGGTTGAATGCGTGTCTCGACCCCACGCGGCATGAACAGGATCGGCAGCCGCTCGACCAGACTGCGAATCAGCTCGAACGAGACGCTGCCGGCTCCGACGATGATCGCGGCGCGAAACTCGGTCACAGGCACGCCCGACTCGCGCAGCGCCTCCCCGGTCGCGTGGCGCGATCGCAGATGCTCGGACAGGTCGTCCGACTCGCGTCCGAGTCCGCTCAGGTAGATGATACGCTGGACTCCGGCAGCGGCGGCGGCGCGACCGAATGCGCGCGCGGCATCGATGTCCTCCTGGGCAAAGCTGTCACTCTGCAAACTGTGGATGAGGTAGTACGCACTGTCGATATTCGCCAGGGCAGCGGGAAGGGTGTCGGGCTTCATCACATCGCCTTCCACGATCTCGACGCGATCCGACCAGCCGTAGCCTTCAACGCGCGCGGCGCTGCGCACCAGCACGCGCACCGCATTGCCGCGCACCAACAGCGGTTTGACCAGCCGTCCACCGATATAGCCAGTCGCCCCGGTAAGGAGTACGCGATCGCTCATGCCGATTGTCCTGAGGGATATGTTGTCCAATGATGCGGACAGCATACCGCAAAGATGACACTATTGGCGTCACCCACAGCGCCTAATCGCACCGGGCGAATTGGGCTATCCCGTCAGTCGATCGATTTAGGTTTTACATCGGCAGCAGGGCGGCGGGGTATGTCGTCGTTTTCGTCCACGTCGTCGATGTCGGTAAAATCTGGTGGCGCTGCGGTGATGAACGGGATTTCCGCGACCAGCAAATTGAGGCGATCGCGGTTTTGCAGCGCGATGTCCACACTATCGCCGTCGATCGTGATGTACTTGGCGATCACCGCCAGGATTTCGCGCTTCATCTGCTCCATCGTCTCCGGCGGCAAATTGATGCGGTCGTGGATCAGGACGAATTGCAAGCGCTCTTTGGCAAGACTCGCAGAGCCTTTCGCGGCACCGCCCCGCCCAAACAAACGCAACAAGAAGTCTTGCATCGGATCGTCTCCCGTGTGGACTGCTTTAGCTCTTGCCGCCGAACAACCGACCGAGTCGCTTTAACAGCCCGCCGCCGTCGTCCCCCGACCTGAAAGGCACATCTTCTCCGGTCAGACGCCTGGCGATCTCTTTGTACGCCGCGCCTGCCTTTGATGCCTCGTTCAGCACGATCGGCTGTCCGGCATTGGACGATGACACCACGCCGTCATCTTCTGGTACGATCCCGATCAGCTTGATCGAGAGCATATCGACCACATCTTCGGGAGACATCATCTCGCCCTTACGCACCATATCCGACTTGAGACGGTTGAGAATCAGACGCGGCGTCGGCTTCTTTTCCGCTTCGAGCAAGCCGATGATGCGGTCGGCATCACGCACCGCGCTCACTTCGGGATTGGTGACCAGCAATACCTCGTCGGCGGGCGCGACCGCATTGCGAAAGCCGCGCTCGATCCCGGCGGGGGAGTCGATCAATACAAAATCAAATTCCGCGCGCAACTCGTCAGTGATCTGGATCATGTCCGCCGGGCTGACCGCCGTCTTGTCGCGTGACTGTGCCGCCGGGATCAAAAACAGGTTGGTGAACTGCTTATGGCGGATCATTGCCTGACGCAGTTTTGCCCGCCCCTCGATCACATCGACCAGATCGTAGACGATCCGGCTCTCCAGCCCCATCACGATATCGAGATTGCGCAAGCCAATATCGGCGTCGATCAGCACCAGTTTTTTGTCGAGGCTCGCCAGGGCGATGCCCAGGTTGGCAGTCGTGGTCGTCTTGCCCACTCCACCCTTGCCCGACGTGATCGTGACCACTTTACATGCCATGCGCGCTCTCTCCGTAATTCAGTGTGCCGCGTTATTTCCAGGCTTCGACGATGATCTGACGTGCGCGAATGAGTGCCATTTCCGGGCGCGCTTTGTGGCGCTTGTCCACCGGGGCGACGCTGATGAATCCGGCGATGCGCAGTTGCGTCGGCATCATGTCCAGGGCGCATACGACCGCGCTCTCGTCGCCGTCGGCGCCTGCATGGACGATCCCGCGCACGCGACCCCACACCACCACATCCCCACCCGCGATGATCTCGGCACCGGGATTCACATCGCCAAAGATGACGACATGCCCCTGACTCTTGACCGTGCGCCCGCCGCGCAGGGTCTTGCGGATCATCACGCCCGACGAGCCATCCTCTTCGGACGGGATCGCCATCTCTTCGGTCGGCGCCGACGGGTGCGCGTTGTTGGGCAGATAGGTCAGATTGCCGCGTATATCGAGCGCCCCCGCCGAGTCCAGCGTCGTCTTGCTCTCGGTCAGCACATTGATCAGCGTCAAGCCGCGCCGTTCGAGCATCGCCTTGATCGAGCTGAGTTCGTGGCGCGTGACCGGGCGTGACCCTACGTCGAGGGTGATGCGCGCCCCCGCAAAGAAAGTCGCCTGTCCTTCGATGCGATGCGCCAGGTCATCGACGAGCGTCTGCCATGATTCGCCACTGTCCAGGGCGATCAGCACGCCGTCACGAAAGCCTTTGATGCTAACCCGTTCGTTCATGTGTTGTCCGTTCGATCGGGTTAATCGTATCCGCAAATGTGGAATGGTGCCAATGGTAACTGTTTTTGAATGGTCAGCCAAAAAAAACAGCACCTCCAAGCCGAAACACCTGGAGACGCTGTACCGATGAACCACTCCAGAGCTAGTTCGGGCAGCCCGCCGTCAGGAACGGCGTAGTCAACACGTTATTGTTCACCATCGCGCTCGTCGGACCCGTCGCCGCGCCCCACCAGTTGTTCTGCGCGTTGAAGTTTCCGGTCTGGCTGAAGACCGCCCCGCCGAACCGCGCCGTATTGCCGCTGAAGCAGGCGTTCTGGACGCGATTGGCAGTGGCATTACTGGTGTTATAGATCGCACCGCCACTTTCCACCGCAATGTTCCCTGTGAAGATGCTATTCGCTATCGTGACCGGACCTCGATTAGAGATCGCCGCACCGTAGCGCGCCCGATTGTTATCAAAAGTGCTGCCAATCACTGAGAGTGTTCCGGTTCGATTGTAAATTGCTGCGCCTTCTTCAGTCGCCGTGCTGTTACGCATCGTCACACCGCTGATCGTCGCCGTACCCGCATCGACGTAGACGCCGTTGCCGAACCGCGCCATATTGCTCTCGAACAACCCGCCCGTGATCGTGAGTGTCCCCACACGCTGATACACGCCTGCGCCCTGCTCATTGGCGGTGTTGCTGCGCATGGTCACATTCGTGAGAGTGGCGTT
>DAOTUN010000051.1:0-1557 GCA_034437395.1 Anaerolineae bacterium | reverse complement strand
CGTACAAGCCGACGATCCCGGACAAAATCGCGATCACGACGGCGATGACGAACATGCGCGACAGCCGCTGCGTGAGTAATGCGGCGGCGGCGGCGGGGGTGATCAGCAGGGCGCTCGTCATGACCACGCCGACGACCTGAATACTGCTCACAACCGTGAACGCCAACAAGACAAGCAGCAGATAGCGCATTCCGTTGGCGCGCACGCCGATCACTTCCGCGTGCGTGGGGTCGAACGAGGTGAGTTCGAGTTCTTTGTGAAACAGGGCAAGCAGGATCAGCGTCACGAGCGTGATGCCGGCGATCAGGACGAGTTCGTTGACGGTCACACCCAGTACATTGCCGAAAAGGATGTGCGTCAAATCGCGGAAGGAACGCACCGTACTGATAAGCAGAATACCGAGCGCGAACATCCCGGTGAACATAATGCCGATGGCGGTATCCTCACGAATTGCCTCACGTCGTGACAGCCAGCCGATGCCGAGTGCGGTCACCACGCCCGCGACAAGCGCGCCGCCGAACAGGTTCCACTGGTTGAGATAGGCGATGACCAGACCGGGCAGCACGGTATGCGCCAGCGCATCGCCGATGAACGCCATGCGCCGCAGCACGACGTACACGCCGATGCTGGCACAGGACAGCCCAACTAGCACGGCGGCAGCGAGCGCAGTTTGCATGAAGCTGTAGCGAAACGGTGCCATCAGCCATTCGATCACGTTCACACACTCACCTTCTCACCCACAAACGCGCCCGGCGGGGCGATAATTTCGCGTCCATCCGCCAGATAGACGGCACTGTCGAAGTCGGTTTCCAATCGCCCCAAATCGTGCGTGGCGGCGATCACGGTTTTGCCCTGCCCGCGCAGATTCGCCAGCACAGCGCTGATGATCGCCCGCGTATCGGCATCGACGGCGTTCAACGGTTCATCGAGCAAGAGCAGATCGGCTTCCTGCGCCAGCGCCCGCGCCAGCAGTGCCCGCTGCTGCTGCCCGCCAGAAAGCTGAGCGATCTGCCGCTCCGCCAGATCGCTCAGGTGAAGCTGATCGATCACCGCCTCGACAATCGATTTATCATGCTGAGACGGACGATTCAGCCAGCCGAGATGCACGTAGCGTCCGGTCAGAACCAGCCGCCGCAGTGTGATCGGGAAGCGCCAGTCGATGTCGCCGCGCTGCGGCAGATAGGCGACGCGGTGATGACATCCGCCGGGTGCGTTGCCATAGATGTAAATCGCTCCAGAGCGAATCGGCAGCAGTTTCGCCACCGCCTTGAGTAGGGTCGATTTGCCTGCGCCGTTCGCGCCGACCAGCGCCACGCGCGCCCCCACCGGCACGATCAGGCTCACATCGCGCAGCGCCAGTCGCTTCGTCCCCGGATAGGCGACGGAGAGCCGCTCGACCACGAGCGCGGGCGCGCCGGGGATCGGATCGTTATGACGCCCCCCGCTATAAGGCAGCATGGGTTCGCTCATAAAACGGAACTCTCTGATTCCTCGACGATCCATTCTGCAAACGGATCCTCGTAGCGCCGCCACTTCGCCCAGCCACGCGCCATCTCG
>DAOTUN010000050.1:0-66989 GCA_034437395.1 Anaerolineae bacterium | reverse complement strand
GGTGAAAGCGGCATTCCGCGGCTGAAGCGGTGCCAGCGGGACAGGGGCGCGATCGTAGATCAGCGTGGTCATGCCCGCCGTCGTGTGCTGCGTGGGTGGGGCGTCGGCGCCGTGTTCGAGGACGCAGCCCATCATGCCGCGATAGTCGGCGCGCTGTGTATACCACACGTTCAGTGCCACTCGTCCGCTGGTGGGGATCATGGGGGCGACCGCCTGGTAATCCGCGCCTTCGGGCAGCGTGACGCGCCGCGCAGTCACGCCGAGGCGATCCCAGTAGTACGCCAGGTCGTAGCGGTCGGCATACGACCACGCCAGCACGGTATCATTGGCACTCAGGGTATCCGTGTAATACCCCACCATGCCGCGCACGTCGTCGTTGCGGGCGGGTGCCCATGTGAAAGTCAACTGGATCAGGCTGAACACCACAGCCACCAATCCCACTCCCGCAAGGCGTAAGCCCGTTTTCATGCGCACCAATCCGACTGCGAACGCGGTCAGCACCAGCGGCACGACCATGATCAGGTAGCGCGGATGCAGATCGGTGCCCAGAATCGACAGCGCGATCAGCAGCAAGACGACGATGATCAGGCTGTGTGCGATCGACCAGCGCGCTGTACTGGCACGCACCGCTCCCCAAAGCCACACGAACAAGAGGGAAATTATCCCGATGACAGCGCACGAAGCCGCCAGATCGACATCGTAAATGGAGTTGAACGTGTTTCGCGGGGTGAACCAGATGCCGACCCAGGCGCTCCACAGCGAAAATAAAGGATAGGACGCGAACGACATCGATCCAACCGCGCTGTTCGCCTCGCTCAACAGCAGGAAGCGCGTCACGAAGTACGGCATCCACAGCAGCCCAACCGCCACCTGCCCGGCGAACCACACGCGCCAGTCCGGGCGCCCGTCGCGGCGGACGACCCACGTCAGCAGCGTGACGGCGTTCAGCCACAGCACGATCACGGGTCCGGTGTTGTGCGCGTACAGCAGCGCCAATTCCGCGATCCACAGCGCCACCCACGCCCAACGAGTCGGGCGGGTGCGCAGTCGCTCCCATGCCAGCACACACACCAGCACGCCGATCGCCAGCAGCGTGTACATACGCGCTTCCTGTGCCGCCCACGCCAGCGGCGCCGACAGCGCTCCAAACAGCGCCATCAGCAGCGCGGCGCGCCGCCCGCCCAGGTTGTGCGCCAGCCGAACCGCCAGCGCGACCGCGATCACGCCGAAAAACAGCGACGTGACGCGCAAGCCAAATTCACTCGTCCCCCACAGGCGCGCCGTGATGTGCAGCAGCCCGTAGTACAGCGGCGGATTAGTGGCGTCGGCATTGAAGGCGTCGATCAGCGTCGGCTGGCTCGCCGCGTGTGCCGACCAGCCCTCGTCGAACCAGATACTCGCTTCGTCGATGCCACGCAGCCACAGAAAGACCGTCAATAACAGCAGTAGTGAGAGAAGAAATAAAAAAGTTGCAAGTTGGGGGGAACCGGGATTAGAATCAGCGTAATCATGCCGCTTGTGCATAAGGTGCCTCATGTCCGATAACGTTCCCAAAGATTCGCCTAGTTCCGCCGCTCCACCAGCCGAACCCAAAATCGTGCCAACTGTCGAACCGACGATCGAGCCAAAGGTTCAAGAGCTGCGCCTGGGTATCGCCTGTCCCAAATGTGGGCATTTGAACCGCGCTGGCGCGCTGAAATGCGAGGTGTGCGGGACGGTACTCGATGGCGACACCAGCGGTTTGGGCACCAAGCAGTTCGACAAAGCGACGCGGGACGCCGCACTCGGCTCGACCGACACCAGCGAATTGGTCAGCGCGATCGACAGCGCGGGCAGCAGCGTCTTCACCGAGGACATGGTGTTGCGGCTCGAAATCGAGGGAGCGACTACGCCGATCCTGTTGTTTCCGAAAAAGGAAACAGTGATCGGACGGCGCGACCCTGGCACCAGCAGTATGCCCGATGTCGATCTGACCACCTACGCGGGCTACCGCATGGGCGTCAGCCGTCGTCACGCGATCATCCGGCTGCGCAACAGCGAGATCGAGATTTTCGATCTGGGCAGCAGCAATGGCACCGCGGTCAACGGCGGCAAGCTGCAACCGCACCAGCCGCACCCGCTCAAGGATGGCGATGAGCTGTCGTTGGGTAAGATGACGCTGCGTGTGCTGTTTCAACTGCGCACCCGGCGCCGCAGCCTGACCTGACAGACAACTGGGTCAGATCTGTCGTGATTTTTGGCGCGGACGGTTTGTTATGGATCCCTACTGCGACGCCTTTGATCAGGCTCTCCATAAGCGCGCTTACGATTCGAGAATCTGCTCGACCTCGGCAGCCGCTTTTTTGGCGGCGTAGAGGATGTAGCTCAGGCGGGCACCTTTTTCGCACAGCACTGCCAGCGACGCGCGTCCGGCTGGAAAGACCACCATCACGCCTTCTTCGCCTTCCATCAGCAGCCGTTCGAGCTGACCCTGGGCGAGTCGGCGCAGCGTCTTTTCCGCCAGCCCGATCAGCGTGGCACTCATGGCGGCGACCTGTGGCGTGCTGGTCGGGTTTTCATGCGGATTCTCTTCGTTGCCTGCCGGGTATGCCGCCACCAACAGCCCATCGACATTGACGATCACCGATGCCTTGACGCCATCGACGGCGACATGAAGCGTCTTTAGCGTGCGCTCCAAAATTTCGCTTCTGTATGTCTGAGCCATAAGCGTGCAACGCTCTCTGTAGGTTGGTTATCTTGAGACGAGTATAGCGCATAGCTGCGGGTTTGGCACGCCACACCCCTATGGTGTGGTTGGATTCAGGACGAGGACGCATCGTTATGCGTCCCGGCGGCTGGCGATCGCGCGGGCGTCCTCCTGGGCAAAGGTCGCCAGGAGATATTTATCTGCCTCGCTCAGGGTGGCGCGACGCAGCAGGTCAGGGCGGGAGCGCCAGGTGCGGCGCAAGCCGTCCTCGCGGCGCCAGCGGGCGATCGCAGCGTGATCCCCGGCTTGCAGCACCTCTGGTATGCGCAGCCCGCGCACATCGAGCGGACGGGTATAATGCGCCCCTTCCAGCACCCCATCGACCAGACTTTCGCGTTCGGCGCCGCCTGCTGCCCCCAGCACACCGGGAATCTGGCGCACCACCGCATCCGCGATCACCATCGCCGCCAGTTCGCCATTAGTCAGCACGTAATCGCCAATGCTCAGTTCATCGGTGAAGGCGATCTGACGGGCGCGATCGTCGATGCCCTCATAGTGTCCGCACACCAGGATCAGCCGTTCGGCTTTGGACAAATCGAGCGCCCAGGCGTGCGAGAACAGCTTTCCCTGGGGGGACATGCCGTACACGGGCGCAAACGCTGCCTGTGACTGCACCGCCTCGACCGCCGCGATCACCAGATCGGCGCGCATCACCATGCCGCCGCCGCCGCCGTAGGGGGTATCGTCGGCGGTGCGGTGACGGTCGGTCGTCCATGTACGCAGATCGTGGACATGCAGCGACAAAAAGCCGTGTGCCTGTGCCTTCCACATCATGCTGGTATTCATCACCCCGGCGAACATATCCGGGAACAGCGTCAGAATATCGATACGCATCGTCGTTTCAATCGGGATGGTCTGGGCAATGAACGCCCATTATAAAGCGCGAGTCAAGCTGCGTGTTCACTAGAAGTGCGTCAGGAAGGAAAACAAAGGAAAGATTGAACAGCAGAACACGGAAGACGCGAAGAATTGCTCTGACAGCTTGCTGGCAGACTCATAATCCTGTCCGTCAGCGGTCGAGATGAAACCTCATCTTTCACATGGTTTCTCTCACCCGCTTTGGTCTACAATTGGGCTTCCCTGTTTTTCACGATTTGTAGATCGAGTCTTGACCGTGAAACCACGTTATCTGACCGTCATCCCGCTGGAGGCACCCGTCCGCCAAGCCGCCTTTGACCTGCTGGAAACGCTGATCGACTGCCTGACCGCCGCCGACGAGAGGCTGCAAGACGGCGACATCCTGGCGGTATCGAGTAAGTATACCGCCATCGCGGAAGGGCGGATCGTCCGACTGGATGCTGTGACCGTCGATCCCGCCAATGCTGCTATCGCCGCGCGCTATAGCATGAACCCGACGCTGGCACAGATCGTGATCGACCACGCCGATCATGTTTTTGGCGGTATCCCCGGCTTTCTGCTCACGCAAAAAGACGGCATCATCTCGCCCAATGCCGGGATCGACCGCTCGAATATCCCAGCGGGCTACGCCGTGCTGTTCCCGTCCGATCCCTATGCGACGGCGACGCGACTGCGTGCCGACATTGGCGCCCGGCTCGGTGTGACGGTCGGCGTGATCCTGACCGACAGCTGGCTCATGCCAGGACGCCTGGGCACGACCGGAGTCGCGCTGGCGACGGCGGGCTTCAACCCGGTCAGCGATGAGCGCGGCTTGACCGATCTGTTCGGCAACATCATGCAGGTCACCCGGCGCGGGGTCGCGGATCAGGTGTGCGCGGCGGCTCAGATGGTCATGGGCGAGCGCGACGAAGCGACCCCGTTCGCGGTCGTGCGCGACAGTGGCATCGTCATGAGCGATGCTCCTGTCACTGTTGCCGATGTTTCGATCGCCTGGCAGGATTGTATCTACGTGCAGTCGCTCACCGACGGACTGCTCACCCACCCCTACACGCCCATCGATCAAGGAGATTGAATCATGCCCCTGCCACTGATTGAAGATCAGATGATGATCAAGTCGGCGGTCGAAACAGCCCTGATCCGTGAAAGCTGCGTGTGGGGCGGGGTGGCGCACCGTCTGCTGCAGGATTATACGCGCGTCGGCATCACCGAGACCGAGGTCAATCGCCGCGCCAGCGACGACGCCACTCGTCAGATGCTCGACAGTATCGGCATGGATTACCAGTCGGGAGGGGAATATTATTACGGCGCGCTGGCGACCTATCGCGGGCAGATCGGACGCAGCGGCGCTATGCCACATGTGCTGGCGGGCAACATCACCTTTCAGGCGGGCGATGTGCTGGTGACGGGTGCGGCATCGTCGATCTACGGTTACAATTCGGAGCTGGAACGGACGATGTTCATGGGCGAGCCGGATGACCGCCAGAAGTTCTTTTTCGATCACATGCTGGCACTGCAAACGCTGTCGATCGAGGCGATCCGCCCCGGTGGAACCTGTGCCGAGGTCGATCACGCAGCTCGCGCCTATTTCGAGCGCACGATCTGATGGCGTACTGGAAACATCATGTCGGGCACGCGATCGGGCTGCGTTATCACGAGGCGCCATTCCTGGACATCGGCGACTCGACGGTCATTCAGCCGGGCATGATCTTCACCATCGAGCCAGGTCTGTATGTGCCGGAGATGGGCGGATTCCGGCATTCCGATACCGTGCTGGTCACCGAGACCGGGACGGAACTGCTCACCGACTATCCGCGCGACCGGGACAGCCTGATCATCCCGCTATAATGGTTGCCCGTAGGAGACGCATAACGATGCGTCCGCATTACATCCGATCACACGAACAGAGGTGCCATGCACAAGCAGCCCTTCGACAAGCCAGGTCAGTGGTTTCGCGGCAATCTGCACACCCATTCCACCCGTTCCGATGGTCGGCTGACGCCGGAAGCGGTCTGCGACTACTATCGCGACCGGGGTTATCACTTCCTGTCGATCACCGATCATTTCATGCAGCAGTACGGCTATCCGATCACCGACACTGCACCGTTTCGTTCCGACAATTTCACCACGCTGCTCGGCGCCGAGCTGCACGCCGGACAGACCGCCACCAACGAACTGTGGCACATCCTGGGGATCGGGCTGCCCGCCGATTTTCCGTCGAATCTGATTGGTGAGGACGGTCCCGGCATGACGCGGCGCGCGCTGGACGCGGGTGCCTATGTCAGTGTGGCGCATCCCGCCTGGTACAACCTGACCGAGGAAGATGTGCTCAGCCTGCACGAGGCGCACAGTATCGAGGTGATCAACGGCATTTCGGCGGATCACAACGACCGCATCGACAGCATGTACATGGTCGATGTCATGCTCGCGCGTGGCACTCGCTTCGACATCCTGGCGACCGATGACGCGCACTTCAAGCCTAATTTCCGCGACACGCTGCGCGGCTGGACGTGGGTCAAAAGTGAGGCGCTGACACCAGAGGCGATCCTGGCGGCGCTGAAGGCGGGTCACTGCTACAACAGCACGGGTCCTGAGATTTTCGATGTAAAAGTGGTGCCAAACGACAGCGTGACGATCCGCTGTTCACCTGCCGAGAGCATCTTCGTCACGGGCAAGGGCGCGCGGGCGGTGCATCAGCATGGCGAGGGCATCACCGAGGCGACACTCGACATTCGCCGTCTCAACAGCGCCTACTGCCGCATCACCGTGCGCGACGCGGCAGGTGGGCGGGCGTGGACGAATCCGATCTGGTGGGATGTGTAGGCACTGAGTCGGGATGCGTCAGGAGGACAGGGCGGCGCTTACGCCGCCCTCACCTCACGCAGCGTATTTCCTGTTTTCGATCCAATGCTGCTTTAACAGCAACAATGAGCGGCTCCAAATCCTGAGCGATCGTATTCCATACCAGGTCATGATCGACAATTGCGTAACCATGTACGATCCGGTGCCGCATCCCCGTGATCGCCGTCCAAGGAAGCGATGGGATCAGCGCACGGGCAGCGGGCGAGACGCTGCCTGCCGCTTCACCGATGATCTGAATGAGGTGTTGAAGTGCCAGACTCAGAATTTCATCGCTGTCATAATCGCTGCGACTCTTATTTTCAACGAACTGGCGCGCTTTGATGGCGCTCTCCAGCATGTGAGTGAGATACAGCGAATCATCATGCTGTGACATAGATAGTCTGCGCCTCTCTCAGTACAGAGTCACGTATCATGGGATGCAGTGACTTGAACGTGAGGAGATCGACCTCCCTTCCGACCATAGCTGCCAGTTCTTCTTGAATCAAATAGAAACCGATCAAGCCAGGTGTATGGATGGGATCAAACTCAACCAGCACATCTATATCACTTTCTGGCGTGAAATCGGTGCGCAGTACCGACCCGAACAGTGCCAGTCGTCGAATGTGATGACGGTCGCAAAACGCGCGGATCGCGTCGGGCGCCAGGGAAACAGGTAACACCGCACTATTCATACTTTCCCCCTCCTGATCGATGTCATCGTCAAAAACAGAGCGTAAAGAACCAGGTTGTCAGGTAAAGTGACATATCCCACCATGCCATTTAACCAGACAACCCATGATCGTGATTGTACCAGTGACCGACTCATCCCTTACTTGGGCTGCATCACCCTTACGCCGCCTTCACCTCACGCACGCCCATGCGCGCCTTGCGGGTGTGCTGCTCCGCCAGGAAGTAGCTGCCAATTACGAACGCGCCCGCCATGAATTGCAGCAGCACCCCTTCCCAGGTCGCAAACACGCCGAACCACTGTCCCATCCAGAAGGGCAGATACAGCCCGTTGATCGGGGTGATCGGCATCCAGCCCACCGATTGCAGCACATGCGCTGTATTGCCGACCATGACCATCAGCACGGCGCTGATCATGATCCCTGTGATGATCAGCATCTTCTTGTAGGGCAGGCGTACTTGCAGCGCAAAGGTGATCACGCCGACGATGGCAGTCCCGACCAGACCGATCGCCACACCCTGTAAGACGACGCTGGTGCCTGCCTCCAGCACCAGCGATTGCAGGAACAGCACGGTCTCGAAGCCCTCGCGGAACACGCTGGTGAACCCCAGCAGCACCAGCCCGACTGCCTGTCCGACCGAGACCGCCACCGCGCCAGTGACCAACTGGCGCTTGCGGGCGTGGAAATTCGCCATCCAGCCAGTCCAGTAGGTCTTGTGGAAAAACCAGTTGGTGATCAGCAGCAGCACGCCGATGGCGATCAACGAGACGACCGCCTCCAGCCGTTCGCCAAACGGCAGCAGCACCGTCAGTAAGCTGGTCGCGCCCCACCATACCAACGCCGTCGCGCCGAACGCCAGGATCGCGCCGATCACCAACGGACGGCGGTAGCGCACCTGATCGGCGGCGCGCAGGCTCGCCAGCAGGGACGCCAGGATCAGCACGCCTTCCAGTCCTTCGCGGAAGACGATGATCGCCGCGTTGCCGACGACGGCGCCGGGCGCCTGATTGCCCGCGCCCAACAGCAGCCGCGCCTCGCCCAACCCGGTTTCCAGAATTGTCAGCCCATCGCGGACCGCACCGATCGGCGCGCTCGACGCCAGCAGCACCGATAGTCCGGGTTGATCGGCTGTCCCCTGCCAGAAATAACTTTCGATGCGCGCTGCCATCTCTGGTGCAAAGCCCACGAGCCGCTGCTCGAAACCGAGCTCCAGCAGGGCGTAGGCTTCCAGTCGTGCCGACTCCGCCGCGCGGTAGTCACCGCCGACGACCGCCGCGTCGATCTGATCGAGGATCGCCAGCACCACATCCACGTCTGATCCAGTCGTGCCAGCCAGCCATTCCGCCGGGATCACCGTCGCCGCAGTTTCGTTGATGGCTGCGATCGTCGTCTCAAGCTCGGATGGCGGCACGACCGCGCGAATCTGGTCGAGCGCCTGGATCAGCAGCGCGTCGATCTGTGCCGCCGCGTCCGGGTCGGTGGCGCTCAGTGCCACTTCCAGATCGGCGTAGGCGGCGACGGCGCCCCCGTGAAAGGTCAGCGCCTCCTGAATTTCGATGTCGTTGGTGATCACCCCGTCACGCACGCCGCGCCCGTACTCGATCGGGACGAGCGTCAGATAACGGCTGAACTGACCTGCCCGGCGCGCCAGTTCCTCGTCGGACAGTGGCACAGCGCGGAAACCGACCAGGACGCTTTCGACAGCGGTACGCGCATCGGCATATGCCAGCTCGTCACGGGTGAGTGCAGCGTCGGTCAGCGCCGCGAAAGCGGTTTGTGCGCCAGACAGCGACTCGGCGCCGCGCTGTTCCGCGAACGAGTCCGCCAGAATGGTGAAGTAGCCCGCCGCTAAGCCGACTTCTTCAGCGCGGCGCAGCGCAAAGCCGCTGCGATTCGCCTCGTCCGCCGCCGTGAACGCCGCCGTCATTTGCGCCTGATAAGTGTCGAGCAGATCGGCGCGGATGACCGACCACGCGGCATCGGCGCTCAGCGTCCCCACTGCGAACGCGCTCAATGCCAGGGTCGCATCGGCGGTCGGGCGGGTGAAGCGGGTCGCAACGCGGTATTCACGCAAAGGCAGCCAGATCGCCGCCGTTGTCGCGTCGGCGTCGGTGAGCGCTGATGCGACAATCTGCGTGCTGGCGTCCAGGAGCGCCGTCCACATCGCAGCGCGAGCGAGCGCGAGCGTCGTCGTGGAGTCGGCATCGATGGCAGCACGGGCTGACGCGATCGCGTCGGTGATGCGCGCCGCCGTCGCCCCATCCGCGTCCGCCGCGCCGATCAGCGCGTGCAGATCGGCATAGAGTGCTTCCGCGTCCTGTATCGCAATCACCGCCTCTGCGTTGTCGCCGCTCATGAGCGCCATTTGCGCTTCAAACAGGCGCTGGCGCATCTGTTCGGCGGTTTGCGGCGGCGAGAGCGGTGCGGCGGCATTTTCCGCAGACGCGGACAGCGCGCCGATCGGCAGGATCAGCGCGAGACAGACGATCAGGAGGAGCGAACGGATGAAGGAACGCGGCATCGGCGGGCAACCTATCTCATGTGAACCATGACGGGATCGAACGGACGCACCTCAGCGCGTCCGTCGGCTTAGAAATTTGTTTATTCCGGCAGGTCGATACTCAGCAGCGCGGCAACCTGGGTGATCTGACCGACGATCCCCTGCGCGCGATTTTGTGCCTCGGTGCCGAACAGGTCGGCTTCTTCAGGTGAATAGGTGCGCCCGTCCTGCTCTTGTCCGTACAGGTCAGCGACATAGGCTTGCAGGTCGGTCAAGCCCTGGCGAATTTGCGCATCCTGCGCCGAGTCGGCGGCGCTGATCACCGGACTCACGCCGTCGTACACCACCATCAAGCCGCCGAGGATGTCCTCGATGTCCGCCAGACGTGAGATCACGACGAATTCCGCCTGCTCGGACGCATCCCCGGTGACGAAGCGCGAGTCACGCCAGGCGGCAAAATATTCGCTCATCGTCGGCACCATCACTACCAGCGCGGTGAACGCATCTTCCTTGGTTGGCTGCCAGGCATAGGCAGAGGCGACCAGATCGGAGGTGTAATTTTCCATCGTCTCGGCAGCCGCCAGCAGCACATGGGCGTCGGGAAGCTGCTCGCCAAAGTCAGCGCTGCTGTTCAGATTCAGATCAGCCGCGACACCACTGCTGTAGTCGGAACGGGTCGTCCACAGGGTGCTTTCCAGCACGCCGAACAGGTTGCCCGGACGGGGCAGCACGCGCCCATCGCGCAGCGTCAGGTCGAACGTGACGCCGCCTTCGGGATCGTCGGCGCCAGACGCGCCCGCGTCGAGGATCACGTCAAATTCGCTCAAAGACGGCACCCCGGCGACCACGCCTTCCACCTGTTCGTACAGCGGACTGGCGGTCAGCCAGGCATCACGCGCCCGCATGAGCGCATGGAGCGTGCCCACGCGCTCACTCGTCCACAGCGCGGCATAGTCGAAATTCGCAGCTTCCGCCAGTGCGTAATAGTCGAGCGCACCCGACTCCAGGCGCGCGGCATTGGCTTGCAGCGAGGCGACGTTGGTCAGCAGGTAGGTCTTGATCCCCTCCAGGTCGGCGGCATCCTGGGCGCGTGCGCCGGTGATTCCGATGGCGGCGAACAGGAAAAAGGCGATCAAAAATGCGTGTTTCATGGGCGGCAAATCCTCGTAGACGGTTGACCAGGCGTGATTCAGAGCGCGCGTGTGCGCATCCGTGTATGACACCTAGCATAGATCGTCAGGACGCCGCCCGTCTACGATGGGCGTTAAGGCGCAATTTTTGTCTTTGTGAAACCTGGCGCTAAGTCAATCAAGTCGGGATTTAACCAACACACAGCCACGATAATGCGGATATGTCGATTCTGAAATTCGACGGGTCTAAAAACGATGCCGCGATCGCATAGGGTACTCAACGATGCCTGCACACACCCGTTCAGTCGGTGTTCTTGTGAAAATGCGGCAGCACCACCTGCGCCATCAGTTCCAGACCGGCAACGTCGTCCAGATCGAGCCATTGCAGCATGAACCGTTCGACCCCGGCTTCGACATATGCACTGATCTGATCGACGATCATCGACGGCGTGCCCGCGATCGCCTTGCCGTCCATCCGCAGTTCGTCGGGAGTCTGGTTCCGCTCGGCTTGGATG
Organism: Anaerolineae bacterium; assembly: GCA_034437395.1. GTDB lineage: Bacteria > Chloroflexota > Anaerolineae > Aggregatilineales > Phototrophicaceae > Flexifilum. Next base: position 55,713 of record DAOTUN010000050.1, on the reverse strand, counting down.
CGGCGCCAGTCAGCATCGTCGCGCGCCAGCAGGACGCGCGTCATCAGCGAGCGCTTGACCTCGCCGGACGCGCGTCCAGCATCATGCAAGAGCTGATCGAGCTGTTGGTTGCGTTCGCGGTAGATTTCCGGGCTGATGAAGACCCCATTCCATTCGTCGGCAAATTCGGCGGCGAGTGGCAGGGTGCGCAGTACGCCGTTCCCGCCGATCAGGATCGGCGGACCGCCCGCGCGCTGCGGACGAGGCAGCATCAGCGCGTCATCCAGCGAGAAGTGTTCGCCGACATAGCTCGCCGGGGTGTCGCTCAACAGCAGCCGCACCGTGATCTCCAGCGCATCGCGCAGCATGGCGAATCGGGTGGGCATATCGGGAAAGGGCACGCCAAACGCGCGATGTTCGCGGTCTTGCCAGCCCGCGCCCATGCCTAATATCAGCCGTCCATCGCTGAGATCGTCTACTGCCGACGCCATGCGCACCAGGATCGACGGATGGCGAAAGGTGACCGGAGAGACCAGCGTACCAAACTCGATCCGGTTGGTGTAGGTGGCGGCATAGGTGAGCGACACCCAGGCTTCGAGTGAGGCTTCGTCGGGGGGTTCGGGATCGGTGAAATGGTCGGAACGAAAGACAGATTGATAGCCGAGCTGTTCAGCGGTCGTCAGGATGCGCCGCCACGTTTCCCAGTTGAGACCCGATTGTCCTTCGATCATCAGTCCGATAGAGGTCATGCCGCCGCTCCTGGATGGTGAGCCAATCACCATTGCGTTACCGCCACGTTATCACATCGATGTGATTATAGCCGCAAACGCCGATCAGGGCTTGCGCGCGATCACGAGCGTGGAAAAGTTGAAAGCCCAGGGTGCGGCGATTTTGAGTGCTTGTCCGCAGATGTCCGCGATCGCGCTGGTGCGGTAATACCCTGGCGCCCTGAATAGTGACCCCACGCCCCACAGGGTGTAGGCATGACTGGTGGGCACGACGCGGCGCGGCACAAACCCGACCGATCGCACCGCGTCGATCAGCGCGTCACGGCTATAGGTGCTTTCAAAAAACGCATCGTCGGTCAGTGCCCCAACATGGCGGCGGTCGCGCTGCCACTGCACCAGATCATGAATTATGCTCGGATAGGGAATAGTCAGCACCAGCACGCCGCCGCGCCGCAGGACGCGGTATGCTTCAGCGAGCGGACGTGCCATACCCGCCTCGAAATGCTCGAATACCCCGAACGAGAGATAGGCGCCGATGCTGTTTTCCGCGAAGGGCAGGGTATGTACATCCCCGACCGCCAGGCGCAGCGCCGGATCATGCTGATGCGAAATATGCAGCGCATTTTCGGCGTAGTCCAATCCGACCACGCTGTAACCCGCTGCCTTGAGCGGGAGCAGCGCCGCACCGAGTCCGCTGCCGGCTTCGAGAATGATCCCGTCTTTGGGCAGATAGGGCAGATAATGCGCGATCGTCTCGCGGGCACGGGTGTAGGTCTGCGTTTGCAGCTCGATCTCGACGCTGGCGTGATCCCAGATGTCTTCCCAGGCGCGGCGGGTGGAGTCGTAACGGTCGGCGGACATGGTGATCCTTTCCTGGTCGATGTTTGGAGTCAGCCTGGCTGTGAGCGGCGGCGATCAACGGATAGCGTTGCGTTCGCCGCGCGCGCGCTGCGCCATGTCCATTGCCACACGGGTCGGCACGATCAGAGCGCGCAGCAGTAATGCAGCAGCGCCGCCCATCCACTTATGGGCGTAGACGATCAGGTCATCGAAATAGATGCGTGAGGCGAGCCGCTGCACCAGACGGATGCTGGCATGTTCCTCGTGCAGGATCATACCGTCCGCCAGAAAGTGGATTGCGTATCCGGCATCGACGATGCGTCGGCACAGATCGTCTTCGGTGAAATACAGTCGCAAGCGCGCGTCGAACCCGTCTACAGCCGCGATCACCTCGCGGCGTGCCAGGATGCACGAGCCAGGCGCGACCTCGACCGGGCGCGTCAAATCGCGTTCCCAGCTACCATACCACATCACCGCCCGACGGCGCTCACGCCAGCCGGACAGCAGCACCCCGACAAAGGTATAGCCGAGCAACAGATCGACGAAGCGCGGCGCACGCGAACACGTCCGCTGGAGCGCACGATCGAGTCCGCGCATCTGCGGGGTGACCGCGCCGACCCTCGGATGGGCGCGCAAGTAAGTGAGCATGGTGTCGAGCAGCCCCGGTTGCACGATGGTGTCGGGATTGAGGATCAGGATCGTCTCCCCGCTGGCACGCGCGAAACCGAGATTGTTGCCGCCGCTGAACCAGGTGTTGTGCCCCGGCTCGATCACGATCACCTGCGGGAACGACTCGCGCACCATCGGGGCGCTGTCGTCTTTGGAGGCATTATCGACGACGATCGTCTCGATGCGCAGATCGCCAGACTCGCGGGCGATCGAGTCGAGCGTGCGGCGCAGCGCTGCGCGGGTGTTGTAATTGACGATTACGATCGAAATGTCGGTCATGCAGGCGATTGTACAGCGTTCGGTAAAATCAAAAACATCCGGCGTGAAGACCGGATGTTGAGGTCTGACTGTCAAATAGTGGACCGGAAGGGACTCGAACCCTTGACCTCTTCAATGCCATTGAAGCGCTCTTCCAGCTGAGCTACAGGCCCGTCTCTAGATTGCAGGCATTGTAATCCGCCGCCTTGATGGTGTCAAGCGTGCGCTATGCCATCAAACGATAACCTACACCCGATTCGGTGATCAGCACCTCCGGCAGTGCCGGGTCGCGCTCGATCTTCTGGCGCAATTGGGCGAAGTACACACGCAGATAATGCGTCTCGTTGACGTACTCAGGACCCCACACCGCCCGCAAAATCTGCTTGTGCGTCAGGACTTTTCCAGCATGCTGGATCATCAGCCGCAGCAGCGCGTACTCGGTCGGCGTCAGCTTGACGGGCTCACCGCGCAGTGTCACCAGCCGCCGCACCAGATCGACCTGGAGATCGCCGCGCGTGAAAATCTGTTCCTCGGCTTGCGGCTGGGCATGACGCAGTGCCACCCGCAGCCGTGCCATCAGCTCATCGACACTGAATGGCTTGGTCAGATAATCGTCGGCGCCGCTGTCCAATGCGGCGATCTTGTCGCGGTCTTCCCCGCGCACCGACAACACGATCACCGGCACCTGCGACCATTCGCGCAGTCGTTTCAGCACCTCGAAGCCGTCGATGTCGGGCAGCTCCAGATCGAGGATGATCAGCTCAGGACGCAGCCGTGCCGCCTCCGCGATGCCGGGTTCGCCTGCTACCGCTTCGCTGACACGATACCCGTTCGCCTCCAGACTGATACGCAGGAAGCGGCGAATCTGAATCTCGTCGTCGATGATCAGGACGCGGGTGCCGCTGTCGTCGATTGGCTTTTGCAATTCTTTCATGAGGCTGCCTCGTGTACAGGCGGGGGCGAATCGGTGATCGGCAGGCGGATCGTGAAGCGCGCGCCCCCATCGGGCGCGTTGACGACATTGACTGTGCCGCCGTGTGTCTCGATCAGACCGCGCACGATCGAGAGTCCGAGTCCGGTGCCGCCGGTCGCGGTGCCCGGCGCGCGATAAAACTTGTCGAATACCCGTCCAATCGACTCGACCGGGATGCCCGCGCCCTGGTCCGCGATCACGATCGCCAGCATGTCTTCGTCACGGTGTGCCGCGATGCGAATCGGCGTACCGGACGGGGTATAGCGACAGGCATTTTCGATCAGATTGGCGAGCGCCTGTTCGATCAGAACCACATCCATTTTCATCAAAGGCAGGTCAGGCGCCAGAGTCAATATCAGCGGATGCGCCGCAAAACAGGTGTCGAGCCGCTTGACCACCGCGCCGATCACATCCCGCAGATCACCCCAATCGAGCTTGAGTTCGAGTCGTCCGCTCTCCAGGCGTGACATATCGAGCAGATTTTCCACCAGCCGATTGAGCCGCTGCGCCGAGTCCGCGATGTCGTCGATCAGCGCGGCGCGGTTGTGCGGGTCGAGCGCACGCCCTTTTTGATCCTCCTTGATACTGCTAATCGCTCCGGCGATGGTGGCGATCGGCGTGCGCAGCTCGTGCGAGATCGAGTTGAACAGTGTGTTGTACAGGCGCTCGCTCTCGTGCAGCATCGCGGCTTGTTCGGCGGCTTCGTCCAGCAGCTCGCGCTCGATCACCAGCGACACCTGATTGATGAAGGTCTCCAACAGTACCTCCTGATCGAAGCTCAGTCGCGTTTCCTGATGTGAACGGATGCCGATCACGCCGACGGTGCGGTTGGGCGTCAGCAGCGGACGATACTGTGACTCGCTTGATGACAGCGTGTCGGTGAATCGTCCGGCGGGTTTGTCGTGTTCGTAGACCCAGCGCGCGACCGCGATCTCTTTTTCAGCCAGGATCAGCGTACTGGCGGGATGCGCCTCCGAGTCGAGTCTGCCACCCGACGCCAGCACGACCGCGATCTGCGCGTCGAACACCCGCCCTAACTGTGTGACCGCCGTCGTCAGCACGGCGTGGCGATCGACCGCGCTGGCAGTCTCGTGTGCCAGCGTGTACAGCGCCATCGCGCGCTCGGCGGCATAGCGGGCGGCGCGCTCCTGACGACGCACACGCGCGGTCAGGTTGCCCGCCACCAGCGCGATCACAAAATAGAGCGCGATGATCACCAGGTCTTGTGGCACGTAGCTGCCAAACGGGGAATTCGGCGCGACGAACAGCGCACTCCACAGCGCGGCACTGGCGATCGCCGCCACAAACGCCGGTCCGCGCCCGATGAATGCCGCTACCAGCAGCACCGCCAATAATTCGGTGAAGCCGATGACCTGATAGCCAATCCAGGGCAGCGCCGACGCCAGCAGCAGATTGAGCGCCGTCACCGCCGCCACCACGCCGATCGCGTTGAGATAATCGGGCAGCGCCGACTCCGTTGGCGCTGCCAACAGCGGCGCGCGGCGCTCGCTCTCGCTCTCGCTGTCGTCGCCATTGACCACATAGACATCAATTTCGCCGCTGTGGGCGATCACCGTATCCACCAGCGATCCCAGCACCAGCCTGTGCAACCGCGATCGTTTCGGCTTGCCGATCACGATCTGGGTGACGTTGCGCTGACGGGCGGCGCGCAGCATCGTCTCTACGATGTCATCGCCGCTGGAGGTCACGACCTCGCCACCCAGCTCGCGGGCGAGCGCCAGATGCTTGGCGAGCCGTTCCTGTGCCTCTGGCGTCAGTGTCTGGCTGGTCTGTACATAGCACGCCAGCCAGGGTGCCTCCAGATTGTAGGCAGTGCGGCGCGTCCAGCGGATCAGCCGCTCTGAAAACGGACTCGGTCCGACGGCGACCAGCAGTCGTTCGCCCGACCGCCAGGGTCCGGCGATGCGTTTGATCTGCATGTAATCCTGAAGCTGGTGATCGACATGTTCCGCCGCCAGCCGCAGCGCCATTTCGCGCAGCGCGGTCAGATTGCCGATGCGAAAGAAATTGTTTGCCGCCAGATCGACCCGTTCAACGGTGTAGACCCGCCCCTCGTACAGACGGCGGCGCAAGTCCTCTGGGGACAGGTCGATCAGCTCGATCTCGTTCGCCAGATCGAGCAGTGAGTCGGGGATCGTCTCCTGCACTGGAATGCCGGTGATCTGGCGCACCAGGTCGGCGCGGCTCTCGAAATGCTGTACGTTGACGGTGGTGTACACGTCGATACCATGTTCCAGCAGCTCGACCACATCCTGATAACGCTTGCTATGACGTGAACCCGGCACGTTGCTGTGAGCCAGCTCGTCCACCAGCGCCAGAGCGGGGGCGCGGACGATTACGGCGTCGGTATCCATCTCGGTCAGTGCCGTACCGCGATAATCGATCAGGCGGCGCGGGATGACCTCCAGCGGATCGATCAACGCCTCAGTCTCGGCACGCCCATGCGTCTCGACCAGCGCGATCACGACATCGGCACCGCTGCTGCGCTGTTCCTGGGCAGCGTCGAGCATGGCGTAGGTCTTGCCGACCCCGGTTGCCATGCCCAGAAATATTTTCAGCCTGCCGCGTTCCTGGCGCATCGACTCGCGCGTGAGCGCGGCGACCAGCAGCAGGTCGGGGGGGGGGGAGTCGCTCATCGCTGGATCAGCCTGGTGCAGGAACGCATAATGATGCGTCCGCGCGTGATCGGGCGGTGCGAGTCGGTCATCGCGCGATCAGCCGCGCCAGCAGCCACAGCATCAGCCCACCGCGCCCGATCCAGGCGATCGTGCGTATCCAGTTCGACGCCACCAGCGCGGCATGGGTCGCGGCGTCGAAGCCGCCACTGAGGGCTGCGTGCTGCGGCGAATTGATGAACAGCGTGGCGAACCAGATCAGACCGACCAGTGCCAGACCGACCCAGGTCGCCCATGACGGCACTCCCTCAGGGGGCGCCAGCGCCAGAATGACGGCGGTCACCAGCTCGATCAGCATAAGAGGCGCCACCAATGCCGTGATCGTGCCCATGTGCGCATCCTGATAGGCGGGATAGCTGGCAGCGCCGACGAAACGAAAGAGCGGATAATGCACGATCTGGATCGTCAGGATCAGCCCGACCAGCATCCAGGTCACGGCGGCATGGACGAGTAAGAGCAGCTTCATTTCGGACATCGATCTTATCCCGTTTTATCGCGCGCGATCGTCATCGGACGGCATAACTGATAGAAGTCGCAATAATGACTGCACTTGCCGCTTTCCAGCTTGCTCGGACGACTGCGAAAATCACCCGACTTCATGCGGCTCAGATGACGGGTCACGCGCGCCTTGCCCGCCGACAATACCTCGTCATGGGTCGTCACATCGAGCGCACCGCTGCCTGTGCGTGTGGCGATATGCCAAAAGACCCCACCGACTACGCGCCCCGGATAGAGCTGTTGTGCCGCCTCCAGGTACAGCCACATCTGCACGTTGCGTCCGCTGACGATCTCCCGTGAGTCGATGGGAGTCGAGCCGCTCTTGTAGTCGATCACAAACAGACCTCCATCGGCGCGCGTGTCGAGTCGGTCGATGGTGCCGCGCACGGCGATCACGGTGCTGTCGTCCAGCCTGAGGGTCAGGGGCACCGCGCCCCCGCCAAAGCGCGACTCCAGACGGAACGGACGGCGCGCGCTGTCGGCGTGCGTGATCAAGGGCGTGAGCGGGTGTTTATCGGAAAAATCGGTGACCAGCAGCGCCCGCAGTTGACGGCGCACGGTGGTCTGTTCGCCTGCCCATGACGACGACGCACGAAAGCCGATTCGCGCCGGGGCGCCGGGCAGCAGCGCGTTACATGTGGCATCCAGGACAGCCAGGGCACGCGCCAGCGCGTCGGGATCATCGGGCATGATGACGATCGCATCCGCTGCGATCCGGCGGTATGCCGTCTCTAAAATTTCGTGCAGCAGCGTCCCACGCTGGCGGGCGTCCATGCCGTCTTCTGGGTCGCGCGCTGGATCGATGCCGAGCAGACGATGCGCGAAATAGCGATATGGACACGCGCCGTAATCGTTCAACGCCGACGCGCTCCAGATACGCGCCGTGACCTCGGCGGACGCAAGCGCCACCAGCGCCGGATCGCGCAGGACTCCGCTGGTGTGATCGTGTGCTTGCGACGGCGACCGTCGCGCCCGTTCTACCCGGATCGCGCGCCCCAGGTGGCGCGCGAACGCCGGATATGCCCACCTCAGCCAGCGTCCGCCGTCGAGCGCCCCCGTACCCGCGCGCAGCGACTCGATCATCGCCAGGGCAGCCTCATCGCGCCCCGCCGAGCCGTCCAGCGTCGGCGATGCGCCGATCGCCAGATGGGTGGTATGTGCCGCCAATACCGCCGCGTCGATCCCGGCGCGGGACTCCAGCCACAGCGGACTCGGCGCCCACGACTCGCCATTTTTCACGGTCGGGCGGGAGAGGATCAATGTCTGGCGGGCGATGCCGATCACGCTGGCGAACAAGCCCGCGTCGTCGGCGCGGTCGGCGGCGGCGGGCAGACCAATCCCCCGTTGACGTAAGCGGGCGCGCTCGGTGTCGAGCAGCAGCGGATCGTCGGGGATGCGCGCCGGAAACAGCCCTTCCGCCAGCCCGACCACGTAGACATGCGCGTGCGGCAGCCCACGCGCATCGCTCGTCAGTGTGATCAGGACGCGCCCATCGCGTCCGGCACCACGCGCGACCGGCTGTGAGTCGAGCGCGCCAAACAGCGATTCCAGGAACGACTCGCGGTCGCCGTCGATCGACAAGCCAATATGATCCGCCAAACGCTCGGTCGCCAGCAGCGCGCGCAAAATGTCCTTGAGCCTTTTGAGCGCGGTCAGATCGCGGGCACGCAGCTCGTCATCCTGCGCGCGAATGTGCTCAAGCAAGGCGAGCGTCCCACCGCTTGGCAGGCTGTCCAGACCAGGATCATCAGGGTCGGACGCCTCGACGCCGATCAGCCCTTCGAGCCAGGCGATGTAGTCGGCGCTGGTTCCGGTGTCGGGTGGCGTCACTGTCTCGAAAAACAGATCGAGAACCAGAGACAGTGCCGTTCCCGCCAGCGCACCGAGACGCAGCGTCGCGCCGTCGTCCTCGTCATACGCATCGGAATCGCGGTTGGCGTCGCTCATTACATTATTGAAAAGATTATCGTCAGGACTATTGAAAAGATCATCGTCAGGACTATTGACAAGGCTATCGCCAGGACTATTGAAAAGATTATCGCCAGGACTATTGACAAGGCTATCGCCAGGGCTGGCGACCGCGCTGGCGATAGCCGCGCGCCATTCATCGGTGCCGCCGATCACGCGAGCGTCGCGGCTGATCCGATCGAGACTGTCGATGCTCGCCGCGTCCAACCCCGTCACGCCGATATACGGCGATCGCAGCACATCCAGCACGGCGCGACGGCGAAAGCCGTCGCGGTGCAGGTTTAGCGCGGCGATCAGCGCGGCGATCGCCGGGTTGTCGGATGGCGCCGGGGCGTAGTGTGCCGCCGTCGGGATGTCGTAAGCGTGGGCGGCGCCGATCAGCGCATCGGCATAACGTGCCCAATCGCGCACTGCCACCACGATCGACTCTGGCGTCGCGCCCCCGACCAGCTTACGCTTGATGTCGCGCATCACCGCCGCCGCTTCTGCGGCGGGACTCGGCGCTTCGATCCAGGCGCGCGTCGGGCTGGGGATGCCGTCGTCAGGCAGATGGTCGGGTGTGATGCGCGACTCGAACGCGGTCATCAGGGCGGCGAACGTCTGAGTGATGCGCTCGGTCGGGGCGGTCGCCAGCGTGATCCGCATCTCCCCCACCTGACGATCGAGCGCCTCCAGCAGCGCCACCTGCAGTGAATTGAACTGGTCGTAGCCGTCCACGACCAGCAGTGCCACATCGCTCACGAGCGTTTTGTCGTGTTCGAGCGCCTCGATTGCCAGCCAGCCCTCACCCTCGCGGTCGATCAGGTCGTACTGTTGCAGCAGATCGAGATAGCTGGTGTAGATCGCCGCCAGTTCGCGTTCGCGCGGCGTCGTGGCGGCATCGCGGAACTGGTCTGGGAGGATGCGGCACTGCTTGAGTTCGTCGATCAGTGAGGCGATCGCGCGGGCAAAACCGGGTGTCCCGGCGATCGCACCAAACACAGGGGAGGTGCTGAAGCGCTGTCGCAGCAGCGCCCCGATCAACGCCTGACGCGCGGGTGGGGTCAGGATGCGCCCCGGCTGACGGGCGATCGCCAGGATGCGGCGGTACAGGTCGTAAAAACCGAAATGCTCGACGTTGAAGGTCGCGCGTCCACCCGCGTCACCGTTCGACAGCATATAGCGGCGTCGAAAATCGATGATCTGCCGCTCGGTGCTGACCAGAACCCACGCCTTTGCCAGCGGATCACGCGCCTTGAGATCGCGCAGTGCCGCTTGCACCGAGGTGGTTTTGCCCCCGCCCGCCGGGGAGAGGATCAGCAGTGCCATGATTTATGCGCCGTACAACAGCTTGACCACCTGGGTGGCGGTGTTCATGTTGATCCGGTCGGCAGCCAGATACCCGTTCGCCAGATTGACCGTCAGCAGTCCGAGATGCGAGATCGGCAGCGCCGAGTCGCGTGCGCTCAATTTGATGCGTCGTTCATCTTTCGTGAACACGACCACGCCGAAGATCGGAATGCCGTTCACGTCGATCGCCCGCAGCGACGTGTCGAGCTTCTGAATGTCGTCTAATGCTTGTTGAGTCGGGTTGAAAGGCGCGGGCAGATATTCGCCGGTCGCCGACTTTTTGATCAGCCAGTTGGCATTTTCGTTCGCCCAATCGCCCTCTGCATCGACGATACGAAAGACCAGCACGCCCGCTGGTCCGACCATCACCGCGTCGATGTAGCCCAGCTCGCGCTTACTGACGTTGCGAATGAACGTGTAGCGATCATCGAAGCTGGCGCGCAGTGCCTGGGCGGTCATCTGCGCCAGATCGTTATCCTTGCGCCAGGTGAAGGCGCGCACCAGCAAGCCGACCCCGACCAGCAGCAGCGCGACCCCGGCGAATGCCACCAGTGTGCGCAGCGCGCTGTACAATCCAAAGGCGGGATCCGTCCTGCCCACCAGGGGCACCACGTTCAGCAGCACGCCGACGGCGGTCAGGAAGGCGCCCAGGGCGATCACCAGGAATCCATATGATTTCCACTGGTTGGCACGGCGGTTGAGCGAGAGCGTAGGGGCGACGTTACGCATGATGAGACAATCCTTTCACGATCCGTTGGATCGGGTCTGATTCAGATCGCGCGAGGGGTTGCCGGTCGGCGGTACATCGACCGGCAGCGCGGCGGCATGGGCAGCGCGCCGGGCGATCAGTGCCTTTTCCAGCATCGACCGCAGCAGCGGCAGGTCGGGTAATGGCTTGTAGAGCAGCAGGTCGGCGCCTGCCTCGACACGGACGGCAGTTTCATCGGCGGCGGACAGACGAAAGGCAGTGATCATCACGATCACCATCTGGCTCAAACGAGCGCTCTGACGCAGCCGTGCCCCGATCTGTACCCCGCTGATGTCACCGGGCAGCCGAATATCGATCAGCGCCAGCTCTGGTGGCTCCATGACGAACATACCACTATCGACATCCTCGATCCAGTGCACCGCTTCCTCACCTTCGAGAAAAGCGATCCCATCGATGCCCCATACATCGAACATCGCCAGCAGCAGCGTGTAAATATCGGATTCGTCTTCGACTATCATCCAGGTTGACAAGGCAGGTAGTGCTCCCCCGACGCCCACGTAAGCGAAAAGACAATGGACACAATGATAGTTTTCTTACCTGATTCCGGCAACAATTGGGGGATGATAGATCGGAGTCGGACGCAAACGTTGTATACTTGTAACATCGACGCGCGCCCGGACGTATGCAGCGCTCATTTTAGGAGGTGGATGTTGCTCTGGTTGGTGGCAGAAGATGAACCCGATATTCGCGTCCTGGTAGCGACCATGATCCAGGTGTGGGGGCATGTCCCCGTGACTTTCGAGAATGGTCAAAAAGTGTGGGACTGGCTCGACCGCTTCGAGAAAGGCGCCGGGATGACCATCCCCGATCTGATCCTGATGGACATACGTATGCCCGGCAAGCGCGGCAACGAGCTGGCGCAGCGGATGCGTACCATGCCGCAACTTGAACAAATTCCGATTGTGCTGATGACCGCCTTTGCCCTCAGCGATTCCGAGCGCGCTGAGATGATGCGTGAAGGTGGCGTCGATCACATCATCGGCAAGCCGCTGCCCGATTTCGAGCAGCTGCGTGCGACGCTGCACAAATTGATCGAACAAAAACGCACGACGACATGACCGACAGCCGGCGTCGCAGGGACAATGCTGGCATGATCCGTGTCTCATGGAAAAGGAACTGCTGATGACGCTGCCCGATCCCGAAGACCGCTCCCTCAGCGACGCCCTCTACCGAGTCAATCGGCTCGGTTCGGCGTCGGAAAAATTGTTCAGCCGCCTGTATCAGGGCATGAACCGCCGCGCCCTGGATGAATTGCAAAATGAAAATCAGGCGATCCGGGATGCGCTCAAGCGTCGCAGCGCCGAGCTGAATCGCCTGAACAGCATCCTCGCCGCGCTCGATCAGGGCGTGGTCATGCAGGACAACGATGGGCGGCTGGTGCTGGTCAACCGGATCGCCAAAGAATTTCTGGGCAACGTCAAAAATTTCTGGGACAGTCCGCTCGGTGACCTGTTCAACCAGTATCGCGGCGTCGAGGGCGGTGCCGACTCGCTGGTGCCGCTGGGTGAGCCGACCCGCGCCGAGATCGGCGGACGGGTGATCGGCGCGCAGATCGCCATCGTCAGCGGCGAACAGGGCGAGCGACTCGGCACGATCATGATCCTGCGCGATGTGACGCGCGAGACCCTGGGCGAGCGGCTCAAAGAGCATTTCATCACCGCGATCAGCCACGAACTACGCACGCCAATGGCGGTCATCAAAGGCATGAGCGACGTGATCGCCTCCAGCGAGGGCGCACCCAACCGCCGCCTGCTGGAGACGCTGGCGCGCAATGTCGAAATTCTCGATCGTATGATCGTCGAGCTGCTGGATGTGAGCGAGCTGAGCGGCGGCGAATTCAGCATCCGCAGCGAGCGCATCGATGTCGAAGACCTGCTGTGGCGGGTGGTGGGAGGGCAGTCGCCGGAGATCAAGCGGTCAGGGCTGGATGTGTCGGTGCTGGTGCGCGATGCGTCGGCGCTGGTGGTCACCGGCGACGATCAGCGGCTGCGCTGGGCGCTCGGTCACCTGCTGCAAAACGCGGTGCATTACACCGAGCAGGGCGGGCATATCCTGGTCACAGCGTCGCTGACCGATGCGGCGCATCTGACGATCCAGGTGTCTGATACGGGCGCGGGCATCCGTGATCAGGACATGCCCTACATCTTCGACCGCTTCTATCGCGGCAAGGCGCGCACCGTGCAAGGACGGCTGATCGACCCGCGCGGGCTGGGTCAGGGCTTGTTCATCGCGCAAAAAGTGATCCAGGCGCACGGTGGCGATGTGGCAGCGGCGAGCGCGCCGGGTCAGGGCAGCGTGTTCACAGCGGTGCTGCCACGCGCGGAGCGGTAGCGGATGACACTCACTCACGACGAACTATTGGCGCTCTTTCGCGGCGGCGAGTCCGACCGGGTGGAGCGCAAAGTGGATTTTGCGACGAGCAAAGACAAAATCGCCCAGAATATCTGCGCCTTCGCCAACGATCTGCCTGGACACAATCAGCCCGGTGTGATTTTCATCGGCATCAACGACGACGGCACATGCAGTAACCTGCCTGTAACGGACGACCTTCTTTTACAGATCACTGACTTTTACAGAGATGAAAAGATCGTTCCATTCCCAATTGCCCGCGTGTCTCGGCAGCAGTTGGATGGATGCGATCTGATCGTCATCGAGGTGGAACCGTCAGCGGTCACGCCGGTGTATCTGAAAGGGAAGGTGTTCATCCGGTCTGGACCGAGCCGACGTGAGGCGCGGCGCGAAGAAGAGAGCGTGCTGGTCGCCAAACGGAAATATCGCAGCTTTGACGCGGCGCCGATCGCGGCTGCCACCCTGGACGATCTCGACGTGGCATATGTGCGCGATACCTACCTGCCCGCCGCGATTGACCTCGGCACGCTGCGAGACAACGATCGTCCGTTCGAGCAGCAGTTCACCGCCCTGGGTCTGCTGACGCGCGGCACGCCGACATTGGTAGGTCTGCTCATCGGTGCCTACGATGTACGTTTGTTTTTCCCTGGCGCGTATATTCAATTCCTGCGGATCGATGGCGTCAATTTAGACGATCCGGTGATCGATCAAGCCGAGATCGATGGGCGCGTGGGGGATATGCTGCGCCGTGCTTTCGATAAAATCCTGGCGTATAACAGCGTCTCTCTTGATTTGAACGATGCGCTGATGGCACGCAATCATCCCGATTATCCGGTCGCCGCGCTGCGTGAGGCGCTCTCCAATGCGGTCGTACATCGAGATTACGAGACCAGCAACGCCCCAGTGCGCTTTTACTGGCACGATGATCGCGTCGAGATCATCAGTCCTGGCGGACCATTTGGACAGGTCAATGAAGCCAATTTTGGCAGTTCCGACAATTTCGACCATCGCAATCCACAGTTGGCGGTCGCCCTGAAAATATGGGCTTCATCGAGAAATTTGGGCGCGGCATCGCGCTGATGCGACGGGCACTGCACGCAAACCACAATCCTGAGCCTGTTTTTGAGGCTCGATCGATCGTAACCGACAATTATGTCCGGGTCATTCTGAGGAAACGTCCATGAGCGTACCCACGCTGACATTTTTCAACAACAAAGGGGGCGTGGGCAAGACGACTCTGGTCTATCATCTCTCGACGATGATGGCACGCTTGGGCGTGCGCGTGGTGGCGGCGGATTACGATCCACAAGCGAATCTGACCAGCGCTTTCCTGGAAGACGCAACCATTCTGGATTTTTTGGACAGCACCGAGGAGGTGCTAACCATTTATCAGGCGCTGCGACGGCTCACCGATGGATCGGGCGATATTCTTCCGCTGAGAGCTTTCGCTGAATTCGACGACCCATTGGCTTTAATCCCTGGCGATCTCCGTTTATCGGGGTTCGAGCAGCAGCTTGCGGACGATTGGTCGAATAATTTTCAGGGTGCTTCACGCACACGCGCTTTGCGCACCACGTCGGCACTCTGGCGGGTGACGCAGCAGGTCGCCCGTGATTTCAAGGCTGATCTGATCCTGATGGACGTAGGACCGAATCTCGGCGCGATCAACCGCGCCCTGTTGATCGCCTCGGATTATGTCATCTTTCCTGTCGCACTCGACTTGTTCTCGCTGCAAGGACTGCGCAATGTCGGCACGACGCTGGCTCGCTGGCGCGGCGAATGGGGCGATGTTCTCATCCGAGAAATTCCTTCAGAACGTGATTTCGACATCCCGACTGGCAAAATGCAACCGCTCGGTTACATCATTTTGCAGCACAATGAACGGCGTGGACGGATTGTCTCCTCTTACGCGGAATGCGCGAGTCGCATCCCGGACATTTACCAGCGCGATATTCTGAACGGGAACGACAGCGCACCGCAGCCGGGAGAGTCACAGCTCATCGGGCGCGTGCGCCACTATCTCAGCCTGATGTCGATGGCGTACATGGCACGCAAGCCGATCTTCGATTTGCGCGCCGCCGATGGGGCGATCGGCGCGCATTTCAAAAATGTGCAGCTTGCTCACGAAAACTTTCAAGAGCTTGCCGAGTCGATATTGCAGTGCATCGGGATCAAGCTTCCAGAATACTGAACAGCTCATCAAACCCCGCACAACCCCATCGACTCGATCCGCGTATGAGTCCTTTGAATTCATTTCGTCAGGATCAAAGGAGAAACAGCGTGAATCGCCGCATGATGATCGTTACAGTCGCGCTCGTGGTGGTGGTTGGACTGGTGGTGGGCGGTTACTTTACGTTTCGGCGCACACTGCTGGCAGATTTTCGTGAGGCGGCGATGAATGTCGAACCATCGGACACCATCGCCTATGGCGCCGTCATGTTCGAGACACGCGGCTGCACGGGCTGCCATCGTCTGGACAGCGCGGGTGCGGTCGGGAACGAAGGTCCCAACCTGAGCGACATTCATCTGCGCCATGAGGCTGCCTATATCGAGCAGTCGCTGCGCGAACCCAACGCCGTGATCGCGGACAACTGTCCCGAAGGCAATTGCGAGTCGGGTGTCATGCCCATGTATGGCAGCATCCTGAACGACGTTCAGATCGAGGCTCTGGTCACCTTTCTGATGGCGCAGCCGTCGGCGTAGACACAATTCGATGAATTACGGTTTTCGCTGCGGATCTATCGTTACGTGTCCCTACACCACAGCTTATGGACAAACGATTTAGAGTCGGTCATGCGCGCCCTGAAGGTGTGCTCATCATTCCCCTTGCTTTTCATTGACAGGCGCATTGACAGGCGCATTGACAGGCGCATGCACGCGCGGCGCGGGCTGCGGCGTCCAGGTCGGACCCGGTGTGACCGGCTGATCCCCACGCCAGCCAAATGGGTCGATGCGCAGCAGTCGCGCGGTCATCGCCTCATCCCAGGCGTGGTAGACAATCAACTCGTCGCCGTTCTCCAGTGTCAGGAACGAATGATGGCCCGGTCCGCGCACGCGACCGGGCACCGAGCGCAGCAGACGCGCGTCGTCCTGAGGCGGGCGCGTGTAGCTGCCGAGCGGGTGATCCGCGACCACATACGACACGCCGTAATTGTCGCGCTCCCAGGCGCCGCCGCTGTAAAAACAGTAGATGCGTCCATTGTGCATCCGCACCGCCGCGCCCTCGATTGTGTGCCAGTCGTAGACCGCACCGTAAATCGCTCGCCCTGCCTGGAACAACTGCCAATCGGCGTGCGGACGCACCACTATCTGCGGCATCCCCGCCAGCGTCAGCGCGTCGATCATGCGATCGACCACGATCCCGGTGCCGACGCGCTCATCCCCGTCCAGCGTCAAAAAGTCGCGCGCGTAATACAGATACCATGTCCCGTCAGCATCCTGAAACGGGTGCGCGTCGATGGCGAACGCCAGATCCGGCGTCAGGCTGTCCCCGATCGGACGGAACGGCGCGCCGGGGTGGTCGCTGATCGCCGCGCGTATCTGGTGCCCGCTGTCACCCACCCCCGCCGAGTAATACATGACGAATCGTCCGTCGCGCGCCACCACCTCCGGCGCCCAGTAGCTGGTGGCGCCGGGCAGGGGTGGCAGCGCCCATCCGATCGGCTCCCAGGCGATCAGATCGGGCGAACGCAGCACCCGAAACTGCATCCCGTCAGACGAGGCGGGCGCCGTCCCGTAGGCGTAGAACAGTCCGTCATGCTGCAAAATGTACGGGTCGGCAAAATACTCGGAAAAAACGGGATTGGTGTAGTGAGTCATGGGGGGTGCAATCACTTTCTTGACAGAAGACGAGATTGGTTTATACTATTTTGAAACAGGATAACATGTTTTACTCTTGATGAACCTAACCAAATTTTAACCATTCAGTGTTAAATGCTTACTTTGCGACCGTGTAAAACATAAATTCCTGTTATAAAGAGGGGTTCATGAGCCAGCCACCGGAACGGCGCAAGCTCGTGCTGCGAATCGATGACGACTTCACCGACATCGAGCTGCTGCTCAAAGGATTGGCGTCGGCGCCTCGCCTGGAAATACTGCGTTATCTGGGCAGCCACACGGTCAGTGTCGGTGAGATCGCCGAGGCGCTGGATATGCCCGCCAGCACCGCCGCGCTGCATATCACGCAGCTTGAAAAAGCCGGTCTGATCAAGACCGATTTTCAGCCCGCCAGCCGGGGCGTCAAGAAAGTGTGCGTGCGGGTGTACGACGAGGTGGTGATCGCGCTGCCGTCCAGCGAGCGCACCCGCGAGGAATACAGCGACATCTCGATGCCGATCGGATCGTATGTCGATGCCGAGGTGGTGCCGATGTGCGGCTTGGCGAGCGCGACCGGGATCATTGGCGTCATGGACGACCCGGAAACCTTCTTTGACCCGGCGCGCATCGAGGCACAACTACTGTGGTTTCGTCAGGGATATGTCGAATACCGTTTTCCGAATCGACTGCCGACCGGGGCGATCCTGGAGAGCATACAGGTCAGCATGGAGATCTGTTCCGAGGCGCCGCTGCACAATCACGACTGGCGCTCGGACGTCACCATGTGGATGAACGGGATCGAGATCGGCACCTGGACCAGTCCCGGCGATTTTGGTGGCGAGCGCGGGTTCATCACCCCCACCTGGTGGGAAGAGTGGAATTCGCAGTATGGCTTGCTCAAGGTCTGGAAAGTGACCGACGACGGCACCTATGTCGATGGGGTGCGCGTGTCGAGCGTGTCGCTCGACGATCTGGCACTGGAAAAAGAACGCTACATCCGTCTGCGCCTCGGCGTGAAGGCGGATGCTCCCAACGTGGGCGGCTTGAATATCTTCGGACGCGGTTTTGGCAATTATCCGCAGGATATTCTGATGCGTCTGCGTTACCGCTCCAAAGAGGGCGGCATATCGCATGAAGGCAAGCTGAAGGAGGCGCCATTGCAGGTAAAGTGATCACCGTTCTTTCACCGTGTTCGCTGCAGGTTTCGCAAAAATACAATAAGGAACTATAAACATGAAGCGTGTTCTTCTCTTGATCGTATTCGTGGCGCTTTTTGGCGCGCTCGCCGTCTCCGCGCAGGACACCCCTGTGATCCTGAAGTTCGTCGGCTGGGGCGGACCTGAAGAAGGCGCCGTCTTCACCGCGTTGACCGAGCAGTTCAACGCCGCCAATACCGACGTGCAAATCGTCTACGAGCAGATTCCGGTCGATTATGTGACCGCGCTCACCACCATGATCGCCGGCGGCACCCCGCCCGACATCGCCTATATCCCGGACGGCGATTTCCTTTCGTTCGTCTCGCGCGGTCAGCTCGTCAACATTCAGGAATACGTCGATGCGGGCGGCGTGATCGACCCCGACGATGTGTGGATGTCAGCGCTCGGTCGCTATCGCTGGGACGATGCCACCAACTCGGTCAGTGCCGGCGATCTGTACGCGCTGCCCAAGGACATCGGTCCGACCGTGTTGTACATCAATGAAGATATTTTCGAGGCGAATGGCGTGCCCCTGCCCGATCCGACCGTCCCGATGACCTGGGACGAGCTGGTCGAGGTCGCCACACAGCTCACGGTGGACGTGAATGGTAACCACCCAGGCGAAGACGGCTTTGACCGCGAAAATGTCGAGACCTTCGGCTTGGGCGATATCTGGTTCGAGAACGCCGTCTACAACAATGGTGGGCGTCTGGTCAGCGAGGACGGACGCACGTTCGTGGCTGCCGAAGATCAGAATACCATCGACGCCATCCAATTCCTGTCCGACGTGAACCATGTCTACGAGATCACGCCGACTCAGCAGCAGCTCTCGTCGATGGGCACGGGACAGATGTTCGAGGCAGGACGTATCGCCATCACCACCAACGGACGCTGGGCGGTCACAGGCTATCGCGGCACACTCGATTTCAATTGGAGCGTGCGCCCCAATGCCGTCGGACCGAGCGGCGAACTGACTACCTTCATGAATCAGGACGACTGCACCTTTACGGGTTGGTCGGGGTCGGTCGGGATCGCTGTGATCGCGGGCACCCAGGGCGAAGCCAACGCCGATAAAGCGGTGCGCTTCATCGAGTACCTGGCGGGCGCCGAAGGACAGACCGCACAGGCAGCACTCGGCTTCCAAATCCCCAATCAGGTGAGCATCGCGGAGACGGACGCCTTCCTGCAGCCCGATCAGGAGCCGGATAACGCCCAGATTTATCTCGAAGCAGCGCGCTGTGAGCTGCCCGGTCCCTGGACGCAGACCCCGCTCTACGGTCAGTGGTTCGACGACAATTTCTGGCGCGGCATGTGGATCGACGTGGTGATCGAAAACACCATGCTGGCGGAAGATGCTTTCGCAGAGCGCGCCGCCGCCTTCCAGTCAGGTCTGGATGAAGCCTGGGCGAGCATCTCCAACTAGATTCAGTGATCGCGGATTCCGCACGACCCTGGGGACGCATAACAATGCGTCCCCAGAAAAAACCGTGATCTACTGAGATTTGCACGTGAGCGGTTTGGCGGGATGCGTCTGACGAGCGGACAAATGCAAGTCTTGTCCCTACAGTCTGCACAGTTGTAGGGACAGGGCGCTGCATTGTCCGCTCGAAAGATCGCTCCATTACTGTTTTGTTTCGCCGTCATCAGGGCGACATAAAATATCAAAAGGACTTATTCATGGCTGCTCAATCCTTGCCGGGGCGCGGCTCACTGGCGCGCATCGAGACTTTCTGGGGCTACTTATTCATCGCGGCGCCGATCACCGGCTTCCTGATTTTCGCCGCCTTTCCGCTGGTGGCGTCGATCATCATCAGCCTGACGCACTGGGATCTGCTGACCGCGCCGCGCTGGGCAGGGCTGGACAACTGGCGCGAGGCACTGAGTCTATCGGTGCAGCCGCTCCCCTTTGCCACCGACGAGGCGACCGGGGAAAGGCTGTTCCGCTGCGGACGCGAGACGGTGCTGGAATCGGCGGTGGCAGGCTTTGCGGACGCGGTCGATCCGCGCACCGATCGCCCGATCGTGTGCGAGGCGCGGACAACCCAGGCGAGCACGGTGCTGCCTGCGGGCATGGAAACCTGGTTCGACTTCAATATCGGCGAAAATCAGTATGTGGTCGGCGCCTTTGACCCGGTGCTGTGGGAGGCGCTGTTCAACACGCTGATCCTGATGCTGGCGATCCCGATCTCGCTGGGATTGTCGCTGGCGCTGGCGATCGCCATGAATCAGGGGATTCGCGGCGCGCCGATCTATCGCGCTATCTATTATCTCCCAGTCATCCTGCCAATTGCCGCCACTGCGCTGATCTGGTTGTGGATCTTCAATCCCGATTACGGACTGCTCAATTATCTGCTGCGCGAGATCGGGCTGCCTGGCAACATCAACTGGCTGCAAGACCGCAATACCGTCAAGCCCGCGCTCATGATCATGGGCGTGTGGGGCGGATTGGGTTTTCAGATCCTGGTGTTTCTGTCGGGCTTACAGGCGATCCCACGTCATCTGTACGAGGCGGCGGAGCTGGACGGCGCCGGCGGATGGGCGCGCTTTCGTTTCGTCACCTGGCCCAGCCTGACTCCGACGACGTTCTTTCTGCTGATCACCAGTCTGATCGGCGGCTTTCAAAATTTTGTCCAGCCCTACATCATGACGGCGGGCGGACCCGGCAATTCGTCGCGCACGATCGTCATGCTGATCTACGAGAATGCCTTCCGCGATCTGCAAATGGGCTACGCCTCGACGCAAGCCTGGTTTCTGGGTGCGATCATCCTGGTGATCACGATCATCAATTTCACCTTGGCGCGCCGCTGGGTCTTTTACGAATAATCTGCCGAAAGGATTAGGATCATGGACTCGTCACAACCTCTCCAGACGGCTGCCGCCCCCGTGCCGACCACGCCGACCGTGAAGCCGACGCGCCAGGCGAATCGGGAGCTGCGTGCCCTGATCGCCCGCATCATCGCCTATGCCGTGCTGACCTTTGGCGCGCTGCTGATGCTGCTGCCCTTCTTTTGGATGATCTCTACCTCGCTCAAGCCGGAACGCGGCGTATTTTCTATGCCGCCTGAATGGATTCCCAACCCGCTGGTGTTTCAGAATTATGTCGATGTCTGGGAGCGCACCGATCTGGCGCGCGGCATTTTCAATTCGGCGTTCATAGCGCTGGTGACGACCGTGGGCGAGATTTTCGCCGGGACGCTCGCCGGGTTCGCCTTTGCGCGGCTGCGCTTTCCGGGACGCGGCACCTTCTTTGGGATGCTGCTGCTGACCCTGATGATCCCCGGCGTGGTCACGCTGATCCCGACCTTCATCCTGTTTCGCGGATTGGGCTGGATCGATACCTGGCTGCCGCTGATCGTGCCGCTGCTGTTCGGGTCGGCGTTCGCGGTGTTCCTGAGTCGGCAGTTCTTCATGACCATGCCCAGCGAGCTCGAAGACGCGGCAAAGGTGGATGGTTGTAATTTCCTGCAAATTTACTGGTACATTTTCCTGCCCAATGCGCAGCCCGTGATCGCCACGCTGTTCGTATTGGGCGTGATCGCGCGCTGGAACGACTTTCTCGGTCCGCTGATCTACCTGCGCAACAACGACCTGTTCACCGTGCCGCTGATGCTGGCGAATCTGAACGGTGGCTATGAATCACAGTGGACGCTGCTGATGGCGGGATCGGTGATCGCGCTGCTGCCGATCATCATCATCTTCATCGTGTTACAGCGTTATTTCGTCGAGAGTGTCACGCTAACGGGACTCAAAGGCTGATGATTCGCAACCTGGCACTGTTCTGTGCATCCTGTTTACTGGGAGTCATGACCATCACCGCCCACGCGCAAACCTCCATACCGGACTCGCCTGACGCGCCCGACCTGCCGCGTTATCACGGACGGATCAGCGTCGCGCCCGACGCACCCTATTTTGTCGATGCCGAGGGGCGCGGCTTTCTGGTGATCGGGCAAAACGACGGCGTGCCCTGGCCCGGTCTGAACGCGCTGATCGACCGCGCCGCGCCGGACTCGACCACCGCCTATGTGCGCGATCTGCGTGCGCACGGGATCACCGTCAGCCGGGTCATGATCGAGTACGCTCAGGAACCACATACCTATCTCGAAAATCCGGTCGGGACATTCTCGCCCTCGATGGTGCAGTTCTGGGACGACTTCATCGCGCTGGCGGAACAGGAAGGCTTGTACCTGCTGCTGACGCCCTACGACACCTTCTGGCAGTTCCGCAATTGGGAAGCCTATCCCTACAGCGCCGCGATGGGCGGTCCGTGCCCGACGACGCGCGCCTGGCTGACCGAGCAGTCGTGCATCGACGCGCACAAAGCGCGCTGGCGTTTCATCATCGAGCGCTGGGGCGGGTCGGATGCCATTTTCGCCTGGGACATCATGAACGAGATCGAGCTGTGGTGGGAGGCGCCCGTCGATGCTATCGACGCCTACATCACCGAAATGGCGACGTACATTCGTGACCTGGAGATGACACTGTACGGGACGACGCATCTGCTCACCGCGTCGTCCGCCGTCGGCGTGCCCGAAGGGCTGCTGGGGCGGCAGATTTACAACCACCCGGCGCTCGATTTTGCCAATACCCACCTCTACATGGGCGACATCGGTGACCCGCAGAACACCATCGGCGCTGCGCCGATCATGGCGGGCGGTGTGGTGCTGTCGCGCGCCGCCATCCGTGACAACCGTCCTTATTTCGACAGCGAGTCCGGCCCGATCAACGATTGGATCGTCGATCCCGCCTTTGACAAGACCTATCATCACCATATGTCGTGGGCACACCTGGCGGCGGGTGGTGCCGGATCGGGGATGCGCTGGCCCTACACCAACCCGCATTATCTGCTGCCAGAGCTGCGCGACAACCTGCTCGGTCTGGCGCGTTTTGCCGCCACCATCGACTGGGGGCGCTTCAACGCCGTCAATGTGCAGAATAAAATTCTGGGTTCGCGCCGCGAGCTGATCGACTTCGCCATCTCGGACGGCTCGACCGCGGTCGTGTGGTTGCTGCTCGATACCCGCCTGGACGAGACGGTCAGCTTTGCCGATACGTCGCTCACGATCCGCGATGTAGTCAACCCTGGGACATATCAGGTAGAATACTGGGATACTTACAGTGGTCGCGTTCTGCTCACAGAGCCGCTCACCATCGCCGGCGAGTCAGTCACCCTGATCCTTCCCTCGGTCGCCGCGCCGCTCGCAGACCTGGCGTTGATCATTCGCCCGTCCTCGTAAACCTATCGTCGTTCGACAAGGTGCCCCATTGATGACCGATCTCCCACGTCCCGAATACCCACGTCCGCAGTTTGTCCGCGAGGACTGGCTCAACCTGAATGGGACATGGCGCTTTGACTACGATGATGAAGACACGGGCTTGGCGCGCGGGTGGGCAAAACACGCTCCGCTGACTCAGACGATCACGGTGCCGTTCGCCTTTCAGGCGCCTGCCAGCGGCATCGGCAGCAACGACTTTCATGATCATGTCTGGTACGCGCGTGAATTCACTATGCCCAGGGCATGGCGAGGACGGCGTATCCTGCTGCATTTTGGCGCGGTCGATTACTGCGCCTCGGTGTGGGTGAACGGCGAGATCGTGATCATCCACGAAGGCGGACACACCTCCTTCAGCGCCGACATCACGCCCTTTCTGATGGAGGACTCCAGCCTGCTGAACCGGATCGTGGTGCGCGCCGAAGATGTCGCCGCGGATCGCTATCAGCCGCGTGGTAAGCAGTACTGGGAGCGCGAGTCGGCATCGATCTTCTACACCCGTACCACTGGAATCTGGCAGACGGTGTGGCTGGAACCAGTTGCGCAGCACGGCTTGCGCAGCGTGCGCATGACGCCGGACATCGACGCGGGCGCGATCGCCTGTGAATACGAGCTGCTGACTCCATCCGAGAACGCCGTCCAGGTCACGGCGGTGGTCACCCTCAACGGGGAGGCGGTGGGCGAATGGACACACGAGCTGGCGCCGGGAACGCGCTTTCACGATGCGACCCTCATCCTGGGCGCCCGTGATCAGGTCAGATTGTGGTCGCCAGAGACTCCTCACCTGTACGATGTGAATTTCACCGTGCGCCAGGATGGACACCTGATCGACTCTGTCCGCGCCTACTTTGGAATGCGCCAGATCGCCATCATCGACGGGCGCGTGTGCCTCAACGGGGCGCCCTACACGATGCGGCTGGTACTGGATCAGGGTTATCACCCAGAAGGGCTGCTCACCTTCCCGACCGACGCCGCCTATCTCGACGATATCGACCTGACCAAGCGGCTCGGCTTCAACGGCGTGCGCAAGCATCAGAAAGTCGAAGACCCGCGCTATCTGTTCTGGGCGGATCAGATCGGGCTGCTGGTGTGGGGTGAAATGGCGAATGCCTACGCTTATTCATCGTCGTATGTGCAGGACATCAACTCGGAATGGGTCGAGGCGGTCGAGCGCGACTACAACCATCCCTGCATCGTCGCCTGGGTGCCGATGAACGAGAGCTGGGGCGTGCCCGACCTGGCGCACGATCCACGCCAGCGCGCGCATTTACGAGCGCTCACCCATCTGACTCGGTCGCTGGACACGTCGCGGTTGGTGATCTCCAATGACGGCTGGGAACACGCCGAGACCGATCTGCTGACCATCCACGATTACGAGGGCAGCGGCGACGTGCTGCGCGCGCGCTACGCCACCGTCGAATCGACGACGACGGCGCGACCGGCAAACCGCGATCTTTATGTGTCGGGGTATGGCTACGATGGCGCGCCGATCCTGCTGACCGAGTTTGGCGGCATCGCCTATCGCAAGGACGCCGCCGAAGGGTGGGGCTACACGACGGCGGGCGATGAAGCCGACTTTCTGCGTCGGCTCGACGAGGTGATGCGCGCCGTGCGCGAGTCGCCGGTGCTGCAAGGCTGGTGCTATACCCAGCTCACCGACGTGGAACAGGAGATCAACGGCGTCCTGACCTATGATCGCAAGGCGAAAGCCGATATTGCAACGCTGCGCGGGATTTTCACAGGCACATGATCGCTGTGTGATACGCCGGGCTTGGGATATGCTGGGCTTGGCACGCTAAACCCCTGCGACCGTCGCGCGTAGGGACGCATCATGATGCGTCCGGCATATGACGATGCGTGCATCATCGCTGTCACGCCTCGTCGTCGTGCGCCAGCGTTTCCAGTGTCTCCAGATCGCGGCGCAGACTGCGGAAGCGCGCCGCGATCCAGCCCGCGAACCCCGCCATCAGCATGACCACGACAGCGATACCCAGCAGCAGATACCCCCCTGTCTCCGGGGTAACAATGGTTTCAGGCATGTGCGACTCCTGGTGGACACATCGTGATGTGTCCCTACGCTTCAATCTGTCTGTCTGTTCTATCTGTTTGGTCTGTCGGTCAGTCCGCGCTCATGACGCGCGCACGCAGCGACTCGACCCGCTCCGCCAGCGCTTCCAGCCGCAGACGCCAGGCGATCAGCGTAGCGGGCACAAATACACTCCACACCACCATATTGACGCCCATTGCCGCGATCATACTGTCGGTCAGTCCGAATCCGCCCTGCGCATTCTGCGGGCTGGCGCCGATGACCGCCGGGTGAATGGTGTCCGGGCGGATGCGGATGATCACCAGCGTGATGATCACGGTGATGAAAGCGAATATGCCGTAGACCGACGCGAAACGGCGGCGAGTGTCGGGATTGTCGATGCCCTGGCGCAGCATCAGATAGGCGGCGTAGGTCAGGCACATGATCGCATCGCTCACCAGACGCGGATCCCACGTCCACCAGGTGTTCCAGATCGGACGCGCCCAGATCGATCCCGTCATCAGATTCACCAGCGCCAGGATCAGCCCCACCTCGACGCCAGCCAGCGCCAGCGCATCCCAACGCGGGTGACGGCGGATCAGGTACGCCACCCCGCCCACCACCGCCGCCAAAAATGCGATGAACGCGCCCGCGAACGCCGAGATATGCACATAGAAAATGCGCTGCACGGCACCCTGTTCGACATCCATCCCGGCGTACACCAGGGCGAAATAAGCGCCGACGATCACCGCGCCGATCGTGATCGCGGTCAGAGCGGTCAGCCACAACGGGAGGCGATCTGCCTGTGCCGACGAATCGACCATCGGTGGGGAGGCGGGGCGTGTCTGTGGGATAGCGGTCATGCGGACGCTCCAATATCCAGGTCTAATCTGTCAAAATCTACATAAATCTTAGCATTTGTGCCAAAAAACGCAATGTCGAATCGATCATATCATACCCGCGTTTATCGGCACCGCGATCGATATATTGTGTCAAAACCCTAATCTCCTTAACGATCTGCAATCTGTCCTTTACCTGCTCTTGACATAAACTGCTTAACATGGAACGGATTGACGTATCGCCCATCCAATTCGTGGAGTGTCCACCCCGTGCCTATGCTGACCGTCACCGACCTGCGAGTTGTGTACAACACCGGAAACGAAGCGCTCAGGTCGATCAGCCTGAGTGCCGAAGCAGGCGAGGTGATCGCCATCATCGGGCGCTCCGGCGCGGGAAAATCCACCCTCTTACGTGCCATCAACGGATTGCAAAAGCCCACCAGCGGCAGCATCACCCTCGATGGAGACGTGATCACTGCGATGAATGGGGCGCAGATTCGCCGCGCCCGGCGGCATATCGGCTTCATCTGGCAGGAATACAATCTGGTCGAGCGGCTGCCCGCCATCACCAACGTGCTGACCGGACGCCTCGGTTACAACAATGGACTGTCCAGTATGCTCGGCTATTTCAGCCGTGCTGACCGCGCGATCGCGCTCGAAGCCCTGGATCGCGTCGGCTTGATGCACCGCGCCTCGTTTCGCGCCGACAAGCTGAGCGGTGGCGAAAAGCAGCGCGTCGCCATCGCCCGTGCCATCACGCAGCAGCCCAAAATCCTGCTCGCTGACGAACCTGTCGCCAGCCTCGACCCCGAATTATCGCAGCAGGTCTTGGCAGACCTGGCGAAAGTGGCGCGCGAGATCGGCGTCCTGACCCTGATCAACATTCATCAGGTCGATCTGGCGGTGCAGCACTGCGATCGCATCATCGGCATCGCGCGCGGCAAGGTTGAGTACGACGGCTCGGCAGCGGGACTGACCGAGACCATCCTCGACCGCATTTATCGTTTCGATAAGCCGGGCAACCCGTCCTTCCGCCCCGAAACCGTCGGCGCGCTGCAATAACAATTTCCGTTGGGTCTACCGGATCGAGGCTATCGCAATGACCGAATATATCCCAGACGCACCACTGACCGCCGTCACGACGGCATCGCCACCGCCGCCGCCGCCCAAAGAGAATCTCAGTCCTGACGCGGTGCGCGCCCGGCTGCTGCGTCCTTTCCCAGCGCCCTCGATCCGCTCGATCGTCGTGCTGATCGTGGTCGTGCTGCTGTTGAGCTGGTGCCTGTCCGGTGTCGGCCCAGGGCTAACCAACCGCATCACCTCGTTCCTCGACCCGTTCCAGGCGACCTTCAACCTGATCGTGCGCATGTTCCCGCCCGATTTCGAGATCGATCGCGTGCGCAACGTCGATGTCACCCTGCTCGGACAGACGGTGAGCGAGTTCACCATCACCAGCAGCACCGTCACGTTGTTCGGCAGCGAGCTGGAGATCGGCTGGCTGCCGATCCTGACCGCCGTGTTCGAGACGATTCAAATGGCGGTCATCGGCACGCTCGGTGCGGTGCTGATGGCGCTGCCGCTCTCGATCCTGGCGGCGCACAACACCTCCCCTCACCCGGCGATCTATCAGGTAACGCGCCTGATTCTCAATTTCCTGCGCTCGATCCCGGAACTGGTGTACGCGCTGCTGTTCGTCGCCGCCGTCGGCTTAGGTCCCTTTACGGGCGTGCTGGCGCTGGCGTTCGGCAGTGTCGGATCGCTGTCACGGGTGTTTGCCGAGGCGATCGAGCAGATCGACCCCGCTCAGGTGAACGCGGTGCGCGCCACTGGCGCGGGCGGCTTGCAGACCTTCATCTACGCCGTCATGCCGCAGGCGTTCCCGCTGTTCATCAGTTACGCCATTATCTACTTCGAGAGCAATGTGCGCCATGCCACCATCCTCGGCTATGTCGGGGCGGGCGGGGTAGGCTTTCTGCTCTTCAAATATACGGGCACCAGCGATTATTCCAAAGTGTTAGGCGCTGCGCTCGTCCTGGTTGTGGCTGTCACGATCATCGATCGTTTGAGCAGTCGGCTGCGCCGGAGCATCATCTAAGCCGCTCCGCCGCCGCTGGACAATGTATCCTTCTGTAGAGTCTGTGAGGAATTGCCGCATGAAAAAGTTCGCAGTTGTCGTCCTGAGCGTCATCGTTTTTGCCGCCGTCAGCTTTGGTTTCGTCTCCGCCCAGGATATGGATCGCACGGGCTGGCCTGAGACCTTCATCATCGGCGTGTATCCCGGCGACAATATCGAGGAAGCCCTCGCCGCTGTCGAGCCGCTGCGCGCCTACCTGGAAGAGACCCTGGGTGTACGCACCGTCCTGATCACCGGCACCAGCTACAACGCTGTGATCGAGGCGATGGTCGCTGGTCGCGCCGACGCCATCGAAGTCGGCCCGTTCTCCTATGTGCTGGCTGCCGATGTCGCGGACGCTGTAGCGATCGCCGTCGCCAACTACGAGGTCGAGGTTGACCTGGATGAAGTTCCCGGCTACTACAGTCTGCAATTCACCAAGAAAGGGTCGGGCATCACCAGCATCGCCGACCTCGCCGGTCGCAGCTTCGCCTTCACCGACCCGGCATCGACCAGTGGCTATCTGGTGCCCGCCACCGACATCCTGTTGAATCAGGAATTCACCGACCCGGCGCAGATCGAAGAATTCGCCGTCGTCTCGTTCGCCGGCAATCACCCGACCGCCGTCCTGTCGGTGTGGAACGACACCGTTGAAGCAGGCGCGACCTTCGACGCCAATCTCGCTGCCCAGGTCGAGGCAGCTGGCGTCGAGCTGTGCGGTTTTGAAGACATGGCGATCGATGGTCCCGCCACCGCCGCCGAGTGGCCCTACCTCGAAGCCATGACCCAGGACGAGATCATGGCGATCTACGACGCCTGCCCGGAGGGCAGCCTGGTCGTCTTCCACCAGTCGCCGCTGATCCCGGAGACCCCGTTCGCCATCAAGTCCACCCTGCCGGAGTCGTTCAAGACCGCCGTCACCGACGCGCTGCTCGCCGTCGCTGCCGATCAGGAACTGGTCAACAGCATCGAGCGCTACTACGTTGACCCGGCTGAAGCCGCCGGTGTCGAGTCGATCGACGCCATCTACGACTCGCTGCGTGACATCGCCACGCTGTTGAACATCGACCTGCGCGCGCGCTAAACGCCACGCACGCGGTTCACGATCCATCTGTTAGACTGGGGCGCAATTCGTTGCGCCCCTCCTTATTTCAGGATGAATATGATGACTCCTTCCGTCCTCTCCCGCGCCGATCTGCTCTCCATCCTCACCCACGCGCCCGCCGATCCGGTAAAGAGTTTTGCCGAGACGCTGCTCGATCAGGTCGGGGCGGTCACCGTGCTGCGCAATCGTACCGCGCTGGTGATGCTGCCTTTCACCGACACCGCCAGCGGCACGCGCTTTCACCTCGGTGAGGTGCTGGTCGCGGAAGCGCATTTACAGATAAACTTATACGACACGCCTCATGAGGGCTATGCCGCCGTGACTGGGCGCGACCTGGTGCAGGCGGTCGGGATCGCGCTGATCGACGCCGCTTATAGTGCGGGGATCGCGGTCGAGGCGATCACTGTATTCGCCGCTGCTCAGGCAGCCGAGCAAGCCGCGTCCGACGACGTGCTGCTGCGTCAGGTCGAGGCGACCCGCATCGAGATGGAGACTTTTTAAATTATGCCGCCCATTAAGCGTGATGCCCCGAATTACTCTGTACCCAGCTATACTTCAGATGAAGCCAATGCCCGCGAGACCTTCCTCGCGTTGATGTGGAGCCTGAGCTATCCCGGCGTGGCGCACGCGCTGCCTGCGCGCGGCGAGATCGACGCGATCGATCAGACAGCATCGTTCACGCTGATCGGCGTGGCGCTGCTGGACATCGAGACGACATTTTATACGCCCGATCCCGCGCTGGCGTCGATCCTGCGCGCAACCGGAGCGCGATCGCAGACGCCGGAAGATGCCGCCTATCATTTCTATCCGACTCTGGACGCCGACGCGCTCGATGGGGTCGCGCGTGCCAGTGTCGGCACGATGGTCTACCCCGACACCGCCGCGACGCTGATCGTTGGCGCGGCGCACACGGGCGGCGCGCGGGTGACACTGACGGGTCCCGGTATTATGGCGTCGAATGTGATCGCGCCCGGTGTGCCGGAGGCTTTCTGGCAGATACGCGCTCGCTCGGTGCGCTATCCGCTGGGGTGGGATGTATTTTTCATCGATGGATCGCGCGTGATCGGCTTGCCACGCAGCACCCATGTCTCGCTGTAGAGACGCATAACGGTAGGTCCGGTTGTCACAGGGACGCGATGCGTCCATGTTGGAAAGGGTAACGCTATGTATGTCGCGGCGAAAGGCGGCGAAGACGCCATCCAGCACGCCGAAGCGCTCTATCACGCGCTCAATGGGACGGTCACGCCGGAACTGGTACACCAGATTCTCGATCACATGCCCTATCTGGTCGATCGGGTGATGGGGGAAGGGTCGCTGTATGCCCCGGAGCTGGCGGCGCTGGCGCTGGCGCAGACGGGCGGCGACCTGTACGAGGCAGTGCTGCTGCTGCGTGCCTACCGCTCGACGCAGCCGCGCATCGCCTACGCGACCGCCATCACCGCCGCCGACCTGCTGACCGTGCGCCGCATCTCGGCGGCATTCAAGGACATCCCTGGCGGACAGGTACTCGGTCCGACTCTCGATTACAGCCATCGCATCCTCGACCTGGACGCGCTCGACGGGATCGCACCCACGCCGACCGCGCCCGCAGCCGCCGACCAGCCCGCGCCGCGTTCGTATCCTGCCGTCGCCGACTGGCTGCGCGGGCAAGGGTTGATGCCGCCCGCGCAGCCCGATCCTACCGACCCCGCCGATCTGCCCGACGTGACCACGGACGCGGTGCTGTTCCCCGCCCCGCGCGCGCATCGCCTGCAGGCGTTGGCGCGTTCCGAGACGGGGGGCACGCTGGCGTTAGGGTATGCCAGTATGCGCGGCTACGGCTTGGTTCACCCAACCGTCAACGAACTGCGTTTAGGCTATGCAGAGGTGGGCATGACCCATCCGCTCACTGGTGAGCCTTTCAGCGCCGGACGCGCCCGATTGAGCTTTGGCGAGGTCGTCAACAGCGGCGGATCAGGCGACAAGCGCGGCTTCGCGCTCGGCTTCACGGCGACGCTGGGCTGGAACGAGGTCAAGCTGATCGCTGGATCGACGCTCGACCTGGAGATGAGCGCCTCCGACCCACATCCGGCGCACACCGAGGAATTCGTCATGTATCACACCGAGCCAGTCGAGTCGTCGGGTTTCTGCATCCATTTCAAGCTGCCGCATTATGTCACCTTTGCCAGCAACCTGGACGCGGTGCGTCGCGTCGCGTCGCTGATCTACGGCGAATCCGAGAGCGTTTCCGTAGGGACGCATAACAATGGGTCCTCAGCTGATACCGCGTCCGCCGCAGGGACGCATAACAATGCGTCCGCCGTTCATGATGCGTCCGCCGTATCTGTGGAGGCATCATGACCGCGCTCGCCGATCTCGCACACCCGCGTCAGGATTACAGCTACGCCTTTCTCGACGCCAGCGCCAAGCGCGAGCTGCGCCGTCGCATCCTGAAGGCGGTCGCCATTCCCGGTTATCAGGTGCCCTACGCCAGCCGCGAACTGCCGATCGCGCGCGGATGGGGGACGGGCGGCTTGCAAGCGTCGCTGGCGCTGGTCGGACCGGAAAGTGTGGTCAAGGTGATCGATCAGGGCGCCGACGACTCGGTCAACGCCGCCAATCTGCGTCGCTTCATCACACGCATGAGCGGCGCAGCGACCACCACCGACGCCGCCAGAGCAAGCATCCTGCAATCGCGTCATCGCATCCCCGAAGAACGTCTGGGCGCCTATCAGACACTCGTGTTGCAGGTGCCCGACCCGGAACCGCTGCGTGGGGTGCAGAGCGACATCAGCAAGGCGCACGAGATGCACGCCGACTCCGACTATGGTCAATTGTGGCTGCTGCTGTACGAGCAGCTGGTGCGCTTCCGTCAGTATGTGCAGGGAGCCAGCTACCCGGCGCTGGTCAACGGGCGCTACGTGATCAGTCCCAGTCCGATTCCGCGCTGGGACAATCCCAAATTACACCAGACGCCCAGTCTGACGATCCTGGCTGCCGGACGCGAAAAGCGGCTGTACACGGTGCCGCCCTATACCAACGTCATCCCGCTGGAATTCAGCGATGTGCCGTTCCAGGTCGAGGATCAGCGCGGGTGGGTGTGTCGCACGACGGGTGCGGTCAACAAATTCATGAACGAGCTGCCTCAGTCAGATGGCAGCGCCATGTACGAGCTGTCCGACAGTGGCTATGCCGAGAAGCTGAAAAACGATCTGCCGACTGCGCCCACCTACTACGATGAGAATGGAGGCTTCTACCATGACGGCTACCTCAAACCGCCCGTCATCCTCCCCTGACAAGGGCGTCCCTGTGTCGCAACCCGCACGGACGCATGACGAGAGCGCACCGACGCATAGTCATGCGTCTCTACAGCCCCCGGTGCTGACCACTCGATCGCCGCTGTTGGTGGCGTCGGGGCTGGTCAAACGCTATGGACGGGTGACCGCCGTCGAGGGTGTCGAGGTCGATGCCTACGAGGGCGAGGTCCTGGGAATCGTCGGGGAGAGCGGATCGGGCAAATCGACCGTGCTGCGGCTGCTGAATCTGCAGGAGTCGCCCGACGCCGGGACCTACACGCTCGACCTGCCCGGACTCGCCGGACAAGACCTGTTCGCGCTCGATCGTTTTGCCCGCCGCGATGTGCAGACGCGCTCGATCGGCGTGGTCTACCAGAATCCGTATCTGGGCTTGCGGATGCGCTTCACCAGCAGCGGCAACGTCGCGGAGCGGCTGCTGATCACCGGGGAACGCAGCTACGCGGCGCTGCGGGCGGCAGCGCGCGAGTCGCTGGCGGCGTCGGAGTTTCCGCTCGATCGCATGGACGACCCCCCGCGTCTGCTCTCCGGCGGGATGCAGCAGCGCGTGCAGTTGGCAAAGGCGCTGGCGCTCAAGCCGCGCCTGCTCTTGCTGGACGAGCCGACGACGGGGCTGGATGTGTCGGTGCAGGCACTCGTGCTGGACACGCTCAAACGTCTGCAGCGCGAACGGAGTATGACGATCGTGCTGGTGTCGCACGACCTGGGCGTGATCCGGGCGCTGGCGGATCGGGTGCTGGTGATGCGCAATGGGCGCGTCGTCGAGCGCGGGCTGACCGATCAGATTTTGGAAGACCCACAGCACGCCTATACGCAGCAGTTGGTACATGCGCGGTTGTAAAAGGAAAAATTCATGCTGCACGTCGAGCGCCTGACCAAGACCTTTCACGTCGATCACCTGGGGCGCGACATTCCCGCCTTTGCGCCGATCGACTTTCAACTTGCGCCGGGACAGTTCGCCCTGATCAGCGGCGCCAACGGCGCGGGCAAATCGTCGCTGCTGCGCTGTCTGTACCGCACCTACAAACCCAGCGGAGGCAGCGCGCATTACGCCGCCCATGCCGGGACGATCGATCTGGCGACGGCGGCGGACGTGGACATCGCGCTGCTGCGCCGCGAGGAACTGAGCTTCGTCACGCAGTTTTTGCGTTCGCGTCCGCGTGTGAGCGCCCTTGAATGGGTCGCGGAGCCGCTGCTGAACGCCGGACACGCCTGGGACGCGGCGGTCGAGTCGGCAGGGACGATGCTGGATGCGCTCGGACTGAAGCGGGCGTTGTGGTCTGCCTACCCATCCACCTTCAGCGGCGGTGAACAGCAAAAAGTGAACCTGGCGCGCGCGCTGGTGTACCCGCGTCGGCTGCTGCTGCTGGACGAGCCGACCGCCTCGCTGGACGCGGCGGCACGGGCGTCACTGGCAGAGCGGCTCGCCGCGATCAAAGATGCAGGGGTGGCGATGATCGGTGTGTTTCATTATCCGCAGGAAGTAATGCACCTGGTCGATCACGAGGTGCGGTTGGAAGGGATGACGAACGATGTGGCTGCGTGATTTGAAACTGGTATTGCCCGACGGCGTGGTCGCGCGCGGGGCGCTGGAAATCGTGGACGATCGCATCGGATCGGTCGTCGTCGGCGATCCGCCGCCGGGCGTGTCGGCACTGCATGCTCAGGGCTTGACCGCGATTCCGGGGCTGATCGATCTGCATGGCGATATGCTGGAGCGCGACATCGAGCCGCGCCCGAACGCCTTCTTTCCGATCGACCTGGCATTGTACGAGCTGGACAAGCGTATGGCGTCGGCGGGCTTCACGACCGCGTTCGCGGCGGTGGGCTTTTCCTGGCACAAGAAAGACCTGCGCACTCAGGAAATAGCCACCGAGATCATCGAGACGATCGGCGCGCACCGCCACGACCTGCTGGTCGAATTTTTCGTCCATGCCCGCTTCGAGATCAACAATCCTGACACCGGGTCGATCCTGGAAGGGCTGCTGGCGCGCGGTCTGGTGCAGCTGGTGTCGCTGATGGATCACACACCGGGTCAGGGGCAGTATTCCGACATCGGGCGCTACATCGACTTCATGGAAAAGTGGCTCGGCATCCCGCGCGAGCTGCTGGAAGGCGACGCCAAAACCAAGATGACGGCACGGATCGAGGAAAATTTCGCCGCGCCGCGCGACTGGGAGTCGGCTGAGGAAGTGTGCCGGGTGGCGCGTCGGTACGGCATCCCGATCGCCTCGCACGACGACGACACCCACGCCAAGATCGATCGCATGGGCGCGATGGGCGTCACCATCAGCGAGTTTCCGGTCACGCGCGAGGCGGCGGAATACGCGCGTGCACGCGGCATGTCCACCATCATGGGCGCGCCCAACGCCTATCGCGGCTCGTCCAACACCGGCAACCTGTCGGCGCGGGCGGCGGTCGAGGCAGGCTTGGTCGATGTGCTGGCGACCGATTATTTCACCCCGGCTCCGCTGAATGCCGCCTACAAGCTGGCGAACGAGGGTGTGCTGCCGCTGCATCGGGCGATCGCGCTGGTCAGCGCCAACGCCGCCGCCGCCGTCGGTCTGACCGATCGCGGACGTCTGGAGTCGGGTCTGCTGGCGGACATCGCGCTGATCGAGGAAGGGACGCATCCGCGCGTGCGCGCCGTCCTCAAGCGCGGCACACCGATCTACTGGGACTCGCATATGCAGCGCCTGAGTCAGCTTCCAGTCGCGTCGCTGGTCGAGGGCGACTCGTGACGCTGCACGCGATCGCGCATTTTGTCGCTTACGAGCGCGATTCGCTGCCGCGCGC
This sequence comes from Anaerolineae bacterium, assembly GCA_034437395.1. GTDB lineage: Bacteria > Chloroflexota > Anaerolineae > Aggregatilineales > Phototrophicaceae > Flexifilum. The sequence goes on along the minus strand of DAOTUN010000050.1, from coordinate 20,203 downwards.
GTTGGGCGAGCAGCCGCTCATCCATCCGCCAGCACTGGTGATCGACTCGCAGATCGGCAGTTATGCCGAAGTCGGTGCAGACAGCCAGATCATCGAGTCGATCCTCGACGATTACACCTATACGGCGGGCGACAACCAGATCATCTACAGCACGATCGGCAAATTCACCTCGATCGCCTCGCATGTTCGGGTCAATCCTGGCAATCACCCGATGGAGCGAGTGACTCAGCACCACATGACCTACCGACGGGCGCAGTACGGATTCGGGGAGGACGACGCCGACTTTTTCGCGTGGCGACGCGCGCATCACTGCACGGTCGGGCACGATGTGTGGATCGGGCATGGCGCGATCATCATGCCGGGCGTGCATGTCGGGACGGGCGCGGTCGTCGGGGCTGGCGCGGTGGTGACGAAGGACGTATCGCCGTACCTGATCGTCGGCGGCGTCCCGGCGCGACCGATTCGGATGCGCTTCAGCGAGGCGATCGCGTCCAGTCTGCTGGCGATCGCCTGGTGGGACTGGGATCACGCGGCACTCAAGGCGCGCTTCGATGATTTACTGGATGTGGCGGGATTCGTGGCGAAGTACGGTTGAAGAAGATTCCTTAAGCCTGACTCAACTTCCGTGATTCACCGAATTTGCGTCTGGCAGCTTGTAACCGATACAAAAAGCGACTGTCACAGCGATCAAGTCCATCTGAGCAGTGGTGAGAATCCCTGACTTTTCCTTGAATCGACTGGTTGACACCGACTTAATCTGAAAGGTGTTCGCCGCTGAGTCGGCGCGCAATTGATTGGTCCCGTCGGCTGGTATAGAGATCAACCAGAAATAGCGATTGGTTTGAAAGCGGGCTTGCCATGTCGTCAGCGGCACCACGATGACGAGATCGAGATTCCACGCAGCCTGAATATTCATCACGACAGCCGGACGTATTTTGTAAATTTCATCACCGGTCGTCGGAAGTTGTGATTTTGGCGTTTTCTTGCGGGGTGAGGGCAGCGTGATGGGTGAATTGAAGTTCACCCACCACACTTCGCCGCGCGCAGGGGCGGGCGGACTAGAAGGCGGCATCGTTGAAGTCCAGGTCGTCGGAAGCGTCGAAAGTCTCAAAATCCTCGGCTGCCGCCAGCGCAAAAGCATCCGCGATGATCTCGTTTCTTTGCTTTTCCGGCATCGCCAGCAGGTCGTGAACGGTCAGGTGTCCGGCTGCGGCGTGCATCGGTCCCGCTGCAACCCAATCCGGGTAGGCTCGATGAATGCGATCGGCACTCATCAATCCTTCCGAGACGGCGCGGTGCGCCATCTGGTCAAGCTGCGTAGGGGTTTCATCCGCGATGAATTCGACAGGCTCAGGTTTGAGCCAGCCACGCTGGTTCATCTCTTTATGCAGCGTCCGCGCCAGCGGACCGCTGATGATCTCCAGGCTGTGGGCGCGATGAATCCATGCCGACATGCTCAACCCGTATTTGCGTTTCAGGATGCCGATCTCATCGAGACTGAGATGTGTGCGCCGCGTCCCAAGCTCGTCACGTGCCCGCGCCGCCGGGACGAGAAAGGCGGCAGCGAAGCGCTGTGCCAGTTTCTCGACCTCGCTCTCCTGATCGATGTGCGCCATATTCATCACGAGATGTCCCAGTTCATGCGCCAGCGTCGATCTTCTGCGATCCAGGCTGGCAGCCAGATTGATGACCGTGACAGGATGCGTCTCTCCGCCCCAGCCCGACAAGCCGTCGAATTTTTCACCGCCTTTTCTCCAGCCGACCACGATCACGCGGTTGCTCTCCGCGGTGTGCGTCAGGCTGTCGATCGGATGATCGTCAAGCCCCCAGAAGTCGCGCAATTGCGCGGCGGCGGCTTCAGCATCTTCGTTCGACCTGACGACGACAGGGGCTGGCAGGCTCGGTTTAGGGTGGGGGTAGAGCAGCGTGTACAGCTCGATGTGCAGTTCCGCGAGATCGGCGGCGTAGGTCTTGACAGCGTGCTGGTCGCCGTCTGCTAGTCCATCAGCGCGTCTGAACGCCTGCCATACGACCCGCAGGCTGGGCTGATGCGTGAAGTAGGACGGCGGAACATTCAGGATGCTGGCGGTGAGCAGCAGGAATCCTGCCGACGGCGTGCTTTTGTTGTGTTCGTATTTCGAAATAACCGCTTTTGTCGCTGGATGACCCTGCCTTGTGAGCGCACCGGCTAATGCGTCTTGAGTCAAGCCAGCGAGCAGGCGCGCCTGGTAGAGCCGTTCGCCTATCATCGCTTGTCTCCTCAGATCGGGTTGACAACCTTACAACAAATTTCGCAAGAGTCAACGCTCACGGTGCTGCCCCTCAGTGCCCTCACTACCTAATTTTCAGATGGTTTCTTATCGCTTGATGATTTGATCGTACTCCGCGTGCGAACCGATCCAAATCCAATCGATCAAATCGGAAGTTTCCATAATGCCCAATGTGTGGTAGGCAATCCCGATTCGTATCGAATAAAGATCGCCGTGCAGTTTCTTAAAATGTAGGCCAGGGTGTCGTGGGTTGCTCACGAAAAGGCGATATGCAGCGTATGCCTGACGTTTTACATCGTCTGGCAACTTCTTGAATTGTTCTTGAAACCGTTTGGTACGCCGCGAGCGCACGATCAACCATCTTCAATACTGGGATCAAAATCTTCCGTTTGCCCGCTTTCGATCTCAGCGCGTCCCTCAGCGATCAGTGCTTCAAAGACTGCAATCGGCGTCGCCGCGAACTGCGCATCCCACAGGGCTTCATCGGCGCGTTCTTCATCGGTGAGATAGCTGATCATGATGTCTACCTCGCCTGCAGGCAAGATCGGTGGCGATTTCAAGGTGACGGTGCCGTCTGCCGCGATATGTGCTTTCAGGTTTATGATCATCGAATCAACACTTTCTCGATTTTACATTCCAATTATATAGAGTTTATCCGAACAGCCTCAAGCGCGTTGTCGGAAAGCGTCATGCCACCCTGTGTGGCATGACGCTGAACGCCATTATCGTTCTGCACGCTCCAGCCAGCGCAGCAGCGCCGCCACGGTCGCGTCCCACTGGGTCTGCGCCGGGATCATCGCCTCCAGATCGCGGAACTGGGCGCCGTAATCACCGAACTGCGCGTGATTCGCCCCCTCGATCAGGACATACTCGGTGTCGGCGGGCAAGAGCGATCGCACTGAGTTCAGTTCTTCGGCTGTGCGCAGACCGTCGCGGTCGCCGTAGACGTACAGGGTGGGGAGGGGCAGATCATGCACACTTTTGTCGGGAGCCGACGCCAGCAGCGCCAATCCCGCCAGGTCGCCGCGATCGCGCGCGTAGTTGCTCGCCATCGCCCCGCCCAGTGAATGTCCGCCGATCGCCCAGCGCGTGATCTGCGGGTGTGCCGCGCGCAGTCGGTCGGCGGCTGCTGTGTCGAATACAGCCAGATTGAGCGGCATTTCGGTCGTCACCACCAGATAACCTGCCTGTGCCAGCGGCGCCAGGATCGGCGCATAGGCGCGGGCGCTGACCAGGGCGCCGGGATAAAAAATAAAGCCCAGGTCGCGCGGTGTGGTGGGCACGAACGTGATCATGCCATCCTCGATGGTCATGGTGACCTCGGTCATGGTGCGCAGGGCGATGGCGCCGGGCTGGGCAGGGTTCGCCGTCCAGACCAGAAATGCGCCGACACTGATCGCCAGCGAGACGACCGCGAACACGCCGATGAAGCTCAGCAGGTCACGTCTGTTTTTGATCCAACGCCGACGGGGCGTGGGTGTAGAGGGTGCAGATGGCAGCGTGGTCATACTGGAAAGCGCCTCGTGATTGAATAGGGGTCGTCCCATTGTAATGACTGAACGCTGCGTCTGGACGAGCGCTCACCCAATACTCAAGCATGGGTGTGGACAAAACCTCTGATTGCCTGTATGAAACAAGTGGTGATTCACTTTGCAAAGAAAAGGCGCTCTCCCATGACTCCGATCGATTACATCGCGCGCATCGCCGCACTCGGCGCCCATCCTGGCGTCGATGCCGTCGCGCTGGTACCGGGCACCAACATGCGTTACTTCACCGGACTCGGCTACGGCTTGTCCGAACGTCCGATTATCGCCTTCATCAGCCGTGATGGACTGGCGTTGATCGTGCCGCTGCTGGAGGTGCTGACGGTGCGCAAGCGCGCCGATCTCGCCGACGCGCGTTTGTTCACCTGGAATGACGCCGACGGCTTCGACAGCGCGTTTGCGGCTGCGATCGACGCGCTCGGCTTGCGCGGCGGGACGCTCGGCGTCGATGGTATGACGATGCGCGTCACCGAGGGGTTGATCCTCCAGCGTCACGACCCGACTCTACGCATCGTCCCGGTCGAACACGATCTGATCGCCGTGCGCGCGCGCAAGACACCGGACGAGATCGAGCTGATGCGCCGCGCCGTCCAGATCGCGGAAGTGGCGTTGGAATCGGTGCTGGGGGAGGTGCGCCCTGGCATGACCGAGCGCCAGATCGCCGCGCGGCTGGAAAAATCGATGCTCGACGGCGGCGCTGACGCGCTGGCATTCCCCGCTCACGTCCAGATCGGAGAAAATGCCGACAATCCGCACGGTGACTCTGGAGACCGCGCGCTCAAAGAGGGGGATTGTATCCTGATCGATTACGGCTGCATGGTCGGCGGCTATCCCTCGGACATCACGCGCACCGTGGCGTATGGCGAGCCTGGCGAGCAGTTCCGCGCCATCTACACGGCGGTCATGGGTGCCAATGCCGCTGGACGCGCGGCGGCACGCCCAGGGGTGAGCATGGGAGCGGTGGATCGGGCGGCGCGCGCGGTGATCGAGGAGGCAGGCTTCGGGGACTATTTCACCCATCGCACCGGGCACGGGATTGGGCTGGACATTCACGAGCCGATCCCGCAGATCGCGCCCAACGTCTCCGACCTGTTGCAGCCGGGCATGACTTTCACCATCGAGCCGGGGGTGTATCTGCCCGGAGTCGGCGGGGTGCGTATCGAGGACAATGTGGCGATCACGGCGGATGGGCTGGACGTGCTGACGACGCTGCCACGCGAATTGCGAATACTGGGATAAATCGGGTTTGGCACGTCAAATCCATACAATCCGCGTGATGCGTGTGACCATCAGATGCGTTAGAATCTCCGCAATTCGCTGATGGTTACACAGTGCTAAAAGGGATTCTTATCATGACAGAGAGCCGTTATAAAAAAATCCTTGTCCCGCTCGATGGCTCTGGTTTTGCACAGCGCGCGATCGCCCACGCGGTCGATGTGGCGCGCGTGTCTGGCGCGGAGATCATTTTGCTCACCATCTTCACGCCGCCCGCCTACGAATACAGCGGTCAACTGGCGCTGGCAGGACAGGAATCTCAGTTGGAGGCGGCGCGCGAGGAGATGAAGCGCTACCTGATCGGCTGTCGCACCGAGCTGCGCGATGAGAACCTGAAAGTGCGCACGCATGTGATCGAAGGTCAGGCGGTAGCGCATCTGATCTGCGATTATGTGCGCGCCGAAGGGATCGACCTGATCGTGATGAGTTCGCACGGGCACAGCGGCATCGTCAAGCTGCTGTTCGGCAGTGTGACGCGCTCGGTGATGGAATGTGTCGATATTCCGGTGCTGCTGATCCAGCCCGACAAAGAGACGACCCAGTAGCGACGCATTCTGTAAGGACGCCGCGCCCTGTTTTCGTCTGTCAGATGCGCCCGTACAATCGTCCGCCGAACTCGCTCACCAGCCGATCATCGAGTTCGTCGGCGTATTGTGCGACCTGGCTGATCAGATTATTCGCCTCCTCCGCATCCATTCCCTGCAACGGACGCTCGCTGAACACGTAGACGACATCGAGATAGACGCCCATCGCCGCCGCCGTGAGCTGCAAATTTAATTCCAGCAAGTGGCGATAGAGCGGCAGTAAATTGGTCACAGGCAGATGCACGATCGGCGCCAGGACCTGCAGGTAACCCTCGGCTTCCTGTTGTGCCAGGTAGACCTCGATCGCCGCCGAACCGCGTTGAAAGCGCCAGCCGAAGCCGTCGGCGGTGTTCATGCGCGCGGTTGCCGGGTCGATCCCGATCTCCAGCAGGATCGTCTCTACGGTCTGGACATGATTTTGCGGGCGCGGCGTGGTGCCGCGTCGTCCACCGATATTGAACATAAAATTCCCCTTTTCCAGCGGACGCACAATAATGCATCCCTACAACAATCGACACATTCGCAGGGACGCATAACAATGCGTCCTTTCATCCCTGTAAGCAGACATCCCGCTGCGCCAGCGCGACAAATTTGCTAACGTTGATCGCCGCCGCAGCGCAAACAGCGTCCGCCATGCGCGCCGACGGTGGCGTTGCACACCGGGCAGCGTGGACGCCCGACCGGTTCGTAAAATTGCGCTGCCTGAGGCACCGGGTAACGGCGCACGCTCCGCGCTTCCGGCGCCGCCGCCCCGCACTGCTCGCAGTAAAAATACCCCTGTCCGGTGGCGCGGCTGGCAGTGCCGCAGTCGGGACAATAACGGCGGCGCTCGCCCCGCAGCTCTGCGAGCGCCGTTTCTGCCAGCCGGCGAATCGCCGTGATGTGGAGCCCATACAGTGTGACGCTCGACGCCAGGCTGGTGCAGCGCGTCATGATGCCGACGAGATAATTGCGCTCGTCGAAAATGACTGCGCCGCCTGCGTCCGACAGCGCGGTGACGCTGGTCGGTATCCAGTGCGGTGCCATCGAGCGCCGGGTCGGACGCTGTGTGGCGCGTGTCACCTCGCCGTCATACGAGACGATCGTCAGCGCGGCGTCATCGGGCACGCGCGGCAGCGGCGTCACGGGCAGCAGGGCAGCCGGGCGCGCATCGACCCGGATCAGCGCCAGATCGAGATCGGCATACGAGCGAATGACAGTGCCGCGAGTCTGTCCACCCGCGTAGGTCTCCAGTGTCACCTGTTCCAGCCCGCCGATCACCCGGCGCGTGGTCGCCAACAGCCCATCCGCCGTGACATAGACGGCGGTGCCGGCGCCGTTGGGTCCGTCGATCACGCGCACCAGATAATCCGCGACGTTGAAGCTGGTCGCGGGCTGCACAGCGGAAAATGTCCCGGTGGCAGTCGGCGCGGGCGTATAGGTGCCTGTGGCAGTGGGCGCGGCGTAGGCGGTCGCCGCTGGGGCGCTCGGCAATCCCGCTGTAAGCAGAGCATTCAGGCGCGCGCGGGCGTCGGCATTTCCTGGCTCGGCTTGGAGGGCAGCGGTGTAACAGGCGCGCTTGTGGGCGGTGTCGGGGGCGGTCTCCGCGAGCCAGATGCAGGCGATCGCGCGCACGTCCGGCGTGAGGTCGGCGCTCCTGACCGCGATCCGGATCAGGCGAGCGCCCTCGCTGAGACTGCTTTGTTGAATGGCGCTGATGCCGAGTTCGAGCGCTTTGCGTGACACGGGTTTGCCTTTCGCACCATGTGCCGCGATCATGATCCGATTATAGACGTTTCCAATCGATTGTGTTGCGCATCGAGTCGATATACAATCTTGCGCAAGTGTGCGGTCACAGATAACCGTCGATCCTGTCGTATCTATCTGATCGAGTTCAGGGGGCTTCAATGCCGCTGCAAGGGAATTTAAGAGACTTCTCGACGACGCAGCTCCTCAATCTCATCAACCTGGCGGGTAAGACCGGCACGTTGATCATGTTTGACGGGGTGCGCACGGGTGAGAAAGATGCGATCGGGGGCGACCGGATGTCGCCAGGCAAAGAACGCGCCCGCATCGCTTTCAAAATGGGTAAGCTGATCTCCGCCATGCTGGATGGGCAGAGTGGCGATCTGGTCGCGGTGCTGAATAAATCCGGCAAGCTGACCAACGAACAGGCACGCATCATCCGCGAACGCGCCAGGCAGACCAGTGACAAGGCGCTGGCGCTGTTGCTGATCAACGCCAATTACGTCACCCAAAAAGATGTGGTCAAGAGCGTGCAGCAGCACACGCTCGATGTGGTCTACAATCTGATCACCTGGCAGGAAGGTCCGTTCCGGTTCGACGACAACCTCCTCCCTGGCAGCGATCGCATCCTGGTGCCGATCGATCTGGAAAATGTCATTATCGAGGGGGCGCGGCAGATCAAGCAGATCGAACAGATCAGCAGCCACATACCCAATCTCGACATGGCGCTGCGTTTCCCCGACAACCCCAAAGAAAAGTTCAAGGGTGTGCATCTGAGCGTCGAGGAATGGCGGGTGGTCTCGTTCGTCAACCCGAAAAACTCGATACGTCAGATTGCCAAAGCCAACAATATGTCCGAGAACGAGATTCGCCGGATCGTCTATGGGCTGGAACAGGCTGGCTTGGTCGAGATCATCAAGCCGCCGTCGGCACCCGGTGACGGTGGCAAATCGCAGCAAGGGGGTGGACAGCGCCCCGCCAGCAAAGCGCCGCCTGTGCAAAAGTCGGTCGTCAATCGCATCATCGAGCGTATTCAGAAAATCTAAACGCTGCGACACGTCAGCCAGTCGTATCCATGAGCCGCACCGAGTAGAGCGAGCAGAAAACTATGCAAACAGTCAAGATGGTCATTACGGGACCCTTCAGTTCTGGCAAGACCGAGTTCATCCGGGCGATCAGCGAGATCGACGTGGTGACGACCGAGCGCGGCATCAGCTCGGAGACGGAACGCCAGACCAAAGATTATACGACCGTCGCGATGGACTTCGGACGTATCACCGTCGATGACGACCTGGTGCTCTACCTGTTCGGCACGCCGGGACAGCGCCGTTTCGACTTCATGTGGGAAATCCTGGCGGAAGGCATGTTGGGCTTCGTCGTGATGGTGGACAGCACCAAGCCGGAGACCTTCCGCGAGGCGAAGAGCATCCTGGAAACGTTCAAAGCCTATGCGCCGACGCCCTACGTGGTGGCTGCCAACAAACAGGATATGGATCAGGCGTGGAACATCGACGATCTGCGGATCGCCCTGCGCATCGAAGAAGGGGTGAAGCTGCTGCCATGCGTCGCCAGCGACAAAGAAAGCGTCAAGAAAGTGCTGCTGGAACTGCTCTACTCCATCCTCGAAGAAATGGAACGCGGCTAAACTTGACCGACGAACGTGGCATCCGATGGCAACGCTGACAACAGACCAGGGGATCGTCCACTACGAGGCATATGGACGCGGACGCCCGGTGCTGCTGCTGCATGGCTGGCTCAATTCCTGGGCGCTCTGGCGCGGCACGATCGAGTCGCTGGGCAAGGATTTTCGCACCTACGCCCTCGACTTCTTCGGCTTTGGCGATTCCGACACCCAGGCGTCCGATTTTTCGGTCGGCAATTTTGTCGGCATGGTCAATCAGTTCATGGAACGTATGGGCATCATCAAGGCTCCGCTGATCGGGCATTCGATGGGCGGCACGGTGGCGTTGAGCGTCGCCATGCGCTACCCGGAAAAAGTGGTCAAGGTCGGCGTGGTGGGTTCCCCGATTCAGGGCAGCTCGCTGAGTCCGCTGCTGAAGGTCGCCGCCTATCGCGGCTGGGCGGACATCGCGGGCAATTCCCCGATGCTGTACGATCTGTTTCAGCGCGGGTTTTCGCCGTTTCTGCGCGCCTACTCGCATATGCTGGCGCGCGACGGTAAGGCGCTCGGTGAGATGCTGTCGGCAGACGCGGCAAAGCTGGCGTTTGGTCCGTTCTGGCAGAGCGTCAACACCCTGCGCAACACCGATCTGAGTCCGCACCTGGCTCAGGTGACCATGCCCGTGCTGGCGGTGTATGGCAAGCGCGACAACATCGTCAATCCCAACCAGTACAAGATCATTCAGTCGCGCATCCCTCACAGTCAGCTTGCCTGGTTCGAGCGGTCGGGACATTTCCCGATGCTGGACGAACCGGAGCGCTTTCACACCACGCTGCGGGATTTTCTCCATCACGGATAGTAGCCGATCGAGGGTGCAAATATGCAGCGCTTCATCATCGAGGATACGCGGCACATTCCGCCGTTCAATCAACCCGCCAGCCAGCTGACCATCGGCACACAGCCGCTGAAGCTGCTGCAAGAAAATGTGATCCTGGCTGCCTACGGCGCCGGACTGCCGATCGGCGGCACCCTGAGCAGCGCCGACCAGATCGCGGGCGTGCGCGGCGCGGCACTGGTCTACCGTGACAACCTGTATTTCGATCTGCCTTTCCTGCAGGAATTTCTGACGCGCGCGCGCAAGAGCGGTCGTGCCTGTCGCGCTGCTTTTTCGCCGGACGATCCCGCCTTCAGGACCTACTCGCTGCCGCTGTCACGCGCCTACGCACATGGCAGCGACCCGGTAAGTGGCGTGCCGCTGCACCTGGCAGACCTGTGGTACTTTCCCGACGGCTACACCCCCGATGTGACCCCGATCGTGATCGACAGCGGCGCCCAGGAGATGGGCTTTTACAGCGTGCCCGACTTTATGACGATGGAGCAGGGATCGCTGACGCACTACGGTATCGAGCGCGGGATCATCGCCATCGAGAGCTGGGTACACGTCTATTTCGCGTCGATCATCTTTGGCTTGTTTGGGCGTGCCAGCCAGGTCGATCGCCGTGCCGCCACGCACAACCTTTTCAGTCTCAAGCTGCTGTGGCGGGCGGTGCTGGAGCAGCGGCAGATTTTGTCCAGCTCGGCGGTCGTGCAGATCGGCAAAAATTCCCGCATTCACCCCACCGCCGTGATCACAGGACCCGCCTCGATCGGGGATAATTGTTCGATCGGACCGGGCGTCTTTCTCGACAACTGCACCATCGGCGACAATGTGACCATCGACGATGGCTGTGTGCTGATGTTCAGCGCCATCGGCAACGGGACATTTCTGCCCTTTCGCGCCGCCCTCTATCTGACAGCAGTCATGGAAAATGCCATCATCGCGCAAAATACCTGTTTGCAGATGTGCGTGATCGGGCGCAACAGCTTCGTCGGCGCGGGCAGCACCTTCACCGACTTCAATCTGATCGAGCAGCGTCCGATCCGTGCCGCCAATCTGTCCGGTCAATTGGAAGAGGTCGGTCAGATCGTGCTGGGGAGCGCGGTCGGGCACAACTGCCGCATCGGGTCGGGCATGGTCATGTTTCCAGGGCGGATGATCGAGAGCGATGTCGTGCTGGTGGCGTCGCCACAGCGCCGCGTGATCAGTCGCAATGTCGCCTACGAGGAAAGCGATCATCACACCGTCGGCAGCCGCACCGCCCACCGCCGCCATTACCCGCGCCGCGACGAGACCGAAGCGACGGAGCAGTCCTGGTGAGCAAGCTCCCGGTTGTGCGTCCGGTGGGCGACTCGGAGGACAGCTTCGCCTTCATCATCCATCCGGTGCAGATCAAGAAAGATGTCTCGCGCAAATACCCGCTGCTGGGCAAAATTCTGAGCGAGCGCCAGATCAATTTCTTCTCGCGCTTCTTTCCACCCGTGTATCTGTCCGAGATCGGCGGCATCCGATCCGAGGCGACCGGGCGGGAGCTGCGCGGCTGGCTGATCGCCTGTCCGTTTACCCCGCCGACGATGATGGCACTGCCCGTCGAGATAGTCTACGACAAGCTGGTCGCCTGTGGTCACATGGCGGAGCAGCTCGGCGCGAAAATCCTGGGCTTGGGTGCCTACACCTCGGTGGTGGGGGATGCTGGTGTGACGATCGCGGAGCGGCTGGCTATCCCGGTCACCACCGGAGACAGCTACACCGTCGTGATCGCGGTCGAGGCGATCCGCGAGGCGGCGCGGGTGATGGCGATCCCGATGCGGACGGCGACGGTGGCGGTCGTCGGCGCGACCGGGGCGATCGGCAAAACCTGTGCCGAGCTGCTGGCAGGGGAGAGCGCGCGGCTGATCCTGGTCGGTCGGCGCGAAGACTCGCTGGAAGCGGTGCGGGCGGCGTGCGTCGGCAAGGGTGCCGAGGTGACTGCCACTACCGATATGAGCGCCATTTACGCTGCCGACCTGATCCTGACCGTGACCAGCGCCATCCACGAGGTGATCTATCCGCAGCATCTCAAGTCGGGTGCGGTCGTGTGCGACGTGGCGCGTCCGCGCGATGTCTCGCGTAAGGTGGCGGCGGAGCGCGATGATGTGCTGGTGATCGAGGGCGGTATGGTCGAGGTGCCGGGGGCGCCTGATTTTGGCTTTGACTTTGGCTTTCCGCCACGCAAGGCGTATGCGTGCATGGCGGAGACGATGGCGCTGGCGTTAGAAGGGCGCTACGAGGACTATACCGTCGGCAAGACGATCACCCGCGCGCAGGCGGACGAGATCGGCGCGATCGCACAGCGGCACGGCTTCCGCATGAGCGGCTTTCGCAGTTTCGAGCAGCCGGTCACCGACGAGCAGATCGCGCGCGTGCGCGCCAACGTTGTGGCAGTTTAGCCCGATCACGGACGCATCAATAGGCGTCCCTATGTCTTGTCCCCTGGCAGCCGGGTCTCGACGATGCTGTCGATCAGGCGGGCGCGCAAGGTCTCGTAGTCGTTGAACACCCCGTCGAGGCTGGTCAGCAGACCGGAGTCGAGGCGCAGATAATTCATCTGCCCGCTCTCGCGCTCTTGCGGACGGTAGAAGTGGGGGATCGACAGGTTGACGCGGGCGATGATCTTGTCACGCATCGGCGCGGCGCGCTCAGTGGTCGTGACGATCACCAGCTCCTCGGCACCCAGATGACCGATGAAGTCGTCGTCGCTGGCGCCGTCGCGCAGGGCGTTGCGCACCATCAGCGTGACCGCGCGCAGCATTTCGTCGGCGGCGACGAAGCCATAGTTCTCGCGCAGGTGCGGCAGCCCGACCAGCGTCAGCGCCACCAGCGCCCAGGGCGCGTCACTGTAGATCAGCGCGGTCAGCTTTTCCTCGACGATCGGCTGATCGGGCAGCTCGGTGATCGGGTTGATGATGGTCTGCTGTTGGGCGCGATTGATGGCGTTGCGCACGCGCAGCTTGAGTTCCTGGATGTCGAACGGCTTGGTGACATAATCGACCACGCCCAATTCCAGTCCTTGCAGCTTGTCGATGCGATCGCGTTTTTCGGTCAGGAAGATGATCGGCACATCGGCGGTGCGGCGATCACGGCGCAGCTCGCGGCAGATGTCGTAGCCGCTGATGTCGGGCAGGCGGATGTCGAGCATGATCAGGCTGAACAGATGCTCGTGCGCCAGCCTGAGGGCATCGTGCCCCCATGCCGCCGTCATGACTTCATAATTCTGCACGCGAAAGTAGGCGTCCAGCATTTCCGCCAGATCGTGATCGTCCTCGACGATCAGGATACGCGACTTTTCCGTCATGATCAGCGACCCCTTATTTGTGAACGACAAAAATACAGGCGGCGCTGCCCGTCGAACGGCACGCCGACTCACGTACCAGCAGATCGCGTCCGTTACTCGCCCAGCGCATCGCTTCATGCAGCAGCCCGACCAGCGTATGACAGACCGGACGCGCAGCAGTGATCCCCTCCGCAAAAGGAGAGGCGAGCGTGATCATCCGAAAATCGGACGCGGTTTCTTCCAGGCGCATAGGCTGATCGCTGAAATGGGTAAAGATGTCCGCCTGTGCCAGCAGCACCACCCGACAGCGATCAGGCACGCTCAGGACGCGAAAGGCGGGATCAGCCACCCCGCGTAACGCGCCAAATACGCGCATCCCATTGGCGAACCAGGCACGCCCGGCGCGCAGCGCCATGCCGCGTCCGCCGCGCACCCCGTAGACCTGATCGAGCGCGGCATTGATCCTGCCGATGGTCGTGAACGCATAGGCGCGCTGCAGCGACGTATCGACCGGCGGCGCGGCTGCCGCCAGTGTGAGCATCTCATGGACGCCGTGATCGCCCATGACCTCGGTCATCGCGGCGATCCAATCGGCGGCGAACCGATTTGGGTAGCAGGGTTCAGCCATCGTATCAGGCGTGCCGTTTAGATCAGCTTGATCAGGTCTTGCACGGTGCGCGCCACGTCCAGAAAGATCAAGCCGAGGCGAGCATCCTTACGCGCCAGCACCGTCAGCACCGCTTCCGTGCCGACCGAGGTCAGAATGACGTAGCCATTTTCCCCTTTGACGTACAACTGGATCAGTCCACCCCGCCGCAGCTCGGCTGCGATGCGCTCACCGAGCGAAAGCATGGCAGCGGACATGGCACTGACGCGATCTTCTTCGATGTCGGCAGGCAGCGACGAGGCGATGCTCAAGCCGTCCACGCTGACGATCGCCGCTGCTTCGACATCGCCAGTACTGGATTGCAGATCACGCAGGCGGGTGACAAGCTGTTCGGTACGTGATTTAGCCAACGGTTCATGCTCCTACTCACCGGAGACGCCTGCACGATGCAGTCGTGGTGTCCGAATACGAAAAAAAATTCACCCAAGTGGGTCATGGATAAGGTCATCAGTGCGTCTAAAGTATAGCTAACATTCACGCACAATAGGGTCAATTATAGACTTGGTTAGCCATTCTGGACAGGTAACGTGCATTGAGGTTGCTGCCCGCCAGAAACACAGAGGCAATATCCCATTGTTTTGCTTATGCGTCGATCGCTTTTGCCTGTCTTTCATTGCCAGCAAGTGCCAGCAAGAGCCATTCTTTGTTTTAGTTTCGATACGGGGTGTGCTATGCTTACCATCAGGTCATATGCCCGTTATGCTGGTCAGTCGATGGAGCGCCGGATCGCTTCGATGTCCCCGCCTACCGAGATCCTATGGTGGTTGAGCCATGAATACGGTCAGCACCTCGCCAAAGCCAGCAGCTATATCGAGCTTCTCGAACAACTGCTCGGTGAGCGTCTGGTAGCGGACGATGCGGCACCGCTGCTGCATGGCTTGCAGGAGGCGCGTCATTACCTCGATGCACTGCGCGAGGAATTTCGCGGCTGGCGCTATGCGTTTCTATACGAGACGCCCGATTCTAAACGCATGGTGCAGACAGCGCGCGCGGTGCAGCGCGCATTGGGCAGCTTCCAGCGGATGCGCACGCGCCACCTGGAGTTCCTGACCGCCCTGAGCGCGTATTTCGCAGCCATGACCCGCCCCGACATGACCGTGACAGAGGTGCCGACTGGCGATATGTGGGCGCTGTTGATCGAATCCCTGGCGGCGCTGGTCGATTTCGATCACGATCGCTACGGCATGTTGGGATCATGAGTCGGTAGTCCCTGCTGTTTCCCGTTTATCGCACCCCCATCAGCACGTCCCCCAACCAATAGGCATTGTCCGGGTGGTCGGTGCTCAGCCGCGCCGGACGAATCGTGCTGTACCAGCCGACATACACCGGATAGGCATGCGCCGCGCCCGATCCATCCAACTGTAAGCGGTGCTGTGTGATCACGCGGTCGCCGGCGCGCCAGTAACGGGTGGGCAGCGACGGCGGCGCGTCCCCCTGAGCGACGACGGTGTTCGTCCCACCGACCTGATAGGTGGCGTCGAGCGCGATCACCATAGCGGTGTAATCTTCGTCGATTGCTCCGGTCGCTTCCCACAGCAGACTGAGCTGATCGCCATCGAGGGTATAGCCGAGCAGCGCGATCACCCCGCCGAATGGCACCGGGTCGATCAGGGTCTCGACCGTCAGGGGAACGGACGGCGCTGCGACGACCGCCCCCAGATCGAGCAGCACCAGGCTCAGCGCTTCGCCGGATGGAGTGGTCGGGTCGATCGAGTAACCATCCGGGAATTTCCACCAGCCCACGTAGGCACGCAGCGCATAGGCGCCGATCAGCGTGTCGGGAAGAGTCGCCAGCACCGAGTCGGGATAGATCACGCCAGGCTGCCAGGTCGTGGTACGCAGTCGCCCATAGCCGGGATAGGTCGGGATGACCGACAGCACCGTGTCCTGAGGATCGACCAGGCGAATGAACAGGCTGTAATCCTGGTCGGACTGGCGCAGCGGACGCCAATAGAGTGTGATCGGGATGCTGTCACCCGGCATGTAACGCTCCGGTTCGACTCGATAGCCGACCAGCTCGACATCGCCGTACACGACCTGAGCCGGAGTCGCGTCGGCTGGCAGCGCATCGAGCGCCGTTGGCGGGTCGTAGGTCGGGATAATGGTGATGAAGGGTACGGCGAGGGCAAACGCGCCCAACGGCAGGATCAGTGTCAGCGGCGGAATCTTCAGATGCACCAGCCCCAGCGCCAGTAAGCCGCTGATGGCGACGATCGACGGAAACAACAGCCGTCCTTGTGACGCCGCTGTCTGCATCGTCCAGGCGATCAGGCTCGCCAGCGCGATCGCCAGCGTCAGCAGCAGCACCGCCACCGCCATCACTTGCAGACGGTCGCGGCGCTGGCGCCACAGGTACGCTCCCACGCCGACCACACCGAGGATCGAGACGATGTCCATCAGCGTGTAAAACGCCCCCCAGGTGAAGATGTTGAAATAGCCGAACAAACCCCAATAGCTGATACGCAGTCCGGCAAACTCGTTCTGAAATAATTCCAGCAGCGACGGCGCGGGACGCCGACCGAAGATGTCGAGCATGGTCTGGGTGCCAAAAAATTCGTGATAGAGCGTCCAGTTACGCAGATACCACCAGGACGCCAGCAGCAGCCACGATCCCGCCACACACACGCCCAGCGTGAGCAGTCCGCGCCATTTGCGCGTGCGAGCAAAGGTGAGCAGTCCGGCGATCACCACGATCAGCAGTGCCACCCATCCGCTGAGCTTGCTCACGGTCGCCAGGGCAGCCAGGACACCCAGGATCAGGCTGCGGCGCGATTGAAAGCCATCACGCAGCATGACCAACACCTGCCACAGGATCAGGCTGTTGAGCGCCGTCACCAGGTTGTCGTTGTTAACCGATGCCGCGATGAACACGAACATCGGATTAAAGGCGGTCAAGCCCGCTGCCAGCAGCGCCGCGCCGCGCAGTGCCGGGACGAGCGCCCGCACCGCCGCGAAGACCGCGCCGACCGTGATCGCGCCCAGCACGATGCTGAAGGCGCGCGCCAGATAGACAGCAGCGGCGGCACCGACCGGGCGCGGCGGGTAGGGCGAGTCGTGCAGGAAAGCATTCTGGTTGCCGCGCGCGCTCGGATCGCCGATGATCGCGTGGGGGTTCACCAGACGCAGCGAGTCGATGTCCCCCCGATCGATCCAGCCGACCCATCCCGCCGTCAGCATGTAATACAGCGGCGGTTGGCTGCCTTCCTGTTCGTAAGGGGTGTCCGCATCGATGCTCTGCACGGGCAGCGTCGCATAGGTGGCGAGATGGTCGATGACCGCCATATGGCGCGCTTCGTCAGGCGTCTCGAAAAGGGGTGTTGCCCAGGCGTAGATACTCGCCAGCACCAGATAAGCGGCGACGAGCAGCCAAAACCCGCCCTTCGAGCCAATGCGTTTATCGAGCCATGTCATAGATGATTTTCCGTCGATGCGTCGAATCTGTGTATCGAACGCACACTATGCCTGGTTGCCGATAGCAAATCGTAGGGATGTGGCGTGCCACACCCTGGCGAAAAATTAGCGCTGAACCTGTGCAGAGGGTATCGTTGATCGCATCGTCTCGCAAATACGGGTCGCACGTGCGCAATCTCACCCTGCAACGCAACGCCACACTCTATCTGGTCGGTCTGCTGCTGTCCTTCGTCGGGCTGGCGACGCTGTTCGCATCGGCAACCCCGCCATTAGAGGCGTCGGACGAATTGTGGCATGTCGGCATGGTCTATCAACTTGCCACGACCGGCGAACTGCCCATTCAGGTTCCCGGTCGGGAGACGCTCTGGGAACAGGAAGGCAGCCAACCGCCGTTGTATTACGCGCTGGCGGCGGCGATCGTGCGCGCGATCGGTCTGCCCGACGACTTCGAGGCGGCGCGCCAGCCCAACCCGCACGCGCAAGCCGGGCAGCCGCATATAGTCGGCAGCAAAAATCTGGTACTGCACCCGACACCGCCAGAGACCGCGCGCGTCGTCAGCGTGGGACGCTGGCTGGGGATCGCGCTCGGTCTGATCACGGTGTCGGCGGTGTACTCGACGGCGCGCGTTGTCGCCTCGCAGCGGGTGGCGCTGCTGGCAGCGGCGATCACCGCCTGGAATCCGATGTTTCTGTTCATCACGGCGTCCGTCAACAACGACAATCTGGTGATCGCGCTCAACAGCGTGATCATCTGGCTGCTGGTGCTGCTGAACCGCGACGGGTTCACGGTGCGGCGTGCGCTGTTGATCGGCGTCCTGGTCGCGCTGGCGTCTCTGAGCAAGTTGAGCGGGCTGGTGCTGGTGCCGGTGATCGTGATCGTCGCGCTGGTCGTCGCCATCCGCCGCCGTGATCTGCGCGGTTTATTCATCCTGGGTGGGGGAATGGCGGCATCCTGGCTGCTGATCGCGGCATGGTGGTACGTCCGCAATCTCCAGCTTTACGGCGAGCTCTTCGGCACGGCGACGATGGCGGCGGTGGCGGGAGCGCGCGTCGGCGCATTCACGGTCGGCACCGCGCTGGCGGAATTCGAGGGCTTTCGTATCGCCTATTGGGGCTGGTTTGGCGCCGTCAACATCGTCACGCACCCGGCGTTTTACATCGTGATGGACGCGGTGACGGGGCTGGCGCTGGTCGGGCTGATCGTCAGCGCCTGGCAGCGCCGCGATCGACGGTGGACGATCGCGCTGCTCGGCGGAATCGTGGTGCTGGGCATGGGTGCGGTGATTGCCTGGACTGCTCAAACCTACGCTTCGCAGGGACGGCTGCTGTTTCCATATGTCGCGGCGATCAGCACGCTGCTGGCGCTCGGATTGTGGACGCTCGTCCGACGCGCCGCCGTGATCGTCCCGGCGCTGCTCGTCATGGTCGCGCTGGCAGTGCCACTCCTCACGATCGCGCCCGCCTACACGCCTCCGCGTCCGCTCGCTGGACTGCCCGCCTCCGCGATTCCCGTGTACGCGCGCTATGGCGATGTCGAGCTGGTCGGCTATGAGACCGCCGACCAGCGTTATGCACCAGGCGAGTCGATCCCGATCACCGTTTACTGGCGTGTCATCCAGCCGTCGGCGCGCGATCTGAGTCTGTGGCTGCACGCGATCAGTGGTGAAGCGGTGATCGGCAAGGTGGACAGCTATCCCGGTGGCGGCACGCTGCGCACCTCGACCTGGGAGCCTGGGCTGTACGCCGACCGCTACGCCATTCCGATCCCGACAGTGGATGCAGCAGGCGGCGCGCTGCGGATTCAGGTCGGCTGGTGGGATTATCCGACTGGGACGCTGATCACGCCGCAGGACGCGACCGGATCGACGCTCTCCAGCGTCATGCTCGACGCGGGCGCGTTCGGCGTCGCGGCGCCCGCGCTGACGCTCGACGGGATGACCCCGGTAGACGACGTGACTTTCGGGGGTGTAATCGCCTTGCGCGGCACCCGACAGGAAAGCGATCATCTGCTGCTGCTGTGGGAGGCGATCGGGGCGCCGGATGGGGACTACACCGTGTTTGTGCAGGTGCTGGACGAGGCGGGTCAGCTCGTGGCGTCTGGCGACGGGGCGCCCGATCTGCCGACTCGGCACTGGCGCAGCGGGGAAGGGTTCATCACTCGCCACCCGCTGCTGCCGCCGGGCGCCGATCAGCGTGTGATCGTCGGCTGGTATCGACCGGACGATTTTATGCGGCTGCCATTGAACCGGGCTGAGTTCTCCGATAATGCCTATCGATTAGGTGTATAATCCAGTCCTGTACCCTGTTCCAGTTCGAGTGGTTGAGCAAGTATGCTCCTCTATCAATGTATCAATCCTAATCCGTTTCTCCTCTTTTGCTTTTCCTTGCGGCTTTAAGCCTTTGCACCTTTGCGTGATGCTTATTGTGTTGTTCGCTTCGTCAGTGGTGTGAATACGAACAGGATTTGACGCGATAACAACGGTATACTGCGGAAGTCTGTTCACCATGGCTGAAAAGCATGTACGATGAAACTGATGAAGTTTACAATCTATGATAGTTTCGTGAAGTCGCTGATTGCCGTGGTTGTGGTTACGGTGTCATTGCTGACTGTCTGGGGGAGTCTTGCGCAATCGGAAAGTATCACCGTGACGCAGACAGCGGAACAGGATATCGGCTTCAAATGTCCGGTGTCCTCGACGTTCAACCCAGAGATGTCTCGTTTATGGGTATTGATGGATAATTGTCGCACCCGACGATTTTCGTTGCACGCATTTGACGCGCCAGACTGGTCACCTGTCACGCTTGAAACAGGGGATTTCAGCGAGCCACTGGCGATCATGGATAATGTCTTTATCCTTGAGTATTCGGCAATGGCATTTACCCCAGACGGGTTGCTCGAAATCCGCTATCAGGACG
>DAOTUN010000049.1:0-61687 GCA_034437395.1 Anaerolineae bacterium | reverse complement strand
GAGTGGCGGTGGGGGTGGATTGAAGGCGGGACGCGCGGGCATAGGTTGTGCGCCCGCACGGGCAGCAGCGAACGGGTTGGCATTGGCGCCGGGCAGCGGTGGACGCGCGGGCAGGTTGCCGAGCGGCACACCGCCCCCAAATGGAGTCGGCGCGGGAACGGGCGGATTGCGATCGCGTCGGCTGTTGACCGGGATCGGGTCTGCCATGACACATGCTCACTTTCGATCGACACGCTTTCCGGCGGACGAGGCGAAGCGGCGCGAAACACGCCGCGATCGGCATGACGACGCATCATTATGCGCCCTTACAGGGTAGTATATGCGAATTTCGTAAATGTGGATCGGGCTTTTTGTCGGCATGATCGAGCCGATGCAGCCAGGAAAACGAAAACGCCGCTGGTGGGCGGCGTCTCGTCTGCAGGTCTTGTCTGTGTGATGACGCTGGGGACGCGATCAGCC
This sequence comes from Anaerolineae bacterium, assembly GCA_034437395.1. Lineage (GTDB taxonomy): Bacteria > Chloroflexota > Anaerolineae > Aggregatilineales > Phototrophicaceae > Flexifilum. The sequence continues at coordinate 61,228 of DAOTUN010000049.1, read as the reverse complement.
GGGCTGTGCGCTGCGCTCGGCGGCGAACAGCGGCGCCATCTGTGCCAGCCAGGTGTCGAGCGTGGTCATCGGTACGGGGTGTGCTGTGCCACACCCCTCGCAAAACAGATTTACGCCTTATCCTGGGTCATCTTGACATCCGGGTCACCGGTCGTTTCAGTCGGCAGCGTGAACAGGAAACGCTGAGTCGAGTCCGGCTTTTCGTCGTTCTGATATGCCTCGTACAACTTCACGTATTCGGTGCGCGCCGACTCGACGGTGTGTTTGCCGGTGACGATATCGTGCGCCAGATTGATCGCCACGAAATTCATCTCTTCGCCCGCGCAGCGCGCCGAAATGACGCCTTTGGTGCGCTCGACGATTAAGCTGCCATCGTAGGCAGCCAGTTCGTCGTACTTATCGACCGGCACGCGATAAGCGATGAACTGTTCCAGCACGTCGAAATGGTGCGCCGGGAAGTCGTGATGCACCTCGTCACGCTGCACGATCGTGCGTTTCCAGGGTGCGTTGTTGTGCCAGATCGCCTGGGACGCGGAAAATTCGTCGGGCTGACCATATTTCTCGATCATCGTCTCCAAAGCAGAGCGGGCGTTTTCGCCCCAGGTCTGGCTGACACTTTCGAGCGTGTGCATAACCTGCTGCATGATTTTGTCCTCGATTGAGCTTCTGATGCCTGTAGAGACATCATAGTGCACGTCGGGACGGGCGAAACGTGCCATAAGCAGCATCTTGCGACGGGTGAGCTAACCACCCATCACCAGACCCCCGATCGACAAGCGCGCCTGGTACGTCGTGCTGGCGATCGGGCGGCGCGCGCGCTCAATCCCAACAACATCGCCACATGGACAGGCAGAAATAATGCTGCGAAGTTCACGTGCACGTCAACTCAGCCGGGCTATGCGCTGCGCTCGGCGGCGAACAGCGGCGCCATCTGTGCCAGCCAGGTGTCGAGCGTGGTCATCGGCACGGGCAGCGCCTCCAGCACCGCGCCCATATCGGCTGAAAACAGCGCTGACCGGGGGTTGTCGCGCAGGATCGCATACCCCGTAGACACAGCGGCGCCTGCCCCTGGCGCGATCAGATCGTCCAGCAGCGTGCCAAAATCCTCGACCGACAGGGCTTCATAGCGTATCTCTCGACCGAGTGCCCTGGTGAACCGCGCCGCCAGCTCGGTTCCGGTGACGTGTTCGAGTCCGCCGATCGGGAACTGGGCGCCGACCAGCGCGGAATGCTCGATCGCCGCCACCATCAACGCTGCGAGATCGGCAGTCGGCAGCCAGGCAATCGGCTCGTCCGCCGCGATCGGACAGGTGATCACACCGCGCTCGATGATCCCGGCGCGCGTCCAGGGTCCGAGCAGATTCTCGGTGTAGATGCCCGGTTGAAATACCACATACGGGATACCGCTCGCCGCCAGCACCTCGATCACGCGCGGACGCAGATCGTAGGTGACGCTGCCCGTCTGATAGGGCAGCACCGGACCGATCGCGTTATAGACGATCCGCCTGACGCCCGCAGCTTTTGCGGCGTCGATGGCATTTTGCGCGTAGGCGAGACCCTGTTCCAGCGACCAGATGCCGAATGTGATCGTCAGCGCCACCGCGTCGATCCCCTGATTGGCGGCGCGCAGACTGTCGGCGTCGTTCATATCGCCCTGCACCACGCGCACCCCTTGTGCTGCCAGCGCTGCCGCTTTTTCGGGCGTGCGCGTCACCACTGTCACCTGATGATCGCGCGCCAGCAGCCGCGCGACGATCGCGCTCCCCTGTGATCCGGTGCCACCATAAACGAGAACGTGCATTTACATGTCCCTTTCGGCTGCAATCAGCCTGCAATAATGGAGTTCCCAAAACGAAGCTGCCGCAGCGACGCATAACCATGCGTCCACCTCAAGCATGTTCTGGATTTGTTTCCGTGCTCCATAGGTCGAGTCGATGTGGGCATCATGCGCCTGATGCGCTACACTGACCAGTACGCAGTTTTTTCGTACATAGTCAGGAAAAGCAGACTAAAGGCAGGATCGATGCTGTCAGAACGAGTACAGACCAGCTGGACGCACTGTCCGATCGAGACGACGATCGCCATCATCGGCGGCAAGTGGAAACCGATCATTCTGTATCATCTGTTCGACCACGTGCGGCGCTTTGGCGAGCTGCAACGGTTGATCCCTGGCGTCACCCGCGAGATGCTGACGCAGCATTTGCGCGAGCTGGAGGCGGACGGCATCGTGCATCGTGAGGTCTACAAGCAGGTGCCGCCCAAAGTGGAATACGCGCTGACCGACCTGGGGATTACGCTCAAGCCGATCCTGTTCGCCATGCACGAATGGGCGATCGGCTACCGCGAACAGGTCGATCAGCAAGTCGGCTGCCGCTCGTAGGGACTGCATAACCATGCGTCTGCCTATGATGCGCCTGCTCATGTCGCGCCTGTCTCACACCCCCTCATGACCGCCTACCACGAATCCCCCGCGCACCAGCGCGCCAAGACGATCGTCGCGGCGGCGTGCGAGCGTGCGGGTTACGCGGTCACGGTCGAGGCGATCGGCGCCGACTGGCGCGCCGATGTGCTGGCGGCGCGCGGGACGGTCAGGCTGGCGTTCGAGGTGCAGTGGAGTCCGCTCAAGCTGCGTGAGGCGATCGAGCGGCAGGCGCGCTATGCGCGTGACGGTGCGCGCGGCTGCTGGCTCTTTCGGCGCGCGCCCGGCGGATCGCCCGCACACGGCGAAGAAGCGCTGATAGCGCGGCGCGATCTGCCCCTCTTTCACCTGATCGCCAATGCCGATGAGACTTTCTATATTTATCTCGACAAGCGCACCATCGGGCTGGACGACTTCATTACGGCGCTGGTGAGCGGTGGTGTGAAATTCTCGGAGGCGGCGCGGCTGGCGCCGACGGTCGCGGTCGAGCTGGCACTGTACGCGCTCACCTGTCCCATTTGCAGGCAGGGTGGGTATACCGCGTCGATCGCCGAACCCGTGACCGGACGCTGCGGCACACGCCTGACATTGAGCGAGGACGAGTCGAGTCGGCTGCTGGCGGGCGCGACTCTGCCTGCTGGTGTGCTGCGCGGCGATCGCTGTCCGCACTGCGACGGCACACTCCCGGCGCGCACGATCTGGCTGGCGGGCTATGGGATGCAGCCGCGTCAGACCGTGAGCGCGACGGTCGCCACGCGCGATACACACTCGGTCGCGCACGCGCACTGGTGCATGGGGGGTGAAGCGGGCTGGTGTGTGTGACTTGAGGACATTCCGGTTGTGCCCCCGGATCATCAACCCGTGCTGTAAAGAAATTCATGGACGCACTATGCCACGTGAGCTACTATTGATATTTTAGAATCGATGCGTTTGTCAAAATATGAAATCATCATTCCGTAACCCTGTTCCATACATTACCTTAGCGACAGAGTATCAAAGCCCAATTTTTGTGGATTATTTTGAGGATTGGACTTATGCTGGCGAAGAAGCCTATGTTCCGCATCGGCACGATTATCATGAAATTATCTGGGTGCAGTCGGGCTATGCTCTTCATAAGGTTGATGGACAGTCTATCGAACTTCCGTCGCAGAGCATCGCACTGATCACACGCGGGCAAATTCATCTCATCGAAGAAACAGGCGCTTTAACAGCTTGTGCGATTGGTTTTAGAGACGAGACTTTGCTGCTCACAGATCCGACCGGCGGTAATCTTATATTGTTTAATCAGTTAAGTCGTCCAGATTATGTAGTCATCCCTTCTGCCGAAACCATCGATTATGCGGATTTAATAGCGTTGTTGAGCAGCGAATACACCCGTGAAAACGTATCAAACAAATACGATTTTATGCGTTTTATTCTCAATGCACTGCTGATACGCATCCAGCGCCTGTATGAAACAGCCCACTTGGATCAATCAGGGGTTACATCGTTGGATTATCAACGATATCGAGATTTTCTCGTACTGTTGGAGACGCATTTCGCCTCACATCACAACGTAGGCTACTATGCCAGGCAGCTTACGCTTGGTTCCGATGATCTCTCCAAAATCTTATACCGGGTGGTGGGACGGTCAGCCAAACAAATGATTAATGAACGTATCCTGCTGGAAGCAAAACGTTTATTACAGTTTACCCCGCATTCCGTCAGAGAAATCGCTGAGATGCTTGGTTATCACGACCCCTATCATTTTGGCAAGCTTTTCAAACAGGACACCGCTTTAACACCCCTCGCTTACCGCCACCAGTGGCGCGAAAATTAACATTTTTCGCCCGTCTTTTTCCATTTTTTTTAATTTCCATTATTTATATGCTTGAGCTTAGGGATTAAAAAGCGAGGCTTAACTCAATGAACAAAGTATTGCTTATCACCGGTGCATCAGGCGGAATTGGTGCGGCTGTTGCGCGTCAGTCAGTTCAGGCTGGCTATCGGGTCGTCCTTGTTGCTCGCTCACAGTCATCTATCCAAACTCTCGCTGATGAGCTTGGCGGCAGCGCTCATGCGCTGGCGTTACAGGGTGACAGCACCCATTGGCAAGATTGGGGACGGATCACCGCGCTGACTTTGGAGCATTTTGGGCAGTTGGATATGACACTGGCGAATGCTGGCGTAGCCAAAGGGGCATGGAGCTTTTATCAGGGGGACGCTACCCCGGACGAATGGCGTGAGATGATTATGACCAATGTTTACGGCACAGCGTTAACCGTGCGTGCCACGCTGCCAGAGCTTGTCAAAACGAAAGGACATCTGTTGTTAGTCGGATCAGTCTTGGGACGGTTTTTTCTGCCCGGTTCGCTCTACAGTTCGACTAAGTGGGCAATTACCGGCATGGCTGAAACCATTCGTCAAGAATTGCGTGGCACCGGAGTACGAGTTTCGCTTGTGATGCCGGGGCGCGTAGACACCGCATTTTCTGAGCCAGACGATGATGCGACCCCCATGATTAATGCCGAAGATGTCGCACGGGCTGTTCTCTATGCCATGAGCCAACCGCCGCATGTCGATGTGAGCGAAATTATGATCCGCCCAACCGGACAATTCGATTGAGGAGAGTCACAAAATGACCAAACGCAGTCTGTTTGTTGACGGCAATCTCATCACTGGGCAGCAGAGAAGTTCAGGGGCGGTGACACCACAACGAATCATTGACGTACTCGAAGCCCAACCTAACCATATAGCAGGGTTAATATCATCATGAGACGTGACAAAAAAATGGATGTCCAGGAGTTGTTCGCCCCCGAAGACGACATCCTCCGTTGGATACAAACCGAGGCGCGGCGCAGCGGACTGCCTTCCATCAGCTTGAATGCCGAAGAAGGGCGCTTACTTCAGGTCTTGATGAAGTCGGTGAATGCCCAAAAAGTATTGGAATTGGGCGCATTAGGCGGTTACAGTGGCACATGGATGGCTCGCGCACTCCCTGCCAGCGGAAGATTGTTTACGCTGGAGCTTTCCAGCAAACATGCTCAGGTCGCTCGCGCCGCTTATGAACGGGCGGGGGTAGCTGAACGGGTGACACTGGTCGAAGGCGATGCCAATCACACCCTACGACAGATGGAACGGGAAGCGCCATTTGATTTTGTGTTTATGGATGCCGACCCGGAAAGTTACCCTGCTTACTTTCAAGCGATTGCTCCTATGCTGCGTGTCGGTGGCATGTTGACGGCACATAATGCGCTTGAAGGAACCTCAGGCGGTGGATTTGATGCTGGTCGTTCACGGGGTATGGCAGCCTTCCTCACAGAACTGGCACAGGATAACACCTTTACTACCGTCGTCCTGCCCTATGGCTCTGGAACACTCATCGCTGTAAAAAATATCTGAATACATCTGAATACAGATGGAGACAATTATGACTGCCAAATCGATTATCGTCTTTGGTGCAACGGGTAAAGCAGGTCAGCAGGTTGTTGAGCAAGCGTTGCAAAACAGGATGCGCGTCACCGCCTTCACGCGCCAGTCTGCCTTTTCGATTCAGCATGAACAGCTCCACATTATGCAGGGGGAGTTGGATCATGCTGCGGATTTGCAGGCTGCGCTTGAGGGGCAGGACTGCATTGTCTCTGCACTGGGTGCGCGTGATTTTACCCGTGACGATCCGGTCGTCAGCAGCTGGTTGCGCTATATCATTCCATTGGCTGAAGCCTCAGGTATCCAAAGGATTGCAGTTATTGCGGGCGCCGGGATGCTGCAAGCGGATGAGCAGCGGCTAAACCGTGATTTGCCTTCTTATCCTGAAGCATTGAAGCATGTCAATCACGATCATGATCTGGTTTTTCAAGCACTGCAAGCGAGCAAACTGGAATGGACATTATTCTGCCCGCCAACCATCAAAGATGGAACTGCGGACGGTGATTATGTCACAGCAGTAAATTATCACCCTCAGAACAGTCAGGGTCATATCAGCGCTGGCAATCTTGCCCACTGTATTGTTCAGACGCTGCAAACCGGTCAGTTTATCCGTCAGCGCGTTGGCATTGGGACGCCTCTACCAACCGGAAAAGAGAGAATCAATGTCACATCCAACTGATGCCGAAACAAAGATTTTAAGCCTGCTCAATGAGTGGACGGCACAGCATGTTGAGCGCAATATTGAGCAGTATATGGCACTTTTTGTACCCGGTGATCAGACTATCTATACCGGCCCAGAATCGACCGAACGCTGCATAGGCGCCAATGCCATTCGCCAGCAAGCGGCGCGCGATTGGCAACTGACGGAGTATCTGCGCTTTGATTGGCAGTGGCATTCGGTACAGGTGACGGGCGTAATCGCGTGGCTGGTGGCTGAGGGGGTGTGCCGACTGAAGGTTAACGACCACGCAATGGAGGATCTTGTTCGGTTTGTTGCTGTGGTACAGCATGATGATGAAAATTGGCGTTTTGCTTCAGCACATCTTTCAGTTGCTATCGGAACGACAATGCAATAACAGCAGCGTGCCATGATCTATAATTCGCTGGTTTGCCTGCCTGTTCGTGATCACATTTCCTGAGTGAATTTCGTTACAATCAGGGGACGAGCCATATACGCATCTGAAAAGGTCAGGTCCCCTATGACATATGATAAATCGGCGCTGTTCGTCTATGGTGGCTGGGATGGGCACCAGCCGCACGAGACGGCAGAGTTGTTCGCCGGATTACTGCGTGAGGACGGGTATCATGTCACCGTGTCCGACTCGCTCGACTCGTTTCTCGACGCCGACGCGCTGCGCCTGGTCCACCTGATCGTCCCTGTGTGGACGATGGGCACGCTCACCAACGAGCAGGAACGTGGCTTGCTCGACGCGGTAGAGGCGGGCGCCGGAATCGCGGGCTGGCATGGTACTATGGGCGACTCGTTCAGAAACAATACCGAGTATCAGTTCATGGTCGGCGGACAGTGGGTGGCACATCCGGGCAATCATCTCGATTACACCGTCCATATCACCGACCACACCGACCCGATCACCGCCGGGATCGACGATTTTCACATGCACTCGGAACAGTATTACATGCACGTCGATCCTTCCAATCAGGTATTGGCGACCACCACCTTCAGCGGCGCGCACACGCCCTGGGTGGCGGGAACGGTCATGCCAGTCGTGTGGAAACGGATGTGGGGCGCGGGGCGCGTCTTTTACTGTGCGCTCGGTCACGACATGCAGGATTTCCAGGCAGCAGAACCCAAAACGATCATCGCACGCGGTATGGCATGGGCGACACGAGGCTAAAAGGACAATCATGAAAATCGGTATTTTCGAGGTCAACGGACGGACTATCCTGGGTGAGCTGGAAGGTGAGACGCTCTACGGTCTCGCCTGGCCCGACAACAATATGCGCAGCCTGATCCGACGCGGTATCACCCCGTCGCGCACCTACGAGCGCTTTCCGCTGGCGAGCGCGACGATCAAGGCGCCGCTCATCCCCGGCAAGATCATCGCTATCGGCAAGAATTACGCTGAACACGCCAAAGAGACGGGCGGCGCGGTGCCCGACAGCCCGCTGATGTTCGCCAAGCTGCCAAGCGCGATCATCGGGCACCGCGACACGATCGCCTGGCGCACCAGCATCACCAACCAGGTCGATTGGGAGTGCGAACTCGCCGTCGTGATCGGTAAAACCGCCAAAAATGTCAGCGAAGCCGATGCGCTCAAGTACGTCTTTGGCTACACCCTGGCGAACGATGTGACCGCCCGCGATCTGCAAAACAGCGATTCCCAGTGGACGCGCGCCAAAGGGCTGGACACATTCTGCCCGCTCGGTCCGGTGATCGTCACCAAAGACGCCATCCCCGACCCACAGAATGTCGGCTTGCGCACGATGGTGAACGCCGAGCTGATGCAGAATGGCAATACCAGCGATATGGTCTTCGGCGTGGCGGCGCTGATCGCTTATATCAGCAGCCAGATCACGCTCGATCCGGGGGATGTGATCCTGACGGGCACACCGTCGGGTGTGGGCAGCGGCATGAACCCGCAGCGCTCACTCAGTGATGGCGATGTGGTGACGGTCAGCGCCGACGCGATCGGTGATCTGACCAATTCGTGCCGGGTGATCGCCTGACTTACCGTCGGTGGGACACCGCCTGGGGTGTTCCACCGCACGGACGTGTGTAAACGGGTCAGCTCACCTGCACACACACATGTAAACTGTCGCTTTACAATGATCTTGCATCGGGCTAACTTACGACTCAGGAATAACTCATCGGCGCGTCGTAAGCTGATGAGATACATATCCTGCAATGGAGTATGAGCCATGAACCGTCAACCTATGCGTGTGGGCGCGACCGCAGCCCTGACGATCGCAGCCGCGATTGTCGTGCTGTTGATCGCGGTCTCTGCGATCGCCCCTGGCACTGCCCAACAGCCGATCACCTTTCCGCAAAGCACCGCCGTCAGCCGGTCGGTGATCGATACGGTGCTGGAGAGTGAAGGCGTCTATTCCGGCATCTACAACCGCGTCAGCCCGTCGGTCGTCTCGATCAACGTGGTGGCGCGTGCGCCCAGCTCCGAGTTTTTCGATGAGGAATTCAGCGGCGGCACCGGCACCGGCTTCGTCATCGACATGCAGGGACACATCGTCACCAATGCCCATGTCGTCGATGGCGCCATTCGTATCGAGCTGAATTTCCGCGACGGCAGTATTTATCGCGGCGAACTGATCGGCATCGATTACGACTCCGACCTGGCGGTGATCAAGGTCGAGCGTCCGAGCGCGGAATTGCAGCCCGTCCCCCTCGGTGACTCCGACGCGCTCTACATCGGTCAGGAAGTGGTCGCCATCGGCTCGCCGTTCAACCAACCCTGGACACTGACCAGCGGCATCGTCAGCGCGCTCGGTCGCACCATCGACGGGCTGGGCGATTATCAGATCGGTGAGGTCATCCAGACCGACGCCGCCATCAATCCGGGTAACAGCGGCGGACCGCTGCTGAATCTGAACGGCGAAGTCATCGGCGTCAACTCGCAGATCATCAGCCAGTCGCGCAGCAACTCCGGCATCGGTTTTGCGGTGCCGAGCAATCTGGTCATCCGGGTCGCGGCGGAATTGATCGCCGACGGCAGCGTCGATTACAGCTACCTCGGTATTCGCGGCGGCGATGTCAGCCTGGCGTTGATCGAGGCGCTGAACCTGCCCAACAACGCGCGTGGCGTGGTCGTCTCTGGCGTCGAGCCGGGCGCTCCGGCGGCGCGCGGCGGCGTGCGCAATGCCAGTGGTACCCGTGAGGTGGACGGCTTCGAGGTCTTCACCCGCGTGGACATCATCACCGCCATCAACGGCGAGACGATCACTGGGATGCCATCGCTGATCGCCTATCTGTCAAGCCAGACGCGCCCCGGCGATACCGTCACGCTGACGGTCGTCCGTGATGGTACAGAGGTGATCGAGCTGCCTGTCACGCTCGACGCACGTCCGGCGCTGTAATTGCACGGACGCATTGTGATGCGTCGCTACGACGGACGCATGACGATGCGTTCGTCTTTTTTTTGACATTTGTGGTGAAAGGATCGGCATGACAGACGAAAGCAAACCCTCACTGCTCGGCACCCTGACACGCGGCGGACTGGTCGCTGTCGCCGCCTGGATCGCGTACAGCCGCTTCGGGGTCGATCACGCGGTCGAGCTGGCTCCGGCGATCGACGCTGAACAAGTCCGTTTTCGCAGCGAGTCGGAAGGATTCATCAGCTACTACGCCGACACCAGCGGCAGTGGGCGTCCGCTGGTGCTGATCCACAGTGTCAACGCCGCCGCCAGCGCCTACGAGATGCGTCCGATTTTCGAGCGTTATCGCGGGACGCGCCCGGTCTACGCGATCGACCTGCCTGGCTTTGGCTTTTCCGAGCGTGCCGACAGCCGCTACAGCCCGGCGCATTACACGGGCGCGCTGCTTGAATTCATGCAGCGTGTCGCCACCCGCGAAGATCCAGCGGATGTGATCGCCTTATCGTTGGGAAGCGAATTCGCGGCGCGCGCCGCCGTCTTTCGTCCGCAGTTGTTCCGATCGCTGACGCTGATCTCGCCGAGTGGGCTGTCGCGTCCAGAATCGCGCGTGGGCGTCCAGACCGCTGAAGCCAACGGCTGGAGCGACGCCGCGCGCGCCTTCCTGGGTTTTCCACTATGGAGTCAGGCATTCTTCGATTTGCTGGCGACCCCGGCGAGCATCCGCTGGTTTCTACAGCAAAGTTTCTTTGGCGATCCCGATCCCGGTCTGGTCGAGTACGCCATAGCGACCGCGCACCAGCCGGGCGCCCGTTTTGCGCCTGTCGCGTTCGTCAGTGGGGGGCTGTTCAGCCCCGACGTGCTGACCACTTACCTGAGTCTGACGCTGCCCACGCTGGTGTTGTACGACCGTGATCCCTATGTCAAATTTGACGCGCTGCCGATGCTGCTGCGCGAACATCCGAATTGGTTTGGTGAACGTATCACCCCGACGCGCGGGCTGCCGCAGTTCGAGCGCATGGACGATGTGGCGGCAGCCCTGGACAAATTCTGGACGCTGTAGAGTTAGCTGTAGAGGTAGATGGATAGGCGGACGCATGGTTATACGTCCGCCTATCCCACGCGGACCAGGCGTTATGCGTCCCTGCGATGCGTCCGTGTGCGTCCCTACGCGCCTGCGGCGGTGATCGCCGCGATCACCACATCCGGGCGTTCGCGGTGGATGAAATGTCCGACCCCTTCATGCACGCTGGCGCTGTAGTCCCCGGTGAAGTCGCTGCTTTGCTCCAGCATCGACGGGTTGAAAATGTTGATGCCATCGTCCGCGCCCAACAGAATAGTCGTCGGGACCGTGATCGGCGGACGCGCCGCCATCTGTGCCTCGATCGCATCATAGCGCGGATCGTTGATCGCGGCGCCGTAGCCCGATCGATAGGCGTGCAGCACGACTGGGACAAAATCCGGGTTGTCAAACGAGGGCGCGGTCGCCTCGAATTCCGCGTCGGAGACATCCCAGGTGGGCGACCAGGTTTCCCAGAGATAACGGCTGAAGCCACGCCGATCGCCGTACAGAATGCCTTCGCCCATATCCTGATTGAGGACATTCTGATACCACAGCGCCCGAATCTGGGCGTAGTCCGGCGCTCCTTCCTGATAATCGCTCCAGGTCAGCGAATAGGGCGCAAAGCTGATCAGGTGACTGACGCGCTCCGGGTAGAGGGCGGCGACTCCCTGGGCGGCTTGCGCGCCCCAGTCATGCCCGACCAGGATGAAGCGATCCAGACCGAGCGCGTCGGCAAAGGCGATCACATCCTGCACCAGTGCCCCATTTTGTCCGCTGCGCATCGCTGCATCGTCGAGAAATGTCGTCGCGCCGTAGCCGCGTAAGTAGGGCGTATAGGTGCGGAAGCCCTGTGCGCTCAGTGGCGCGACCACCGCATCCCAGGCGCGAATATCATCGGGGAAGCCGTGCAGCAGGATGACGGGTTCGCCGTCGCTGGCGCCCTGCGTCTCGTAGGCGATGTTCAACATGTCGGTCTGCACGAACTGTATTTCGGGTGGCGCTGTCTGTGCCACTGACACCGTAAACGTGGGCGTTACGGTCAGGACACCCGTCACGATGACTGCCAGAATGTCGCTCCATCTATTCACGAACTGTTCTCCCTATTGTGATCGAAATTGTGATCGAATGGGTGCGTCAACTAATGAATTTTCATTAGGTTGGCGCCAGAAAAAAAGTCCATTATCGAAAAACCGGATAAACTTCAGATCGCGCATTGATCAACGGGTGATGCGCCGCAGACCATCCACCCATGAATCCAGCAGAATATCGACCATCTCGATCTTGCTCCTGGGATTCCAACGCGATTTGATGATGTCGATCGAGGCGACGGTGGCGATCAACATGCCCGCGAGTAAATCGGAATCCGCGATCGAGGCGTGTCCCGACTGGGCTGCCTGATCGAGAATTTGCTTGATCGGCAGGTTGACCGAGGTGTAAATCGCCTCTTCGATCTCCAGAGCGGCAGCGGGATCGATCGCGGGCAAATCGGATTTACTCAGCCGCATCACGTCCATTGCGGGCTGCGACACCAGCCAGTGACAGACCGCGCGCAGTTGAGCGATCCAATCGTCTCCGGCAGCCGCGATCGCGGCACTCACCCCGTGACGGTGGCGGCTCAGGCTGCGGTGCATGACAGCCACGAACAGGTCTTCCTTGCCTTTGGGAAAGTGATAGTAGATCGACGATTCTTTCACGCCGAGGCGCTCGGCAATATGCTTCAGCTTGATCGCGGCGAAACCGCTGTCGATGAACAACGCTTCGGCGGCATTGAGCAGTCGCTCTCTCGACTCGTTGATATTTCTGTCCGCCAGCATACACACCTCGTTACTGAATTAATTTTCATTAGGTATCATAAAGTAAAACGACGGCGTGTAACCTTAGCAGCAGATTAACAACGCCGTCAAACCGTATGCGCCGACCCTATTCAAGCCGAACACATGGTTATCCGTCTCTATGCCCATTCCCGCGCACCCATCTATGCACGGGATCGTCGGGGTTTGGTGTGCCACACCCGGCATACCAAACCCACAGGTGGACGCATGGTTATGCGTCCCGGCTACCCGGCGCCGCGTCGCGCCAGCCAGCGCTCGGTCGGGCGCGCCTCGCTCGTCCAGCCCTCGTGGCCCTGCCAGCGTCCGTCCACCACGCGCACGTACCAGCGGCGGATGGCGCGATCGACGCTGCACACCGGTCCGCCCAGGATGTGCAGTTCCGCCCCTTCTTCCATACCGCCGATGATGTCGCGTCGATTCGGGCGCCGCCACAATGTCAGTCCGCCAGCGGGCTGATTCTGGATCAGCACGCGATCCCCGATCGCCACTTCCATATCCGGCGCGTTCGGACAGGTGGTGTCGTAGACGGTCGGCAGCTCGGCGCTGACGTAATTCGACGGCGCGGTCAGATAATAATCTTCGCCTTCCGCGAGCCAGCCGATCGCGCCGTCGTTCAACTGAATCTGCCACCAACTGGTCGATCCCCCACAGGCGGGTCCGTCCAGCACGACGAATTCCTCGCCCAACTGCAATCCGGCGGCAGGCCCGATGCGAGTGCTGGTGGTGCCAGGTTCGGCGCGCAAAAACAGACCGAGGTTGTAATTGACATAGCCCTCTTCCCCGACCGACAGGCGCGCGGGCGAGCCACCGCACTGCGGGATCGACTCGACAACGACGGTCACATCGGGCTGCGGAAAGACGATCTTCGCGGCGGCGCTGCCTGTGGTCGCGCCTCCGCCAAACCGGGCGGGCGGCGGGGGCAGCCGCATCACGCCCTGCCCGTGCGTGATCGGGGAATAGTCGTCAGGGCGGTAGACCGCCTCTGCGAAGAAGCGATCGCGCAGTTGTGCGGTCGTCAGGTTGTCCTCGGTCGTCCAGTAGAGCGCCATCGCCCCGGCGATGATCGGCGCGGCGGCGGATGTGCCAAAGAACGGCGTACCATCCAGCATCGCCAGATCGCCGTATGCCATCACATCCGGTTTGTTGTAGCGCGCCTCCCCGATCAAGCCGAACGAGCTGTACGGCGCCAGCCGATCGACCAGACGCACCGCGCCCGCGCCGCCCGCCTGCTCGATCGTCTGCACCGCGCCGACGCTGACCACGCGCACCGAGTCCGCCGGGGCGATCGAGGTGCGATCGCGCGAGGTGTTCGGGATATTCGCTTCGTCGATACTCAGATACTCCACCACCAGCGCCAGCCGCACCACGCCGAACGACCTGCCCGCATCGCGGATGCGCACGGCGAACGACTCGCGCACGTCGAGCAGGATCGCCTCGGCGGGCTGCACGGGATCGCCGTCGGCGGTGTTCACGCCCTGGCGCACCTTTGACTCGCGGATGATGCGCCCGGCGCTGTCCACGATCTCCAGGTCAAAATCGGCGCTGGTGCCGGACTGCTGCTCCCAGGTGAGGATGATATTGCCGCGATAGGGCGAGTCGAGCTGGAATTCCAGCGCCTCGATCGGCTGCGACCCGCCGACGAATTCGTGCAGCCCATCGCCGTCCACGTCGTTGAAGTCCGCTGAATAAAAGCCCTGCTGAAAGTTGCCCGCCGAGTTGATCCACAGGATATTCAGGTCGTTGGCGTCGCTGGCTTCGCGCGCCCAATTGTTCCTGCCGTCCAGCGGAAACACGGGCAGACCTGCCGAATGGTTGATCACGTTGACGCGCTGTTCCTGCGCCAAGAAGTCCTTGCACGCCTCAAAGCCGCCAAACGCGCCATCGTACCTGCACGCGAACAGCTCGGCGTCGGGGGCGACCGCGTTGATCACCTCCAGCACGCGCCGACCGTGATCGTTGGAGTCCACGTCATAGCTGCGGCGGTCGTCCAGCGGCGGGGTGACAATATTGCGTCCAATGCTCGACTCCAGAGCGAACAGCCCACCAAAGCCCAGGTCGATCACGCCGATGCGCATCCCCTGCCCGCGCCAGCCCGCCTGATGCCATGCCGTGATACCGTAGGCGTCGCGCAGCGTTTGCAACCCGATCGGGTGAATCTCGAAGCCGTTCCCACTCTGACCGAGCGCTCCGACGAACGAGCTGCCCGACGGCGCCGCGCCCGGAGTCGGCTCGGACGTCGGAGCGGGAGTCGGCTCGACGATCGGCGCGGCATTGGAGGGGACGGCGGGCTGCCATGCGGGGGAGTGATCCGACCACAGGTTGTCGGTCAGGCGCTCGACCGCGCTGCCATCAGCGTTGCTGAGATACAGCTCATCGCTCTGATCGCGGTCGCTGGTGAAGATGATCAGCGAGTCGTCGGGTGCGATCGTCGCGCGTCCGCTGTGGACGCCGGCATCGGTCAGCGCGCGCGCGCCGTTGCCGCTGCTGTCGGCGCTGTAGAGCCGGAAATAATCGCCGTCGCGGTCGCTCTCGTAGAATAAGCGCGCGCCGTCCGCCGACCAGAACGCCATGCCGGTCGCGCCCCGGCTGAAGCTGCCCGGTCGTATGCGGGACGGGTTGGCGACCTCGACGGTCAGCACCTGCAGCACGCCGTCGATCTGGCGTTCCCAGTAAGTCAGTCCGAGACCGTCGGGTGTCCAGACCGGATCGCCCTTGATCGCGCCGCCGCGCGTGATCGCCGCTATGTCTGTGCCGTTGGCGTTCGCCACATAGATATCGCGTCCGATCCCGCCCCGATCGCTCACAAAGGCGATGCGCGCCCCGTCGGGACTCCACGCGGGTGCCAGATCGGTCGAGATGCTGTCGTTGAACAGCGGACGCACGTTCAGACCGTCCGCATCCATGATGTAGATGCGGTCGGCGCCGTCACGATCGCTGTTGAAGGCGATGCGCGCGCCGTCGTGACTCCAGACGGGCGCCCAGTCGCGGGCGTTCTGATCGTTGAGCGTGCGATTGAGCGGGGTGATCGGCGTGTCCCAGCCCTCCCAGCCATCCCAGGGGATGACGTAGATGTCCTCGTCGCCGTCGCGGTTGCTGACAAAGGCGATCAGCAGCGCGTCGTCGAAACGAGTGGTGCGGGCGATGTCCTGGGCGCGGGTGACGGTGGCGGATCGCGGCGCGATCACGACGGCGGCGATCAGCGCCAGGGCGAGGGCGATCGTGATCGAAAAGCGGCGCGGGTGCATGATGGGGTTCCCCTTTGTATAACGGCGCATTACGGCAGATTACGGCAGATTCGGGACGGCGCAGCCGTCGGCATCAGACGCGGAACAGATCGCCAGCGTGGTGCCGGCATTGATGTCCCGGATGATGGTGTCGATCCCGGTCTCGCGGGCAAAGTCGTACCAGAACACATCCGACCGACCGAGTTCGCGTGTAAAATTTTCGCGCGTTTCGCAGGCGCGCGGGATCGGCGATCGTCCTTCAAAGCGCACGAAATGCAGACACATGCTCGGCTGCGCCATGCCCTGAGACAGGTCGATGGCGTCGAACACCCCTGCCAGCGATTCTTCGCGCGCTCTGGCGGCGATGCGCAGCCCCTGCACATCGATCGGGCGCAGCACGATCAGCGAAAAGCGTTCCGACGAGGTGTAGATGACGCGGATCGCCGGATCGGGCGTGGCGATCGCGGGTGCAGTCGGCGTGACCGGACCAACAGGTGTCGCCAGTGGCGCGGTCACCTCGATCGAGATGTCGGCGTCGAGCAGCACGACCTGGCTGGTCACGCCGCCGCGCGTCTGCGACGGTAAGTAAACGGTGGCGATCAGGTCTTGCAGCCCGTTCACACCGCGATCGACCGGACGCAGCCGCCACTCCCAGTAATTGACCGCTGTCGGATCGACCTGGATTACATAGTCGGTTGGATTGGGGCGAATCTGAAACGAGTCCAGGTCAAAGCCGTCGAGCCGCGCCCCCATGTAGGTGTAGACTGGTGCCGCCTGAGTCAGCCGCGCCGCCAGATCGAGCGGCGGCGGCAGGCTGGAGGGGGCGGCACCGTCGATCAGCGCCTGTGAACGCAGCTCGACGCGCACCGTCACCACCTCGTCGGCGCGCATCGTCGTCGGCGCAATCACATCCAGGCGTCCATTGGCGTCGAGCAGTTCGTTTTGCAGCGCCTTGGTGTCCTGCACCATGCGCACGCTCAATCCCATCGAGCCGCCGCCATCCTCGAACACGATCGGCGCGGCGATCGGCTGCCAATCGGGAGAGTAGGCGGCGCCGTTGAGCGCCGTCAGCGGACGCGCAAAGGTGCCAAAGTCGGTGCCGGCGCCGTTGGCGATCTGGGTGTAAATCTGAAACGGTCCGCCGCGATCGCTGGCAAAGGCGATCTGCGATCCGTCCGGCGACCACGCCGGATGCAGATCGCTGAAGCCGGGCACCACGTCGGACAATGAGTTGAAGCTGTCGCGCGCAAAATCGTAGGCGTACAGGCGCGCGGCATCGCCCTCGATGCGGAAGAACGCCAGCCGATCGCCCGTCGGGGAATAAGCAGGCCAATTATTGCTGCCGTCCGCGATGATCACGCGCTCGTCCCTCGTGAAGCGATCGACGGCGACGATCGGCACTGTCTCGCCCGTGCCGCGCCAAAAGGCGATCTGGCGATTATCGGGTGACCAGGCGGGCGCGCCTTTGGCGATCCCGTCCTCGGTCAGCCGTTCGGGAGTCGCATCGCCGATCAGCGCCAGCATGTACAGGTCGGTGCCCGTGTCGGTGCGAGCGATATAGGCGATCCGTTCGCCATCGGGACTCCAGGCGGGCGCGCCCTCGTTCACGGAGGGGGTGGCGGTCAGTGGATGCAGATTCGTGCCGTCGGCATCCATCAGGTAGAGATCGGCGTCCCCGGTGCGATCCGACGTGAAGACGATCTGCGTCCCGTCGGGCGACCATGCCGGGTGCCAGTCGCGCCCCGGATGGGCAGTCAGGTTGTACAGGTTGTTGCCCTGGGTATCGACGATCAGCACATCCTCGTTGGCGTCGGCGGTGGCGTTGGACGCAAAGACGATATAGGACGCGCGCTCGCCGTCCTGTGCAGACGCGGCGAGCGCCACCAGCGCGATCATCCCGATCACGAGCGGGCGAATTAAGCGTGGTGCGTTCATATCAGCCTCCCGACAGGTCGCAGCGCGCGGACGATGGCGAACACAGCACAATCTGGACGCCATTCTGTACGACGGCGATAGTGCGCGCGGCGTTTTGCCCGCCGTCCCACCAGAATACATCGGCATCCGCGAGTCGGCGGGTGAAGACGCGATCCGGGTTGCAGTCGCGCGGCAGCGGCGGCGTCTGACCGGATGCGCGTACATAGCGCAGACACAAGCCCGCGCCCAGGCGTGCCGCTTCGGTGATCACGAAGTCGAAATCGCTGCTGACCGTGACTTCAGCGGCGGTAATGCGCAAAATCACGCCGTTCAGGTCGGCGGAGTCGGTGAGCAGCACGGTCAGCGCGTCGGCGCCCTCGTAGATCAGCGCGGCGGGCAAGCCGTCGGTACTCGGCGCAGTGGTCTCGGCTGGCGCAGTCGTACTGCTCGAAGTCGTACTGCTCGAAACGGGAGTCGGTGTCGGCGGGTCGATTGGGGCGATCGCGCGCGTGATCAGAAAGACCGCGATCGCCAGCGCGATCCCGATGGCGATCACGGCATAAGGCGGGCGGGGCTGCACGTTGACCGGCGGTGCCGGACGCTGCGGCGCCGGATTCGGCTTGCCGGGGTAGGTGCCGACCGCGCGCACCGCTTCCATGAGCGCGTCGAATTCACGCTTGCCGCCGTTGTAGGTGAGAATTTGACGTGACGACAGCTCGGCGGGCAGCGTCTCCATTTTGAGCTTGGGATCGATGCGCACCGGGATCAGCGGCAGCCCCAACGCCAGCCCGTAGGCGCGCTCTTTGTTACAGGCATCGCTGGTGAGCGCGGCAGGCGAGAGCGCGGCGATCACCACGTCACAGTTTTCGATCGCGTTGAGGATGGTATCCCACCATGCCTGACCCCCCTTCAACTTCTGGCGATCGAGCCAGACCTCGACCTCGCCGCTGCTGTTCAGGTCGGAGACCAGTGCATCGACCTGGGCGTGATCGGTGCTGCGATAGCTGATAAAGACGCGCTTCTTGTGCGGCTGCGTCATGGTGTCACCGGGACGGCATTACAGGTCGAGTCGTCGGATTCGTTCACGGTATCCTCGCGCACCCAGGCGCCATCTTCCAGATTCCACCAGGTAAAGCCGTCGCCGCCGACCTGCTGACCGACCACGAACGGGTTTTCGCCGCGCTCCAGCCGACCGACCACCTCGGCGGCGGTACTGGGCATGGCGCGCTTGCGGATCGTCTCGTTGGCGGACACGAAACAGCGCGCCGCCAGCGGCACGATCACCCGGATCGGCTCGATGAAATAGGCGCTGCTGCTGGCTTCCGCCGTCCAGCCGTTGCCATTGACCTCGTACCAGACATAGGCATCGACACAGCGCGGTCCATCGGTGACGACGAATTCGCTCAGCGACGGCAGCTCGTCGAACTGACCCCCGGATAATCCGGGGGTGCGGCGCACGCGGTTGGGTACGCCTCCCGCCGTCACCCGCCCGCGCAGCCCCGGATACAGGCGCGATGGCAGCGTCCCGGCGCATTGCAGCGGCGTCGGCGTGCCCGTGACCGTCGGCGTGGCGGACGGGAGCGGGGTATCGGAGGCGGTCGGGGTGATCGACGGCGTGTAAGTCTGCGATGGGGTGTAGGTGGGCGTCACGGTCGGGGTGTCCGACGGGGTAGCGGTGTAGGTGGCGGTGTTGGACGCCGTGAACGTCGCGGTGAAGGTCGGCGTATAGGTGGCGGTAGGCGACGGCGTATAGGTCGCCGTGAACGTCGGCGTGTGGCTGGCGGTCGGCGTCGCCGACGGGAACAGCGCGGCGTAGGTCTGCGTCTGCATCACGGCGAACTGCGTCTGTAACACGATGAAGGCATCCTGGGTCTGCACGAGCTGCTGCTGCTGCACCAGGATGGCGAACTCGGTCTGCTGGATGATCAGCGCGGCGGCTGTAGCGCCCAGGTCGATCGTCGGCGTGTGCGTCGGGGTCGGCGTGCTGGACGGCGTGCGCGTGATCGTCGGCGTATAAGTCGGCGTCGGCGTCGTGGTCGGCTTGAGCGTCCGCGACGGCGTGACGGTGTAGGTCGGCGTGTGTGTCTCGGTGGGAGATGGCGTGTGCGTCACGGTGGCGGTGAGCGTCGGTGACGGCGTGGCGGACGGCGACGCGGTGAAGGTTGGCGAGGGCGACACGGTCGGCGTCAGGTCGATCTGACGAATCGGCTGATCCTCGTAGGTAATGCTGTAATCGATCTGGTAGTCGAAATTGCCGTCCTGGGTCACGCCCGTGATGTTGACGACGTAGCTGCCGGGCTGCCGGATGATCTGGTCTCCCTGAAACAGCCCGATCACCATCGGCGCGCCCAATCGAGTCAGGATGGCGCCGAACGGAGTCGAGTCGTCCTCGACCAGCCAGAACAGTACGCCAAAGTCGTCGGCGCACACATGCCTCGCCAGCGATCCGATCGCGTCTACCCGCTGATTGAATTCGAGATCGCCCGACCAGCGCGCCAGGTGTTCATCCAATGTACCGTAATCGACCCCAGTCGCCGCATCGAGCGGACCGAGGGCATAGCTGAGAGTTACTTCATCACCAGGGGCGCCAAAGTCGGATTGTCCGCGCGCTTCCTCGACGTTGACGACGGTGAGTGCGTCGATGCGCAGCGTCGCCAGCACCTCGCACACCCGCGTCGCACCCGTTTGCGCGCTGACCCACGCGGCGGATGCGATCATCGTCAGGATGGTCAGGATGGAAACGATCGTGCCCACAACCCCAATGCGCTTGATCATTCGGCTTACCCCAGTGTAGTGCGGAGAAGTGACACCCAGAAGATAACGCGCTCTACAGGGTCGCGCAATGGCATGTTCACGTAAACGCTATGCAGCGCCTTGTCCCTGCAGAGGCGCTTCGCTATCATCATGTGCCATAACGATCCGTACACTAAAGGACACACGCATGACCGCCCCCATCATCGTCACCGGACACCGCAACCCCGACACCGACGCGATCGCCTCAGCGGTCGGCTATGCCTGGACGCTCGGCGCCGCCGCCGGGCTGCCCGACTCGTATCGCGCGATCGCCCTGGGCGCCGTCAACGCGCAGACGCAGTTCGCCCTCGATCGTTTCGGCATGACAGCACCGCCCGTGATCGCCCATGCCGATGCCGTCGCGCAGCCGCGCACCTTCATCCTGGTCGATCACAACGAACAGGAACAATCGCTGCCCGGTCTGGAGGGCACCGACGTGATCGAGATTCTCGATCACCACCGCCTGGCGACCATCACGACCGCGCTGCCCATCCGCGTGCAGATCGAGCCGATCGGAAGCTGTTCGACGCTGGTGGCAGAGCGCGCCGCCTCGCTCGGCTTGATCCTGCCGCCGGGGATCGCCGGGCTGCTGTTGTGCGGTATCCTGTCCGATACACTGATCTTCAAGTCCCCGACCACGACCGCCCGCGAACAGAATGCCGCGCGCAAGCTGGCAGTGCTGGCGAATCTGGTCGATGCCGACGCCGACCCCGCCGCGATCGACGCGGCGATCGTCGAGCTGGGCAATCCGCTGCTGGCGTCCAGCGGCGGGATCGGCGATCGCCCGGCGGACGCGATCGCCGCCAACGATCTCAAGTTTTTCGAGGAAAACGGCTTCAAGTTCGGGATCGCCCAGATCGAGGTCACCAGCCTGCGCGATCTGCCAGGACGGTTGGACGAGATTAAGGGCGCGCTGCTGACGCTGGCGGTCGAGAACACGCTCGGACTGGCGATCATCATGGTGACCGACGTGGTGCAGGGCAGTTCGCGTCTGATCGTCACGGGCGATCCGCACGCCGTCGCCGCGCTGCCATATGCCCGCCTGGACGACGGCACGCTGGACGCGCCGGGGATGATGTCGCGCAAGAAACAGCTCTTGCCGACGGTGCTGGAATACGTGACGGGAATGGCTTAGCCGCGCGTTTTCGCCTCGATGATCGCGGCGATCTCGTGATGCCGTTTCGCCTGTGCAAAGGCGAGCGGCGTCTGTCCTTCGTTGTTCCTGATCGTCAGGTCGGCACCCGCCTCGATCAGCATCCGCGCCACGTCGATATTGTTCTGCCAGATCGCGTCGTGCAGCGCGGTGTAGCCGTTGTACGGTCCCTGCTGATCGACAGCGATCCCGGCGCGCACCAGCAGCGCGGCAGCATCGTGTCGTCCGGCGTAGCTGGCGGCATGGAGCGCGGTCGCTTTCATGCCGGGGTCGGTCACGGTCAGGTCGGCGCCCGCGTCCAGCAGCATCCCGACGATCGCGCTGTGCCCCAGGTACGCCGCCATCACCAGCGGGTAATCGCCGGAGGCATTCGCCACGTTGACCGACTCGCCCGCCGCGATCAACGCCTTGACGCGCGCCGCATCGCCCGCCTCTACCGCTTTCATCAGTGCTGTCATGGTCGATCCTTTTCGTGGTCAATCAGGGATGAATCAGGTGTAAATGAAGCTGCCGCGCACATTGTAACGCGATTCGCGGCGGCGGATCGTCTATACTCATAGCGTCGAGCAGCTAAAAAAGGATACACGCTCATGCGCATCGTCGTCACAGGCGCGACCGGCTTTATCGGCGGCAAGCTGGCACGGGAACTGGTCAAACGCGGCGAAACGGTCGTCACGGTCGCGCGCGACCCAGCAAAAGCGGCAGACCTGACCGCGCTCGGCGTGGAAGTCCACAAAGGCGACATCACCGACAAGGCATCGCTGGTCACGCCGATGCGCGGCGCGGATCAACTGTACCACGTCGCGGGCTGGTACAAGGTCGGCGTGCGCGACGGCAGTCCCGGTCAGAAGATCAACGTCGAGGGCACGCGCCATGTACTGGAAGTCATGCGCGATGCGGGTGTGAGCAAGGGCGTGTATACCAGCACGCTGGCGATCTACTCGGACACGCACGGCGTCGCGGTCGATGAGTCGTACCGCTTCACCGGGACGCACATCAGCGAATATGACCGCACTAAAGCCGACGCCCACAAAATCGCCGAGGAATTCATCGCCGCCGGGCTGCCGCTGGTGATCGTGCAGCCGGGCACAGTGATCGGACCGGACGACACCAGCGGCATCCGCGATACGCTGATCGGGTATTTGCAGCGCCGCCTGCCGCTGATCCCGGCGGGACAGTCGTTCGCCTGGGCGCATGTCGATGATATCGTCGAGGGACACCTGCTGGCGATGGCGCGTGGGCGCGTCGGTGAGAGCTATCACATCAGCGGCGATGTGATGACGCTGGTGGACGCGCTCGACCTGGCTGCCACCATGACCGGCATCCCCGCGCCGACGCTGCGCCCCGGCGCAGGATTCTTTCGCGTCATGGCGGGGATCATGGGCGTGGTCGATCGCGTGGTGCCTGTGGAGGGTCAGTTCAACCCGGAGATGCTGCGCATCCTGTCCGGCGTAACCTACATCGCCAGCAACGCCAAAGCGCGCCGCGAACTCGGTTACGATCCGCGTCCGCTCAAAGACGCACTGCGTGAGACGCTGGCGCACGAGATGCGGCTGTTGGGGATGACGATGCCGACGCATTGAGCGGCGGCGCTCGATGTTACAATGCGTCCGACGCAATGATCACGTCAGGTTCAAACTGGTTTTCCATGAGCGGCGGCGATCGATGTTACAATGACAAAAACAGTCACGGAGTGTGTGCGATGACCACGCCAGTGCAGACGCAGTTGGACTTCACACAGGAAGAACTCGAACAGGCACAGCGCCTCGCCAGGCGGCACGGCTTCGACACCTTTGCAGCGTATGTGCGCGCGTGGATCAGGACAGAGACAGTCGGTGTGACCGCCGATAAGAATGTGCCGGATACCACCCAGGATGCTGCGAACGAAATGCAGCCCGCGCCCGCGACGAACTATTATACGGCGACTGCACTGCTGGAGATGCCACGAGAAGAACGCGAGCGCATCAGCGCAGCCATATTTGCGCTGGCGGCGAACGAGGACTTTGAGATTTTTGAAGCCGACGGAGATATGATTTTCGATGACGAATACGACGAAGCCCACTATTCTGCGGGGTGAAATCTGGCTTGTCGATTTTGATCCGGCGGTAGGGGACGAGCAGAAAAAGAAACGTCCAGCCCTTGTCATGAATCCAGATACAGCAGGTCGTCTGCGGCTGCGTGTCATCGTGCCTGTCACGACATGGCAGGATCATTTTGTCAGGTATCCCTGGTTTGTCCGCTTAACCCCGACTCCACTCAACGGATTGGACAAAGAGTCGGCTGCTGATGGCTTTCAAATCAGATGTTTGTCGGAGCAGCGATTTCGTTTCCGTATCGGGATACTGACCGATCAGCAAATAAGTGAGATCGCCGCCGCGATCGCGTTTTCTGTCGGCTACATTTCTTCGAGTAATGGGGAACGGCTTTAGGATTGGCGCGACCAGCACAGGGACGCACGACAATGCGTCCGCTGCCACGTTCCGTCAGCTTCAAACTGGTTTTCACTTAGAAAGTCTCTCTCATGCCCAAGTCGATTCTGATCGATCCCACCATCGAGCGGCGCGCCGACGTGCTGCGCGCGCCGGAAATCCCGCTCAACGCCTATGTCTCCGATCCCGTGTCCGAGACGGCACTGTATGGCACGCCGGCGCTGGTCGGCATCTACCGCGATATGCTGCTGATCCGCGAGTTTGAGACGCTGCTGGAAAAGATCAAAAAAGAAGGCAGCAGCGATGGGATCGTCTACAACCACAAGGGACCCGCGCATCTCTCGATCGGACAAGAGGCGACCGTCGTCGGTCAGTGTTTTCATCTCGATGTAAACGATCACACTTTCGGCTCGCATCGCAGTCACGGCGAAATCCTGGCGAAAAGTTTCAGCGCGATCCGCAGATTGTCCGATCCCGACCTGATGCAGATCATGGAAAGCTATTTTGGTGGCGCGGCGCTGCGCGTCGTCGAGCGTTTTGCCCAGGACAGCGCGGCGTCCGATCTGGCGCTCGATTACACACTGTACGGCGCGCTGGCAGAGATTTTCGGGCGGGCGGCGGGGTTCAACCGCGGGATGGGCGGCTCGATGCACGCTTTCTTTCCGCCATTTGGCGTCATGCCCAACAATGCCATCGTCGGCGGGTCGGCACCGATCGCCACCGGCGCGGCGCTGTACAAGCGCGTCAATCGCCGACCAGGAATAGTGATCGCCAACATCGGCGATGCCGCGCTCGGCACCGGGGCGGCATGGGAGTCGATGATCTTCGCAGCGATGGATCAGTATCGCACGCTCTGGGATGCCGACCTGGGCGGCGGGCTGCCCATTATTTTCAACTTCATGAACAATTTTTACGGTATGGGCGGGCAGCCCGTCGGCGAGACGATGGGCGTCGGCGTGCTGGCGCGTGCGGGACTGGGGATCAACGCCGAGGGGATGCACGCCGAGCGGGTGGACGGCTACAACCCGCTCGCCGTCGCGGATGCGATCGCGCGCAAGCGGCGCATCCTGGCGGAAGGGCGCGGACCGGTGCTGCTGGACACCATCACCTATCGTTTCAGCGGACACTCGCCGTCCGACGCCAGCAGCTATCGTGAGCGCGCCGAGATCGAGCTGTGGCGCGAGCAGGATCCGCTGGTCGCCTATCGCGCCTATCTGATCGAGCATGGACACGCTGCACCTGATGCACTCGACACACTGCGCACCTCGATCGTGGATCGGCTGCGCCGGGCGGCGGCGGCTGCCGTCTCGCTGGACGAGTCGCCGCGCCTGATCGCCGGGTGGGGCGCGGACGACGCCATCGGCGCGCTGATGTTCGCGGACGAGCTACGCGCACGCTTCGACGAGCGCACCCCGGAGGTGCTGCTGCCGCTGGATCAGACGCGGCTGGCGACCACGCACGCCAAAGCGCGTTTCGGTCTCGACGCCGACGGGATGCCACTGCCCAGGACGAAATGTCTGACCTTTGCCGAGGCGTTGTTCGAGGCGATGATCGACGGCTTTTACAGCGATCCGACCATGATCGCCTATGGTGAGGAAAACCGCGACTGGGGTGGCGCGTTTGGGGTGTATCGCGGACTGACCGAGGCGCTGCCCTATCATCGGCTGTTCAACAGCCCGATCTCCGAGGCGGCGATCGTCGGGACGGCGGTGGGCTATGCCCTCAGCGGCGGTCGCGTCGTCGCGGAGCTGATGTACTGCGACTTTATGGGGCGCGCCGGGGACGAGATATTCAATCAGATGGCGAAATGGCGGGCGATGAGCGGCGGGCTGCTGCCGATGCCGCTGGTCTTGCGCGTCTCGGTCGGCGCGAAATACGGCGCGCAGCACTCACAGGACTGGTCGTCGCTGGCAGCGCACATCCCCGGCTTGCAGGTGATGTTTCCGGCGACGGCATACGACGCCAAAGGCATGTTGGCGCTGGCGCTCCAGGGCAGCGACCCGGTGGTCTTTTTCGAGAGTCAGCGGCTCTACACCGAGCCGGAAACGCTCGTTCCCGGCGGCGTGCCGATCGAGCGTTACACGGTGGCGCTGGGCGCGCCCGCGATCCGCCGCGCCGGAGACGATCTGACCGTCGTCACGATCGGCGCGGCACTGTACCGCGCGCTCGACGCGGCGGCGATCCTGGAACGCGATCACGGTCTGGGCGTCGAGGTGATCGACGCCCGCTTTCTGGCGCCGCTCGACCTGGCGCCGCTGGTCGAGTCCGCCCGCAAGACCGGGCGAATCGCCTTCATGTCCGATGCCTGCGAGCGCGGATCGTTTCTGCACACGCTGGCGTCGCAGATCGGCGTGCTGGCGTTCGACGCGCTCGACGCGCCGCCGCTGGTGGTCGGCGCGCGCAACTGGATCACGCCGCCAGCGGAGATGGAAGAGTCGTTCTTTCCGGGCGCGTCCTGGCTGATCGACGCAGTGCATGAGCGACTGCTGCCGCTGCCGGGTCATGTGCCGACGACGGTGCAGACCGACGCTGAACTGCTGCGGCGGTCGCGCGGCGGCGTGTAAAGTCAGCGAATCGCAAATTCAGCACGCCCGCAGGGACGCATAACGATGCGCCCGTAGAAACAAGCGTGATTCACGGACAATACCGGGGTCTGTCGCCGTCCCAGCTCGCCACGCCTTTGGAGCATATTTTTCTATAATCCTTGATCTCGCTATTGAAACGTGGTATCAATTACACTCATTGATACGGCGTCTCAAACACGAGGCTCAACACACGATGAAACGCAGCTTGTTCACTCTGGTTATCCTGTATAGTGTGATTTTCGGCGCTGTCACCCTGTCGGCACAGGATGCTCCCATTCGCGCGGTGGCGACCTTCAGCATACTGGGCGATCTGGTGCAGACCGTCGCGGCAGACCATGTGCAGTTGACGATACTGGTGGGCGCCGACGCCGACTCGCACGTCTACGAGCCGTCACCACAGGACGCGATCGCGCTGTCCGAAGCGGACATCATTTTCGAGAACGGTCTCGGCTTTGAGAGCTGGCTCGATGAGCTGGTCGAGGCGTCGGGGTCGGATGCGGTGCGCGTCGTGGTCAGCGCCGGGATTGCACCGCTGGCATTCGCGGAAGGCGAGCATGAGGATCACGAGGATGCAGACCACCCGGACGAAGCCACTCCCGAAGCCACGCACGAGGCGGGCGATCATGACGAGGACGAACACGGCGAGTCCGACCCGCATGTCTGGCACGACCCCAACAACGCTATCGTCATGGTCGCCAACATCCGCGATGCGCTCACGGCGATCGACCCGGCGCACAGCGACGAATTCGCCGCCAACGCCGAGGCGCTGGTCGCGGAGCTGACCGCGCTCGACACCACTATCCGCGCTCAGGTCGCGCTGATCCCAGAAGCGAATCGCATCCTGGTCACCTCGCACGATACCTTTGGCTATTTTGCCGACGAGTACGGGTTCGCAGTCGAGACCGTCCTGGGCGCGATCAGCACCGACGCCGCCGACCCCGGCGCGGGCGAGCTGGCTGAATTGATCGGGCACATTCAGGAAAGCGGCGTTCCGGCGATCTTCACCGAAAATATCAGTAATCCCGACCTGCTGGAGCGGGTGGCGTCCGAGGCAGGCGTGACCGTCGCGCCGTCGCTGTATACCGACGCATTGGGCGAGGCGGGCACGCCGGGCGCGACATTCCTGGGCATGTTGCGATACAATATCGATACCATCACACAGGCGCTGCGCTAACCCTATGCCCTTTCCGTATCACAACCGTGTCCACTGCGATGTCGTGCCCGCCGCGCCCGCCCTGACGGTGCTAAATCTGTCGGCTGCCTATCCGGGGACGCGGCGGCTGGCACTTAAAGGCGTCTCGCTGACGGTCGCGGTCGGGGCGCGCGTCGCTCTGGTCGGACACAACGGCGCCGGAAAATCGACGCTGCTCAAGGTGGCGGCAGGGCTGCTGCCTGCCGCCGAGGGTGAAGTGCTGATCTACGGTAACCCGGTCGGCGCCTGTCATCACCGCGTCGCCTATCTGCCCCAGCGCGGTGAGATCGATTGGCGCTTCCCGATCACGCTGCGGCGGCTGGTGCTGACCGGGCGCTATGTGCATCTGGGCTGGTTCGCGCGCCCGGCGGATCACGATAAAGCGCTGGCGGACGATGCCCTGCGTGAGATGGGCTTGTGGGCGCTGCGCGATCGTCAGATCGGACAACTGAGCGGCGGACAGCAGCAGCGCGCATTGCTGGCGCGCGCGCTGGCACAGGATGCCGATCTGCTGCTGCTGGACGAGCCGCTGAACGCGGTCGATGGCGAGACGCGCGCGGCGGTCGAGGAAGTGCTGCGCGGGCTGCGCGCGCGGCGCAAGACAGTCGTGACCGCCACCCACGACCTGGGTCGGCTCGAAGCCGACTTTGACGGCGCCCTCTACCTCGCCGATGGCGAAGAGGTCACGCCGCCGCCGGGTGGATTCGTCGGGACGCGCGTCGGAATGTTCGCATAGCAAGGACATGATGTCTCTGTCCGATCACAACCCGACGTATTGTTAACCGTCCTTACAAACCATGCGGGTCAGGTGTAACCTCTCTTGAACGACTTCATCGAATTTTTTATCGCGCCGTTTCGCTACGGCTTCATGCAGACGGCGCTGGTGGGCGCGGCGCTGGTGGGCGTGGCGTGCGCCAGTATCGGCGTCTACGTGGTGCTGCGGCGCATGGCGTTCATCGGCGATGCGCTGGCGCATACGATCCTGCCGGGCGTGGTGATCGCCTATCTGAATCAGTGGAGCTTGCAGGGCGGAGCGCTGATCGCCGGGCTGGTGACGGCGCTGGGGATCGGCTGGCTGACCCGCAATCAGCAAATTCGTGAAGATACCGCCATCGGCATCATGTTCACAGGCTTGTTCGCCTTTGGCGTGCTGCTGATGAGTACATCGGGATCGTTCCGCGACTTTACCCATATCCTGTTCGGCAATATCCTCGGCGTGACCGCACGCGATCTGCTGTTGATCGCGGCGATCACGGTCGGCGTGCTGATCGGGCTGATGCTGTTCCACAAGGAACTGGAACTGACTTCGTTCGACCCGGTTCATGCCGAGGTGATCGGCTTGCGTCCGGAACGGCTGCGCTATCTGCTGCTGGTGCTGCTGGCGTTCACGGTCGTGAGCAGCATCCAGGTGGTGGGCGTGGTGATGACCTCGGCGCTGCTGATCACCCCGGCGGCGGCGGCGGCGCTGCTGACCGATCGGCTGTGGCGGATGATGGCGATCGCGGTCGTGATCGCGGTGCTGTCGGGCGTGATCGGGTTGTACGCCTCGTTTTACGCCAACGTTTCGTCGGGCGCGGCGATCGTGCTGGCATGTACAGGATTCTTCGCGGCGGCGTGGGCGGTCAATACGGTGCTGACGCGCCAGCGCACGGCGAACGATCTGCTGGATGCGGACGCAGGGACCCATCACGATGCGTCCGCGTGAATGATCACGCCAGACCTAGTCCGGCTTTCCATCAGCGCACTACTTACTGATTGCGCGCGACTGTGGGCTGAATCACCTTCACCTGTTCGACCTCGTAGCGGATCATCTTGTTGGAGGTGCGAATCTCCAGCAGCGCCAGCAGCGCGCTCAGGAACAGGCAGGCTGTCCCGCCCAGAAAGACGAGCAGAATCGTCCCTTGCAGCCACAGAATGCTGGTGGCGGCGGCGATGATGAACATCACCAGCACATAGATCAGGATCGCCAGATAGAGCAGAAAGATCGAGTCGCGCAGATGCGCGTGACGATGGAGCAGCATCGGCAGTTGATAATCGATCAGTGCCAGGCGATTCTCGATCAGCAGCGTGACTGACGTGCGCCGTTCGCCCGTCTCGTCGTGGCACAAATGCAGGCGTTCCTGTGCCATCAGGCGCATCCGGTCGTTGAGTGCGCCGTAGCGCGTGAGCAGTCCGTTGACGAAGATCAAACAGGCGCTCACCATCACCACAGGGGCGATGATGAGCTGTATGACGGCGGTGATCGCTTCAATGGTCATCGACGGGTCTCCATGTGCGGCTGTGACTGTGCCTAGTGTACGCAGGATCGACCTCAATGCGATCGATCCGTTCTTGCATATCATGCGTTCTTAATAATACCATTCATCCTAAAGCGGGCGCTGTGACGTAGATCAGGCTGTGCGCGTGAGCGATTGCGCGGCACGCCGGACTCTCATCGCAGAAAGGGACTCGTTCATGACGGAAAATGAAGCATTGACGCTGCAAGGGATCATCGAGTGGATCGGGGTAGGGGTCGAGGTCGCCGGGGTCGCGGTGATCGTGATCGGGATCACGATCGCGGTCGCGCGTTACCTGCAGGGCGCGATCGCGCGCGCGCCGGAGTCGATGCCCTATACGCGGCTGCGCGTGGAAATGGGACGGGCGCTGCTGCTCGGACTGGAATTCCTGGTGGCGGCGGACATCATCCGCACAGTGGCGACCGCACCGTCGTTCGAGAATCTGGCAGTCCTGGGACTGCTGGTGATCATTCGCACCTTTCTGAGCTGGACACTGGAGCTGGAGATCGAGGGGCGCTGGCCCTGGCAGACCGAAAAACAGGATTTTAGGGGGCTCGCTACCTGGACAATGATGCCGCTCTCCTCTGAGCCTACAGCCAGCGTATCCCGATCTTTAATATCACGCTAACGCATTGTGCGGTACAATAACGTTTATCGAATAATCATACCCATTTTTGCTTTACAATCTCTCGTGGGGGCTAGAAAGGCAAAAGGTCGTGTCGAAATCGAACGGCAAAATGTTAGACGACATCGCGGGGCGCCTGCGCGATCTCCTCGGCGGGCTTGAGCGACTGATCCAGCCGCCGCCCGCGCCTAAGCTCGTGCGCGTGCCGGTCACCGTGCCGATGCGCCCGCCGCGCCGCCAGCGACCCGACCCGTATCGCTGACGCCGTATCGCCCGGAAAATATCCGCGATCGGCTGAAGCCGATGCGGTTCATTGCAGACACAAGCGTCGCGCCGAGACACGGTGCGCGACGGCTTGTGTCTTTTTGTTTGGCTGAATGGGAGACACCCAATGGTTGTGCTGCCCGCATTCTTTTTCCTGTCGTTGCGCTGGTGCTGCTGAATTTATCTGGGTCAGCAGCGCAATCCGAACTGAGTGATGCTCAAATCGTCTTTATAGCCAACATGCAAGGATCATTGTTCAGCCTCTACATCATGAACCCGGATGGAACCCATATACGTCGTATCGACTATGGGGACGGCGATCAGCGCAGTCCAAATTGTGCACTGGATGGCAGACACATCTTTATTTCGCGCCGCACATCTGGCTTAGAGATTGGCACAACGATCGACTCGATGAACGCCGATGGATCGAATCAGGTTGTCATTACAGATAGTGTCACTCGTGTCCCAGAACGACCAAACCTTTCTCCCAATGGCTTGCGCATCGCTTATATCCAGTGGAACGACGTAACCTTAAAAAGCAATCTATTCATCATGAATGCCGATAGTAGCGATCCGAACCAAATTGTTGAGCGTGCTTTTTGGAGCGCGGGCGATAGTACCTGGGCGCCTGATGGCGATCGTCTCATATTTGAGGCATCAAGCCGCCAATCAGACCTGTTCGTCGTCAATGCCGACGGTACGGGACTCGCACAGCTCACCACGACATCTTTCAGTGAGCAGTCTCCATCCTGGTCGCCAGATGGAACGCGCATCGCTTTCACGTCCGATCAGGACGGAAATAACGAGATTTACACGATGCGACCGGATGCAACCGACATTGTTCGGATCACAAATGACCCTGGATACGATTCATATCCCGCCTGGTCCCCGATGGACAGTGGATCGCCTTTCATTCCAATCGACACGACCCGACCAACCCCAATGTCTCGGCTGTCTACATCATGCGCGCCGACGGCAGCGGCGTGCAGCGCCTCACCGACACCATCTCGAACAGCGGTCAACCGTGCTGGCTGTACACGCCGACCCCCAGCTTGAATGGCACGCTCAAGCTGCCAGTACGTCAGCGCTGGCAGACAAGCTATATCACCCCGCTCGATGTCAAGCTGTCACAAGCGGGCGTCGGGAGACAGCGCTGTCTCCCGACCACCCTCGCGCAAGGCGTGTTCACTATTCTCGATATCCCGCGTGCGTCGTACACCGTGTGGCTCAAGCAGGCGCAGGCACTCGCCATGACACTGCCAGTCGATCTCACCCACGTTCCCAGCGCTGGCTTGGATTTTGGGACGCTGCGCATGGGCGATGTGAATGACAGCAACGCCATCGACATCAGCGACTTTTCACTGCTTGCCGCCTCGTTCGGTAAGACGACTGGACAAGCCGGATTCGATGCGCGTGCCGACCTCGACGCGAGCGGCGCGGTCAATATCAACGATTTCTCACTCTTGGCGAGCAATTTCGGTCAGTCCGGCGCGCCTGATCCCGACGGCGGAATGCTGTCCGCCGCCGCATCGGATTTTTCGAGACGCACCGTCGATTTGACAATTCGCGCTGTGAGTCGTCTCAGGATTGGCGACGAAATGATGGTTACGGTACGCGCACGGACAGGACTGCAACCGATCGATGCGGCGACACTGACTGTCGAATATGACCCATCGCGTTTAGAGGCGATCGCGGTCGTGCCGGGTGCGGCGCTGAATCATGTGCTTGATTCAACTCAGATACCGGGTCGGATCAATTTTAGTGCCGGGGCGCTGGAAACAAGTCCGCAAGGCAATATCAGCCTGCTCACGCTTCATTTTCCAGCGCTGACAACGGGCGAAACAATGATTGCCATCACCGGGGGTGATGTGCGCTATCAGGGTGCGGCATTGATGAATGCGCTGGAGTCGCGCACGATCACGGTGCGATAAGCCGCCGCCGCGCACGGTAAACCCAAAAAGAACACCAGCCCCGTGCAGCGCTGGTGTCTTTTTGTTTCCCTCAGTGCTATGATCGCCCACACTATTCACCCTGATCGACAAGGCTGCACGCTAAAGGAACCGCGATGAGCGACAAAGAACGGGTACAGCGCCCACGTCAGGCGATGGAACAGAAATGGCAGGCACAGTGGGACCGCGATCGCCTCTACCGCGCCCAGGTCGATTGGTCCAAGCCGAAACATTACGCTGTGACCATGCTGCCCTATCCCAGCGGTGACCTGCACATCGGGCATTGGTACGCCATGACGCCCGCCGACGCGCGCGCGCGTTATATGCGGATGCGCGGCTACAACGTGCTGTTCCCGATGGGCTTCGACGCCTTTGGGCTGCCCGCCGAGAATGCCGCCGTCAAGCGCGGGATTCACCCTGCCGCCTGGACATTCGACAATATCGCCCGGATGCGCCTGCAACTGCGCTCGATGGGCGCTATGTTCGACTGGGAACGCGAGACGATCTCGTGCGAACCCGGCTATTACAAGTGGACGGAATGGTTTTTCAAGAAATTCTATGAAGCCGGATTCGCCTATCGCGGTGAGGCGATGGTCAACTGGTCGCCCACCCTCCAGACGGTGCTGGCAAACGAGCAGGTGATCGACGGCAAAGACGAGCGCAACGGGCAGCCTGTCATCCAGAAAATGATGACGCAGTGGTTCTTCAAAATCACCGCCTATGCCGACGAACTGCTGAAATTCGACGGGCTGGACTGGCCCGAACCGATCCGCACCATGCAGACCAACTGGATCGGACGCAGCGAGGGCGCGCGTGTCTCGTTTAAACTGGCAGATAAGTCGGCGGATAAACTGGCGGACGCAGGCAAGAGCGACTCCAGCGGCGCGATCGAGGTGTTCACCACCCGCCCCGATACGCTGTGGGGCGCGACCTTCATGGTGCTGGCGCCGGAACATCCGCTGGTGGCGGCGCTGACCAGCCCGGCACAGCGTGAACAGGTCGAGGCGTATGTCGCCGCTGCCGGACGCAAGAGCGAGCTCGACCGTCTCAGCGACGACGGCGAAAAGACGGGCGTGTTCACGGGCGGCTACGCGATCAACCCGGTCAACGACGAGCGGATTCCGGTCTGGACGGCGGAATACGTGCTGGTCAGCTACGGCACCGGTGCGATCATGGCGGTGCCCGCCCACGACGTGCGCGACTTCGCCTTTGCTCACAAATACGGCTTGGAGATTCGTCCGGTGATCGTGCCGGAGGTGGTGCCGGACGATTTTTGCGTCAGCGAAGCCTATGCGGGCGCGGGCGTGATGCGCCACAGCGACTCGTTTGACGGCACGATCAGCAATGGCGAAAAAGGGCGCAAAAACCCGGCGATCGCGGCGGTGCTGGACTGGCTGACCGAGCGCGGCATCGGCAAAGAGGCGATCAATTATCGTCTGCGCGACTGGCTGATCAGCCGCCAGCGCTACTGGGGCGCGCCGATCCCGATGCTGTACAGCGACGACGGACAGATCATGGCGGTGGCGGACTCCGATCTGCCGGTCGTGCTGCCCGATGACGTGGAGATGGTCGAGATCGGTAATCCGTTGGGCAAGCATCCAACCTTCGCCCAGGCGATCGCCCCGACTGGTGCCCCGGCGCGCCGCGAAACCGACACGATGGATACCTTCATGTGTTCGTCGTGGTACTGGTATCGCTATCTGAGTCCGAAAGATCAGGCGCACCCGTTCAGTGCCGAAGAAGCCGCGTACTGGCTGCCCGTCGATGTCTACACGGGCGGCGCGGAACATGCCACCATGCACCTGCTCTATGGACGCTATTTTACCAAAGTGATGCGCGACAGCGGCATGTTCGCCGACACCGAGGCGGTCATGCGCGCGCATGGACGCGAACCGGGCACCATCTTCGACGAGCCGATGCTGCTGCTGCGTAATCAGGGTCAGATTCTGGGCGCCGAACGCATTGGCGATACCATCCGCGCCAGCGGACGCTGGGAAGGCGCCAACAAGCTGTACGCCGACCTGATCGAGGTGATCCAGCCGGAGTCGGTCGATGACGGCGACGCGGTGCCGATGATCGTCAGCGGCTTTGCGACCGCCGAAGATGCCGCGTCGGGCGTGGTCACCGGAGAGCTGATGAAGCGCTCGGAAAACACTCTGACCGTCCATTCGTACAGCGGCAACCTGAAGACGATCGAGGTCAACGCCGGCGCGCGCATCGTCATTCCGGGTATTCCCGGCGAAAACACGGTCGCGCAGTTGGGGGAGCATCTGGAAATTCAGCGCATGAGCAAGAGCAAGGGCAACGTCGTCAACCCCGACGAACTGGTCGAGGCGTATGGCGCCGACACCGTGCGCGCCTATCTGATGTTCAGCTTTGACTGGGAAAAAGGCGGACCCTGGAATTATCAGAATATTCAGGGTGTGGTGCGCTGGCTCGACGACATCTGGGATATGGTGGTCAATAGTGACGCGCTGACAACGGACGCTCCGGGGAATCCTGAGACCGAGCGCACGATCGAACGGCGCGTGCATCAGACGATCAAGAGCGTCGGTGAAAAGATCGAGGCGTTCAACTTCAATAAGGCGATCGCCGAGCTGATGAGCCTGAAGAACGATCTGCGCGCCGCCGCCCGCGAGGACGGCTTGAGCGCCGACGCCTTTCGCACGGCGGTACGCGATCTGCTGCTGATGATGGCGCCGTTCACTCCGCACATCGCCGAAGAATTGTGGGCGATCATCGGTGGCACAGACAGCATCCATCAGCGGGCGTACCCGACCTATGACCTGGCAAAAGCCGCCGAAGAGACGACGATCCTGATCGTGCAGCGCAACGGCAAGGTGATCGACCGCATCGCTGTCCCGGTTGGCTTGAGCGAGGACGAGGCAAAGGCGGCGGCGCTGGCGAGTGACGGCGCCCGGCGCGTACTGGGCGATAAAACGCCATCGCGGGTGATCTTCATCGGTGGGCGCGGCGACCAGAATGTCGAGCCGAAGGTGAATATCGTCGTGTAGGGGTTCGGAGTCTGGGCAGGGTGCTTGCACTCTGCCTAGACGATGCGCACCCGCAGCATTTCCGCCAGGTTGTGCCCGATGATGCGGTAGGCGTCGCGCGCCGATTCGAGCTTGAGCTGGAGCGGACCGTTGAACGGCGCCGCGTGATGCACCTGCAAGCGCGCGCCCGGCAGCAGCTCTAAGGCGCCCAGATATTCCAGACGGTCGGCTTCGCGGGTGCGCAGCCGTGTGACGATCAGGTTGACATGGTGCGGCGCCGCCGTCAGCAGCACGTCGTCGAGCGGGGTGATGGCGCCGTCGGCGGTCGGGATCGGCTCGCCGTGCGGGCAGTGCGTCGGGTGACCCGCCAGCCCGTTCATGCGCTCGATCAGGGCGTCACTGGTCACAGGCGCCAGCCGATCGGCTTCTTCATGGACGCTGTGCCAGGGCAGCGCCATCACTGTGACCAGAAACGACTCGATAATGCGGTGGCGACGGAGCTGTTTGAGGGCTTCGCGGGCGCCGTCGGGGGTGAGGCGAATCCCGCGATACGGTTCGTGTTCGACCAGACCCATTGTCCGCAGCCGCCCGATCATACGGTTGACGGCGGGCGCGCTGACCGCGATCGACTCCGCTACCGCCGACGTGCTGACGAAGGCGCCCGGCGCGGCTTCACGATCGCCGAGGCGGTAAACCTGCACCAGATAATCACGCATGGTGACGCTGAGATCGGTGGGCGACACGATAGTGAGAGGCGGTTGATCGGTCATTGGGGCGATCGGGAGCAGTGTACAGACGTGTCCGGCGCGGGCACGATCGGATTACCAGCCGTGTTCCAGGCGGGCGATCAGACGGTCGGGCATGTCGATCGCGCGCATCCGCGCCTGCACTGCCGGGATGTTGTAAGCGACGCGGCGGTGTTCCCAGATATTGTTATCGACATCGAGCAGCGCATATGCCGCGTCGGGGTTGGCATCGCGCGGCTGCCCGACCGATCCGGGGTTGATGATCTGACGACGCCCATTGAGCGCGCGTTTGCGTCCATAGGCGGGCGCGATCACGTGGGTGTCGCCGCGCGCGCCGCTCTGCTCGTAGATGACGGGCTGGTGCGTGTGCCCGACCAGACAGTACGCCGTCTCGAAATGGTCGAAATTGTCTTCCGCGATCACCGGTTCGAGGATGTATTCCCACACGGGTTCGCGCGGGCTGCCATGCGCCAGCGTATAACTGCCGATCACGAAAGTAGTCGGGAGCGCTTCGAGATAGGCGGTGTTTTCCGGCTTGAGCGTCTCGCGCGTCCAATCCACTGCCCGGCGCGCATCGGGATTGAAGGTGCGAATATCGAGACGATTGAGCGCCGCCCAGTCGTGATTCCCGGCGAGGCACAGATGCGGCATGGTGCGTAATAATTCAACGCACTCGTTGGGGTCGGGTCCGTAGCCGACGACATCGCCCAGGCACCAGACATATTCCCACTGGTTGCGGGAATCTTCCAAAACGCGCTCGAACGCGGTCAGGTTTGCGTGAATATCGGAGATGACAAGAATACGCATAAGTTGATCCGCATCCAAAGCGCAGGAGAGTCGGTATGTCATGCTAAGCTTCTGGCATGATAACACGATTTTTTTACCCTGACGAATGAATTGCCTAAATTATTGGTGAATGGAAGGTGTGAACGCGGAATTTTACATTTTGTAACATTGGCTGTCGGCGTGCGCACGGACAATGCGCGCATTGTCCCTACAACCGATGCGCGGATGGAGTACAATTCTGAGTATGATGATCCAATCTGATGGCACCCGCTTGATTGCCCCGTTTTTGCTGTCCCCGGCGCTGCATGTGCTGGTGTGGGGCGGACGAAAATTCGCCACCCACCTCGACAAGCCGCTGCCGACCGACGCGCGTCACGGCGAAGCATGGGAGCTGCACGATACCGCGACGGTCGAGGGCGGCGCTCTCGACGGACGCACGATCGCCGATCTGGTGGCGACGTTCGGCAGCGACCTGATCGGCGCGGACGCCGACCCCGCCGATGGGATGCCGCTGCTGATCAAGTTTCTCGACGCCAACGACTGGCTGTCGGTGCAGGTGCATCCCGATGACGCCGACTGTCGGACGATGGAAGGGCTGCCGCGCGGCAAAAATGAAGCCTGGTACGTTGTCGATGCCGAAGCAGACGCCGCGCTGATCAATGGCGTGCAGGATGGCGCGACGATCGATCGGATCGGCAGTGCGATCGCGGCGAACACGCTGGCGCCGCTGCTGCATCATGTGCCCGTGCGTGCCGGCGACGCACTTTACATGAAGGCGGGCACCATCCACGCGCTCGGTCCGGGATTGCTGATCTACGAGGTGCAGCAGTCGTGCAACGTGACTTATCGGCTCTACGACTGGGGGCGGATGGGTCTCGATGGGCAGCCGCGCCCGCTGCACATCGACAAGGCGCTGCGCGTGGCAGACCCGCGCCTGTGCGCGGAGGTAACGCACGCCGATACAGCAGTCAGTGTCTCTGTTTTTGACACGCCGCATTTCATCACCGTGCGCCATACCCTGACCGACACGGCGCTGCCGATCGAGACGGATGGGCGTTTTCACGCCATCACGGTGCTGGACGGTGCCATGACCGTCACCACTGACGTGGGCAGTGTGGCAGTGCCGCGCGGACGGACGGCATTCGTCCCGGCGTGCATCGACCAGTTTACGCTGTCGGGATCAGGCACGGCGCTGCGCAGCGCGCAGCCCGCCCATGCCCGCTGACCCCATGCCCCCGACTCCATTGCACGATCCATTAAATAATCCGGCACATGATCCAGCGCTCGACGTGTTGATGCGTGCCGCGCGCGATGCCAGCACCCGCGCCTACATCCCGTATTCCGGGTATCCGGTCGGGGCTGCCCTGCGCGCGCTGGATGGGACGGTCTACACGGGCTGCAATGTGGAGAATGCCGCCTATCCAGCGGGAATCTGCGCCGAACGCACCGCGCTGGTCAAGGCGATCAGCGAGGGCGCGCGCCAGTTCGATCTGCTGGTCGTCTACACCGTCAATGGCGGATCACCGTGTGGTATCTGCCGCCAGATGCTCTACGAATTCGCGCCTTCGCTGCGGGTGGTGCTGATCGATGCCGCGCTGACCGTCACCCACGACGTGCCGCTGCACGAGCTGCTGCCGCGCGGGTTCGGCGCGGCGTCGCTGCCCGGCGCATCGGCGCCGTCTTACAGCGGTCTCGACGGCGCGACCGCTGAGTCGATGGACGGCGATGGCGCGCGCTGAACGCACCTTTCGCACCCCGGCGTTGATCCTGCGCCGTTTTGACCTGGGCGAGGCGGATCGCGTCCTGATCGTGCTGACGCCCGATCACGGTAAGATCGACGTGATCGCCAAAGGCGCACGCAAGCTGACCAGTCCGCGCACCGGACACGTCGAGCTGTTCACCCGCGCCGATATGCTGGTCAATGCCGGGCGCGAGCTGGGGATCGCGGTGCAGGTGGAGCTGGTCACTCCCAACATGGCGTTGAGCGGCGATCTCAAACGCGGCGGGTGTGCATCCTATGCCGCCGAGATCACCGATCGTTTCATTTCGCCGGGCGAGTCGTACCCGCGCGCGCTGTTCGACCTGCTGGATGCCACCTTCAGTCGCATCGACGCCGACGCCGATCCGCGTCTGGCGCTGCGTTACTACGAGATGCACCTGCTCGACATGGTGGGCTTTCGTCCGGAATTGAGCGAATGCGTGATCGGGCACGAACCGATTCAACCAGAAGATCAGTTTTTCAGTTATGCTGAAGGGGGTGTGGTGTGCCCGCGTGACGCCACACGCGGATCACAGCATGTCTCGATCGCGCTGCCGACGCTGAAACTGCTGCGTCATTTACAGCGCAGCCATTATGACTCGGTGCGTCCGCTGCAGGTCGCGGATGCCCTGCACGACGACGCCGAACGGATCATGCTCGGCTATGTCACCTATATGTTGGAACGCCGTCCGCACAGCGCCGAGCTGCTGCGGCGGCTGCGTTGAGGGATGCCCTGGTGTGTTCTATGAGAGAAAACTGTGACGACCCCGCGCCCGCTGCCCGCTGACGATACCCTGCTCGATCTGCACGCGCTGCGCGCCCAGCCGCCGCTCGGCGACGAGCGCATCGAGATCGGACGCCGCCTGGTGCGCCGCGCGCTCGACAAGCGCGACGCCGACGCCGCCCGTCTGGTGGCGGGCTGGATGGACATCGATCCCATCGTCGATGAAGAGCTGTATGCGCGGCTCGCCCGCGCCATCAATGTACAGCCGGATGCCGTCTACACCTTCATCCGCGCCGTGATCGGGATGCACCACGAGGCGGATGAACAGGGCGCGCGCACAGCGGTCTGGCGCGCTCGGCTCAAGGTCGCGGCGCTGGTGTCTCTGCAGGTGGCGATCACCGACGGCGACAGCGACACCATTCTGAGCTGGCTCAAGCTGATCGCCCGTGAGCCCGCCGCCTATGCCCTGGGAGACGTGCTGAATTCCGGGATCGCCGCCGCCCACCAGCGCGCCTCGGTCGATCCCTCGTTGGCGCGCGCGCTGGTGCTGCTGGCTGCCAAGCGCGCGCCGCTGCTGCTGGACGATCTGCTCGGTGACGACACGCTGCGCGCCCAGCTGCCCGATGCGCTCTGCGAGGCGCTGCATTACGGCATCGGCGACTCGGCGGCGCTGTACGAGGGCTTTGGCGCGGAAGTGTTTTTGTCGGCGCTCTACCGTGCCAGTGGGCTGCACCAGCCCGACCTGTTCACCGGAAGGGCGATCGAACAGGTGTGGACGCTGGCGGTGGGCGACAACGGCGGCGCGGCGGCGGCGGAAAAGCTGCTCAAGCTGTGGGGCAGCGGCGAGTCGCTGGTGTGGATGCCGCCCGACGCGCTCGCCGCGCTGCTGATGTTCGCGCTGCTCGATCGGCGCGACGATTTGTTTTACGCGCTGACGGGACGCATCGCCAGTCATCCCGCCTTTCCGACGCTGCTGGCGCGGGCGATCGTCGGCGGCAAGCGCAGCACCAGCGGTGGGCTGGCGATCGTGGCGCAGCTCACCGCGTCGGGACAGATCGATCAACAAGGCGCCGCAGACAGCTACAGCGCGCTGCTCGATGCCGTCGATTGGCACGAGGACTCGTTCGAGTGGGTAGAGGGGCTGGCGCGGCTGCTGCAACAGCATTCCGAGGTGACCGCCTCCGCCAACGCCCTGTGGCACATGATCGCGTTGGCGGGCGAGCTGCGCGAAGATTTTGCCGCGCGCACCGCGCTGCGCCGTCTGACTGCCCTACTGGAGACGACCGAAGACGAAAATGATTTTGCCGAAGAGGTGACACGCTTGTCGGCGCTGGTGCATTGGACCGGCGCCGCCCGCGCCGGACTGCTGACCTGGTGGCGCGACTACACCCACAGCGCCCAGAGCGCACGCCTGCAGCGGCTCGAACGTGTCCTGCCCGAAAAGACCGCCGACGGACGCCGCGCCGACGATCTGCGCGCCATCCTCAGCACTGTGTTGTCGTTCCGGCGCATGATCGGCAAGCGGTCGTTTGGCGGGTTTGCCGAGGATGTATCGACGACGTTCGCGGTGCTGCAGGCGCTGGCGGAGGCATTCGACCCCAACGCCAAACGAGCGCTGATTTTCGATGCCGCCACGTTTCGCGCCGAGATCGAGGCGCGTCTGGAAGAAGTGCCGCTGCACGAGCGCAAAATCCTCGCCAACAATCTGAAAGAGCTGGCGCACCTGGTCACGGTCATGGCGGATCACCGCAGCAAAGCGACGATTGTCCGCCGCGCCGAGGACATCGACCGGATGCTGACCACCGGCGATCAGGAGCCACATGGCGCGGTCGATGCGCTCAAGTGGCTGGCGGGCTATCTGGCGGGTTCACAGCATGACGACGACGATGAATGAACGGCAGCGACAGCATATCCATGAACGGATCGACTCGATGACCGCGACTATTCCCGATATTTCACTCGACGATCGCTGGACGTGCGATTACTTCGAGGACATCCCGACCTTGTACGAATTCATGGAGACCTACCCGGTGGCGTCGCTGGCAAAGTGGCGCTTCGACAAGACCCGCGCTGAAAACTGGATCGCCTGGCTGCAAAAGAAATTCGACCTGCCGCTGCGCGACGTGTGCGTCAGCTATTGGCTGTGCATCGACAGCGCCCCCGCCGCGACGCGGCTGTACATCAATGGACGCGATTTTGGCGTGGTGGCGACGCCGCTGCGCTTCGATGTGACCGATTATGTGACGCTGGACGACAACGTGATCGCCTTTCGCGTGCCGTGCGAGATGCGTGGATCGTTCAGCGATATTCGACTAACGGCTTTTCCCTGTTCATCATAAAGGAATTCTCATGACTGATCTCGTCTCATCACAGCGGCGCATCGCCATGCTGATCGACGGCGATAATGCCCAGCCGTCCCTCATGGACAAGATGATCGCTGAGACCAGCAAGTACGGCGTCGTCAATATCCGGCGCATCTACGGCGACTGGACCGAAAGCACCATGAACAGTTGGAAGCAGACGCTGCATACCTATGCCGTGCAGCCGATTCAGCAGTTCCGCTATACGGTCGGCAAGAATGCCACCGACAGCGCCCTGATCATCGACGCGATGGACATCCTCTACACCAGCGGCGTAGACGGCTTTTGTCTGGTGTCATCGGACAGCGACTATACCAAGCTGGCGATGCGTATCCGCGAGAAAAATCTGTTCGTGATGGGCATCGGTCGGCGGCTGACCCCGCGCGCCTTCGTCAATGCCTGTGACACCTTCGTCTATACCGAAAACCTGATCGACGATCCGCGTTCCGCGCCGTTCAGCGGTGTGCCGCTCCTGAATATGCCCGATGCCCGCGCGCAGGTGGTCACCATCAGCCACGACAAACCCGCCTCGTCGAGACGATCGCTGCCGTCCGCGCAAAAGAAAGCGCTGCCGCCGCCCCCCGTCCAGAAAAAAACGATACCGACTGTGCCGACGCCAGCGCCATCCCCGATCAAAGCAGGCGCTGAAGACGCGATTTTTGGCGACTCGTTCGACCCGGATACCGAGAATGTCACGCCCAATCTGGAGACGCTGTTCCGCCGCGCCTTTGATCTGGCGGTCGGGGAAAATGGCTGGGCGAACCTGGGCGGACTCGGCTCGGTGCTGCGTCAGCTCGATCCGGCGTTCGACCCGCGCACCTACGGACAAAAGCAGCTCGGCTTACTGGTGAAAGCGCACCCGGATATTTTCGAGACGCGCCATCAGAAGGGCAAAGACGGCTCGGCGGGCACGGTCACCGTGCGGCTGATCCGGGAGCGCGGCGGGGAAGAAGTGCGCGCGTCGCAAGAGGTGCGCGTGGTCATGCCCGTATCGGCGCCGACGCCTAAGCCGACGCCCAAAGCAAAAACCGACCTGCCCGCCCCCGCCGACGTGGTGCGCTTCGATCGGTTCGAGTTCGACGATGACGACGCGGCGCGCGACGAAATGGCGTGGTGGAAGCCGGAAGACGCCGACAGCGGCGAGATGGACAATGCGAACGATGTGTCTGAAGCCGTCACCCTGCGCACGAGCGCGACCAGCACGCCGTTCGATTTTGAGCTGACCGACGACGCGGACGAGCCAGACGAGTTGTCAGCGCCCGCCCTGGAACCGGAAACCTTGATCGCAACGGCTGAACGGATCGAGTACCTGCCAGACATGGCAGACAGCGAGGCAGCACCATCGGAGCCAGCCGCGCTGGTGGATGCCCAGGTTGAGGTCGTCGCGCCACCCGCTAAGAATCCGCGTCGCAAAGCAGCGCCGCGCAAAAAGAAGGCGCCCGCCGAAACTCCGTAGGGGGTTGGCGTGACAGCCCCGCATGAATAGAGGCTCAGACGCATTATTGGAGGGGGCTTGGCGTGCCAGCCCCCAGGATTATGCCATCTCGGCGCTATAGCTCTCCAGCAGCGCGCCGCGTTCTGTGACCAGCCGATCCAGGTTGACCGCGAAACGCGGCTGCTGGCGCAGCAGATCGTTGATGGCGGCGGCGGGAATGTGGACGATCACGGCGTCCGACAGCCCGCGCACCGCCGCCGGGTTTGCCTGGACAGCGCGCACCGCCGCGCCGAGTCCGCTGCGGCGGTAGGAACCAGTGGCCAGGCTGGTGCCAAAATCGACCTCTTTGCGCACTGAATAGACGACGTTGCCAGTCTCAAAATCGACCAGGTACAGGTCTTCGTAAGCAAAATTTTCGATCAGGCGGCGGAAGCGGGCATGATAGCGCAGATGGGTGTCGCTATAGGGACTGCCATCGGGCGCCTGATTGACATTGACCCGGTTTTCGGCGCCCTCCTGATTGACGATGTATTGATACTAGGCGTAGTAGGCGGCTTGATTGCCGGGACGATAGCCCTCGAATTCCAGCTCACCGACCACGCGATCGCGCAACTGGCTGAAAAATGTCTCGACATAATAATTTTCCAGCGCCGTCTCCCATTCGGTCGGGATCGGCTGTCCATTCAGGTCTTCAAAGTTGCGGTTGAAGCTGACCATCG
Organism: Anaerolineae bacterium; assembly: GCA_034437395.1. Classification (GTDB taxonomy): domain Bacteria; phylum Chloroflexota; class Anaerolineae; order Aggregatilineales; family Phototrophicaceae; genus Flexifilum. The sequence continues at coordinate 16,515 of DAOTUN010000049.1, read as the reverse complement.
CGCTGATGATCATCTCGTCCTCGGTGAGCGTGGTCACCTGACCGCGCATCGCCCGAAAGAACGCGCTGATCTCGCCCGCTTTGGTGTGCATGGTGGCGGCGAGCTGCCCCTGGATGACGGTCTCCAGCGCGGCACGACTGCTCTGCCAAAAGAGAACACTGACGATCACGGTCGCGCCGATCGCAGTCAGCAGCAGGATCAGAGTCAAGCGCGTCCTGGCGCTCAACCCCGACGGGTGGTCTCTTTCATATGCGTCCGAGCAGGCTGTCGCATGGTATTGCCCTCACCCTGGCGCTGCGAGCGAATTTAGGGTGAGGGCTTGTCCTGGTGCCCGTGTGTCCCGCGACTGCCGGTCAACTCACCGTAAAGCTGCGAAAAGCGATCGATCTGATCTTTCAGGTCGAACTGTGCCAGCGCGCGGGCGCGTCCCGCCTCGCCCATGCGCTGACGCAGCGCGGGATCGCGCGCCAGTCGCACAATGGCGTCCGCCATCGCGTCGGCGTCACGACGCGGCACGACCAGTCCCGTCACGCCGTCCTCGACATTCTCCGGCAGCCCGCCCGCGTCGCTGGTCACCACCGGCAGACCGGCTGCCTGTGCCTCGATGACGGCATTGGCAAAGCCTTCTTCCAGCGCTGGATGGATCAGCATGTCGGCGCGGTGCAGGAAGCCCGGCACCGCTTCGCGTCCGATCGCCCCCGCCAGACGCACTACGCCTGACTCGATTAAGCCGTGCTGTGCGGCGGCGAACAGGATCGCCTCGCGGTAGGCACCGTCGCCCAGGATGGTGTATTCGACCGCGATCCCCGCCGCCACCACCCGCGCCACCGCGTCGAGCGCGAACTCGTACCCCTTCGCCCAATCGAGTCGTCCCACCGAGAGCAGACGCAGCGGCGCATCCGGCGTATTAACGTGCGCGGTCGGACGCGCGGCGAACAGAGTCAGATCGATCGCCGGGACGATCAGCCACCAGGGTTTGAGCGGATCAAGCCCCAGCGTCAGCGCCTCAGCACGCAGGAAATGCGAGATGAAGTGATAGCCGTCGGCTGGCTGATACAACCGTCTGGGAAAGTCCGCGTCGCGGTCGAGCGCGCTGGCGCGCGCCAGTGTCCCGCGCGCGCTCATCAGCAGCCGACAGTCGAAATATTCCTTCAGATCGACCATCGCCGCCCCCTGCGAGTCGAATTCGACATGCAGCACGTCGAGGTCGTGTCCGACGAACTGCGCGCGCATGATCACCGCGCGCAAAAATCCGAGCGGATTCGTGCGTCGATGGCGCCAGCAGTGCGCCACGAAGCGCGTGAACGCCCCTGGCTGGCGCGCGGCGATGGCGACGAGTCGCGGGATGCCGCGCGTGAACAGCCGCATCCCCCGGAATGGCGGCGCGATATGCAGACGCGCGCGCACATCGTCGCGTCCGTTCAGGATGGCAAAGCGATCCCAGTCGGCGCTGGCGCTCATAGCGAAAATCTGCACGTCGAAGCCGCGTTCCAGTAAGCCTAAAACTTTGGTGACGATGAAGGTCTCGGATCGTACCGGAAAGCGCAGGACGTAGATGCCAAGTTTCAGCGGCTGATTCATGCGCGCGCGCGCTCCGCGCTGGCGATCCGGGCGTGCAGCGCCTCGGTCAGTGCGCGCATGTCGCGGATCGGCACGGTTGTCAGGGTGTCCGACGCGGGCAGCGCCTCGATACCAGCGAACGCCGTCGTGACGACAGTCAGCCCGCGATCGAGCGCGGCACGCAGCGGCGGACGCAGCGTATCGCGGTGACTGGCGATCACCAGCATATCGGCATCGGCAAGGGCGATGACCGGATCGGCGGGCGGCGCGGCAATCTGGACGATACTGTGCAAGCCCATATCTCCAATCGAGAAACGCAGTTCCGACGCCAGACTCCCGGCGCCGACAATCCGCGCCGTGAACAGGATACCCGCCTGATGCAGCCGGGCATAGGCAGCCAGCAGGTAATCATAACCCATGCTCCAATGCAGGTCACCGATTGAGACCAATGCGACCAATCGCGCCGCCTTCATCGACACCCCTCCGCCGCCAGCGTCACCTCGACCGGAAAATGATCCGATCCCAATTCCGGTCCCACCTGCGCCGTGAGCGGACACCACGACTCGTCCGCCCAGACATAATCGATGCGCAGCAGCGGCAGATCGGCGCGCCAGGTCGCGCCCGTCCCGCGTCCCACCGCCGCGTACACGTCGGTCAGGCGGGCGCGCAGCCAGTGATAGGGTGCCTCGATCTCCATCATATTGAAGTCTCCCGCGACGATCGTTGGCAGTGTCTCGGTCTCCAGTCGATCGATCAGCAGCCGAATCTGCCGATCGCGCAACCCGGAATTGTAGCCGTACAGCAGATCGAGCGGCGAGGTGACGTATTGCCCGGTACGATCGTTGACAGGATTTTCCAGGCTGACCGTGTAAATGGCAACCGTGCCCGTTGGCAGATCGACCACCGCGCGGCTGTAGGGCGAGTCCTGATCGTAGCCTTCCAGATCGCTGAACGGGTAGCGCGACAGCAGCGACATACCACGATACCCGGCGCGCGTTTGCTGCTCGACCCAGTAGGGTAAAAACTGGCGCGTGCCCGGTATCTGTGCGCCCGCGATGGCATAGGTTTCCTGGATCAGCACTACATCCGGCGCACGCTCGCGCAGCCATGCCGCGACCCGCTGATGCTCGCGGTTGCTGCCGTCGAAATTGAAGGTGATCAGATGCAGATCAGCGCTGGCGTCGGCGCTGGCACGCGCGCCGAGTCGCATCACGCCGGACAGCGGCGCCAGATAGATGGCGATCGCCAGCGTCAGCAGCGCGACAGCAGCGGCAGCGATCGCCAGCAGGCGTCTCACGAGACGGCGTAGCGGGCGCGATACCATGACCAGGTACGTGTCAGTCCTTCCCGGATATCGACCTGGGGCGCGAAACCGAGCTGATCGCGCGCGCGGCTGTTGTCGCAGTAGGTGATCTTCGCCTCGCTCAGCGGCGCGGGAACGATCTGCGTCAGAGCGGGCTTGCCCGTCAGTTCCTCGTACAACTGCAAAAAGGCATTGAAACTGATCGGGCTGCCATAGCCCAGGTTGAATATCTGATAGCCCATCGGACGCGCCAGCGCCGCCGTCACCCCGTCGATGATGTCGTCGATGTATGTCCAGTCGCGTTCGAGCGCGCCGCCCGCGTACAGTTGGATCGTCTTGCCATTGAGGATGCTGTCCAGCGCCTTGAGCGGCATCATGTCGGGGCGACCGTGCGGTCCATACACGTTGAAGAAACGCAGGATATTGACGTTCAGCCCGAACAGGTTGTGATAGCTGTGCGCGAACAACTCGGCGGCGCGCTTGCTGGCGGGATAGGGCGCCAGCGGCATGGCGGCGGCATCGTCCTCGACGAAGGGTACGCGCGCTGCATCGCCGTAGACCGAGCTGGTCGAGCCGAGGATCACCAGCTCGACGGCGTGCTTGCGGGCGATGTCCATCAGCGAGACGGTCGCGCTGGTATTCACATCGGCATACAGCCGACCCTGCTCCATCGAGTACCGCATCCCCGCCATTGCCGCCAGATGTGCCACCCTGCGGATCGGGTGGTCGGTGAAAATGCGTGTCAGGCAGGCTTCATCGCGCATATCGCCCTCGATGACCTGGGCGCCGCCGCCGAGCGCGGCGATGTTGGCGCGTTTGATCGCCGGATCGTAATAGTCGTTGAAGTTGTCGAGGATGAGTACGCGCTCGCCCATCTCCAGCAGCCGCAGCGCCAGCCGACTGCCGATGAACCCGGCGCCGCCGGTGATCAGTGTCGTCATGACCGGCTATCTCCCTTGAGCGGCTTGCGCAGGATGATTGCCAGCATGTGGGCTGTCCAGTCGAATCCGCCTACGTCGGCACGCTCGAACGTCGGACGCAGCCAGCGGCTCGATACCAGCCGATACAGCGCGGGCGCATCTTCCTCGATCCCTCGACGCACGCCGTAGCTGGCAAAGGCGACGAAATCCAAGCCGCTGTCGGCGAACAACCCCCGCACGGTCAGTTTGTCGAAGCCGTATTGATAGAATTCCAGCGCACCATCCTCCGGCATCGTCCGCCGACCGCGATAGCGCAGCTTGCGCAGCGGACTGTAATACGGCACCGAGAAGAACAGCGTCCCGCCCGGCTGCGTGACGCGCGCCGCCTCCGCGATAAAGGGGTCGGTGCCCTCCCGGCGATGCTCGATCACCCCCAACGAAATGTACCCGGCATAATGGTTATCAGGCACCGCGAGTCGTGTGACATCGCCAAAGCGCACCGGTACATCAGGGTATTTCTGATTGACGAGCGCGATCAGGTCGGCGGAATAATCGACCCCTTCGACGGTGTAGCCGCGCTGACGCAGCGCCTCCACCACCCAACCTGAACCGCAGCCCGCTTCGAGGATGCGTCCATTTTTTGGCATGAAGCGCTGAATGGTGTGCAGCATCGGCGAATTGGCTTGACTGCGCACATAACCGGGCAGGTCGTCCAGGATCGGGCGAAACTGCTCGTGCCAGTAGGTTTCATCGGCGCGGCGTTTCCACCACACCAGGCGCTCACCGTCGTTTTGTTTCACGCCGAAGCGTTCGATTCGATCCATCGGATCATACTGCCTTTTTGGGTTAGACCAGGGCGCGGGTTGACTCTGACAGCGCGAGTACAGCATCGGCGAGACGCTCCCCCGCGCCACCATCGACAGTCCCGGCGGCGATCTCGACGATGCGTGCGCGCCCCGCCCGGTGCAGCCCGCGATCCGCGAGATAGGCTTTTACGGCGGTGACACATTCTTCCTGTGAACGGACGACCCACACCCCGCCTGTCTTGACCAGATTGCCAAAATGGGTGGAGTTGTTGTACGCCCAGGCGCGCCCTTCAGGAAAACGGTCGTCCGGCACAATATCGTAGCCTAGTGAGATCACCGGACAGTCCACGATCGCGGCATCGACGGTCAGAGTCGAGGCGGTGTTCAGTACGACGGCGGCATGGTGCAGGGTATTGACCTGTTCACGGTAAAAATCGAGCGGCGGGATGAAGCCGCCCGCGTCCATATGTGTTTCTGGTGAGGTCATTTGCAGCACCACGCCTTCGCGTTCCAGATCGGTACGGAACGGCGTCCAGCGCTCTCCGTGATCTTTCGGATGCAGCCGCACCAGGATTTGACAGTCGGGCAGCGCTGTCCTCAGGTCCCGGATCAGCGTGGCGACGATCTGTGGTTCCTGAGGCAACCAGACCGCCGTCCCGGTGCCGATCACGATCATCGGGCGGGCTGGATCGAGATCGAGCGCGCGCATGAACGTCTGGCGCGGTTGCAGTATCCCCGGATCGCGGTGAAAGTCGAACTGTGGGCTGCCGACGACCGCGACGCGCTCGATCGGCACGCGCGGATGAAATTCGCGCAGTTCATCGCGCATGAAGGCGCTCCACGTCCATATCGCGTCCAACCAGGGCGGCAGCAGCGACGATTTACTGCTCAGGTTGTCCCACGACTGTACCAGCGTCCCGACCGGGATTCCCAGATCGTGAGCGGCGACGACAGCGGGCAGATCGTAGCTCGGCGCTTTAGGCAGCGCGTGCGTGAGCATGGTCGAGATGACGGCGCACGGACGGCGCGCTCGGAACGTCTCATGCCACTGCCGCGTGATCGTCCAGCCGCGAATCGCTTCCAGATAGCGGCTATCGAGCCAGCCATTCGCCCCGGCCGCCTTGACGACGCGCGAAACTCCCAGCAGCACTTCGCGCGTTAGCTGTTTTTGCCGCCCGACGCGCCCGCCACCATCGAATAATTTAGTCTGCAAAGCCATGCTGGCGGATGCTTTTTCCACCTGCTTCACCCGATACATCAGCGACGGGAAATGCAGCAGTGCTCCGATGCCGTCGATCGCGCTGGGATCGGGCTTGAGGTACTGGGTGAGCTGAATCTGCGGGTGTGGCAGCGCGCTGTGCAAACGCGGATCGTGTGGGTCTGGCACGGCGATCAGGATCGGCGCACGATCCGCCAGCGACTCGGCAAACGTGCCGAGCAGCAGATTGCGCACGATGAAGCCGGTCTCCATCAGGATGAAGACCGGCTGCGTCACAGTATCGACTGGGTGGGACAGGTCTTTTACCGACATCGCTTAGTTCAGTTCTTCCCAGGTGATCAGCTTGTCTTTGGGAATATCGATGCGCGCCGTCTTGCCCAGAATCGTCTCAAGATGTTTGGCGGCGATGCCCGTGCCAGGACGCTTGGTCCAGATGTGTTCCTCGGTGATGACGGTGCCCGCCGGGATCGGCGCGATCGAGACGACGCTGCGATGCGCCCACGAGCGGATCGCCTTTTCGCCCTCATGCACCTTCTTTTCCGTGCCGAGCGCGACCTCGATCCGGCGCGTGCCCTGCACCAGCTGATACAGCTCGTAGGGTTCGATCGAGACGCTCTGATCAGGACCAGGCTGACGGCGATCGAGAATGATGTGCTTTTCCAGCAGCTTGGCACCCATCGCCACCGCGCCGAAACAGGTGTAAATGTCGGGGGTGTGATCGCTGTGCCCGATCGGGATGTCGTAGCGAGCGGCGAGCTGTGGGATCACGCCCAGGTTGATATCTTCGTAGATGGCGGGATACTCCGAGACGCAGTTCATCAGCGCCAGTTGCTCGCTGATCGGCAGCAGGGTGTGAATGGTCTCGTCGATCTCGTCCCAGGTAGACATGCCCGACGACAGGATGACCGGTTTGCCAAACGCGCAGATACGCTTGAGCGTGGGCAGGTCGGTCAGCTCACCAGAACCGATCTTGAACGCCTGGACACCGATCTCGTTCAGCTCTTCGGCGGCTTTGCGGCTGAAGGGGGTACACAGGTAGATAATGCCGATCTGCTCGCAAAAGCGCATCAGCTCGACGTGTTCGTCCAGGGTGAGCGCGTACAGCTTCAGAAAGTCATACAGCGGCATATTGAAATTCTTGGACATAGGCACGCCCTCGCGCAGCATTTCCTCGTCGGGGAGGTGATGCTGAAACTTGATGGCGTCGGCGCCGCACGCTTTTGCCTGCAGCACCATCTCGCGGGCGGTGTCCATATTGCCCAGATGATTGTCGCAGCCTTCAGCGATGATAAAACAGGGTTGGTCGCCGCCGATCTTGCGACCGGCGATCTCGATTGTCTTGGGCATGTGCGGCGGCTCCTTGAGTGGCGCGTTGTTTCGAATAAGGGTATGTGAATCGGGGTGCGTTTTCAAGAGAAGGGTGACGGTGCGCGCGAACGACAATAGATCTATGTGTAAAGGCGATTTACCCGCGCGGTGACTCCAGCTCGCCGGACAACCAGGGCATGGCGTAGGCGATGGTGAGCTGTCCGCTCTCCGCCAGCGCTGCCCCCAGCTCGGTCATGCCGTCATAGCTCCACCAGTATTCCGGGTCGGGCAGGATGCGCACGCCAAAATCGCCCCACAACAGTCCGGTCAGGATACGGCGGACGGGCTGCATTCCGACAGGCAGCGTGTGACCCGGCAGCGCGCCGCGCGCGATGCTGATGCGAAAGCGTCCGATGTCGTTTTCTGGGTAATAGAGATGCTGGTATTCCAGCGTGCCCATCATGCCGCTGTAGGCGCCTGTCTCGAACGGCTTGAGAAAACGGAACAGCCCGCCCGCCCACTGCGTCGGACGGTCGTCCAGCGCGTAGCCCGCCGCCGTGTACGCCGTGCCGACGACGGTTAGCAGCGTCAGCCGAAAGCGGTCGTGTGCGTCGGTCGTGGTCATGCGAACAGCTCCGCCAGGGTCACGCTGAAGCCGGGCAGCAGATCGCCGCCGGTGAGCGTGTCCCCATTCTGATGCAGCAGGATAGCGATGCCATTGCGAGGCATGATCGTCACAGTCTGGCCGTCGGGGTCGATCAGCCACACGACCTGAACGCCGTCGTCGAGCATCGTGTGCGCTTTGCTGATCACATCTCTCGTCATGTCGTTCAGCGAGATGATCTCGACCGCGAGATCAGGGACAATCATCAGGGGTTGACGTTTCCAATCCGGCACCTGCTCGATGTAGGCTTTCCAGCGTGCCCCGCTGATCATGACCAGATCGGGAATACGCGACCCTTTGACCCAGTTCGGTTTTGCTTCAACGACATAAGGTGTTTCGTACAGCACCTGGTCATCGAGTACGGCTCGTGCGAGAAAGACCGCGAGGTACTGGAACAGTTGTTTACCAGTCCAATTGTGCCCGGCAACGTTTGGCAAAAAAGCGATCTCCCTTCCGTTGATGATCTCGAACCAACCCTCGCTTGCCGTGCGTTCGAGATATTCCTCCAGCGGCATCCCAATCTCAATCTGTGCGTCGGTGGTGGTCATGCGAACAGCTCCGCCAGGGTCACGCTGAAGCCGGGCAGCAGATCGCCGCCGCTGAGGAGATCAGCGGGATTGTGCAGCAGTACCGCCTTGTCGCCGCGCGGCATAACCGTGACCGAGCCATAATCCGTATCGATCAGCCACACCACACCTACACCATCGTCATGATACATGCGCACTTTCGCCAGAACATGTTTGCGTTTATCGGTCGGGGAGATAATTTCAACAGTCAGGTCCGGTACTAAGATGACAGGTTTATCATCATAGTCCGCGACGCTGGCATCATGAGCAGCCAGGCGTTCGGCAGTGTAATACATGAGATCAGGCACGCGCGCACCTTTGACCCAATTGCGCTTTGCTTCAAGGATGTATGGCGTGTCATACATCACTTCACCCTCGTTTTTGAAAGGCTCAAGCGCGAAAAGCAGTCGCTTGCCAACGCGATTGTGCTTTCTTACGACAGGTGACACAATGATCTCCCTCCCATCGATGATCTCGAACAGCCCCTCGCGCTCTGATCGCTCGATGTATTCCTCCAGCGGCATCCCAATCTCAATCTGTGCGTCGGTCGTGGTCATAGTCGATTCCTTTCCGAGATTTTATTCACAGCACGCCTGCCCCTGTATATCAGGCGATCGTGATCGAGGCGGGCAGCAGACCCGCCAGCGCGTCGGGCGCGGTCACGGGCATCTGACAGACGAAACGCTGACAGACGTAGGCGGTCGGTGCTGCGCCGCGCGTGACGCGGTAATCCAGCAGCGGGATCGACTCGTGTGCCGCAGCGACGCTCGCCGGCGCCAGCGCGGTGATCACATCAGGGCGATACGGCTTTTGCACCAGGTCGAGCAGCGCGCGTGTCGCGGCATCGGACGGCGCGCCCACGATCGCCACCTCGCTCACGCCTAGCACCACGCCGACCAGCGCGTTCAGTGCTTCTCCAAACGCCTGGGGCGCCTCGCGCAGTGCCGATGCCAGCAGCGCCAGCGCGCGCTGTGCCGCCTCGCCGTAGACTCCGGCGCCTGTGTACGCCTCCAGACGCACAAGGTCGCGCGCGAACATCGATGCACCCGCCGGGGTTGCGTTGTCCTGCAGCGCGCGTGGACGGGCGATCAAGGCTTCGTGTGCGGTGCTGGTGTCGAAAAAGCCACCGTCGTCGGCGCGGAAGATCGCCAGCGCGTGATCGGCAAGCCCGCGCGCGCGCACGAACCACTGCGCGTCGAAGGTCGTCTGGTACAGCTCCAGCAGTCCATCGATCCAGCAGGCGTAATCTTCCAGAAAGCCGCCGATCGTCCCGATCTTTTCGCCGCGCGCGGTGCGCAGCAGCCGATCGCCGTCACGCATGTGCGTGTCGAAATAGCGCGCACAGCGCAGCGCCGCCGCCGCATAGTCGGCGCGATCCAGCACGCGCGCCGCCTCGGACAGACTCGCCAGCATCATGCCATTCCAGGCGGTCAGCAGCTTGTCGTCCAATCCTGGCGCGACCCGCTGCGAGCGTGCCGCGAACAAGGTGTCCTTGATCGACTTCAGCGCCGCGTGCAGATCGGGAATGGTCATGCCCAGGCGTTCGGCGCTCACCGCTTCGTCGTTGGACACGAACAAAATATTGTGCCCCTCGAAGTTGCCGCGCTCGGTGGCGCCAAACACTTCCAGCGCGATCCGCGCCCGATCGCCGAGCAGTTGGCGTAATTCCGTCGTCGTCCAGACGAAAAACTTGCCTTCCTCACCCTCGCTGTCGGCGTCGGTGGTACTGTAAAAGCCACCATCGGGCGCGGTCATCTCACGCAGCACGTAATCGTAAATTTCGCAGGCGATCGTCTTAAAAAAGTCGTCCCCGGTCACCTGATAAGCGTGCAGATACACCCGGCTCAACTGGGCGTTGTCGTAGAGCATCTTCTCGAAATGCGGCACCAGCCAGATGGCATCGACGCTGTAACGGTGAAAGCCGCCGCCGATCTGGTCGTAAATCCCGCCGCGCGCCATGCGCCTGAGGGTGTGCAGCACATGCGCCCGCGACTCGGCATCGCCCGCTCGCAGCAGGAATTCCAGATTCATCGGGTTCGGGAATTTGGGCGATCCGCCAAAGCCGCCGAAACGCCGATCGAATGCCTCTTTCATCCTGTCCGCCGCCGCCGCGATCAAGTCGGCGTTGAGCTCGCTGGTCATGCCGCCGATCCCCAGATGGTCACGCTGGAGTGCCGCCGCGATGTCCGTGCCCGCGCGTTCCACTTCCGCCGGACGGTTGCGAAAAGCGTCGTATACCCCGGCGAGAACCTGCTGAAACGAGGGCATCCCTTGTCGCGGCTGCGGCGGAAAATAGGTGCCGCCGTAAAATGGGCGCCCGTCGGGCAGCAGAAACAGCGTCATAGGCCAGCCGCCGTGTCCACCTGTGAAGGTCTGCACGGCTGCCATGTACAGATCGTCGAGATCGGGACGCTCCTCCCGATCGACCTTGATGTTGATGTACAGGTCGTTCATGATCTGGGCGGTAGCAGGGTCTTCAAAGCTCTCGTGTGCCATGACGTGGCACCAGTGACAGGCGCTGTAGCCGATACTGAGCAGGATCGGCTTGTTTTCTGTGCGGGCGCGCGTCAGGGCGGTTTCGCCCCAGGGATACCACGCGACTGGGTTGTCGGCATGTTGCAGCAGATAGGGGCTGGTTTCGTTCGCTAGGCTGTTCATCGATCCTCGGTTTTCGTCTATAGTTCGGGCAATTATAACGCCGCTTTCACCAGTACCCGGCGATCCAGTCGAGCAGCTTGCGCGTCACCTCCGGCGTGATGCGCGCCGCCGCCTGATTCCCGCCCGACGAAAAGGCGAACAGATAGGTGAAGGTCTTGGTGGCGGCGCTGATGATGTAATCCTGTTCCCAGCGTCTGGCATTCCACAAAAACGCCACTTCACCGGTCTCGCGGCGCATCGGCTCGATCCATGCCGCCCGATCGAGCCGCGACAGCGCGCCAGGGCGGAAACGCACGCCGACCAGCGATCCCATGATGAACGAAAGCTGGATCGCCCGTGACAGCACATCGATCTCCAGGATCATGCTGGCTGCCCCGTCCTGGGTGGCGACGGTCGCCAGGGCGCGCGGACTGCGTTCGCCGGAGGTGCGGGTGTGGAACAGGGACATGATTGGCGTCTGCGGATAGCGCGCAGCTAAATCCTGAATCAGATCGATCTCCCCGTCGAAATAACTTTGCAGCGCCCAGGGGGTAATCGTCGGCGGCGCCGGGGTGTCATTGAGGCGATCGCGGGAGGGAATGGTATTGTCGTCGGCGTGTGACATGGCAGTGAAACCTGTACTGTACGGTGGATTATCCGCACATTATCGCACAAACCGCGCAACGGGATTTTACCAGTCCTGAGCAGGCACCAGCAGCATATCCGGCTATATACGCGGCGGGCATAGGGCTTTCCTTACGATCGTGCCGTTAAAAACCGCTCATCTGGTAGCCGTCAGCCCGGCTGAACACGGCGGCGACGATTTTGGTGAGGCGCGTCCCGGTCACCGTCTCGATCAGCATCAGCGCCGCCATCAGCCGTCGGGTCAGGCGCGGTGAGCGCAGCGACCGCAGCAGCAGCGGACGTGCCACATCGTAGCGCCGATAGCGCCACATGATCTTGCCAAAAGTCCACGCTGTCTGGGTATCGACCTCGGCGCGCAGCCGCAGCACCGAGTCGGGGGTAGCGCTGTCCGCGAACACCTTCTCGACGATCCGGCACCAGTCATCATAAAAGCGATCGGTCTGGCTGACCGACTTGCTGGCGTCGTGAAAGCGATACTGCGCCCGCGTCCCCGGCACATAATCGATGCGGAACCCCGCCAGCGACGCGCGAATCCAGTAATCGGCGTCGAAACTGAACTGCATTGCCTCGTCGAAAGCGCCGATCGCCTCCGTCACCCGCCGCCGCCAGAAGGTGCCCGGTTGATGGATGTTCGGATGCTGTCCGGTCAGCATCGCGCCCAATGCGAAGGGCGCGCTCGTCATCATGGGCATGGGCGCGCCAGCCGCGTCGATCGCGTCGCAGTCGCCATGCAGCAGATCGGCATCGGGATGCGCGGCGAAATAGGCGACCGCGAAACGCAGCGCGCCGGGCAGCAGCGTGTCGTCGGAATTAATGTAAGTGATGATCTCCCCGGTCGCGGCGCGCAAGCCATTATTGAGAGCGTGCGACTGTCCGCCATCTTTTTCCGACACCCATTTCAGACGCGGATCGGTCTGTGCGCGCAGAATCGCCACGCTGCCATCGGTCGAGCCGCCGTCGAAGATCAGGTATTCAAAATCGGCATAATCCTGGCTCAATACGCTGGCGATCGTCGCGGGCAGGTACGCCGCCTGATTGTAGGATGGGGTGATGATGGTCATGCGGGTCATTGGAACCCTTCGATGCAGCGCGTCAGCGCTCGCGTTCTGCCGATGCGATCGGCGGCGTTCAATAGTCGAAGCCGCCGATGCTGTAGCCCGCCACGCGCGCGTACAGCCGGGCGACCAGAGTCGAGAGGCGCGTGCCCGTATAGGTCTCTGCCAGCATCAGACGCGAAAAAAAACGGCGCGTCCGACTGCGATGCGCCAGGAACGGGCGCAGCATCGATCGCGCCTTGTCGTAATCCCTATCTTTCCAGTACAGCTTGGCATAATGCCAGTCCAGATAAGACCAGGACTCACTTTCACGCTGGCGCACCTGCTGCGGGGTATTGGGATGGGCGAAGATGTGCGCAAAGGTCAGCCGCCAGTCGGCATAGAATCGTTCTTTCTGGCTAACCGACTTGCTGGCGTCGTGCATCCGAAACTGTGCCCGCAATCCCGGCACATAGTCGAGCTGAAAGCCCGCCAGCGCCGTCCGAGCCCAGTAATCGATGTCGAAGGTGTATTGGATGGCATCGTCAAAGCCGCCGATCGTCTCGCTGACCCGCCGCCGCCAGAAGGTGCCCTGCTGTAAAAATGTCTGCTGTCCGAGGACGACTTCCTCCAGGTTGTAGGGCGTGCTGGGGATGACCTGCATTCGTTTGCCGTCGGCATCGATGATCTCGGCATCCCCGTACAACAGATCGCACGCCGGATGCGCGGCGAAATACTCGACCGCGAAGTGCACCGCGCCGGGCAGCAGCGTATCATCCGAATTGATGAAGGTGATGATCTCCCCGGTCGCGGTGCGCAAGCCGTTATTGAGCGCGTCGGTCTGCCCACCGTCTTTTTGCGACACCCATTTCAGACGCGGATCGGTCTGTGCGCGCAGAATCTCGACGCTGCCATCGGTGGAGGCACCGTCGAAGATCAGATATTCGATGTCGGCGTAATCCTGATTCAGCACGCTGGCGATCGTCGCGGGCAGGAATGCCGCCTGATTGTAGGATGGGGTGATGATGGTGACACGCATCGATTTAGCGCTCCAATACGAACTGTGCGTATTCATCTTGTGCCCCGCGCCAGCGCGCAAAGCCATGCGCGTGGCGCGTGCGTGCTGACGCGCCCATTACGGACAGGTTCAGTCGCGCCAGCCCATCCCAATCCTGACGCATCGATAGGCGGTCAAGGGCATCCGGCGCGATGACGCCCCCCGGCGCCACGACGCGCCTTATCCGCCGCCGCACCTTTCCAAGCAGCCTCTTAGAATACGAGGGTATGGAGTACTTGAACAAAGCACCATCGACACCATGTGTGATGTACTCGTTCATCGTGGGTGCGTCGTGGGCAAACACAACACATCCGCTCGCCAGTGCCTCAATGAACGCGCTGCCCGCCCCCTCAAAGGCGCGCGGCGCGATGAAGATATTTGTCTGTTTCAGCGCCGCCCAATACGTTTCGCGATCGTGAGTGACGGGCAGCGGCTCGACCGTCGTACTGCCGATGTGGTCGGGCAGATTGAAGTAAGCGCTCTGCGGCAAAAGAGGGTCGATCTGATCGCGGAAGATGAGATGATCCACCCTCAAGACCGCGCACAACTCCCGCAAAAATGCCTCGGTCAATAAACCTGTGCGGTTCCAGTAGAGCAGTGTGCGTCGCTCGAATGTCGCGGCGGGGAACAGAGCCGGGTCCTGGAAGAATTGCAGCCGCAGCGTGCGCAGCCCCGCCCGCCGTGCGCGTACTGCCGCCGCCTCGGAAAAAGCGACCACTCGCAGCGTCTTTGGAAGCGCGTTCCAATCACGCTGTCGCCACAGCCGTTGATTGTCCCACATTGGCAGCCAGGTCACGCGCGCGGCGTGCTGATTCAGCCAAGCCTCCGGCGGCAGCCATTGACAGAAAACAACAGCTTCGCCCGGCATCAGGTCAGGCGGCGTAAAGTCAGCTTGCCATTGGCGTGTTTCGATCTCGGCAAAGGCTTTTATCGGTTGAATCACGAGATCGTGAAAAGCGCGACTGCGCGTCAGGTGCCATTCATGTAAGTATACGATCAGCCGCGAATAGGTCATTATGGCTCAGATCGCCTTTTGAGCGACAAAGGCGTACATCCGCCCCGGATACGCCCGGCGCACTTCGATCAGTCCACGCACCAGCCGATCGACCAGCCCGATCCCAGCGATCGCCGCGCCGATCGCCCCCAGGCGCTGCGCCAGATTGTCGCGCACCAGATTTTCGACCTGTGCCTGCGTCCGCATCGGATAGGCGGTGATCACGCTGTCGTAGGGCGCGAGCTGGCGCACCAGCGTCAAGCCTGCCCCGATAATCGCGCTGCGATAACGATCGAGCGAATAAGCGTGTTCCCCGCCCGCCAACTGATGCACCGGGTGGGCTGCCAAAAATTGCGCCAGTTGATCGGCATCATCGACCACATGCTCGCGGCACGCCATGAAGACGCCGCCGGATCTGAGGACGCGCGCCGCCTCACGCAGCACGCGATCGAGATCGTGGGTGTGGTGCAATACCTGACGCGCGTAGACCACATCGACCGACGCATCCCGGAACGGCAGTCCCTCGCCATACGCGCCGACGATCTCGATCGGCAATCCCGGCGTGAGTTGTCGCAGCGCCCCCTGACCGACCACAGCGCTTGGATCGGGTTCGAGCGCCCACACGCGCGCCGCACCTGCTTTGGCGAACGCATACGAGACGATCCCTGTCCCCGCGCCCACGTCGATCACCACGCCCCCGGCGACCTGTCCGCTCGCATGGGCGATCCAGCGCAGCGTCTCGCGCCATTCTTCCGATTCGGTGAAACGCGCCGCTGCTGCGGGCACGTCCTCATCGAGATAGGTCTTGATGATTAGATCGCGCGTGGCAGGGTCGGCGCGCAGATGCACGATCGCTTCTTCAGTGGTCATCGTTGGCATAGCAATGCCTTTCACGGCTTCTCTTTCATTCCGAGCAGCCGCCGCGCTTTACGCATGGCGCGCTGCATCAGCGTCTTTTGGGTGAAGAAATGGTCGGCTGTGCGGTTGTCCAGCAGCGCATCCGGCTGCATGTGCGGCGGGCAGCGCGGCGGGATCGGGATCGACGCGGTGGGTAAGCTCGCCTTCCAATCGCCCGCCCCGATCGTATGGGTGGCATCTGCTCCAAAGCCGATGTTGGCGATCAGGTTGACCGCTGGATTGATCGATAACCCGTCGTGCAGCAGACAGGAAAACCCCCACTGGTAATCCCAGGTGTCGATGTCGCCGCGCTGCACCGCGTCCCAGGTTGTGCGCCAGAACAGTCGTTCTTCAGAGCGGTGAAATGAGCGCAGCAGCCGCGCGCGCACGCCCGGATCGTGCCATGCCGTCATCCCGACATCGTATCGCGCCCACGCACGACGCCAGGTCGCCCATCCCCAGATGTGCGGATAGCGGCTGTAGTAGTAATCCCCGTCCACCGCTGGCTGCCGATGAAAACAATCGCCGCTGATGTGCATCACGCGCGGCTCGTCGCGGTAGCGATCGAGCAGCGACTCGCAGTAGGGGAAGAAAGACGGATCGGGCAGGCAGTCGTCTTCGAGGATGATCGCTTCTTCAACCTGATCGAATACCCAGTCCAGCCCGCTGGACACGCGCGCTTTGAGACCCATGTTGGCAGGGGCGTACTGCGTCCTGACCTCGCAGTCCCAATCGACCTGCGCGACGATGGCGCGGGTCTCGTCCACGATCCGCCCTTCGTCGGGAGTGCGCGCGCCATCCGCAACGATGAGCAGCTTACTCGGTCTGGCGGCGCGAATGGCGTCAAACACGCGCCGGGTGGTGTCGGGGCGGCGAAAGATGAAGAAAGCGACCGGGGTGTGCAG
>DAOTUN010000048.1:0-3750 GCA_034437395.1 Anaerolineae bacterium | reverse complement strand
GGCGGACGCATCGTTATGCGTCCCTGCGAACGGGATGCGTCCCTAGCGCACCGTCACTGACGCCGCGCCGACCGCCGGACTCGCCGTCGCGCCCTGATACGCCAGCGCGGTCGGCGCGTCGGCGTCGATCGTCGTCGTCCCGGACGCGATCGCCCGCAGCTCGACCGTGAACGCCGTGAACCGTCCGTCCACAACCCCACCGAGCTTGCCCGCCGCCACGTCGATCGTGCCTGTCGCGCTGTCGAAGGTGGCGCCGATCACCTGATCGAGCGCCGTCCCCGGCGTCACCGACACGACTTGCAGCCGCGCCGGGAACAATGCCAGCGCCGGGGCGGG
Organism: Anaerolineae bacterium; assembly: GCA_034437395.1. Taxonomy (GTDB): domain Bacteria; phylum Chloroflexota; class Anaerolineae; order Aggregatilineales; family Phototrophicaceae; genus Flexifilum. The sequence goes on along the minus strand of DAOTUN010000048.1, from coordinate 3,414 downwards.
CATTGTTCCCGGCGCGGACGGTCAGCGTGAATGTCCGCCCGACGCGCACGCCGCCGCGCGGCGCGCCTTCGAGCGTGATCGCGGCACGCGCCAGTTCCGGCGGGGTCACGTCGGACTGTGCCGCGCTCATCATGCCGTCCGGTGACGGGTTCGGCGCGCGGACCTGACCGAAGTTCGCCGCCAGCAGCGAGTAGTCGGTGATATTGACGGTGTTATCGCCGTTGAAGTCGGCGCGGGCGTCGTAGCCCGCTGTGCCGGACGATTTGCCGTAGCTGGCTGCCAGGATCGAGTAATCGGTGATATTGACCTGGTTACTGTTGTTGGCGTCGCCCGCGCGCAGGGTCGGCACTGTGACGCTGCTCGTTGGCGCGCTGACCGTGACCGAGACGGACGCGGCGAGGTGCTGCGCGTGCTTGACCCACAGGGCGTAGGCGCCGTAGGACACCCCAGGAATAGACACGATGCTGCTGGCGCTCGCCGCGATCAGGCTGTTCAGGGTGACCGTCCCGCTCTGCGAGAGGATGGCGCGGAAATTCTGCCCGGAGGCGGGTCGGGCGAGGGTGACGCTGGCGCTGAGGGTCGATGTAGGTATCGGCGTAGCAGACGGCGTAGGCGTGGGGGTTCGGGTTGGCGTCGGGGCGATCAGCGGCGGCGCGGCGATCACCTGCATGTCGAACGCCGTCGGGCTGCTGAATGTCCCGCCGTATGCCAACTGTGTCCCGTTCGGGCTGTAGGCGATCGCCGACACCAGCCGGGATGAATCGACGATGCGCATCGCGCCCGTCGTCGGATTCCACACTCGCAGCGTGTTGTCGGCGCCGCCGCTGACCAGCAGCGACCCGTCGGGCGACCACTCGACATCGTAAACGATCCCGGTGTGCCCGGTCAGTTGACGGATCGGCGCGCCTGTCGTGGCATTCCACAGCCAGATTGCGCCGCTGTCGTCCCCGCTGGCGATCACGTCGCTGACCGGGTTCCAGTCGAGCCGCTTGACGGCGGCGCTGTGCCCGGTGAAGGTGGCTGATGGTGTGGCGAGCAAGCTTGTACCAACGTTGACTGTACTCCAAACAAAGATGTCTCCGTTCGTACCACTTGTCGCTGCACGCTGATTGTTGGGACTCCATGCACTGTAGAGCAGTAGATAGGGTGCGCCGACGTTCGGTCTTAGAATTACTAATCGGCTGCCAAGTAGAGATACGGTATTGATTTCTACACCTGAATTCCGGGTGACGAGGATTTCAGAGTGTGTTGAATTATATGAGGCAGCATGATAGAACGTCTCATTTTCTACTCCTGATATTTGTTCTCCGCTCAACGGATTTACAATGGCAAAGAAATTGCTTGAAGCGATCAACAATCTGTCATTGGTCACGCCAAAATCGACCGACCCTGGTGAACAGTAGAATGGAGGTGAAGACACACTCCTGCGTACCCCGGTGGCAGTAACGATGGTCAGAAAATCGGATATGCCGCAATACCCCGAATACGAATCATTCCATTGTGTGTAACCTACCGCCAGAATGCTTCCATCGGCGCTCCAATCCAAATCGGATAGGACTATTGGCGAAGGGGACGGCGTGGATGTTTGGGCAATTACACTTTGTACACTAAGGAACATAACGCAAACTGTGATGACGCGGAACCCGACTAACGATAGGATTTGTTTGATCATGACCATTATCCTTTCACACCAAGGCTATGGCGTCACGGTAGGTGAAATTACAAGATCGTCATAATCGACGCTGCACAGGATCGGCGTACCAATAGCGACCCCATAATTTGGAAGATCTGCGCGCAGGTTGGTGCAATTTGGATAGCGATAGGGTGCCTGCGTCGGAAGCAGGTTGGCATCAAGATACGTCGCCATATCTGTTATGAATGCAGGATGAGCCGGGTGTGTCCAGTAAGACAAATTGTTTGGAAACCCTTTTCTTAGACCTTGCAGTGTCCAGGCGCCAAGAGGGAACTGTGCAGGATATGGTTGATCTTCTATTTCTGAGCGGGTCATTGGTATGGTAAACACCAAACGGGGATTTAGCTGAATCGCCCATGACGATGTGAGGTAGCCGTAGCCAATATAGACTTCGAGATGTAGATGAGCTGCGATACGCCTGCCAGATCGTGCGATGTAACTTGACGTAGTGGCAATTACATCGCCTTCACTCACGACCTGATAAGGAGCGGTTGGTTGCGATGGATTGATTTGAGGAACTAGGTCGAGGTGATTATAGACCACGATGATGTTCGATAGATTGACCTTCGTGTCGTTATCTGAATCGGGAGGATCGTCTGCGAAACAGCGTAACGAAATCCCAAACTTTGCGTTGTCTAGCGTTGTCCCTCCTCCTCCAGTAGCACTGCGCGCCGTTTTGCCGGGAACAATGATTCCGCTGCATAACGCTATAACTGGAGACTCTGGCGGAAGTGTATGCCAATCTATACCTGGGTGAATGCCATTAGTGAGGCGATATTGGCAGAGATCGACAAATGCTGTTGGAACTGAAATGCCGTCGGGTGTAGCAGTTGGCGGAACAGGCGTTCTACATGCCCCACCACTACCTGAATAGGCAAATCCATTCGTCCATATCCATTTTGAGAAAAGTCCGCTTCTGTCACCGGCCACAGCGTGAACGGCGCAGGAATGCCGAAACGTCGCGCGCGCTGGTGAAATGTCAGTGCCTGGGTAGCGACGATGCGTGGAAGCGGAGAAGGAAAGGGTGTCGGGGTATAGGTCGGCGTCGGCGTCGGGGTCGGCGACACGCAGCGATAGACGATGTTATCGACCGTCATCGTTCCGAACCCGGACGGATTGAAGTGGATGTTGAGCGCGAACGTGGAAACGAAAGTTGGGTACGTGCTACGATCGCGCACGATCGTGGAGCGCTCTGGCGTCAAAGGTGGCGTTTGCCAGTCGGCGCTCGCGGGATAACCGCCATTCAAAATCCAGTCTGAGCCGTCACCCGTCAGTCGGATAGAGACATGATCCCAACCCACTGTGGTCGGTTTGAAATCGATGCTGACATAAGAGACGAGACATGCTGGCGTAAACGTCAAGTCATACGAGTTCAGTCCGACAGGATCAGGGCGATTACAGAACCATCCACTACCACTACGCCCGACTCCTAAGGTGCAGTGGACGGTCATATAAGGTGCGCTGCCTGAGTCAAAGGTAATCCTGTATTCCACATCGCTTGACCCACGATCGAATGGCAGCGAGGTTTCTTGAAAAGCAGGGGATGCGGTCGAGGGGTATTGTGTCCCAAATTCTTTGGTTGCCTCCAACGCAAGCATCGTCGCGCTGGCGGTCGCCGTCATCGTCGGCGCGTACCCGACCGCGCTCACCGTCACATCGTCGAACGCCGCCTGACTGAACGAGTCCGCCACCAGCGCGAACCGTCCCGGCGGCAGCGGCGC
>DAOTUN010000047.1:0-6361 GCA_034437395.1 Anaerolineae bacterium | reverse complement strand
CTCGGTGTGCAGTACCGCCAAACCTGCATAGCGGTACTGCTCGTTGAGCCGGTCAAAGGCGACGGTGATCGCTTCGGGGCGCTGTCCGAGGGTGGCGAGGTAGAGGGTGGACATGCCTGTGTCAGTCGATGATCTTAGGATCGCTGAAGCCGCCATACCCTGCGGCAGTTTTCGAGCCGATCCCCAGTTCTTGCAGAGCCTCAACGAGCCAAGCGGCCGCCTTGCGCACCATCTCATTCGTGGCTTTGTCAAGTGTAATGCCTGTCCGCAAACCCACCGCGAACGCGAAAGTCGTGCCCGATGCGACGGTGAGGAAGGTCACCGGGATCGGATTTTGGTTGTCCCCCGGCGCGCTGCCCCCCGAATCGCGGTAATATTCTGGAAAATGCGGGGTGATGATGTCGGCTTCAAACAGGCTGCCTTGTGCAGGCAGCCCGGCGACCACCGCGTCATAGAACACACAGTTTCCGCTGTGGCTCTCGTCACCACTTTGCGCGCCGAAGATGCGATGAAAATATTCAGCTTCCGGTGAATGCGACGCCGACGTTCCAGCGCCCAGCTCCTTATCCAGCTTGTTGAGGTCTGGTTTTTCGCGGTCTGCAAATTCGCTGGCGACGATGCTGTACAGCGCATAGGCGCGCGCCGCGCCTTTCAGCGCGCTGCCAGGGATCACAGGCAGACCAGTGTTGTGCTGGAGGGTGATGCCGATCTCCAGCGCGCCTTTGCCGCCTAAGCCGACGATCAAGCGCCCGGCGGTCTGCATCTTGAAACGGGCTGGCGCGCTGCGCGTGGCGTGCTGCCAACGCTCGTAGCTCGCGTCGAGCATTGCCCGCCATTGGCGTTTCTCGTTCACACCAAACCGTTTGCACACATCACGCAGCCATTGACTGCGCAGATTGATCGTTTTGTTGCGATCGTCTTTCAAATCGGCGTTGTTCGCCGCGTCAAGCGTGACGTAGCGGTCGAGCATCAAGCCGAGATTGTCACACTGGGCAAAGCCCTTCTCGACGATCGGCTGGGTGTCTCTAGGCACGAGATAGGTCGTCATTTTTACTCCTCAGTATTTCCAGTGACATCGCCCAGATTGCGCGCCTCGACAAAACGTTTCAGCCAGCCCAGATACGCCAGCGCCTCGGTCGCCACCATGCGATAGACGGCGCTGTCCTGCTCGATTAGCCATTTAAACAGGTCGTCTTTGAAAGCGAACTGTTCTGGCTTGTTCAGCCAGCTTTGCAAATGCCCAAAGGCTTTACTGTGCGGCTTGGACGAGTCGCCTTTCCCTTTGGCTTTGAGAAAAGCGAGCGCTTGCGCCAGTCCATCGGTCTGGATCATCGCGGGCAGTCCGCGCACCAGCGATCCGTATTCCTTGCCCGATTTATCGGCAGGTATCGTGTTGACTTGTTCATAGGCACTGGCTGCCCGCTTCTGTTGCAGTGTTTGCCGTCTGGTCTCAGCCATGATGATCTCCTTTTATGGTCAGCATTACAGCCAGCGCAGTCCGACCACGCCCTGCCCGGTGGTCTCGTCGCCGCCGAGTTGGAAAAGCGGCTTCGTTTGGTCGCTGATGATGCCGCCCAGCGTATCAACGATGTTTTTCGCCGTCAGAGTGGAGTTTTCTTTGCGCGCGTCGCGCACGGTGATACTGCTCATCAGCAGGGTATCCGGCGGCAGCGATTCGGTCGTCCACAACGCGCCCGGTATCACCGTCTTCTTGTCTCGATCAAGCTTGACATGGGTGTCGATCTGGGTGCTGTTGAGTGCGAAATCGCGGAAATCATCTTCGGGCAGCACGATCAGATGCTCCTGCAGATGCTTACGCCAATAGTCATAAGCGGGCAATTGGGGCAAGGCATTAGTCGCCAGCCAGTCCGCCCATTGTTTAACCTCAGGGCGCGCCTCGGCAGTGAAGGTGAATTCCTCCAGCACCAGCTTTTGCCCAATCAGAGGCGCACCCGACGAAACCCACGCCGTGTTTTGAGGAGGTGCTGCGGGTGCAGCAGCGTTTATCGAGCGCGCCACGCGCGCCAATACATGCGCGCTGGTCACATAGACGAACACACCCTTGAGCGAGCGCACCGGAAACAACACGATCTGGGCATCGCCCACCGCGATCGCGCCAGCGTGGTCGGAAGCGTGCGCCGGATCGTCTGGACCGAAAACTCCATCGGCATCGAGTTTAAAGTTACTGCCCAGGCTGCGTGTGTAGGCGCGCAGCGCCCCTTTGACGCCCGATCCATGTACGATCGGGTATTGTGTGGCGCGTTCACGCTGGATCGGCAGATCGACCACCGAGACGCTGCTGCCGACCCCGGCGTGCAGCGGGGTCTCGGTATAGATGAACAAATGATGATTTTCCACGACGATCTCCTCTACGATTGATAATCCCATGACCCAAAAACTGCCGCGCCAAAACCGAGTTTGACATGATCGAGCGCATTGGCGGGTGTCTCAGTGAAGGCGTCCGGCAGGCGCGAGACATTCTCGAAAAAGTACACGCTGCCCGCCGGGACGTAGTTTGCAAGGGGCTTGTGCGTCTTTTGCTGCATATTCCAGCCGCCGATCGGCTGCGGCTTGCCCAATACCGCCGAGACCAACTCCACACCTTCCCCAAAAAGCGCCTTAAATATATCCTTAGGATGCCAGCCCTTGCTGAACCATGCCGGGGTAGTGAGCGCGACTTTGACGCGACCGTGTGCGGGCAGCACCGCGCGCGGCGGCGTATAGGTCACAGCGCGATAGTGACCGACATGCGACTCGCCGCCGATCAACAAACTGCCCTCGGTCGTCAGCACGGGTTCCGACGCGCCGAACAGCAGCCCGACATCGGATTGCAGCCGCACGAAACGCGCTCGGTACATCATGCCTTCCTGGGCACCGGGGCGAATCGGGCGATAGGTGCGGCGGGCGCTGTCCATCGCCAGTCCGGTGCGTTCTTCGTAACCGAACAAGCTACCTTCAGCGATCGCGCTCGTCGGCACCTGCCCGCGTGACCATGCCTCGATGCCGCGCGCGTCGAGCCAGAATTGATCGTCGGAAGGCTTGGAAAGCATGTTTTTGTCTTCGCTGCCACCGTCGGGTACGCTTGCTTTTACCAGCGGCTTCCATCCAGGGGGCGCATTGCTGATCAGCTTAGAGGGCGCGTTGCTGATCGGCTCGCTCTTTGAGGGTTGCAGTGGTGTCAGGCTGCCATTTTTCTCGACAAACGTGTCGAGTGGCAGCGGGATGCGCATTTCGATCACTTGCCCTGTCTGACACCCGACAAAGGGCCCGTGCAGGCTGAAGTCGCCAAACTGAGTCGCCTCACCCGCAGCGGTAAATCCGAGCCTCGTCAGCAGCGCAGGGTCTTTCAGGCGCGCCGCCCAGCCTGCCGTCCAATTCACGCCGCGCTGCTCCATCACGCCTGTGCGTATCGCCCCCTGCATGGTCTGCGGGGTGGGCGGAAATACACTGCGTGCCGCGAAATCCGCGCCGGCGGTGAAGGGGCGCGCATCCCGAAACATCCATACATCGTTGGGTTCTACGAAATAATACTGCATGGCTATTTCCCCACTCGTTTCTCTAAGAAGCGCGCCAGGATCGCCCAATTCGCCATCGACACAAAGCCGCTGTGGGTCGCGTGTGCAGCGGTCGATCGCGGTTTCTGCTTCTCGATCGCTTCTTCGATCGCTTCTGCCACGATACAAACCTCATAAGCAAGCGCTTTTGTTTCCGCTTCACTCAGATCGTTTCCCGCACGCCTGGACAGCAGACGCTCGACCTCCAAAAGACGGGCTTCAGCGGACACGGTTCCCCCCATTTCATCGGCGAGCAGGCGCAGTTGATAGCCAAACTTGGCGGAGATCTTCTTTTCCACAAAATAGCCGAGCAAGTGATGAAATGGCGTGAGTTGTGCCCATCGCGCACCAGCTTCACGGGTTTGCCCGCCGTGTACCTCGATGACGCATACCGCATCTCGACCGTATTTTTCTTTGGCGTATTTTTCCGCTTTACGCGCCTCGTTGAGCATCAGATCGAGCGGATAGTCGTAGGGGGCGAGCGCGATGCCGGCGCTCATCGTCAGCCCGGTCTGCTGGCGAAATTGCGCTTGTATCTGATGCGCTGCGCTCAAGGCTTCCCGTGCGGGCAGGAATGCCAGCACATCGTCTCCACCCGCATAGACCAATGCCGCGCCAGGATATTGTCTGAGTATGTCCGGGACACTCTTTTCCGCAAAAGCGGACAGCTTTTCTGTGAATGCGCGCAGCGCTGGTGCATCTGGACAACTGTAAAGATACTTGCCCATGCTGTCGCCATCCATGTGCAGGATAGCGACATATGGCGGTTCGTCAGCGCTCTCTAAATCTGAAGCAATGCTGTCCAGATCATCGAACGGCTTTGGCACGCCGCCCAATACACCCGCGTCCTGTGCGAAGCGTTTGACCGCCGCGATCGCGCCCAATGCCTCGTTCGCCCGCACTTCGACTTCTTCAAATTTTTTCCAGTCGATCGACAACGCCGCCATCGCGCCTGTCAGTGTACATTTACGCGCGCCCGCACCCTCGTCGCTCACGATCGGGAAATGGCGCAGATTTTTGCGGGATGCCAGCGCGCGCACAGACTCCGCGTAACTCTTTGAGTGTCTGTCTGAGGTGTAGACCACCGCGACCCAGTACACCTCCAGAAAGCGCTCGATCTGGGCGTTGAAGAGCGGAGTCCAATGCGAAGTCCCCGCCCTTCTTTCGAGATGGTGGCGCACTTTGCGGGCGATCTCCTCCCAGGCGTCGCGGAACGCCTTCTCGACGGCACCGCCAAATCGCTGCACGTCCGCATCAGTGTCGGCGCTGAGGATGCAGCTAAACAGATGCGGCACGCTTGAGGGATATTTGCCATTCACTTTGACCGGAAACAGCATCTCTCCGCGCTGAGACTCAGCCTCCAGGATGCCCGCCAGCGCGATCTGACTGATAAGCTGGCTGCTGATGTAGAGGTCGCGCGTCTTACGCGAAGCCGTGATAAATGTTTGCACGGGCGCGATCTGCGCGCGAAAGATATACTGGCTCATAAATTCCCCCATACGGTGTCACCGTCGAATTCGCTCGCTGCTGCCTGCAAGAATTTGGCTAAATGCTCCCAATCGCGCCGCTCCCACTCATCCTGGGAGCGCATGGCGGTGAGGACGAGGTGATATTTGCCGCTCAGTTTGCGCACTTGCGCGTGCAGCGGCGAAGCCCGCCGCTCTTTGGATACGCCCCCAAATGCCGCCTGGTACACGCCGTCGGTCGGGCGAAATGTCGGGGAGCGCAAGAGCGCGAACAAGCCCCTGTTGGCTTCTTCCGCACTATCGAAAGGCCGCTTGCACAAAATGACCCGACAATGATCAGGATGCAGCACTGGAAATTTAGGCAGCGTCTTTAGCGTGGCGAACGACACGTTTTTGAACGCCTTCTCGAAGGTGTATTCCAGACCATTCTTGTAGCTTTGCAGATCGCCAAGCGTGCTATCCCAGGTTTTGTAAAATGCCCTACTTCGAATCTTCAGCACTTCGACTCTCGACATGGGCGCAGTGAACTGGAGCGCGCCGAACGTCCGTCGAGAGCGTTTGCCGATGCCGCCGAGCAGCAGCCAGACCGCCAGCGCATTGGAAAAATCGGCTGGAAATTCGACGTGAGGACGCACCAGGAAGGTAAGTTGAAAACGGGTCTTTTCCGACAACGCGGGCGCGAGCGCGCGCTTGCCCGACTCGCTGCGATGCGGGAGCATTGCGATACGTGCTGTTTGCACGTCACCCTCACTTGCCACGCGCACCGTCACGGGGGAGCCGATCTCGGTCGAGCCGAATACCGCGCTTTCACGCTTCCAAAGCGCCCCTATATCGTTGCCCAGTTCCGCGCCAAATAGCGCACGCCCCCAGTAGCGCAGTTGTCCGCGCACAGATGAGGCACGCAGTTCAGGCTTTTCCTGATTCGCGCCATATAAAAATGTCGGGCTGGTGGTTTGTAAACTAAACTGCATTCCAGGCATGATTACTTTCCTTTGGCAGCGGATCGACAAGAAAAAAACCTCTGCATTCTAAGTTTTTTAGAATGTCAGGGTGATTGTTAGATGAAGCATATGACGGAATCGGATTAGGTGTGCAGATCGTGTGGTGTCTCCCCCCTGCTAAATATAGTAATATCTTACCCACCATTCCGCCACAACTCATGAGGGGACACCCCTAACCGGTATCCCCTCCCGTGCTACCCGTGTTATGCTATGAGGGGACTCGATGCAGCCGTGCCGCTTACCCCTGGCGCAGCGTACACAACGCCTGACGGATCTCGCCCAGGTGATAGGCGCTGTGAGCGATCATCGCCATCGCCGCACCCAGATCGTCTTCGCCCTG
>DAOTUN010000046.1:0-1588 GCA_034437395.1 Anaerolineae bacterium | reverse complement strand
GGGGCGCGTCGAGCGATGCCGGCGTCGATGCCGGGTTGACCGTCACCTATGAGGCCGTCGGTCTTGCGTCGGGTGCAATACAGACGTTTACGCTCGCCGCCTTTCTCCCGTATGGTGCAGCGCCCGACCGCATTACCTTCATGCTCGACCCGACGACCCGCCCAACACCTCCACCGCGTCTGCCCGGCAGCAACGCGCTCGTCTGGCGGACGGAAACCACGCCTTACTGTGGCAGCACGATTGCGGATCCGCCTGCCGGCGTGCTGCCGCCTCCCTAATCGAAAGGATGCAAGAATGCCAATTGTCGATGATGTGTTGAACGGGCTGCAAATCCAGATCGATACCCTATGGTGGAACCTGATGTTTTCACTGGCGGGGATGGGCTGGAGCTTGCAGCGTGCCTTCCTGATGATGGGTTACACCATCGAATTGATGAATCAGTGGCTCGTCGATAACGCCTTCACGCCGCTGATCACGCAGACCAACGCCAGCTTGCAAGTCGCAGTGAGCGTAGCGTTCGTGGTCGCGCTGCTGGTTCTCGGCGTGACGTACCTGCTCGCCGCCTTCGCGCGGATGCGGATCGTCGAGCCGAAGAGTGCTATCGCCTGGTATCTGGCGGGGGCGCTCTTTTTCACGTTGGGACCGAGCCTATATCAAGGCATGAGCGATTTCCGCCGCACCCTGTCGAGTGCGTTCTATGCCAGCAGTTTGAGCGGCTTGTCGGCTGCGACCGGATCGGCGTTTGATTCGCTCGACAGCGTAAGCAGCAGCGATATGGGCATCCTCAATTTGTGCGACAACTTCGGGTCGTACCTGCCCGTCTGGAACTACACGATTGATGGCTTGGACGTCGCGTTTGCGTATCTGCGTGCCGACGGCATCGACCTGATGGGCTACCCATCTACCCCGCGCGATCCCTACTGCCAGCCACACCCTGCCGATCCCGTGACGGGTTTATGGACGGCGGGCAGCGTCCCGTGGGAGTGGCGGCGTCCGGGGTCGTTCTTCGCCAATGACCGCGATCCGGTCTTCTTTCCTGCTATGACCGCGCTCGAACGTGCTGACTCGATTGCGCTGGCATCGGCGGCACAGGGGCGCTTGCTGACCGCATGGCCGCTGATCCTATTCGGCGTGACTGAGCAGCTCGTCTATCTGCTGCTGACTATCGCGCAAGGGCTGACGTTCATCTCGTTCGGTGTGGCGATCCTGTTCGCCTTCTTCAAGAAAACAGAGGTCATCGCCCGCTCAATCATTGATCTGTGGATCGAACTGATCATCCAGACGGTCGTGATCGCGCTCATTCAGTCACTGGTCGTGACCTTCTTTCTCGCGGGGACAGCCAGCGGCAATGGCATCGTCGTTTTGGGCGTGGGGCTGATCTGCCTGATCTTCATGGTGATCGTGCTGTTCTCGGGCGTGAAAGCCGTGTGGAATTCGTTCAATCGCCTGTTCAACGCTTTCGGTCAAGCGACGGGTGGTGCGGTCATCAGCCCGGGCACGGCGGCGGTCATGACGGCGGGAGCTGCGGTCGGCGTCGCCGGAGTGGGCTTGGGCATGACGGCATTGGGCGCATCTGCCGTAGGCGGTG
>DAOTUN010000045.1:0-74105 GCA_034437395.1 Anaerolineae bacterium | reverse complement strand
TCCTCTTCCCCAGTGTCGTCTGGTGCGTCTGGTGCTTCTTCTATTACTTCTGTTGATGGAGACAACTACTCAGGTATTCCTCATCCCCCGACCCCTTCTCCCACAAGGGGAGAAGGGGAGAAATGCAATAGAAAGTCCCTCTCCTCTTGTGGGAGAGGGATTTAGGGTGAGGGCTGTGTAGTTACTGATGGAGAGAGGCGCTCCCCCGCGATCATCGCTTCCAGTGCTGCGCTCAGGGTCTGCTCGTAACCCCGCAGCGCCTCGACCCGATCGACGAAGCGCGCATCTCCACCCGACAGAGCGACAGCATATTGCAGCCAACGCTCCGCTGTGACCAGATCGCCATGTAGTTGATAGGCAGTGCCCAATTCGGCGTACAACAGCGGGTCGTCGGGGTCGAGCGCGGTCGCCATGATCAAGGCACTGAGGCTGGCGTCGTACTGTTCGCGCTCGCGGTAGACCAACCCCGCCAGCAGCCGCACCTGCGGATCGTCAGGCGCCCACAACAGCGCCGTGCGCAGATGTGCCACACCGTCCTTCCCCTGCACGGTGCGCGCCAGTGCTGTCAGCGCCAGCGCGATTGGATCGTCGGCAGCGTTGTCGAGCGCATACTCGACCAAAGCCCACTGCTCGATCTGCGCCAGCACCAGGGCGATCCGCGTCGGATTCGAGGTGACCGCCAGCACAGCCAGGAGTGGGCTGACGGCTCGTGCATACCCCGTATCGACGGAGGCACGTTCCAGATACAGGCGCGCGTCATCCGGCTGCGATGCTGACAGCAGCAGTCCTAATTGCAGCGCCGCCCATGCCGCCGTTCCGTCGTCGTCAGTGCGTTCCAATGGAGTCAAAACCGCCTGTGCGCGCGCCCACTCTCCCAGCACCAGATAGGTCTCTGCCAGCGCGCGACGCACCGCGAGGCTATCGTCGGCACGTTCCAGATAGACCGCCGCTGTCGCCGGACTGCCGAGGCGCGTCCACAGGCGTGCCGCCGCCAATGCGCGGTCAGCAGTCCAGCCATCGCGACCCGCGTCCGCCTCGATCCGATAGAGCGACGCCGGGTCATACTCGTCTTTCACCACCACAGCGCCCACTACAACCTGGGCGCCATCCGCGCTGGGCAGCGACGAAAACAGGTGCCACCCTCCCAGCGCAGCGACGAGCGCGATCGACAGCAGCAGCCAGACGCCAGCCCGTGCGCGCGTCATCTCACCCTAACCGCGTGCTGAGGGCTTCCTTGACGATTTGCTCGACCTCGCGCGGGGTGAACGGCTTGATCAGGTAGCGATATACCCCTTGCAGCTTGCCGATCAGCCGATTCGCCGGATCGCCAAAAGCGGTAATCACGATTACGATCGGCATCCGACTGCCCATCGCTTTACTCGACTCCTTGATATTCTCCAACACCTGCCATCCAGGAATATCGGGCAGGCTGATGTCCAGCAGTACTACGTCAGGCTGAAGCTCTCTGTAGCGCTCGGATGCACGTCCGCCAAAGCTTTCGTGAACCGTGCGCAGCTTCAGACGACGCAGCGTGAGCTGTAAAATTTCCGCCAGTTCAAACGCATCCTCGACGATCAGCACCGTTGGCGTGTAGGTCTCCAACGTGGGCTCGGCATAGGGGCGCGTCTCGGCGCGACTTTGTAGTGCGTCCTGCATGTTGTCATCCTCACCCGCATGATCGAGCGCCATCACCAGCTGCATCACGCCCGTTTCAGACTTGGGCGAGATACCGGGCGATGTGATATTGCGATGATCGGGAAACCGAGTGAGCCGCTGTGGAAACGGTTCATCGTCCAGTCGTGGAGGGATACCTTCCGCCCAATCTGCCGATGAGTTTACCGTGTGAAGTTGACGATTGGACATCAACATCGCCTCTATGAAGCCAAAAAAATGATAAGCTTGAGTATAACATAGATGGGGCACGCTTCATCACCCGCTTACAGACGCTTGCCCACCTGTCCATTGTACCAACCAGCGTAACAACCAGCCTATCACAACGAGACGTACTGCCATGAGCGATCTTTTACTCCCGACTTTACACCCAGTGCGATCCTTTTCGCTGCGCCATAAAGGGGATTGTCTGCTGTTGGGCGTCACGCCTGATCATCATGTCTACGTCGAGGAAATTTACGGCGCGGATGGGTGGATCGCACAACACCACTATGATCCTGACGGGACGCTGATCGAGTCGATCGACGAGTCGGACGGACAAATCACGATCACGGCGCCGCTCACCCTCCCCGACAACGCCCTGAAGTCAGCATCCGGGTGGGGGACGATGTGGCTCAACTTTGCGGGCCCGCGTCACCGCGGGATACGCGCGCTGGAGCGGATCGATCAGTTGGTGCGCCCATTCACGCTACAGGACAAAATCCATCTGAGTACGCATCCCCTCCTCGACCTGCCCGCGCCGCACATCCTGGGCTTGGCGGAAAGCTATGTACTGTCCGAAGCGCACACGGCGATGTCGGGTCTGTACCTGGTGTGTCGGCGGCTGCGGATCGCGTATCTGGTGATCCCTCCCGGCGTCGATGAGCAAGGTGAAGCATACGACTACGATACGCGCGTGCTGCACATCGCCCATTTCGCAGCACGCACGCCCTCACTCGATGAAAGCCTGATCGATCAGATGCAGCCGCTGCCCGGCATAGTGCCCACGCGCCCGATGGACTGCGTGATCAGCGGCGATCACCTGTTCATCGCGGACGGCGGCGGCGACACTCGCCTGAGCGCTGTCCATGTCTGGCGCCTGGAATGGGGCGTGCCCCTGCTGACGCCGGACGAAAAGTTGTTCAAACAGATTTATGGATAGAAAGAAGATGACTCACTGGCTTAAAACGATCGCACTAACGTTGGTGTTGGCGTTGTACACCCTGACAGGTACCGCGTCGCTGTCCACACAGGACATCGACCGCGAACAGGTGATCGACGCTGACGAAGCGGCGATCCGCAATTTTTGCCCGGTACAGGGATTGCAACCGCGCACCGAATCGTTCAGCGGCACAGGCGTGATCCTGACTGCGTTCGATCCCAGCGCGACCTGGCATTTCGACGTTGCCAGTGGACGCCGCTATGCCCTGCCCGATACCGCACCGTGTGGGCGCACCTGCCGACTGGCAGCAGACGGCACCACCCTGATCTACTTCAACGACCTGACCAACGCGCACAACACCATGCGCATCGACGGCGCCGCATCGACATTCCTGACAGAGCGCGCCAGCGATGTGGCGGGGTGGGACGCGATGACTTATTTCGCCTGGTCGCCGGGCGTGAACCCGTTCATCGTCGATGATGCAGCACGCGGCGACCGGATCGCGTTTCCGGTCATGGATACGCGCCAACCGTTGTACGCGATCCAGCCCGGCGGCGCCTGGGCGATCGGCGTGAGCTACGACGGCGACAACTTTGTGCGCTCGCTGATCAGTCTGGCTGATGCGCGTCTCGCCCCGGTGACGCTCGGACTGGATGTGCCGTCGTTCAACAACTATGCCTGGGCACCGGACGGCACGACGCTGGCGTATGTCGCGCCGACGCTGACCGCCGGACAGACCTACACCCCCGAACTCAAGCTGATCCGGCTCAATGGATCGGGTTCGGCGCGCCAGGTGACCGATCTGCGCCACGCCTACGAAAGCGCCCGTATCGGTGGGCGTGCGGTCGATGATCTGGCGTGGTCACCCGACAGCCGACAAATCGCCTTTTGGGTGACCACAACTGAGAATGCCAACGCGATCGTGTCCACGCTGCACAGTGTCGATGTGATCAGCGGTGACGTAACGGCTTATTGCGGCTTCACACCTGGCGATCGCGCCGACAATCCGCCGCGCCTGTTCTGGTCGCCAGACGGCGATTACATCGGGTTCGCGGCGGATGTGACCGACGACGGACACGGCGCCTACGTGATTGCGCTCCAGCCAGACAGCGGCACGTTCCTCACGCTGACCGAGGGAGTGTATGCCGCCTATGGTGCGCACGATCTGTATGCCTGGGGACGCCGACCCTGATTCGGCGACGCGCGATCGGGTACAATCAGTGCCTTTACGCGCGTCAAACATTGTGAACCATCCTATCGACCAACCGGGCGCGCACACCGCCCGAAACCAGCAAGGACAATCCGCAATGACCGATGTCATTCTGCCCAGCGCCATTCCGATCGCCGCCGACGGCGGCTGGACGCCCGACCCTGAACACCCGCGCCGCCGTCCGCCCTGGATCAAAGTCCGCGCGCCGAGCGGCGAGAATTACGAGCGCGTGTACGGCTTGATGCGCGAGCAAAATCTGCATACCGTCTGTGAAGAAGCCCAATGCCCGAACATTGGTGAATGTTGGGGACGCGGCACCGCCACCTTCCTGATGATGGGCGACACCTGCACGCGCTCGTGCGGCTTTTGCGATATCAAGACCGGGCGTCCGAGTCCGCTGGACTGGGCGGAACCCAATCGCGTCGCTGAGTCGGTGCGCGCGCTGGGGCTGCGCCATGTGGTGATCACCAGCGTCAACCGTGACGAACGCGCCGACGGCGGCGCGCCGATCTTCGCTATGGTGATCAAGCGGATTCGCCAGCTCCAGCCAGGATGCAGCATCGAGGTGCTGATCCCCGACTTCAAGGCGAACGCGACCGCGCTGAAGATCGTCATGGACGCGCAGCCGGAAATCCTCAACCACAATGTCGAGACGGTGCCGCGCCTGTTCCGCAAGGTGCAGCCGCAGGATCACTACGAATGGGCGATGGCGACGCTGACCAACGCCAAGCAGATGGATCCGATGGTGCTGACCAAGAGCGGCATCATGGTCGGCTTAGGCGAGACCTTCGACGAGGTGGTCGAGACCATGCGCGACCTGGCGCAGTGTGGCGTCGATATTCTGACCGTCGGACAATATCTCCAGCCCAGCAAGAAACATCTGGCGGTCGAGCGCTTCTACACCCCCGACGAATTCGACCGGGTGAAACTCGTGGGATTGGAAATGGGCTTCAAGTGGGTAGAGAGCGGTCCGCTGGTGCGCAGCAGCTATCGTGCCGACCAGCAGGTGCGCGAGCTGAGCAAGCTCAATTTCATTCACATGCGCTCGGAAGAGCCGGCTTCAGCGGGATAGTACAATACAACAATCGAGGGTATGCAGGCGTTCGAGAAAGCCTGCATACCCTCCTGTTCAATATCTTATCGTTGTAGACACTTCGTTATCCGTGCCTTGTCCGTGCCTGCGATCAGCTCTCGATGATCTTCTCATCGATCAACTGCTGCTGCACTTTTTGTCCGCGCGGGTCAAAGGCGAAATGCTGCCCGTGCAGTTGAAACTCCATATCGTACATCGCGCGCCCGGCGCGATTCTTCTCGATCGTGAACACCACCCAATCGCGGAACTGCTTGGCAGTGTACGGATTGAAGGTGACATGATCTTTCGAGAGAATCTGATACTTGTTGTTCATGATGATGGCGATGTCGGACTCGTAGTCGAGCGCGCTGCTGCCCCGGAGATGAAACAAGTGAATGCGTTTGCTCTTCAATCCTTCACGGTCGGCGGCGACGATCGACCAGACAGGAATGTCGAGGGTCATGGCGATGTCCTTCAGCCCCTCCACGATCATCGTCACTTTGTCGTTCTCATCGCGCGGACGTTCGGGGTGAACGGCGATCTTCTGCAGATAATCGATGAACAGCACCACGTTGCCGCCAGTCGCATCGCACAGTCGTGCGGTCATTTCTTTGATAGCGCGCAGGGTCGTGACCGCCGGACTCGCCTTGACCAGGATCATCCGGTCGGAGTAGCGCTGGATGCGCTGGAGACTGGGCGCGGTGCGTGGGTCTTCGCGTAGGATCGCCTGCAGCGATCCGGCGCCGTCTTTGCCGATAATGTCTTTGGCGCGCTGCGTCACGATGATCTGATACAGATCGCGCAGCTTCACCCCGCGGCTGAGATCGACCTCTGGCGGGCTGATGCTCTCCAGGCACAGGAGACGGTGCAGCAGGTGAGTCTCGGTGTGTTCATACGAGAGATAAAAAACGTATTGGTCGGGGCGCAGCGCGATGTTGCGCGCCATTTGCAGCGTGGCGATCGTCTTGCCGATCCCTTGCGCGCCGCCCAGCAGGAGCAGCTCGGTCTTGCGCAAGCCGCCGCCGATGAAGCCGTCGAGCGGATCGAAGCCGGTCGGCAGTGGCACATAATCGACCAAATCACCCTGCATCAGCCGCTCGTTCGCCTCGGTCAGCACCTGCGTGAGCGTGCGCGGCAGGTGCGCGCTGCCCCCCCGCCCGCTGCTGGTCTGCTGCTGCACCGGGCGCGGCGTGTCCCGACGCACCGAAGGCACACGGGCGATCGGCTCTTGCGGGGTGTCGCCAGCCTCGACGCGGTCGGCGTCGGGAAAGTCATCGGAAAAACGTCGTGTACTCATCTGCGCTGATCTGGCTCGTCATCGATGGAAATGATAGGTTAAGGATAAGCCCATCGTGCATTTCATGCAACCGCGCTGTATTGCTCCTTCAATCTGTCAATTCAGGCAGCGCCATGTGAAAACAGCGAACAGTACATGAGTGAGCAATTAAACTTCTAATTCACATCAGTCTAAGAACTATGTTAAAATGAGTCAGTTTTTGCAGTCATTCGGGGTGCCAGCGGTTTTGTATGCCTCCCGTAGCAGCCACTAGTTCGTTTTGCCGTTCCACCCATTAGGAGGCTGAGAATACGTCGTGTTACAAGAACTCCTACTCCGAGCCGACCAGCGCGGCTATGTCACTTTTGAAGACGTACTTGAGGTCATGGATGAAGATGGAGACGACTCGACCGCGATAGAAGCGATCCTTTATGAATTGGACGAGCTGGGCGTCGAGATGCGTCACGAAGCCGAAGCCGCCGATGGTATTCTCCTCAGCGAGGATAACGAAAGTGATTTTGAACCTGAAGAGGTTTTGCACGAACCTTCCTCGATAGGCGACATCAACGCCGTCTCTGCCGACGATCCGGTCGGTCTGTATTTCCGCCAGATGGCACAGGAACCTCTCCTGTCCGCCCAGGATGAAATCGACCTCGCCAAACGCATCGAATATGGCAAACGCTGTCACGATCTGCTGATCGCGATCGAAGCCCGCGAACTCTACAACGATATGTGGATCATCCACCTCGATCGCACCAGCTGTGACGGTCAGGCTGCCCGCGAACACCTCGGACGCGCCAATACCCGTCTGGTGGTGAGCATCGCCAAGCGTTATATGGGGCAAGGGCTGCCGTTCCCTGATCTGATTCAGGAAGGCAATGTTGGGCTGATGCGCGCCGTCGATAAATACGATTACCGACGTGGCAACCGCTTCAGCACCTACGCCACCTGGTGGATCCGTCAGGCGATCACGCGCGCGCTGGCGCAAAAGACCCGCACTATTCGTATCCCCCTGCACATGACCGAGCGCATCCGCCAGATGTATCGCACCGCGCAGTCCCTCGAACAATCGCTCGGTCGGCGTCCGTCGCCCGAAGAGATCGCCTTCGAGATGGAGGTGCCAGCAGACTCGGTGCGCTCGATGATGGATGCCAGCCAGCACGCGATCGCGCTGGAGCGTCCGGTCGGCGACGATGGCGACAGCGAGTTTGGCGACTTCATCGAGGATCAGGACTCGCCCAGCCCGGTCGAGGCGGCGACGCAGCATTTACTCCAGGAGACGATTGAAGAAGTGCTGAACGAGCTGACCCCCCGCCAGAGCCACATCCTGCGTCTGCGTTTCGGCTTAGGCGGCGGTGAACCGCATACGCTGGAAGAGATCGCCAACAAGTTCGGCTTGAGCCGTGAGCGCATCCGCCAGTTGGAAAAAGAAGCGCTGCGCCGTCTGCGTCATCCCCGCCTGGCGCACAACCTGCGCGATTACCTGGGGTAGCGCGAACGACAAAAAACACGGTGGCATAATGCAGAGACGAGAACCGGGCAAACAGCCCGGTTCTCATTTTTTGCGCCGGATATTCGGCATTACGATTGCCTGTGCGGGGCATTTGCGATCGCGGTAGCCACACTGCCCGCCCTCCTGTACAATTTTCACCGTAAAGCATCGTCAGCGAGTCAAGGACGCGCAGTGACCACAGCGACCAAGATCATCTGGAGACGGCACCGACGCGGCGCGCGCCGTCAGGCAGCCGCGACCAGCCGCACGATCGTCAGCATCCTGCTGGCGCTCGCCGTGCTGCTCGTCGTGGTGCTGCCTGTGACCGTGATCGCCGCCAACACGCTGATTTTCTACTTCGAGACGCTGTCCGCCGCGCCCCTGTCGCGCGAGGGCGCGGCGCGTGAGGCGGGTGGACGCGCGACCGAGCTGTACGACTCGACCGGGGAAACCCTGCTCTACTCGCTGCGCACCGTCAGCGGCGATGCGATGGCGTGGGTCGATCTCGACACGCTGCCGCCCTTCCTGATCGCCGCCACCCTGCAAGCCGAAGACGCCGACTTTTTGACTCGTCCGCCCCGCGACGCCGCCGACATGATGGCGACCCTGTGGGAAAATTGGCTGGTGGGCACACTGACACCCGACCGCACCATCACCGGAAGGCTGGTGCGTGAGGTGATCGCGCCCACCGCCGACGGCGCCCTCGATCTCAACGCGACTCGCGCTCGTGAGACCGTGCTGGTGGCGGAGCTGGAACGACGATACAGCCTGGCGGACATTCTCGAATGGCATCTCAATACCAACTTTTATGGCAATGAAGCCTATGGTGTCGAATCAGCGGCGCAGCTCTATTTTGGTAAGCGGGCGGTCGATCTGGCGCTCGACGAAGCTGCGATGCTGGCAGCCATCCCATCGGCGCCGCAGTACAACCCGTTCAGCAGCGAGATCGCCGCGCGTGGGCGTCAGGGCGATGTGCTGCGTGGTCTGCTCAACGCCGATGTGATCGATCAGGCGGCGCACGACGACGCGGCAGCACGCCTGACCCCGATCGTGCGCGACAATTATCTGCCGCCGATCGCGCCGGAATTCACGGTCTACGCCCGCCAGCAGGCGGCGACCGTGCTGGACTCGCTCGGTTACGACGGCACGCGGCTGGTGGCCCTCGGTGGTTTGCGCATCACCACCACGCTCGATCTGGCGCTGTACCGTGATCTGGAGTGTCTGCGTGACGCCAGCCTGCGACGGCTGAACGGTCAGCCCACCCCGACCGAGTGCCCGCCCGCCGCGCGGTTGCCCGATGCGGGCACCGCGTTGGACGGACTGCCCCCCGACAGCGCCGCGCTGCTGGTGCTGGATGCCCGCACCGGAGCGATCGCCGCGATGGTCGGCGGCGCGACCGGGGTCGAACACGCGCCCGGCGTGATGCTGCAACCGTTCGTCTACCTGAACGGACTGTTACGCGGCGTCAACACCCCGGCGTCGATGGTGTTCGACATCCCCAATCAGTTTCCCGGCGCACAGCAGGGCTTGATCTACACCTTCACCAATCCGCAGCAGCCTTTCAGCGGCGCGATGAATCTGCGCGGCGCGATGGGATCGTGGCGACTGCCGCCCGCCGTCGATATCGCCTATCGTCAGGGGATGCCCGCCATCCTGACGACCGCGCACTCGCTCGGAGTCAACAGCCTGGAAGAAGCGCGCTCCGACGTGATGCTGCTCGAACGCGGCGGCGCGGTCTCGCTGCTCGACATCGGCTATGCTTTTTCGGTGTTCGCCACCCTGGGCGACATGCGTGGCGTCGAGGTGCCACCGATCGCGCGCGGCTACCGTGCCCGCGATCCGGTCGCGGTAATCACGATCGCGGATGCCGACGGCACCGTCCTGTGGCGCTATGATGCCGAGGACGCGCGTGCCTGTACCTCCCTCGACGTGTGTACCCCCCTGCTCGAACCCGGCGCCGCCTACCTGATCAACGACATGCTGGCGGATCAGGAGACGCGCTGGTCGCTGTACGGGCAAAACAGTCCGTT
Source organism: Anaerolineae bacterium (assembly GCA_034437395.1). GTDB lineage: Bacteria > Chloroflexota > Anaerolineae > Aggregatilineales > Phototrophicaceae > Flexifilum. Next base: position 64,213 of record DAOTUN010000045.1, on the reverse strand, counting down.
CGACACCACCATGCCCGCCGCGATCGTCGCCGGGGTCGCCGGTGACGGCGAACGCCAGTGGACGGTTGGATATTCGGCGGATTACGTGGTCGGCGCCGTCATGTACCGCGCCGATGGCCAGCCCGTCGGGTTAGCCGCCGATACCGTGACAGCCGCCGCCGCCCCCTGGAACGCGCTGATCGAGCATGTCCACGCGCTGCGCGGCACCGGGACATCCTGGGAACGTCCGCCATCGGTGATCGAGGCAGTCGTGTGTCAGATTTCCGGCTTGCTGCCCAACGATGCCTGTCCGGTCGTCAGCGAGCTGTTCCTCGACGGGACGCAACCAGGGACGGTGGACAGCTTCTGGCAGGTGGTCGAGGTCAACGATCAGAGCGGGCGGCTCGCCAATTTCAATACCCCCCCGGAACTGCGGCGACAGGCACGATTCTTCGTGCCTCCGACGGGCGCGCCGATGGAGTGGTGGGTCGCCAATCAGCAGCCGCTCCCGCCGACCGAGTACGACGACGTGAGCCGTCCACAGATTTTCGAGACGGTGCGCATCGACCGCCCTGCTCTGTTCGACTACATCGGCGGACGCGCCGACATTTACGCCGAGATCGACCCCGACGGCGTGGCATACGTCCTGTTGGAATACGGCGAAGGACTGAATCCGACTCAGTGGCTCACTATTGGCGGACAGCAGACGACATTCGACTCCCGTCGTCCGCTCGGCACCTGGGACACGAGCGCCCTCGACGGCTTGTACAGTCTGCGCCTGATCGCGGTCATGGACGATCAATCGCGCGAGAGCGACGCGGTGCAGGTGACGATCGACAATCAGCCGCCGATCGCCCGGCTCGACTCGTTGGAACCGGGCAAGATTTACCGCTGGCCCAGCGACGATGTGATCCTGCTCAACGCCGAGATCGCCGACAATCTCAAAATCGATCGGGCGGAATTTTATTATGGCGACTCACTATTGGGCGCGGATGTGAGCTGGCCCCACGGGATCGAGTGGCAGATCACAGGCTTGGGATCGCACACCTTCACCGTGATCGCCTTCGACGCGGTGGGCAATCAGGCGAGCAGCACGGTCACGGTCGAGGTACTGCGATCGGGCACATAATCGCATTCTCAGGACGATCTAGAGACGCATAAGGATGCGTCCGTATCGATGTCGGTCGAGTTTATTTTCCCGACGCCATCACACGCAATCGCTGATCCGTTCTATGCTAGAATCGCCGCAGACGACAACGCAGGAGAGGTCGCATGTCCGAGCATGGTATGCAGTCAGAATCGGTCGAAAATTTCTTGAAAGCTGTCTACAGCTTGCAGCAGGGGAACGATCGCGTCTCGACCAATACCCTGAGCGAGGTGCTGAACAGGACGGCGCCTTCTGTGACCGATATGGCACAGCGTCTGGAAAGTGCCGGGTTGATCGATTATCAGAAATATCGTGGCGTCATCCTGACCGTGAACGGACGTGAGATCGCGCTCAGGATCATCCGGCGTCACCGCCTGATCGAGCTGTATCTCACGCGCGAGCTGGGCTACGCGCTGCACGAAGTCCACGACGAAGCCGAACGGCTGGAACACGCGGTATCCGAGCGTTTCGTCGAGGCGCTGTCGCACAAATTGGGCGAACCGCAGATCGATCCGCATGGCGATCCGATCCCAGCGCCCGATGGCACGGTCATTCAACGCGATCTGGTGCTGCTGACCGATCTGCATCCCGGCGTGACCGGACAGATCGCACGTATTAAGACCAGCGATCCGCAGATGATCCGGCACATGCTGGAACGCGGACTGACGTTGGAAGCGCATATCGAGATGATCTCGTGCGATCCGTTCGAGGGACCCGTGCGCGTCCTGACCGACGGCGCCGAACGGGTGATCGGTTTCACGGTCGCATCGTGCGTCTATGTCGAGACCGATCCCTAAAGTCGTCCGTGAATTCATGCCCGTAAAAATCATGCCCGTAAAAATCATATAAGAAATAGGCGCATCTGATTGACTCCGTGATCGCGCGGACATACGATCAGCAGGTCAACGATAAAGTGGGTCAAAGGCGGCAGCAAGATGGCAAAAGATTACTATCAAACGCTCGGCGTAGCGCGCACGGCGACCGAAGTGGAGATCAAGAAGGCGTTTCGGCGGCTGGCAAAACAGATGCACCCGGACACGCATCCCGACGACAAGACGGCGGAGTCGCGCTTCAAAGACATCAATGAAGCTTACGAGGTGTTGAGCGACAAAGAAAAACGCGCGCTCTACGACCGCTACGGCACGGTCAATCCACAGGCGCCAGGCTTCAACCCCAACGCCGGAGGCAGCACTACTTACACCGCGACCGGCGCGGAATACGACAATCTCAGCGACATTTTTGGCTCGATCTTCGGCGCACAGCGCGCGGGACGGCGCGCTGGTTCGCCAGGGATGGGCTTCAACCGTCCTGATGGTCAGGATATCGAGCAGAATGTCGTGATCGGCTTGCCCGAAGCGTATACCGGGGCGTCACGCCTGGTGACCAAAGGCGAACGCACCATGCGCGTGGCGATCCCCGCTGGCGCCAAAACCGGAACGCGCGTCCGCGTGGCGGGCGAGGGTGAACCCGGCGCGGGTGGGCGCCCAGGCGATCTGTATCTGCTGATTCAGGTCGAGGACGATCCGCATTTCGAGCGCACAGGCGATGATCTGACTACCGAGGTCAGGGTCGATATGTTCACGGCGCTCCTGGGCGGCGAGGTCGAGGTGCCGACGATGGGACGCGCACTGCGTCTGAAGGTCGCGCCCGGCACGCAATCCGGGCGCCGACTGCGTCTGACCGGAAAAGGGATGCCGATCCTGAGCAAGCCGGACGCCTTTGGCGACCTGTACGCCCGTATCCTGATCACGGTGCCAGAGGCGCTCAACGACGAACAGCGCGCGTTGGTCGAGCAGTTACGCGCCAGCCTTCTGATCGACCACCGCACCACCTAGGGACGCATAACAATGCACCCGCGCGACACGGCTTTGGCACGCCAAACCCCTACGATTGTGTGTATCGCAGGGGCGCATAACAATGTAGTCGTTTGGCGTTGTCAGGACAGGCGACGCTCGATCATCATCTGGCGCGCGACCCGCCGCCCGATCTCGATCGCATAATTGGTGCCGCGATCCCAGGGATAGACCTGGCTCATGCTCGCCCAGTACACACCCGGCAGCGGGGTCGCCAGCTCCGGGATCGAGTCGCTGTGGTTTATGAAAGGCACAGGCTGTGCATAAGGCGCGCGGAACACCCAGAAACGGCGCACCCACTCGCGCTTGAATGCCGGGTTGAACTGCGGCAGCACCTCGACGAAGCGCTCGAACAGGTCTTCCTCGGACAGACGGAAATACTCGTGACCGGGCGGCGCGTAATCACCCATATAGAGCAGGTGATCGCCGCCGTAGTCGGCTTTGTCGAACAGGTTGGTGTGTTCGACCAGCGCCAGAAACGGAAACTTGTTCTTCTTGCTCTCGGCGCTGTCGGCGGGCAGATTGAGCCAATAGGTGCCGTCAGTCATCAACTGTCGATCGAGCGCCACGACCACGCACAAGCCGCCGATACTGTACAGCGCTTTGAGCTGATCGCCATAGCTGGTGCTTTTCAGGCGTGGCGCCAGCTTGAGCATCAGTGCTGGCGAGGTCGTGCTGAGGACGCGATCGAAGCTGTGGCGTTCGCCGCCGACGGTCAGAGTTGGCTGCACCCCTTCCAGGTCGATCTTTTCGACAGGCGTGCCCAGATGGATTGTCGCGCCGCGCGCGGTGACCGCCTCAGCCAGCGTGTCCATGAATGCCTGAAAACCCCCGACAAAATTGCCCAGCTTGAGCGAACGCGCCTTCACCCGCGCCCACATCCACGCCATATTCACTTTGTCGTAATCGACGCCGAACTTGCCGATCAGCAGCGGACGGAAAAATTTCTCGTATCCCGGCGCGCCCATGAACATCATCAGCCAGTCGTGCGCCGTCACCCGTTCGAGCGGCTTCCAGAATGGGGTGAGCTTGAGAAAGACGCCGGCGAGTCCGAACTGGATTTTGGGCAGCAGTGGCAGCGGCAAAAACAGCGCCGATGGCGATATTTCCGAACGCACGACTTTACCGTCAATCCAATAGCTGGTCTTGGCGCGCCTGAAGACGACCTTGTCTGCGACGCCCAGCTCTTCCGCGAGCTGGAGCAGGTCGGTGTCGGTCTGGAACCAGTGGTGATAGAATTTTTCGAGCTGCCATGCCCAGCCTTCGTCACGAAAGCCGCTCGCCAGCCCACCTACCGCGTCGCCCGCCTCGTAGATCGTCACCTCGTGTCCCGCGCGAATGCAATCCCACGCGGCGGACAGCCCGGTCACGCCCGCGCCAATGATACCAATTTTCATGTCACTGCTTCCTCTCGACGGGTCAATGCGTCCGCCTGTGCCACTGCGGCAAGTCCCAGCCCCTTGCGCGCCAGCAGGATAAAGCCGATCACGGTAATGGGCAGCCACAGCACCAGATGCGTCACCAGCGCGTAGGCGGTCGCCTCGGTCACGGCAATCCCCAGGCTGGTCAGCGTGATGCGCACGAACCCCTCGAAGACGCCGAATTGTCCCGGTGACGCCGGGATCAGCCCCGCCAGATTGACCACGCCCACGACCAGCAGCACCGACACATAATCGAGATCGAGCGCGAATGCCTGTGCCACCAGTAAGAAAGTCACTGCCTCCAGCAGCCAGGTGCCGTAGGATGTGACGACCGTACCGAGCAGGTCACCCGGACTGCGCAGCCCGCCCAAGCCGTCGATGACGTGTTCACCGAGCGGCTGCACGCGCGACCCGATCGCATCGGGCAGCCTGGCGCACACCCAGCGCAAGAGCGCGCGAAACGTAGCTGGGTTGAGCGCCAGTGTGAAAAAGACGATCAACGCCACGCCAAATACCGGCGCGGCGATGGTGATCACCGAGCGCACTTCCGGCGACCCGGTATCCAATGTCAGTACTGCCACGACCACGAAAGACAGCAGCACGATCCCGTCAAAGACGCGCTCTGCCAGAATGACCGTCGTGGTGCGCACGATCGGCACCTGATACTCGCGCTTCAGCAGCAGCACCCGCAAAATTTCGCCCGCGCGCAGCGGATAGACGTTGTTGCCCATATAGCCGATGCACACCAGCTGCAGCAGGTCGAGCAGCGGCACAGCGCGCGTGCTGCGCAGCAGAAACCACCAGCGCAGCGCGATCACCAGGCGCGTGCCCAGATACCACACAGCAGCAGCCAGCAGCAGCCAGGGATTGGCGCGCTGAATGTAAGCCCACACGTCGATCGGCTTGAGGTCTCTGAATGCCAGCGCCATGAAGATGACGCTGATCAGCAGCCCGACGCCGACGATCGCCCTTTGCCGATTTGTCATGCCGTGATGCTCTTTTCAATTCGATAAACCGGGATTGTATCAGCGTCGTCGTGCGCGATACAGGGGCGCGCTGTGCCCTGCCAACGCTACTCCCACCAGGTGAAGCCGCTCGGCAGGTCGTCCATACCGGGCGCGGACGGACGGTCGGAGGCGATCGGCGGGGGGAGGCGTGGTGTCGCCTCGTCGAGCGCGCCCGGCAGTCGTGCGATCGAGTAGCGCGGGGTATCGAACCGTGTCAGCGTCGCCAGCAGTGCCCCGGTGCCAAAGATCGACATGACGACCACGATCACCCATCCGATCGCCGGGATCGACGCCAGCAGGCCGACCAGCAGCGCGCCAATCACCATTGCTGTATTGGAATGCTCACGCCCCGCCACCCGCCGCAGCAGCCAGCGCGTGATCGTGGCGCCGACGACCAGCCGTCCGATCCACGATGTTACGATCACGATCGTCGCAGCGATGACCGTCGCCAGGGTGTTGACAGCCCCTCCGACCGACGACGCCAGCGCATCGATCTCCAGTGTCCACAGTGTGAACACGAGAAAGCCGGTCATCCAGATGACGATGAAGATCACAGGGAATGTGAGCCATGCTCCGATGCCGATCAGCCCGCTGCGCAGCGGCTGACGCGCGAGGATGTCGGCTGCACTCGCCATACGCCGACGTGCCAGCAGCGTCATCGCCCCAGCGACCAGCAGCAGAATACCGCTCTCCGCGATCGCACGCCCCAGCCAGGCACGCGGAGTAGCGTAGAGTCCAAAAATTGGATTGAGCGCGGTGGTATCGATGCGGCGCAGGCTGTCCGCCAATTCAGCGCCAAAAAAGAGCAGGATCACGCTAGAGCCAATTAAAAGCAGCACCAGTACGATGGTGATCCGGCGCATGAACCCCTCGATTCTCAATCTCGATACACACGTCGATTGCCAGACTGGTCGCTGTCGACGATCTGCCTTCATTGTAGACACGATGTGGACAGAATGCTCATGGGGAAACGATTTAGACCTGACACAATTATCGCAGCGGACACAGTTATGCGTCCCTGTGCTGGGCGCGTCATTTCTAAATCGGTTGTCCATCAGTTCTGAAAAATTTCCGAATCTTACGTATTTTTCCATCTATACAGGCTGAAGATGCGTACAATCAGGTGAGTGTGATCTCTCCCTTTCAACGACAGGACGGCGTCTGTGGTACAGCTTGTGCGTGCGAACCATCTCAAACAGACAGCAAAGCTGACCAACGATAAAGCCGGCAGCGCCAAACGCGATCGGCGTGACGAGCTGGCTGACGGTCTGGACGAAACACGCACCGAGCCGTTCGTCCCATCAGCCGACATGCGCCTTGTCCTCAAATGCCTCGACAACGCGCGGGTTTTCTCCGTTCCGATCACCACCCACCCGGTGATCGTCGGACGTACAGAAGGCGAGGTCGCTCCCACCATCGACCTCACGCCGATCAATGATCCCGATCACGGTGTCTCACGCCATCACGCCGCCTTTACCCTGCGCGACAATGAACTGCATCTCGAAGACCTGCGCAGTACCAACGGCACGCGCATCAACGGCTTTCAGATCGACTCAGGACGCGCCTATCGTCTGCGCAACGGCGATGAGATCGAGCTGGGACGCCTGCGTCTGACGGTCAGTGTGATCCGCATCCCTCCGCGTCTGGCTCGCTGAATTCTCGCGCTTGCCCACTTTGGCGCACCCGGCTATAGTTCTACCGACAATCAATCACACGAAATGACGTTGACGAGCGATGCGGCGCAGCTTTTCAGATCGAATTTTCGGCGGTGTGTGCGGCGGACTGGCGAGCGCGCTTCGCGTGAGTCCCTGGCTGGTGCGCGCCTTGTTCGCCATTTTGAGCGTCCTCAGCCTGGGGACGTTCGCCTTGTTGTACATCGGGTTATGGTGGCTGGCGCCGCTGGAGTCACCGCTCATCGATCGACGCGGCTTGCCGACGTTGATCGCCCTGGCGCTGATCGTCGTCACCGCTGCCGCCTGGTACGCCCGCGATAACGGTTTGTTGATCACCAGCGACGGCACCCCGATCTTCTGGCAGGCTGCCGCCGTCGTCCTGGCACTGCTTTTTTTCATCCGGCAAATACGATGAGCCATTTCCGAAATAAAGCTGTGAGCGAATCCTATGCGCCGTCGGACTGAGATCATGTGGGGCGTGGTCGCCCTCCTGCTGGTCGGCTGGTGGGTCGCGTCGGCGCTCGGACTGCTGCCCGTCGGGTTGCAGGATTTATTCTGGCGTGCCCTGCCCGCGCTGCTGATCCTGTTTGGACTGACGCTGCTGCTCAGAAACAGAATTCCGCTCGGAGGCGCAGTCGCGCTGCTGGTGACGGTGGCATTGGTCGGCGCGATCATCTACACCGCCTATTCCTCGCGCGCGGGTCAGCAAAATACCGACTCGCAGCAAATAATCGATCAACCGATCGATCGCACACTCACGTTGGTGCGCGTGCGCCTCACCACCCTGGCGACCGATGTCGAGATCGTCACAAGCAGCGCCAGCTCAGTGGGTGGCACGTTCACAGGCAGCCGCGATCACCAGATCACCACCGACTATCAGCTCGGCGGAGATGGCACCAGCACCCTGACGATTGACGAGATCAGCCGCAGTGGCGATTTTCCGCTGTTGGAGACGATGGGTCGCGGGACACTCACCATCCTGATTCCAGAGGGCATCCCGATCGATCTCCAACTGCGTGCCACCGACGGCGATGTGCTGCTCAATCTGGGCAGCACCGCGCTGGAGCGCCTGAACGTCACGGCAATCAGCGGCGATCTGGTGGCGGCGCTGCCCGATTATGACCCGGTTTACTCCCAGCCAGACGACATGCTCGGCACGCTGACCGCCGATGCGGGCGACCTGGCGCTGATCGTCCCGGTGCAGGTCGCCGCTCGTCTGGAGCTCGACCGCCGGGGCAGCGGGATTGCGCCCCAGTTCGACGGGACGCGCTACGATTACCTGCAGGGGGATGTGCTGCAAGGGGTCGATATTCGCACCGCCTCGAAAGTCGTGCGCTACGCGCTGGCGGCGGGACGTGGCGAAATTCGCATCGAATCGTCCTCGTAGGCATCCCCACGCCTGAAGGCGAGGGGATCTCGCGCCATTTTGATGAATGCCCGTCTATCGCCTGCAAAACGCGCATCGTAATGTTTCGGGTGTTAAACAATACCCGTACCAGACCTCACTTATACAGCCGCGAAACCCCGACGTGATCTCACGCCCACTGTCCGTTCAAAATATCGAGTCAACTTTAAATCTTTCTCCAGCAGGAGACGTGTTTTATGGACATGCACAATATTCCGTTCCGAGTCACGAACTGGAACGATGTTGACCCAACTGAACACTCAGGAATCAGCGGAAAAGCAATCTGGCTCACGCAGCAGTTCGATACCATCCGTGTACGCATCGTCGAATACACACCTGGTTATCTGGCAGATCACTGGTGTGAAAAGGGACACATTTTGTTTTGCGTGCAAGGACAGCTCGACACAGAATTAATCGATGGACGCAGGTTTGTACTGCTTCCTGGCATGAGCTATCAGGTTGCCGATCATGCAGAGGCGCATCGCTCATCCACCCAGGTGGGCGCAAAGCTGTTTATCGTGGACCAGCGTTGGATCGCCTCGCAGTCATCGGCGAGGATGCAGCTGCCATTGTTTCTGCACCAGCATGGTACACCCGCGTCATTCTTGTTATCATCCCGGCACTAGCCAATCGCACAATGGGAAACGAGACTTATGGCGACCACAGCCGATGTCCAGACCAAAATCCCGACCGGGCTTGATGTCATCTTCTCCCCGCAGACCGTCGCAGTCGTCGGCGCGACCGAGCGCGTCGGCAGTGTCGGGCGCACGATCTTCTGGAATCTGATCAGCAGTCCCTTTGGCGGCACCGTCTACCCGGTCAACCCCACTCGACAGAGCATCCTGGGCGTGCGCGCCTATGCCTCGCTGAAAGATGTCCCGGACAAGATCGATCTGGTGGTGCTGGTCACGCCTGCCAAGAGCATCCCTGGATTGATCCGCGAAGCCGTCGAACTCGGTATCAAGGGCGCCATCATCATCTCGGCGGGCTTCAAGGAAATCGGCGCGGAGGGTGCCGCGCTCGAAGCCGAAGTACTGGCAGAGGCGCGCAAAGGCGGGATGCGGCTGATCGGGCCCAACTGCCTGGGCGTCATGCGTCCGATCACCGGCATGAATGCGACCTTTGCCGATGGCAGCGCGAGACCCGGCGCGGTCGCCTTCATCAGTCAGTCCGGGGCGCTGCTGACCTCGGTTCTCGACTGGAGTCGCAGCCAGAATGTCGGCTTCAGCGCCTTTATCAGCGTCGGCACCATGCTCGACGTGGGATGGGGCGATCTGATCGATTATCTCGGACAGGACGATGCCACCGAGTCGATCGTCATCTACATGGAATCGGTCGGGGATGCGCGTTCAGCCTTGTCCGCCGCGCGCGAGGTGGCACTGCGCAAGCCGATCATCGTCATCAAAGCCGGTCGCACCGCCGCCGCCGCCCACGCCGCCGCCTCGCACACTGGTGCGCTGACGGGCAGCGATGATGTGCTGGACGCGGCATTCAAGCGCAGCGGCATTCTGCGCGTCGAGCGCATCAGCGATGTGTTTTACATGGCGGAGGTGCTGGCAAAGCAGCCGCGTCCACAGGGCAATCGCCTCACGATCATCACCAACGCGGGGGGTCCTGGCGTGCTGGCGACCGACGCGCTGATCAGCTTTGGCGGGGAGCTGGCGGAGATCAGCGACAATACCATCCAGGAATTGAACAAAATCCTGCCATCCGCCTGGAGCCACAGCAATCCGGTCGATGTGTTGGGTGACGCCACGCCGGAGCTGTACGCCAAAACGCTGGAGATCGTCGGCAAAGACGCCAACACTGACGGCACATTGGTCATCCTCACCCCTCAGGCAATGACCGACCCAACCGCCACCGCCGAAATGCTCAAAAGTTTCGCGCAGTACGATGACAAACCCGTCCTGGCGAGCTGGATGGGCGGACCCGGTATCGCGGAAGGAGAACGCATCCTGAACGCGGCGAACGTGCCGACCTTCAGCTTTCCCGACACCGCCGCGCGCGTATTCAACTATATGTGGCAGTACACCAACAACCTGCGTGCGATCTACGAGACGCCGATGCTGCCCCCCGACAGTTACAATCAGACCCCCGACCGCGAACGGGTGTTGGGCATCCTCAAGCATGTCCGCGACACCGGGCGCACCATCCTCACCGAGTACGAGTCGAAGCAGATTCTGAGCGCCTACTACATTCCTACGGTCAGCACCCTGCTGGCGGCGAGCGCCGACGACGCGGTGACGGCTGCCGACGGCATTGGCTATCCGGTGGTGCTGAAGCTGAACAGCGAGACCATCACCCACAAGACCGATGTCGGCGGTGTGCAGCTGAACCTGGGCAGCGAGACCGCCGTCCGTAATGCTTTTGAACTGATTCGTCAGAACATCGGGGAAAAGGCGGGTTGGGAACATTTTCAGGGCGTAACGGTGCAGCCGATGATCAGGCTGGAAGGCTACGAATTGATCATCGGCAGCAGCCCCGATCCGCAATTCGGTCCGGTGCTGTTGTTCGGCACAGGCGGGACGATGGTCGAGGTGTTCAAGGACAGCACGCTCGGCTTGCCGCCACTCAATACCACGCTGGCGCGGCGAATGATCGAGGAGACAAAGATCGCCACCGCGCTCAAGGGGGTGCGTGGGCGTCCGCCTGTCGATATGGCGGCACTGGAACAGATCATGGTGCGTTTTAGCCAGCTCGTGGTCGAGCAGCCCTGGATCGCTGAAATGGACATCAATCCGCTGCTGACCTCGCACGAACGCATGATCGCCCTCGACGCGCGTGTGGTGCTGCACCCCAACGACATCCCCGACGACAAACTGCCCCGTCCTGCCATCCGCCCCTATCCGACTCAGTACGTATCCGATTGGACGCTGCGCGACGGCACGCATGTCACCATCCGCCCGATCCGCCCGGAAGACGAGCCGCTGATGGTGCAGTTCCACGAGGGTTTGTCCGAGCGCACTGTCTTTTATCGCTATTTGCAGGCGATGAATCTGTCCGAGCGCACCGCGCACGAGCGGCTGTCGCGCCTGAGCTTCATCGACTACGACCGTGAGATCGCGCTGGTGGTCGTCCGCCGCGATGACAGCACCAAAGGCGAACCGCAGATCGCCGCTGTTGGACGGATCGCCAAGCTGCGCACCGCTAGCCCCGGCATGAAGCCGCAAGCCGAATACGCCATCCTGGTCGCGGATCAGTATCAGCACCAGGGGATCGGCAAAGAACTGCTGACCCGGCTGATCGCCATCGCCCGCGACGAGAAGGTCAGCATGATCTACGGCATGGTCTACGAGCAGAATGTCGAGGCGATCCATCTGGCGGAAAAATTCGGCTTCACCGCTTCCAAGAGCGAGCGCGAACAGATCGTGCGTGTGGAACTGGAGCTGTAGCCCGCTCACATCACGAGGGATGATCTTTGGATCATCCCTCCAAAGTCTTGCTTTCTCTTCCCTCTATCTGTAATTTATTGCGGTTTGTTTCGGTTACCGTATAATCAAGGGTAGGGTAATTTTCTTTGAGGAGAGCAAAAATGAAAATTTCGACAAATTGGCGTATTGCGATCGCGGCAGCAGCGATCGCCCTGCTGTCGTTTGGCGCCTCCGCGCAGGACGGCATGATGATGACCGAGATCGGCACGGGCGAGGGGCAGGTCGATATCATCTCGTGGGCGGGCTATATCGAGCGTGGCACCACCGATCCGGCATTCGACTGGGTGACGGACTTTGAAGCCGCTACGGGCTGCATGGTCAACAACAAAACCGCTGCCACCTCCGACGAGATGGTCGCGCTGATGAATGAAGGACGTTTTGATCTGGTTACCGCATCGGGCGATGCCAGCCTGCGTCTGATCGCGGGCGGACGTGTACAGCCGATCAACACCGACCTGATCGCCAGTTGGGGCACGGTCGATGAGCGTCTGCAGAGCGCAGCATGGCACACCGTCGATACCGACGGCGATGGTACGACGGAGCATTACGGCGTCCCCTATCAGTGGGGCACCAACGTCCTGATGTACAACACCGAGGTATTCCCGGAAGCGCCGACAAGCTGGAGCGTGGTCTTTGAAGAGCAGACCCTGCCCGACGGCGAGAGCAACATCGGGCGCGTCCAGGCATACGACGGTCCCATCTACGTCGCGGACGCCGCACTCTACCTGATGACCCACAGTCCCGAGCTGGGCATCACCGATCCCTATTCGCTCGACCGCGATCAGTTCGCCGCCGCGCTCGACCTGCTGCGTCAGCAGCGTAATCTGGTCGGTCGCTACTGGCACGACGCTTTCATCCAGATCGACGACTTCACCAACGAGGGCGTAGTCGCGTCGTCATCCTGGCCCTTTCAGGTCAATCTGCTGGTAGGCGGTGGCGCGCCAGTCGCCAGCACGCTGCCGATGGAAGGCGCCACCGGCTGGGCGGACACCACCATGATGCACGTCGATGCGCCGAACCCCAACTGCGCCTATATGTGGCTGGAACACTCGCTCAATCCCAAGCTTCAGGGTGACCTGGGCGCGTGGTTTGGCAGTGTGCCCGCCGTGCCCGCCGCCTGCACAGGCAACGCGCTGCTCGGTGATACCGGCTGTGCGACCAACGGCTTCGAGAATTTCGATCAGGTGCAGTTCTGGCGCACGCCGACCGCCACCTGTCAGGATGGGCGCGGCGATATCTGCGTGCCCTACTACGAGTGGGTCAGCGCCTATGTCGGTGTGATTGGCGGACGCTAACCCCTGCCTGATCGCCTGTAAGTCAATGCTGCCAGCCCCTTAATCCTTGCGATGGGGGCTGGTTTTTTGATAATGCGCACTCTAAGGACGACTTCCCATGCAGCCGTATAAATTATGGATCGATGGACGTTGGGCGGACAGCCTCGACGGGTTGCCGATGATGCAGATTGAAAATCCGGCGACAGGTGAGGCGATCGCCGAGGTGATCGACGGGGGAGCTGCCGACATAAATGCGGCGGTGCAGGCGGCGCACACCGCCTTTTATGACGGGCGCTGGTCGCGCCTGACACCGGGACAGCGCTCGCTGGCGATCTGGAAACTGGCGGATCTGCTGGCTGCCAACGCCGAACGCTTTGCCCGCGCCGAGTCCGACAACACCGGCAAGCCCTACGAATTCGTCAGCCTGGGCGCCGACCTGCCATTCGCTATCGACAATCTGCGCTTCTTTGCATCCGCCGCGCGCGACACGCATGGCGCCAGCGCGGGTGAATACGCGGCGGGCTTCACGTCAATGTATCGCAGGGAACCCGTAGGTGTGGTCGGTCAGATCACGCCCTGGAATTACCCGTTGATGATGGGTATCTGGAAGATCGGTCCCGCGCTCGCTGCCGGCTGCACCATTGTCCTCAAGCCCGCGCCGACCACCCCGCTCACCACGCTGATGCTGGCGGAGCTGATCGCGGAGGCGGGCATCCCCGATGGCGTGGTCAACATCATCAGCGGCGGCAACGCAGCCGGGCAAGCGCTGGTCGAGCATCCCGATGTGCGTATGATCAGCGTGACCGGATCGACACGCACGGGCAAGACGATCATGAAGACAGCGGCGGACTCACTGAAACGGGTGCATCTGGAGTTGGGTGGCAAAGCGCCCTTCATCGTCTTCGACGATGTGGACGTGGAAAATGTCGCCGCCGTCGCCGCGCTCACCTCGACCTTCAATACCGGACAGGACTGCACCGCCGCCACGCGCGTGTACGTCGAGCGGGCGCAGTACGACGATGTGGTCGAGGCGATCGTCGAGAAGATGCGCGCTGTCCCGATCGGATCGCAGTACGAATCCGGCGCCCAAATGGGACCCTTGATCTCACAGGTACAGCGCGAGCGGGTGCAGGGCATGGTCGAGCGCGCCCGTGCCAGCGGCGCCAGCATCCTGACCGGCGGTAACATTCCCAAAGGGCGGGATCAGGGTTATTTCTTCGAGCCGACCGTGATCGCCAACGCCGAACAAGCGTCCGAGATCATCCAGAACGAGGTGTTTGGTCCTGTCCTGACGGTCAGCGCCTTCGACGGTGAAGCCGACGCGGTGCGCCTGGGCAACGATGTGCTGTATGGACTGGCGGCGTCGCTGTGGACGCGCGACATCGGGCGGGCGATGCGGATCGCCCGCGATCTGGAATTCGGCACCGTCTGGATCAATGACCATATCCCTATGGCGTCCGAGACTCCACACGGCGGATTCAAACAGTCCGGGTTTGGCAAAGACCTGTCGGCTGAGGCGGTCAACGACTACCGCATCACCAAGCATGTCATGATCAAGAACAACGCATGAACGGGGTGCCCGCCGTTCGTCTGGCACAGGTTTCACGTCATTTCGGCGCCGTGAAAGCGGTCGATGCGGTCTCGCTCGATGTCGCGGACGGCGAATTTTTCTCGATGCTCGGTCCGTCGGGGTCGGGCAAGACGACCTGTCTGCGCCTGATAGCCGGGTTCGAGCGTCCGACCACCGGGCAAATCCTGCTGCACGGGCGGGATGTCAGCGCGACGCCGCCCTACGACCGCGATGTCAACACGGTCTTTCAGGATTACGCGCTGTTTCCGCACATGACCGTCGGTGAAAATATCGCCTATGGGCTGATGATCAGAAAAGTGCCGAAGCGCGAGCGTGAGCAGCGCGTCGGCGAGATGCTGACATTGGTGCGGCTGCCCGACATCGAGGGGCGCAAACCCGCGCAGCTTTCCGGTGGACAGCGCCAGCGGGTGGCATTGGCGCGCGCGCTGATCAACCGTCCATCGCTGCTGCTGCTGGATGAGCCGTTGGGTGCTCTCGACCTCAAGCTGCGTCAGCAAATGCAGGTCGAACTCAAGACGATCCAGAAGCAGGTCGGGATCACCTTCATCTTTGTCACCCACGACCAGGAAGAAGCCCTGACCATGAGCGATCGCATCGCCGTGTTCAATCTGGGCAGGATCGAACAGGTCGGCACGCCCGCCGACGTGTACGAGCGCCCGACGACCGCCTTTGTCGCCGGGTTCGTCGGCACCTCGAATATGCTGGCACCGTCCGCTGCCCGACCGATCGCCGGGCACGATGCCCCGCTGTCGATCCGCCCGGAAAAGATTCGCATCGTCGATGCCGACGCGCCCATCCCGCCGGACTGTCAGGGCGCGGTCGGCGTCGTCCGCGACGTGATGTACCTGGGCATGTACACGCGCTACCTGGTCACGCTGGACACCGACCGCACGGTCGATCTGGCGGTGGTGCAGCAAAATCTCGACACCTCGTCTGCCGATGTACAGCGCGTCAAAGGGCAGCGCGTCGGACTGATCTGGCGCCGCGACGACGCCCGCATTTTGCGTACCGACCTCGATCGATCAGGTGTGCCATGAGCGCCGTCGGCACGCTGACGCCGGAGACGGCGCGTCCATCGGACGGGCTGCTGCGGCGGATCGGCACGGTATTTTACCGCCGCCCAGTGCTGGCGCTGATCGCGCTGCTGCTGCCAACGCTGCTATGGATCGGCGTGATTTATCTCGGATCGCTGTCGGCGCTGCTGGTACAGAGCTTTTTCTACCTGGACGGCTTTTCCGGGCGGGTGATCCGCGAATTCACGCTGCGCACCTACGGCGAGCTGCTGCTCCAGCAAAATATCGATATTTTCGTCCGCACGATCGGCATGGCGGCGGCGGTCACCTTCGTATCCGGCTTGCTGGCATTTCCGCTGGCGTACTATATGGCACGTTTCGCATCCGAACGAATGCGGGCGCTGTTGTATCTGGGGGTGATGGTGCCACTGTGGTCGAGCTATCTGGTGCGTATCTACGCCTGGAAGCTGATCCTGGCGCAAGAGGGGATCGTCGTCTGGCTGGCGAACCTGCTCGGCTTGCAGGGTGCGCTCGACTGGCTGCTCGCCCTGCCCGGCATTGGCGGACCGTCGCTGTCGTTCTCGTACATCGGCGTCTTCGTGGTCTTTGTGTATATCTGGATGCCATACATGATCCTGCCGATCCACGCCGCCCTGGAACGGGTGCCCCGGTCGGTGATCGAGGCATCCGCCGATCTGGGCGGACGACCGGGCTACACCTTTCGCCGGGTGATCCTGCCGCTGGCATTTCCGGGTGTGGTGGCGGGGTCGATCTTCACATTTTCGCTGACATTGGGCGATTACATCATCCCCGGCGTGTTCGGCAACAGCAGCTACTTCATCGGTCAGGCTGTGTTCGTGCAGCAGGGCACGGCTGGCAATATCCCGCTCGCCGCCGCGCTGACGGTCGTTCCGGTGGTGGTGATGGGGGTGTATCTGCTGTTCGCCCGACGATTGGGGGCGTTCGATGCGATCTGACAATCAGGCGCCGCGCGCATTCGGATTGAGCCTGGCTGCCTTTGCGGTACTGGTGTTTCTGCATTTTCCGATCTGGCTGATCGCGTTGTATGCCTTCACCACCGAGGAAGCTTCGTTCACGTTTCCGCCTCCGGGGTTGACGCTGGAATGGTTCGGCGTGCTGTTCCAGCGCAGCGATTTCTGGAATGCGCTCGGTCTGTCGCTGGTGGTGGCGCTGCTCTCGACCGCGATTGCCGTCATCCTGGGAACATCGACGGCACTGGCGATCTACCGCAGTCGCTTTTTCGGACGCGACGCGATCGCGCTGATGATTATTTTGCCGATCGCGCTGCCGGGCATCGTCACGGGGATCGCGCTGCGATCGGCGCTTAACCTGAGCGGACTGAATTTCAGCTTCTGGACGATTGTGATTGGACACGCTACATTTTGCGTGGTCACCGTCTATAACAACGTGGTGGCGCGGCTGCGGCGCACCAATTATTCGCAGATCGAGGCGTCGATGGATCTGGGCGCATCGATCACGCAGACCTTTCGCCATGTGATCCTGCCCAATATCGCTACCGCGCTGCTGGCAGGGGCGATGCTGTCGTTCGCGCTGTCGTTCGACGAGGTGATCGTGACCACCTTCACGGCGGGTCAGCAGCAGACGCTGCCGATCTGGGTCTACAGCCAGCTTCAGCGTCCACGCGATCGCCCGGTGACCAATGTCGCAGCGTTGTTCGTGATCGCCACCACTTTCATCCCGATTTTGCTGGCGTACCGCTTCACGCGCGCACGGACGGAATGAAGCGTGAAGGTATGAATTTTCCATGAATCGGGCTTTCTCGATTGATACGCCTTTGCCGATCGACTTATAATCGGGATAGTTGAACGCGACCTATCGTCACGTTCTGGCACGTTTTAGAGAAGGCGTTTCGATTGATCCCCAGTCGCGCACCAACTTTACGTCGGGCACGCGCCGCCCCGCCCGATACGACCACCCCGACCGGCACGCTCTGGTCGGTCTTTTATGCGCGCTGGGTGCTGCTGCTGGCATTGGATGCGGCGCTGTTGATAATGGGCGACGATTTCGGGCGCCTGACGCCCAACGCGCTGATCGTCCCGACGCTGATCGGCGCCATCGCCAATGTCGTCCTGATCGCCTTTGCCGGGGCGCGCTGGCGCGGTGCGCAATCGGTCGTCGCGCTGATCGGGGATATGGCATTTGTGGTGGCGTATGGCGCCGTCTCGCGCGGCAATGCTGAAATCCTGCTGATCACTTCTGTCGCGCTGATATTCTTTCACCTGCTTGGCAATTGGGGCGGACTGTCGATCCTACAGGGTGGAGTCGTGGCTGCCACCGCGATCGGCACGCATATGCTGACAGCCGGGCGCGTCGGCGCCGATGTGCAAAATACCAATATGCTCTACATCGTCCTGGGTTCGTTGGGCGCGCTGGCGACCGGGACCGCCTATGCGCTCGATCAGACGGTCGGCGTGCTGGCGCGCCAGGTCGAGCGTCTGTCTGCCGACAAGCAGAGCTACCTCACCGACACCCGCGAGCGCGCGGTCGCGCTCTCCGATCTCACCTTCATCCTGAGCGCCACGCTCAATTACAAAAAGGTGCTGGACGCGACCCTGGAAGCCGGGCGGCTGGCGCTGCGAATGCCCGATCAAGCCGCCTCCGAGCTGATCGCGGCGATCTACCTGTATCATGTCGATGACAGCCTGCTGCATGTGGTGTCGGCGCGGCGCTACACCCGTGCCGATGAGCTGCGTATGCTGGCGGGCAAGGCGGGCGTCGTCGGACAGGCGCTCAAAGAAGCGTCGCCCGTGATCGGTGAGGATGCCGACAACGATCCCGAATTGCAGGTAATCGTCGCCTTTCAGTATTGCAAGTCGCTGCTGTGCATCCCGCTGCGCGCTGGCTTCGACACCTTCGGCGTGATCGTGTTTGGCAGCCAGTCGAAAAATGCTTTCAGCGTCGATCAGAGCGAAATTCTGCGCTCGGTCGGCTTGCAATCGACGATCGCGCTGCAAAACGCGGTGTTGTACTCCAACCTGCTCACCGAAAAAGAGCGCATCATCGACGCCGACGAAGAAGCACGTAAAAAATTGGCGCGCGACCTGCACGACGGTCCGACCCAGGGCGTGGCAGCGATCGCCATGCGCATGAGTTACATTCAAAAGTTGTATGGGAAGTCGCCGAAAGAAGTCCCGGAAGAGCTGAAAAAAGTCGAAGACCTGGCGCGCAAGACCGCCAAAGAGATGCGCCACATGCTCTTCACACTGCGACCGCTGGTGCTGGAGACGCAGGGTCTGTCGGCGGCGTTCAACCAACTGTCAGCTAAGTTTTATGAGCTGTACAAGCAGGCGGTCGATGTGCGCATCGAGGGCGATGTCGAGGATTATGTCGATTCGCACCAGCAGGGCACGATCTTCTACATCGTCGAAGAGGCGGTCAACAACGCCCGTAAGCACGCCCAGGCGAAACGTATCAGTGTGACCGCGCGCCGTCAGGACGACGCCGCGATCATCGTCGTGGCGGATAATGGCGTCGGCTTCAACGTCGAGCAGATGAACGAGGGCTACGACAAGCGTTCCAGCCTGGGCATGGTCAACATCCGTGACCGCACCGAAATGCTCGACGGCACGGTACGGATCGAAAGCACGCCCGGTCAGGGCACGGTCATCACCCTGATCGTCCCGATCCAATCGCCAGAGTCGGCGCGGATCAATGGCTTTGCCCAGCCGCGTACTAAGCTGGCGCTGGCGGCGAAGCAGCGAGTCGAGCGCGCCACCCTCGACAACCATCTCAACCGTCAGGGTGACAATGACCTCCAATTCTGACCTGGCGGCGCTGCGCGGCGAACCGAGCTACGTCTGGCGGGCAGGGCAGGAACGGCGGCTGCATCAGATCGCACAATTCACCCAGCTCGATGGCGCGCGCATCCTCGATGTGGGCTGCGGCATCGGCATGTATACCCACCAGTTTCAGACGCGCTACTCCCCTCATGTCTACGGAATCGAATACGAGTTTCCGCGCGCGCTGCGAGCCGCCGGCGTGACGCCGCAGGTGGTGGTCGGCGCCAACGAAGCACTGCCCTATCCCTCGAACAGCTTCGATGTGCTGCTGTCGCACGAGACGCTCGAACATGTCGCGGACGACGCGGCATCCGCGCGTGAGATCGTGCGCGTCCTGGCGCCCGGTGGACGCGCGGTGATCTTCGTGCCCAACCGCTGGTATTTCTTCGAGACGCACGGACACTACTGGCGCGGTGTCTATCATTTTGGCAACACCCCGCTGATCAACTATCTGCCCGACGTGCTGCGCGATCGGCTGGCGCCGCATGTGCGCGCCTACAGCAAACGGGGACTGCTGCGGCTCTTCGACGGGCTGCCCGTGCGGATCGTCGTGCATCGGCGCATCTATGGCGGCTTTGACAATCTGATCGCCCGTCTCGGACGCGCGGGTCAGCTGCTGCGTACCTTCTGGCAGGGCGTGGAAGGGACTCCGCTCGACACCTTCGGCTTGTCGCATGTACTGGTGATCGAGAAAACCAGCGACCAGACTGCGCGTTAACATCGTGTGAAACCGTTTGCATGGCTCTATCGGCGCCCGTCGAACCCATGCTAGAATAATTGTCAATCATCCCGACGCGGAAAAATCTAAAAATAAATTCATCGTGTGTTTTAGCCGCGCTTTCGACCTGGGCAGCCGTCGATCGCGCAACATTTGTGTGCTGCCAAGGGTGCGATCGTGCATAAAGACATTCGCAAGAACGTCCGCTTCAATTTTATCGTCAACGTGCTGGATGGGTCATTTTTCGGCATGGCGTTGGGGTTCGCCTCATTCGTCACCGTGATCCCGTTGTTCGTCAACAAATTTACCGATTCCAGCTTACTGATCGGGTTGATCGCGTCGATCCATCTGGTGGGCTGGCAGCTTCCGCAGATTCTGACCGCCAACCATGTCGCGCGGCTGCGTCGCTACAAGCCGATGGTGATCTGGATGACCATTCACGAACGCTGGCCCTTCCTGGGCTTGGCATTCGTCGCGCTCTTTGCCGCCCAGCTCGGATCAGCGGGTGTACTGATCCTGACCTTTGCCTTTATGACGATTCAGGCGTTCAGCGGTGGACTCGCCGCCACCGCCTGGCAGAGTATGATCGCCAAGATCATGCCGCCCAATCGGCGCGGCACCTTCTACGGTGTGCAGTCGGCGGCGGCGAACCTCCTGAGCAGCGGCGGCGCGGTCGTCACAGGGATCATTCTGCTGGCGTCGGGCGGCTCCACAGAGGGTTTCGCGCTCTGTTTCGTATTGTCGGGCTTCCTGATGTTCGTCTCATTCGCCTTCATCACGCTGAACCGCGAACCGGATAGCGCCCCGGCGATCGAGACAACGTTGAGCGGCGCCGAATTCCGGCGCGGCTTGGTGGCGATCCTGCGCAAGGATGGCAATTACCGCTGGTTCATCGTCGCGCGCATGTGCATCCAGGCGGCGTCGATCGGGTCGGCATTTTACACCGTCTTCGCGGTGCGGCGTTTCGGCATAGACGAGGGCAGCGCGGGCTTGATGACCGGGGCATTTTTGCTGGCAGCGACCATCGGCAACCCACTGGGTGGCTGGCTCGGTGACCGCTACAGCCGCCGCATCATCTTCGCCATCGGCGGGCTGCTGGCAGGCGCGAGCGCGCTGGCGGCGCTGGTGGCGACCGACGCCAGTTGGTTCTATCTGGTATTCGCGCTGCTCGGCTTGTCCAACGGCGCCTCCTGGACATCCGCCAACGCCATGACCGCCGACTTTGGCAGCGAGCGCGAACGCCCGTTTTATCTGAGCCTGGTCAATACCCTGATCGCCCCGGTGACGCTGTTGGCGCCCGTCCTGGGTGGCTGGCTGGCGGACACCTACAACTACGAGGCGACGCTGTGGCTGATGATGATCACCGGACTGCTGACCGGGATCGTAGCATTTTTCCTGATGCGCGATCCGCGTCCAGTGGCACAGGCGCGCCCACGCGATACAGCGGAAAATAAAGTCGTAACGATCGCGTAGAGGCGCACAACGATTCGTCCGTCGATCGCGCGCCGGGTCGGAGGGACACATAACAATGTGTCCCTCTTTTTCTGCGCGTTGGCTACAATTCCTCCAGATGCGCCGCGACGTATGCCGCATAATGCCTGCGTAATGCCCGCGTGACCGCCCCCGGCGCTCCATCCGCAATCGTCATGGCGTCGATCGCCACCACTGGGACAATCCCCCGGCTGGCGCTGGTAATGAAGGCATCGGTGCAGCGCGGCACATCCGCCAGCGTGATCGCCTTGCGTCGAATGGCGATCACCTCCGGCGCGACCGCGAACACCACCTGCTGCGCGATCCCCGGCAGCATCCCGGCAGACGCGGTGCGCAGCTCACCGTCGAGGACGGCGTAAAAATTACTGCTGATACCTTCCAGAATGACGCCGTCGCCGTCAAGCAGGAGCGCGGTGAACGTGCCAGGGGGCAGCGCGTCCTCGATTGCCTTGCGGTCGTGCATCCACGCTGATGTTTTCGCCGCCGGGTCGTGACGCGCGGCACCGAGCGCGCTCACGACCTTTACCCCATCGGCATAGATCGACGCTGCCAGCGGCTTGAACGGCTCGATCGCCAGCAACAGCGTATTGGGAACGGCGTTCGAAGCGGTGATCTTGAAGCGCACATCGCCATAGCCCGCCTCGGCGATCATGGCGCGCAGCGCAGAGCGCAAAGCGCCCCGGTCGAGCGTCAGTGTCACCCCGGCGCGGCGGGCAGAATCTTGGAGCCGGTCGAGGTGAGCGTCGAGCCTGAGCGTCTTGAAGGTCTCGAAGGTGTTGGCGATGGTGTACACGCCATCGGCGGGTTCGTGGCGGGCGGCGTCTGCCAGCGAGTCGGCGGTGAGACCGGGGTCGATGAGTCCGGTAGCGGTGAGGTGACGAATTATTGCGGGCATAGGTCGCTGTTTTCTTTCTTTGGATGACCGATAAAGAGGGGTATCACAGCCTGAGCGCTGTTGTGACACCCTTCCGACAATACCGAAGCAGTCTCAATCATTTTACCGCTTCTGCTTCAGGATCCGACCCGCCACATCCCGACTCCCCAGTACGCACGCCACCGTCCCCAATCCGGGGGCGGTCGTATCGCCGACCAGCCAGAACCCCGACACGCCAATATCGTGCGGCACTGCGAACTGATTCGTGTTCCAGCGCGTCTGGCGTACCCCGCCGACCGCGCCGCGCGTGCGTCCGGTGAACCTGGCATAGGTGCGCGGCGTGCCCACTTCACATACACGCGCGTTTTTACCCAGAGACGGATATACGCGCCGCGCGCACGCGATCAGCCGTTCGCCCGCCGCCCGCCGCCGCGAATCGTAGGCGTCCGGGGTCAGGTCATCCCAGTCGTCCAGTGCGCAGTGCGTGCTGATCATGACCGCGCGCCAGCCGTGGGGCGCGCTCTCGCGGTCGTCGGGTGCCGACACCGAGATGAACATATTGTTGCCCATGCCGAGCGGCGCGTCGTAGTCGTGCAGCAGTTGGTGATGCGTGAAACCATGATCCGCGACCTCGGATTCCGGCACGCCCAGAAAGACGACGATCGCCCCACCCATGCGCGGCGCATCCCGGCGGACATAGGCTGTCAGCCGATCCGCAATGATCGACGGGGCGATCCGCGCGGTCAGATCGATCGGCAGCGCGCTCACCACCTGATCCGCCGTGAATGTGCCGCGCGTGGTCTCCAGCGTGAACGCGCCGCGCCTCCCGGTGACGCGCTCGACCCGGCACGCGGGCATGATCGTCCCGCCGATCGCCTGATAATGCGCCGCGAACCGTTTCCAAAAACCCCACATCCCGCCCTGGTGCCGCGTCAGACCCGCGCCGCGAATGGTGACGCCGAGCGCGGCGTTGATCAGCGGCGCCTCGTCCAGCGTCGCGTGAACCGTGTCCTCGATCAGCATCGCCAGCAGCGACGCCAGCGGCTTATCGTCGCGCAGCCCGAAATGACGCAGCACGCCGCCCATTGTCCAGGTCAGATAGCGTGCCAGTTCCCAATCGCCTACAGGGTACGCGCGCAGATTGCGCAGCAGGTCGGCGGCAGTCCGCATCGGCAGCATCACCCCGTCGCGGCTGGCGCGCCAGAATACATCCGCGAGACGGTCGAGCAGCGCCCAGAAGACGCGATGCGCCGGGGTGTCGCCCAGCGCGGCGAGTCGTTCCGCTGCCCACTGGGTCGAGTCGCGGTGGAGCGTAACTGTCCGGTCGGGCAGATGCGCAACGTAGCCGGGCAGTCGCTCGCCGTCGAACGACTCCATGCCGATCGCGGTCAGCAGTTGGGCACCGACGCCGCCCGCCCCAAAATCGACCAGCGTGGTCGCGCCCACGTCAAAGGCGAACCCCTGCCGCCGAAAGTAGCCCGCGCACCCGCCGACATGGGAATGCGCCTCGAATACCGTCGTGGCGAATCCGAGCGCCTGCAGACGCGCCGCCGTCGCCATGCCCGCCATCCCGCCGCCAATCACCGCGATCTGTTCCATGTCCCGTCCCCTCTCACTTAACTTCGTGAAATTCTGAACGAACTCATATACAGCGTATGGCGGTTTCCGAGTCTCGACAAGTGATTGATTTCACAAGCGCACGGGGAGGCGCAAAATCTGGAGAGCTATTGACAGCCTCGCAAAATCTCGCTACATTGTCAGCAGTTCACGCGCACACGAGATTTTCCAATGCACTCGATCTCGATTACCACTATGGCGACCATGACCACTTCGCACAGGATGCGACAGGGTTACTTGCGCGTGCCATAGCAGCGTGAACCGTGTAAACGGAACAGCCGGGCGTGTGAGTACTCAAACTCACACGCCCGTTTTTTATTTATCCACCTGGCATCCTATCTCGACCTCATGGAGAAGGCACGGCATGTCCACATTGACCATGAAATTTGGCGGCACCTCGGTAGGCAGCGCGGACGCGATCGCCAGCGTGATGCGCATCGTCGCAGAGGCGACTCAGGACGGGCACCGCGTGATCGTGGTGGTCTCAGCCATGTCCGGCGTCACCGACGCGCTGATCAACTCGGTGCGCGAGGCGGCGGCGGGTAACCGTTGGGTGTACCTGTCCACCTCGCAGAAGCTGCGCGATCGCCATATTGAAGCCGCCAATCTGCTGATCAACCCCGGCGCCGACCGCCAGGCGGTGATCGCGGAGATCGAGGCGCTGATGAGTCAGCATGTCGAGATGTGCAATGCCGTCGCGCTGCTCGGCGAATCGACCCCGCGCATCATGGATGTGGTCGTTTCGTATGGCGAGCGACTGAGCAGTCGGGTGATCGCCGCCGCGATGCGCGGTCAGGGGATCAAGGCACAGCAGTACGACGCCGGGCAGTTCATCGTCACCAATGACGAATTCACCTCCGCCATCCCGCTGTGGGACGAGACCGAGGTGCGCATCCGCGAAAAGCTGATCCCCGCTATAGCGAGCGGCATTACACCCGTGATCACCGGATTCATCGGCGCCACCCGCGCAGGCAACATCACCACGCTGGGACGCGGCGGCAGCGATTACAGTGGGGCGATCTTTGCGGCTTACACAGACAGTGACGAACTGGTGATCTGGACGGATGTCGATGGCGTGATGACCACCGATCCGCGCGTCGATGCGCGCGCGCGCGTGCTGCCGCAGGTGAGCTATCAGGAGGTCGGGGAGCTGGCGTTTTACGGCGCCAAGGTGCTGCATCCCAAGACGGTGCAGCCGATCCTGAACCGGGGAATCCCGATGCGCGTGCGCAACACCTTCAACCCGTCGCATCCCGGCACGCTGATCACCGACGCGGCGGCGGCGACCGACACCGTGATCAAGGCGGTCACCAGCATCAAGCATGTCAGTCTGCTCACCGTCAGCGGCAAGGGCATGATGGGCGTGCCGGGTATAGCCGGTCGGACGTTTCTGGCGACGGCGGGCGCTGCGACCAGCATCCTGATGATCTCGCAGGCATCCAGCGAGCAAAGCTTCTGTTTCGTTATTCCGAGCGAACGGGCGCTGTCGGTCAAGGAGTCGATCGAGACCGAGCTGCGCGCCGAGATCGCGCGTCAGGATGTGGAAGGCGTGGAGGTGCTGCCGGATGTCGCGGTCGTGACCGTCGTTGGATCGGGGATGCGCGGCACGCCCGGCGTCGCGGGGCGGGTATTTTCGGTGATGGGCACCAGCGGGGTCAACGTGATCGCGATCGCGCAAGGTGCGTCGGAATGCAGCATTTCGTTCGTGATCAGCGATGATCAGCGCGATCAGGCGGTGGTGGCGCTGCACGAATTAGCGCTGGGACAATAAATGCCCGATTTGCGCGGACGCATGGTTATGCGTCCCTGCGTCGCGATCCATCATATGCCGCGATCATTGGGGTTTGGCGTGCCAAACCCTGATCGGTTCACGGTAAATATGCGCGATAGGGGGCAAATCCGCGCCAGGGCGTGACATGGGTGCACGGGAAGTAGCCCGCCAGCAGCGAATTGAGAGTCGCGTCGATGTTGGCAGTCACCGCCAGACGGGTGATCTCCATATCCGGCGACAGGCGCGGCGACGGATTGACCTGAGCCAGCGTATCATCGTCGTAGACCAGCAGCAGCGCGGGCGCCGACGGCAAACCAGGCGACAGCGGATCGCAGCGCTCGGTCGAGTCGAGATTCCCCGGATCAGGCGCGACCATCTCGTAGGCGACGATCACGCTGTCCGGCACGCCACGCGCGCGCATCAGATCGCCGAGCCGCCAGAATTGCTGTTGCTGTGACAGCGTGTACAGGCTGACCGCTTCGATCCGTCCACCTTCCGCGCTCTGGAAGAACAACAGTGCCAGCACAACTTCATTGAGACCCGCTGGAGTGTCGCGCCCCGCCACCACCGACTCCACCGAGCGCGACGGTGAGACGGCACTCACCCGCGATGGGCTGGACGGTGCATCGAGCCGGAGTGTGTATGAGTAGCGCCGCGCCGTCAGAAACAGTGGATCGCGCACAGCCAGCCGTCCATAGGTCTCCTGCGCCGTGTCGCGGTCGGTCACGCCGGGCGTGACGCCAAACGCGCATGGCAGCGCGCACGAGTTGTGCGCCATGATCGAGTCGGGATCGCGGTCGAAACTCGTTCCGACCGCGATCGCGCCGATCATCAGCAGGCACAGCACCGCACCCAGGGTCACGCCAATACGCACGATCAGGTTTGCCATATCCGCCATCCTGTAAATTCTACCAAAGACCCTCTGACAGTCTATCAAGCAGACTCTTCAATACAGAATCCAGGTGAGAGATTGCACTAAAACAAAAACAGCCCCCGGCTCTGTGCAAGCCAAGGGCTGTTGGTTCCCTTGAAACTATCGGAAACCATCGACTACAAAATTTAGCTCACGGGCACCGAACGAGCGGCGATGCTCGGCAGACCGGGCGTGCCCACTGCGGCGACCAGCACGTTGCTGCCAGCGGTGAAGGTCGTGTCCGGCAGGTCGATGATGACCGTATCCGTACCCGCCAGGCGAACCTGTACATCGTAGGTGCCAGCGCCGACTTCACGAATATCGAAGCCGTCGTTGTCACCGAGCGAACCCGGATAGCCCAGGGCGCCGACCAGCAGACCGCCGTTGACGTAGACATCGACCGCGCCCGCACTCTCGATAGCATGGAAGACGCTCAGACGGACGCGATCTGCCGCGACCGGGCTAAAGTCCTCGTTCAGCACATTGAGACGCAGGCTGTCGTTGGCGACCACGCCCGTAGCGGCGATCGTCACATAGGCACCTTCTTCGATGCGTGTCTTGAAGCTGCCACCTGGCTCTTCACCCGTCGGGACGACCGCAAAGTCGTACACGCCCGGACGAACCGCCATGAAGTCGCTGATGGTGGCAAAGCTGACCGCTTCCAGCTTGACTTCACCATTGACGTAGACATCGACCGGACCAGCGTCCGGCGAGAAATGGGCGACGCGCAGATTGGCGCCGCTGGGGGTGAGGGCTGCACGTTGGGCGTCGGTCAGCAGCACGCCGTCGATGACGAAGATGACGCCGTTACCCGCCACATTGTCCACGTCGGAAATATCGACGCCGTTGACGGTGAAGGTGGCGCCATCGAGGTTGATCTGGAGGGTCTGATCCGCCAGCGCGGTCGTCAGCGTGGGGTCGCTCGCCAGGTTACGGAAGAAAAACTGACCGGGGACGACGTGGTAGAGCAGAATTTCACTGAGCATCTCTGGATTGCTCAACACGTCTTCGGCTTCCAGATCGAATTCGTCCAGGAATGCGGCAAAGGCGTCATCGCTCGGCGCGAACACCGTGAACGGACCTTCGCTGCCCAGTGTCTCGGTCAAGCCAGCCGCATCGACCGCAGCCAGCAGGGTGCTGAAGCTGCCGATTTCGCCAGCGCCAAGTACTTCAGCGATGAACGGGCGGACGGGCGCGGCGACCGGCTCGACCACCTGGGCGGTCTCAACAGGCTCTTCGGTCGCCTCGGCGACAGGTGCCATCATCATGTTCAACGACTCCGGCAGCAGCACGCCGTCAACGACATGCACGATACCGTTGGAGGCGAGGTTGTCGGGATTGCTGATGGTGACGCCGTTGACGGTGAAAGCACCATCGGTCAGATCGAACGTGACCGATTCGCCTTCAAGGGCGGTGTCCAGGGTCGGACCAGAGGTGAGCTGACGCAGGAAATAGCGACCGGGAATGACATGGAACTTGAGGATGCTGGCGATCAGCTCAGGATTTGCCAGCGCGTCTTCCGCGGACATACCCAACGCCTCCAGAGCAGCGGCAAAGGCTTCATCCGTCGGTGCCAGCACGGTGAGCGGACCTTCGCTGTTGAGGGTGTCGCTCAAACCGGTCAGTTCGACCGCCAGGAGCAGGGTCGCAAAGCTACCCAGGTCTTCGCCAGCCAGTAATTCAGGAATACTGGGACGATCCTGAGCCAGAGCGGGCACCACTGCTGTCAGCAGCAGCACCGCGACGATCAAGAGAGACAGCACTTTACGCATACAGAATGCCTCCTACGCGCGCAAGAAAAGTCACAAAAGATAGATCGTGATGATTTTAGCGTATAAAAGGAAAAAGTCACAATAATAGTGCGATGAGCTTCAGGGGCGAATCTTAATCAGAAAAAGTGCAGAATTTGCGCGGTTTCCAATGGCAGCGAATGCGCGGTGAAAGACCCATAACATTGCGTCCGCGCGCAACACGGGTTTGGCATACCAAACCCCTACTGGGTTTGATTGATCACATCCTCAACTTGCTCGTTTTCACGGGGAATTGACGGCGGTTCAGCCCTGACCGCATCCGCCCCGTTGAGCGGGATCGGCGCCCCACTGACGGCGTACAGCAGCACGCCGACGGCAGCCAGCAGCAGCAGCAGCAGCGACACCGACGCCTGGAGAGGACCAAAAAACGGCTCGATCAGCTCGCTGTGCGATCCAAACCCCAGATAGTCCGCCAGTCCGGTGAAGCCCGCCAGTACCAGCCCGGTCAGCGACAGCCTGATGCAGATTTGCTGGGTGAGATTGGCACCGCGCCCCACAAAAAATGTGTGCTTGATGTACAGCATCGCGCCAATATCCAGCAGCACCGCGCCGCTGATGATGGCAGCGAACTGCACCAGTCCGATCCCGATGCCCGGCGTGATGCCCGTGACACCGGGAAACAGTCCCATCAGCATCAGCATCCCGCCGAGCGAGCCGATCACGATGCCGAACTGCGGTAAGCCGATCATGCCGGAAGTGCTGCGCGCAGCAGGCGCAGAAAATTGCCGCTGGCGATCGCCTCGACATCGGCGACGCTGTAGCCCCGCTCGGTCAGGGCGTCCACGACCTGATATACATCCGTAATGGTGTCAAGACCAGCGGGGATATTTTCCAACCCAAACCCGCCGTCGAAGTCGGTGCCCAGCCCGACATGCGCGGCGCTGCCCGTCAACTGGCATACGGTATCGATCGCGTCGATCACCCGGCTGAACGGCACATCACTGCGGCGATCGCCTGATCGCCAGGTCTCGCTCAGGAAATAGTTGTACGGAACGATCCCCATCACGCCATCGCGCTCTGCCAGCCGCCGGATCATATCGTCGCTGAGGTGACGGTCGGTATTGCGATAACGGCGCGGATTACTGTGGCTGGCGATGACGATGCCGCTGTACTGATCGATCGCCTCGTAGAATGCCTCTTCCGCCATGTGCGACAGGTCGAGAATCGCGTTGAGTCCCATCATGACATCGAGCAGTCGCCGTCCATCGGTCGTCAAGCCGCCCGGCTGTGCGGTGCCGCCGCTGTAGCGACTGGCAGCCCAGGCAGGACCGACCAGGCGCACGCCGCGCTCGTACCACGCCTCGAACTGTTTGGGTTCCAGGATCGGATCGCCATTTTCCATGAGGAGTACCAAGCCTGCGAGCCGTGCGTGCGCTGGCGCGCCATCGTCCCAGGTAGCGAGTACGGCGTCGAGATCTTTGGCGGACTTGATCAGGCGAATTTGCGGCGTCTCATCGGCGATACGGTTGTAATAGTCGAGCTGTGCCATCGCGTGGCGATGCGCCTCTTGCGGCGTCTTGTAACGCGGTGTATGGGTGCTGAGTGGATTAGGGGAGGTGGCAGGTTCGGTGAAGATCGTCGCAAAGGTGATCGCTACACGACCGAGCAGTGCATTCGGCAGCCCGACGGTAGCGGTGCCGTTCGGACGCACCCCCGACGCCTCACGCGCGCGCGTGGCGCCGACGCTGTGGCGATAGTCGCGCCCAAAATAGAGCGCGTTGTAGGCGAGATCTTGATGGGCATCGAGGATTATAATCGACAACGGTTCAGCCTTTATCAGGTTTCACGACGTACACTCATCGGATTTCGACGAAAAGTATGCCAAAATTTTACGTTGGCTGATTGCAAATTGCCAACACTGAACTGATAATCCTGAAAATGGGATACAGCATTCCCCAAGCGTCAAAAATTGTGGAGTACATAGAACGATGAAAATGAATCTAAAGCCAAGCTTTGCGTGGGGTGTCCTGATCGGCGGCATCCTGATGATCCCGTTGGTCGCCCTGTCTTTCTTAGGGCAGCAGGCGGCACGCCTGGCATTTGTGCCCTTCGACCTGTTCGACTGGATGGCGCGCAATCTGCCGTCGGCATTGATCGGTGCTGGACGCGCCACAATCGAAGAAGTGGTCGCGCAGCTGCAATTCGGCAATTCTTCCGACAACGCCAAAACCGCTGAAAACCTGATCGGCGTGCTGATCGTGCTGGTGATTGGCGCGATCGCCGGCGGACTGTTTTTCTTCATCATGAATCGACTCGACGCCAACAAACGCAGCGCGCTTCCCGGCGTGATCCTGGGCGCGATCGTCAGCGTGCCATTCATGCTGTTTTCGCTCGCTGTCAATCTGGACTCGGTGGCGGAGCCGCTGCCAGCAGTGATTTGGATTCTGGCATTGTTCGGACTGTGGGGCTGGGCGGTCGGCTGGAGCTATCAGCGTCTCAATGTCCCAGCCGCGACGACCGACACAGCGGCGCGGATGCAGAATCTCGATCGGCGCACCTTCCTGGTGCAGCTCGGTGCGGCGACCGCGACTCTGACGGTCGTCGGTGCCGGACTGGGCACGCTGTTGAGCCGCCGTATCGAGGAAGAGGTCGCCTCGACGGTCGCGTTGCTGCCAGACGCGACCGCCGAAGCCACTGGCGAACCGCTGCCTAACGCGGGCGATCCCGTCGAACCCGCGCCGGGCACGCGCGCCGAGGTGACGCCGCTGCGTGAGCATTACCGTATCGATATCGTCTCCAACCCGATGGGCATCATTATCGAGCCGGAAGGCTATGTGCTGCCATTCGTGTCCGCCATCGCGGGTGCCGACTCGACTCCGATCGCGCAGCTCACATTGGACGACATCCGCAATAATTTTGACCGGATCGAGAGCTATCTCACCATGTCGTGTATCTCCAACCGCGTCGGCGGTGACCTGATCAGCTCGCTCAAATGGACAGGCGCGGGGATGCAGGACATCCTGGCATCGATGGAGGTGCCCGCCAATGCCACCCATCTCAAGATTTTCGGCGGCGACAACTTCGACGAGACGGTCGCACTCGATCTGATCGCCAGCGATCCCCGTATCATGCTGGCGTATGAATGGGCGGATCAACCGCTGACCAATCGGCATGGGTTTCCACTGCGCATCCATATTCCCGATCTGTACGGCATGAAGCAGCCCAAGTGGATCAATCGCATCGAATTCATCGAAGGCGACCAGGAAGGCTACTGGGTACGACGCGGCTGGGACAAAGAAGCGCGTGTGCTCGCGACCTCGGTGATCGACACCGTAGCGACCGACTCTGCCTATACGGACGAGGCGGGCACGCCGATGGTTCCGATAGGCGGTATCGCCTGGGCGGGCGCACGCGGCATCTCGAAAGTGGAAGTGCGCGTCGATGACGGCGAATGGGTCGAGGCACAGCTTCGTTCTCCGATCAGTGATCGCACCTGGCGTCTGTGGCGTTATGACTGGGCATTCACCGAGGGCAGCCATACCTTCGAGGTGCGCTGTGTCGAAAACGGCGATGTGCCGCAGATCGATGCTGTAGCAGGTACACAGCCCAGCGGCGCGACAGGGCTGCACTCGGTGCGTCAGACTCTCAACGGCATGACTGCGCTGACCCAGGTGCCGCCGCCGATCTGATTTTCTGTGTGTCTGATTTTCTGTGTGGATGAGTTACGCCTCGTCCACGCCCATTTATCGAAAGGAACCGCTCGATGCGAGTCGGGGTACTGGCGCTGCAAGGTGCCTTCATCGAACACAGCAAGACGCTGCAATCGCTCGGAGTCGCAGCGGTGGAGGTGCGCGTCCCGGCACAGCTCGACTCGCTCGATGCGTTGATCATCCCCGGCGGCGAAAGCACCACCATCGGCAAGCTGGCGGTGAGCTATGGCTTGGTCGGGCCGCTGCGCCAATTCGCGTCCAGCAAACCGACCTGGGGCACCTGTGCGGGCATGATCTTTCTGGCAAAGGACATCGGCATCGATCGCCAGCCGATCCTCGGATTGATGGACATCACGGTCAATCGCAATGCCTTTGGACGCCAGATCGACAGCTTTGAGGTCGATCTGGCGATCGCGCCGCTGGGTGAGGTGCCGTTTCATGCCCTCTTTATCCGGGCACCGCTGGTCACCCGTGTCGGCAGCGAGGTCGAGGTGCTGGCACAGCTGGACGACGGGCGCATCGTCGCGGTGCAGCAGGGGCATTTACTGGCGACGGCGTTTCATCCTGAGCTAACGCCCGATTCCCGACTGCACTCCTATTTTTTGGGTCTCATCGAGGGCGCATAATGTGCGATCATTACGCATGAAGAGGTTCGGACATCAGGTGAAAATTTGCCGCTTGTAATCTGAGAGATCATGCTACAATACGCGCGCTTCACGGTACAATGACTCTTAGTTTCATCTGCCAACCGAACAGGTGAGAATCCCATGATTCTGGACGAACTTTTTCTCTCTCGTGCTGCTTTTGGTGACGAGGACGATGTGGTCGAAGACGATGCCTTCGACGAAGAATATGATGATGAGGAAATCGAAGATGATGACTTCGACGACGATTTCGAAGACGATGATTTTGACGATGACGATGATGCGTTCGACGACGACGAGGACGACGAGTTCTTCGACGAAGAAGACGAGTAGTGCTGGGTGGTGTCATCGTGGCTAAAGCCCTGGTGATACTGCTCGTAGTGCTGACAGCGGTTGGGGTATTCGCCCAGAGCGATGCCCCGGTGGGTCTGATGGAAGCGGGTGATTTTCGTGCGCTGACCGTCACCGACGATGCGCGCTATCTGCTGGTGGCAGACGCTGAGACCGATCAGGTGCGTGTCTATGATCTGAGCGATTTGACGGCGCCTGTCCTGGTGACCAGCGTCGGCGTCGAAGGGCGTCCGATCGACCTGGCGAGCGGGCGTGGTTTCACGCTGGCGGCGGTCGAGTCCTCTTTCAGCCCTAGTACGATCGAGGTGATCGCGCCCGCGCGCTACGAACCGAACGGGACGTTCGCGGCGGGCGAAAACTTTGTCGATCTGCCGTTCGCGGTCGAGCGGTTGATTACGTCCGCCAATGGGCGCTATGCGCTGGCGATCGGCGCTGATGCGTTCGCGCTGCTCAATCTGCGCGCGGCAGACGAGATCGACTCGCGCGTATTCGACACGCAGGTTGGCGCCGCTGCCTTTGCTGACGATCGGCTGATCTACGCCGAGGGGAGTGGTATCGCCTCGCTGCAAATCGAGGGGCTGAACGATCTGACGCCAACGGTCATCATCGATGCGGGCGCCACCGTGCGAGCGCTGGCGACCGACCCGGCGGGCAATTTTCTCGCAGCCGCGCTCACCAATGGGCAGCTGCTGCTGCTCGACCCGACGACTCTGACGACACTGGCGACTGTATCCCTGCCTGGCGTCCATCTACTGCAATTCGCACTGGCGAACGGCTCGCCGCAGTTGGGGGCGGCTGTCGAGCGCGGGAGCGCGGTCACGTTGTTCGATGTGAGTGGACGCACGCTGCAAGCGCTGGCGTCGGCGCCTGCATTGTCCGGCGCGATCGAGGCACTGACCGCGTTCGAGGATCACCTGGTGGCGACCGACGGCACGACGATCGCTATTTTCTCGCTGCAATCGTAGGGGCATGATCCCCAGGCAGGGGCACAATATATCATGCCCCTGCCATCGTGATTTCTTCACTTTACACCGCCGCGATTCAGGGATATATTCTCTCTATCGATCGGGTGCATCAGACCGATTGTGTTATTCGTCTATCCAGGTGAAAGGTACTATGAACGCCGACAGTAGTTCTGAACAGTTGCCTTCCTTATCTGGCGGCAGTCGCGTTCATCCTCGCTAACCCCCTTCATGGTGTGACCACACCGGGAGAACGGCGGCGCGGATGCGCTGCTGCCGACCCCTGATCTCAGGGACTCCTGGATACTGAACTGCCCTGTTCCCAGAAAAACAATGCGTCACCTTTGTGCAGCGCACGGCTCAGGCTGTGCTATTTGCCATTTCTGGAGGGTATCACCATGTACAATGATCTGCTCCTCAACCGTCTGGTCGCCCCGAACGACGACGAAGAAGGTCAGGTAGACGACCTGATCACCGAGATCGAAGAACTCGACAGCCTGCTCACCCCCGAAGCGCAAGACCTGATCCGCGATCTGCGTCCGTTGATCGTCACCGACGACGTGTACGAGGAGATCGACGATAAAGCCTCACTCGGCGATCGTCTGTCCGACCGTCTGTCCACATTCGCCGGAAGCTGGAAATTCATCTCGATGTTCGGCGCGCTGATGGCATGCTGGATTATCCTGAATGGTATCGCTGGCAGCGCCGCCTTCGACCCGTTTCCGTTCATCCTGCTCAATCTGGCGCTGAGTACGCTGGCGGCACTGCAAGCCCCGGTGATCCTGATGTCGCAGAATCGTCAGGCGATCAAAGACCGTGCCGTCGCGGAAAACGACTATCAGGTCAATCTGAAGAGCGAAGTCGAGATCGCCGACCTGCATCGCAAGGTCGATGTGCTGCTGGATGCCCTGACCATGCAGACTCGTCTCGTCAATGTGCTGGTCGAGGCGCGTCGCAAAGAATTGAATGCGACCGTGCGCCTGATTAACGGCGCGCGGCAGGTCGAGCACAGCGATTCGATGTAGTCGGACGCATGTAGGGACATCTATCGATGCGTCGGCAGCCTACCCGTGTGCCAGTGTCGGCACACTCTCCGGGAAAATCTTGCCAGGGTTGAGGATGCCGTTGGGATCGAGCGTGTTTTTAATGGCGCGCATCACGTCGAGCGAGGCGCCGTGTTCCTGTTCCATGTAAGGCGCCTTGCCCATGCCGACGCCGTGTTCACCCGTCGCAGTGCCGCCGAGTTCGAGCGCCTTGATCACGATCAGGCGGTTCATCGCCATCGCGCGCTGATAACCGTCGCTGTCGGCATACGGAAATTCAACGTGGACATTACCATCGCCGGCGTGACCGATCATGTACATCGTCATCGCATGGTCGCGCTTCAGCGACTCGACATAGCCGATCAGGGCGGGATAGGCGCTGATCGGCACGGCGACATCGTTGATGAAGAATTTTTTGTCGGGGTGTGAGCGCACCATGATCTCGTAGGAATGGTGGCGCGCGTGCCACAGCTTTTTACGTTCTGCCGTGTCGGTGGTGGCGCGGAAACTGAGCGCGCCCATTTCCTTGCAAATATCGCGCACGATCGCCAGCCCATCTTCGAGCGACCCCTCGTATGCGGCGTGAAACTCCATGAACAGGGTGGTGTCGTCGCTGAGATCGACGCCCGCTGCCTCGCGCAGCATGGCGCAGTGCGCCGCATCGACCAATTCCAGCGCGGCGGGATCGAGTCCGCTGCCGCGCACAGCCACCACCGTTTCAACCGCTGCCTCGACCGAGGGAAATGCCGCGACCACCGCGCTCACATACGCGGGGATCGGTACCAGCTTCAGCGTCGCCTCGGTGATCACGCCGAGCGTGCCCTCGCTGCCGACGAACAGGTGCAGCAGATCATACCCGGACGACTGCTTGACCGAGCGCGATCCGACATTTATCAGTCGTCCATCTGCCAGTGCAACCTGCATCTTCAGCACGTTGTCCTTGCTGGCGCCGTAGCGGACGGTGCGAATGCCAGCGGCGTTGTTCGCCAGCATCCCACCGATCGAGGCATTGGCACCAGGGTCGGGTGGGAAGAACAAGCCGGTACGCGCCAGCTCGGCGTTGAGGTCTTTGTGTCCGATCCCTGGCTGCACGGTCACCTGAAAATCGTCCGCATGAACGGTGATGATGCGCGTCATACGCTCCATCGACAGCAGCACGCCGCCAAAGACCGCGATCGACGCCCCTTCCAGTCCTGTCCCAACTCCCCAGGGTGTGACCGGGATGTGCGCGTCGTTGGCGGCGCCCAGTATCGCCGCTATCTGTTCGGCGGATGCGGGAAAGACCACCACGTCCGCCGGGCGCGCCGGATGATGCGATTGGTCACGAGCGTGCAGGTCGCGGTCGGCTTGAGTGGTGCTGACGCGATCCGCGCCGACGATCGCGCGCAGTCGATCGACGAACGAGGGCGTGACGGGCTGAAAGTGCGGCATGATTTGCATAGTTGAGGGTTCCTGAAAAAATTATCCGAACAAGCCGCGCCGCCGCAAAACGACGCCATGTGTGAGCGTAGTCAGTCCGCCGACGAGTGGGGTGAATAACGGACGCATCTCCTGCAACACCGGATTGAGGTCGCGTAACCCTGTGCGCCGCTTGATGAATTCGAGGTAGCCTCCAAACTGGCGAAACCAGGCTTGTACATCCTCGACCGGGACATCCTTGTCCCACACCCATTTTTCAGTCGTGTAAAAATAGTAAACGGGGTAAATGCCCGCCGTCGTCGCGGATACCCCTCGGCTTTCATAGCCCCACAGATCGACACCGACCTGTCCCGCCGCCTCCGCCATCGCCGCCAGCGCCGCCGCCGCAGCGATCTGACGGTAGAGCGCGCCGCCGTGTCCGCCCTCGATCGCACGGGGCATGTGTCCCTGGGGTCGGATATCGTTGTCGATGGTGTCCTTGTAAATATCGATGCCGATGGTGAA
Organism: Anaerolineae bacterium; assembly: GCA_034437395.1. Taxonomy (GTDB): domain Bacteria; phylum Chloroflexota; class Anaerolineae; order Aggregatilineales; family Phototrophicaceae; genus Flexifilum. The sequence continues at coordinate 26,830 of DAOTUN010000045.1, read as the reverse complement.
AATCTCATCGCGCTCCAGCACGATACCCGCGCACAAGACCAGCGCCGCCATCCATAGATTTTCCACGAACGACTCTTTATACGGGTTCGTACTCAGCGCGTTGATGCGCATCTCGAAACGGTTGAGCCAGCCTGTCTTGCGCAGAAAGCTCAATGCCGGGTGGTCGCGCACCATCTCGAAGGTTTGCGCCAGCATGAGCGTCTCTCCGACACTATCGAGGTACGAGCTGTCCTCGGACAGCGGCGCGTCGATGGCGCGCTCGATCGCCACGATCGATTCTTCGCCCGCGTCGGAGTCGTCGAGAAAACGATAGCTGTAGGCGCCCCACAGGGGCGAGTCAGCGTGGGGGCGCGCAGCAGGATGGGTGCGCAGCAGCGCGAAGGCGCCGTCGAACGGATCAACCTGGCTGCCCTGTCGCGCTGCCGCGATCTGTACGGGGCTGAAATAGAGACCACAATGACGGGGTGTCAGCATGATATTTCTTGAGGTCGTAGGGTCGAGAGGCACACAGTATAGCACAGGGCTGTCATACGAAATGGTGTTCATGCGATCGTGGCGGTTTGGCGTGCCAAACCCCGGTTGAAACCGGGTGATAGCATAGCGCGTGCGCAAATAATCAGGAAATGATTATAATCTGTTACATGCAGGTTTCGCGAACTTTAAGCGAGTGGTGGCGAGGTTAGCCCGTGGCGAACGATCCCCAGCATCCTCAGGACAAGTCACAGCAGCCCGCGCGCGCGCCAGCGGTCGGCGATGGGCGCGAAACGCTGCGTTCGCCCGTGCGTCCACCTGTACCCGTAGACAACCCTGCCAATCCAGCGCCGGCGATCCCGGTGCCAGTCGCGCCGCGCCCTCCTGAACCTAATCCAGCGGCTTCGTCTTTGATCGCCCTGGGGGCGATACGCCAGAAGATGGAGGCGATCGCGGATGAATTCGCACGCGGCAAGCTCAACCGCGACCAGTTTTACGCGCTGCATCGGCGCTACAGCGAACAGCGCGCCATCATCGAAAAGCTGGTCGAGCGCAATCCAGACACCGACGCCTGGAAACAGGTCATCGGCACGCCAGGGCAGACCGGATTTCTGCGCACGCATTTTGCCGCGCGCACGCTCTATTTTGTGGTCTACCGCAATGGGGAACGGCTGCCGCTGATCAACGCCGGCAGTGAACAGCCGGACTACAGCATGATCGACTCGGTGATCGCCCCGATCTGGCGTATGAGCAACCGCCCAAAACAGGGCTTGGGGCGCAAGCCGATCGGGGAACAGAAATGGCTGCTCCTGGCGTCGGGGGCGTATGCCACCACGATCGTGGTGTGGTCTACCGAGCCGTCGTTAGGTCAGGCGCGGCTGGTGCGCGATCTGCACGCCGATTTTGAGCGCGCCAATCAGGCGGCGCTGGCGCGTGGCTGGATCGCCCCCGACAAGATGGTCTTCCCCCAGCGGGCGCTGCTGCAAACCAACGGTTGACGTGGGACCTAGCACGCCAAGCCCCTACGCACACCTGCACGGACGCATCACGATGCGTCCGTGCGCCGGATGCTGACGCAGGGGCTGCATAACGATGTGTCCCCGTCTGCTACACCGCCGAACGGGGAATACTGCTCAACCGTGCCAGGCTGGTGACGCACAACGTCCCCGCGACCGAAAACGCGACCACCCCCTTACTGTTGATCGCCACCGCACCCAGTGCCGCGCGTCCCGCTTCGGGGATTGGCTCGGTCTGAGCGCGCCGTGCCTCAGCCAACAGATCGACCGCGAACCGCTGGTGGGTGGCGACCAGACCGCTGCTGGTGTACACACGGATCAGATTGGCGTCGAGGTCGCTGAAGATCACGCGCTTGCCATCGCTGGAACAGTTCATCGCGCCGATCGTGAAATACAGATCGGTCTGTGCGCGTACTCGTCCGCTGCTATCGACGACGACCACACGCCTGCCGTCGGTGACGATGGCGGTGGTGTTGCCGCGCGCCACCAGCAAGACCGGGCGCATCTCGTCGTCGATGGTCAGCGGCAGGGGAAAGGTGCCGACCGCGACGCGATCCTTGAACAGTGTCAGGCGCGCTCTGGCGTCCAGCGCGGCGGACATGCCGCTGCCCGCGCGATCCAGCCCCACCGCCACCAGCGGCGTGTCGTCGCTTTTTGTCGCTTTACCGCTGGCTGCATCGTCCGGCATATCGAAGTCGAGCCGACTTTCTTCGCCGGCGCTCTCGAACACCAGATCGCGTCCACCGAGGTAATACAGTCGCTTCGATCCGTCGCCGCTGTTGTAAATCGCGCCGTGTTTGCCGCGCACATATGGAAAAAAGGTGTGATTGCTGGCACGCAGCGACTCGACGAATGGACGCCAGGTCGCCTCGCCGCGTTCGCGCACGTCGAGTGCATCGAGGGTGGCGCTGCTCTTCTGCTGACCCGTCTGTAAATCGATGTAGATCACATGGGCATAACTCAGCCAGACAGCCAATACCGATGGCTTGCCCGACAGGATGTCCAACCGTTTGATCGATCCCTCGGACATATGTATTCGCCATGACATTGGCACACCGCCTTTTTACACCTGTGCATTCCCTACATTGGGATCGCAGACAGGAACTCTTCTCATTTGAGCGGTATCGTACACGGTTTGCAAGCAAAAAGGCTCACATTTAACGTGATGTCACTATAACGTTAAACCATTTCTCGTGCATTTAACCAATACCTGTGCCAATTTTTCGTTGATCGCACTTGGCAGGGTGCGGTCAAACGCTTCCAGCTTTATGATTTTCAAAATTTTGTGTTTCGCTCTATGTGTTGACAAACCCAATACCAGGTTTATACTGGGAGTCATCCATAACTGCATCGTCCCTGTTCAGTCAGGGCACACAGGTGTTTCATGCTTACCCTCATCATCGGCGCTGGCGTGGCAGGTCTTGCCGCAGCGCGCGATCTCCATAAAGCGGGCGAAACCGTGATCCTGCTCGAAGCGCGCGAGCGCATCGGCGGTCGCGTGCATACTGACCGCAGCTTCACCAATGTCCCCGTCGAGCTCGGCGCGGAGATGATTCACGGTAACAAAGCCCCCACCTGACTGCTCGTCCGTGAATACGGACTCCGCACCATTCACTGGCGCAAAACCGACGACTCGATCGTGCGACTTGCTGACGACACGCTGCGGCTGATGGGTGACGCCCGTAAGCTCTACGGCGATTTTGACATCACCCGCACCTGGGCACTCACCAGCCCGCCCGACCCGACGACCGATACCGACCTGGAAACCTACCTGCGCTCGATCGGCTTCAACGCCGACCAGCTCTATTACACGCGCCGCTCGTGGGGCAACGCCGCCGGGGACGACATTGCACGCCTGAGCGCACAAGCCGCCTACCAGGATATGACCGATTCCAGTGCCGGGGAAGGCGACTATCGCATCCTCGACGGCTACGACCGCATCCCGCACGGCTTGGCGCATGGTCTCGATATTCGCCTGAATCAGCAGGTCGAGTCGATCGCCTGGGATGCGCGCGGCATCCGCGTCAGGCTCACCAACGGCGCGGTGCATGACGCCGATCGCGTCATCGTCACAGTGCCGCTGGGCGTGCTGCAAGCCGGACACATCCGTTTTGAGCCGGGTCTGCCCGACGATAAGCTCGCCGCGATCGATCGGTTGATCATGGGCGGTGCGATCAAGATGATTTACCGCTTCGATGAGCCGATCCTGGGATCGGGTATCGCGGCGCTGTACAGCGCGGTCAACCCGCCGATGTGGTGGTCACCGACGCACGGACATGACACCGACGCCTACGCCATCACCGCCTTTCTGACGGGCGATTGGGCGCGTGAAATGCGTGATCTGGGCGAACAAAGCGCATTGGCGCACGGCTTGCGCACGCTGGCGGGGCAGCTTGGACGCGCAATCCCGACGCCGATCGCCACTCGTTTTATCGATTGGAGCGCTGATCCATTCGCGTTGGGTGGCTACAGCACCGTCGCGGTCGGTGGACGCGATGCACGTAGTGTGCTGGCACAGCCGATCGACAGGCGCGTCTTTTTCGCAGGCGAGGCGACCGCGCCCAATCCCTGGGGCGGCACAGTTCACGGCGCCTACGCCAGCGGTCGGCGTGCCGCTGCCGAGATCATCTCGATCCTGGAGCCGGAGTGACGCACCTGCAATCGAAACTTTCCGACATGGCTTGCCATGCCGCATCTCATCCGAAAGATCGAGCGAACAAGGAAAACAGGACAGGAATGAAAGATCATGACCCACAACGAAACGCGACTGACGTATAACGCGACGCCTGAACGGATGTATATCGTCCGCCCGGCAACAACCGACCACGCGCCGCATCTGCAACACCTGGCGCAGGTCGCCTACAACGTCACACCGGAGACCGCTTTCGATTGGTTTCACCCCGATCAGTATCGCAGCCGTATGGCTGCCTTTGCCGAAGGACAGTATGTGGCTGTCGATAGCGCCAATGGGCAGGTGGTTGGCTTCACCTCCGGGATGCGCTTCAACTTCAATCCGGCAGTGCCCTTCACCGAAGACTGGGAACACACCACGGGTTATGGCTGACTGACAACGCACGTCCCCAATGGTGAATGGATGTATGGCGTCGAGTCGTTCGTACATCCTGATGCACAAGGCGGCGGCGTCGGCAGCCTGCTCATGGCGGCGCGCTTCGAGGCGGCAAAACGCCTCAATGTGCGCGGCTTGGTAGCCGGCAGTCTGATCGTCGGCTATGCGGCGGTCGCGCACGAGGTCAGCGTCGAGGGCTACGTCCTCGATGTGATGGCGGGCAAGCGCTTCGACTCGAACCTGAGCAAGCAGCTGCGTAAGGGCTTTGTCGTGCGCAACATCATCCCCGATTACACCACCGACCTGCGTTCGTGCAATTACGGCGTGGCGATGGTGTGGATGAACCCGGAATACAAGCCCAGATCCGCCTGGAAACATGCCCATGACTACAACAGCGCGCGGCGCGATCAGGCGCGTGCCGGGGCGGTCTAGGGACTGCCATGATACCAAACAGCGACAATGTGCAGGTGCTGTCGAGCGCGCCCGATCACGCCGAACGCATGGAAGACCTGATGCACCAGTCTTATGGCACGACCCGCGACGATCCCGACGAGGTATTTACGGCGGCGATGTTTCGGCATCACCTGCAGGTCTTCCCGGCAGGACAGTTCGTCGCGCTGTGCAACGATCGCGTCGTCGGGCTGACGGTGAGCGCGCGCACCCCATTCGACTTCGACTATCCGCCGATGCAGCCCTGGTGGCAGTCGGCAGGAGAAGGCTGGCTCACGCACGATCCGCGTGCTGCCTGGATGCTGGGCGTGGAGAGCGTGGTGCATCCTGACTATCGCAGCGCGGGCGTCGGCGGACGGCTGATGGCAGCGCGCTTTGCCATCGCGCGATCGCTCAATCTGCGCGGGATGATCGCCGGGAGCGCAATCGTCAGCTATGGACAGGTGAGCGAGTCGGTGTCGGTCGAGGACTATGTGCGCGGCGTGATCGCCGGAACGTATTTCGACATGAACCTGAGCAAGCAGATCAAAAAAGGGTTCGTCCCCGGCGTACTAATCCCTGATTACCTGCCTGGCGACACGGGTTCGCGCGCATGGGGTGTGACGATTGTGTGGCATAATCGGGATCACGATCCGACAAGACCGATTCTATAGGTTATTCACCATGCAGACCGACTCGCTGACTCACCTTTCGCCCGCGTGGACGCATCTCACCACCATGCAGCCCGTGCGCGGCGAAGGCATCTATCTCTATGACGCCGACGGGACGCGCTGGCTCGACTTTACCAGCGGGATCGGCGTGACCAATACCGGACACTGTCATCCGCGCGTGGTAGCGGCGATCCAGGCACAGGCGGCGAACCTGATTCATGGGCAGATCAACGTCGTTGTCTCGCCTGCAGCAGTCGCGCTCGGTGAGCGGCTGAATGCAATCACGCCTGACGGGATCGACTGTTTTTTCTTTTCCAACAGCGGCGCCGAGGCGACCGAGGGCGCTGTCAAGCTGGCGCGTCAGGCGACGGGCAGGCAGAACGTGATCGTATTTCAAGGCAGCTTTCACGGACGCACTGCGCAAACGATGGCGATGACCACCTCCAAGACGGTCTACCGCGCGGGCTATCAACCGCTGCCGGGCGGGATTTTTGTCACGCCCTTTCCGTATGCCTATCGCTTCGCGGCGTATGGCTGGACGGAAGATCAGACGGTCGATCACTGCATTGCACAGCTTGAATTGCTGCTCAAGTCGCAGACCGCGCCCAGCGAGACCGCCGCGATCGTGATCGAACCCGTGCTGGGTGAGGGCGGATACGTGCCCGCACCCCCGCGCTTCCTGCGCGCGCTGCGCGACATCTGCACCCGCGATGGGATCATGCTGGTGATCGACGAGGTGCAGACGGGTTTTGGACGTACCGGGACGATGTTCGCACTGGAACATTCTGGTGTGCAGCCCGATATCATGATCATGGCAAAAGGACTCGGCAGCGGCGTCCCGATCAGCGCGATCGCCGCGTCACGCGATCTGATGATGCGCTGGACACCCGGATCGCATGGCGGCACCTACGGCGGTAACGCACTGGCGACGGCGGCTGCCGTCGCCACCATCGATGTGCTGCGCGACGAAGGCTTGCCCGCCAATGCTGCCCGCATGGGGGATCGACTGCTGTCCGGGTTACGTGAATTGCAGGCGGAATATCCAATCATCGGCGATGTGCGCGGACACGGACTGATGATCGGCGTCGAATTCGCCAGCGCGGGCGTCCCCGATAAAGTCCCGGCGAAAGCCGCGCAAAAAGCGGCAATCGACCACAGGCTGCTGCTGCTGACCTGTGGCACCCATGACAACGTAATCCGCTGGATTCCCCCGCTGGTGGTGAACGAAGCCCAGATCGACGAGTCGCTGATGATCTTTGCCGAAGCGCTGGCATACGCGACGAAAGCGCTTTAATCCGCGTATACTAGCATGTGATGTGTGCATGGTGACCCATGCCGCTGCGATCGATCGGTGTGAAAAGGGCAATCCATGAGACGCGGGCGTGTGTTCGTCATCCTGTTCATCGTCGCGGCTGCGATCGTCATCGGGATCAGTCAGTTCCTGCGCGGGCAACCCCCGCTCACGGTGCGATTCGCCGTCAGCCCGATCGCACAGGCGTGGATCGCACAGGCGGCGACTGCCTTCAACAGCGCGGAAAATCTCAGCACTGGCAACCAACGTATCTCTCTGGTGATCGAGCCGGTCGATGATATCGACGTGTGGACGGGCAGGGCGGGCTGGTCTGCCAGCAATCATCCAGACGGCTGGATCGCTGGCGCGGATTATTCGCTGGCATACGCGGCGGAACGGCTGCCGTTCGTGACGGTGGCGCCGACGACGGCTGGTACGCTGCTGGTGTGGGGCGCGTTCGCGGATCGGGCGGCGGCGCTGACCGGGGACGGCTCGCGTCCGCTCGATTGGGACGACGTGAATCGGGCGGCAGACGCCGGACGCTGGTCGAGCCTGGGTGCGGGCGACCCCACATGGGGCAATTTTGTCTTTGCCATGCACCGCCCCAACCGGACACTGGAAGGATTCGCCGTTGCGCTCTCGGCGGCAGCGGACTTTGCCGATTCTCCTGTGAATGCACCTGGAAGCGCGCTGGTGGTGCCTGATTTTCAAGCCTCGTTCGAGAACGTGATCTTAAGCGTGCCCAATTTAAACACCCTGGGCGCGACCCCCGCCGCCGCGATCGCCGCACGCAATACCTCGGTCGGTGAAGTGGCGCTGCTGCCGGAGTCGGAATGGCTGACCAACCTCAAAGGCGAGATGGTCAAGTCCGAGAATCCGATCCAGTTCGCCTATCCCGCCTACAATGTCGCGTTCAACTTTCCCGCCGCGCGCTGGAACGACGAATCGGTCACGCCGGATCGCGCCGATGCGGTCGCACGATTCGCGGCATTTTTGACGACCGATTCACAACAGCGGGCGGCACAACGCTATGGTCTGCGCCCGGTGTCAGGCGAAGCGCTTGACGCCACCTTCAGCGCGGCGGCAGCTTACGGTATTCGCGTGCCGCTGCCTGACATGAATCTGGTCACGCTGCCGCCGCGCGATGTCATTCAGCGCACGCTCGATTGGCTGAATGGACTGGTGCGCTAGAGGCAAAGCGGACGCATTTTTATGCGTCCCCACGATGCGTCGGTCGGTATATCGGTGAGGCAGACGCATTTTTATGCGTCCCTATATTGCGTCCCTGCGCTGTGTCGGGTTGTCAGCCGTGCCTGTAGTGGATTTGCCTCTTGATCACGGGCGTGAATTTGCTAGAATTATTAAGTATGCCTCCGTAGCTCAATGGCAGAGCAGTTGACTCTTAATCAATTGGTTGTAGGTTCGAATCCCACCGGTGGCATTTGCTTCACCCATTTCGTCCGTTTCACCTAACCCTTGCCCGGTTAGCTCAGTTGGTTAGAGCGCACGGTTCACATCCGTGAGGTCCTGGGTTCGAGCCCCCGACCGGGCACACAAGAGCAGACCGCCAGCCACGCGCTGACGGTCTGTTTTTTTGCAGACGCATCGTTATGCGTCTCTACAGGTTCGTCTGTGCCGGAATGCAGCTCATGGCATATTCTGCAAAGGCGGCGATCGTCAGGCTCGGATTGACGCCTGGATTCGCCGGGATGATCGAGCCATCGATGACGTACAGCCCTGGATAGCCAAATACTTCACAGCGCACATCGACCACGCCGTCGGCGGCGCTGGTCCCCATCGGCACGCCGCCGAGCAAATGCGCGGTCGCCGGGATGCCGAGCAACGTCTCAGGGATGGTGTTTTGCGGGATGCCATCGGTCTTGTGGGCGAAGCTCTGTCCGAGCGCCTCGGTCATACGCACGTCGGGCGCCATGACGGTGCCCGCCGGGACATCCGTCACCAACCCGCGCCGAAAGCCGGTGAAGGGGTGGCGTCGCCAATGCACGCGCATCCGGCTCTCGGCAGTCTGCATCACCAGCAGGATCGTCGAGCGTTCAGCCCAGCGTGAAAATACTTTGGCGTACAGAAAGGCGATGGGACGACGCAGCGCGCCTGCCAGCGTCCTGAACGCACGCGCCAGCGGCGTCGCTCCCCCTGTGACCATGGGAATAGCCAGCAATCGCATGAAGCCCGATCCGCGCGGGTAGCGCACGGGTTCGACGCGCGTCACGTCATCCAGTGCGAAAATCGAGGTGATCGCCACCCCCGTCGAGTAATCGACGCGGCGATCCCACGAGGTCGAGCCGACCAGCCCCTCGCTGTTGGTGCGCACGCTGGTGCCCAACGTGGACGACAATTGGGGTAAGCTGCGCGTCACATCGCGGCAGCGAAACAACAGCTTCATCGTCCCCAGCGCGTGCGCGGCGATCACAACATTTCTGGCGCGCAGCGTAAAGCGGCGCGGGTCGCCCGGAAGTGCCGTCGTGCGACGGTAGACGACCATGTAACGTGCGCCGTCCGCCTGGTCGGGGGAAAGGGGACGAATATCCACTACTTCCGACTCGGCTTGGATACGCGCACCCCATTTTTCCGCGAAGTACAGATAATTCTTCAGCAGGGTGTTTTTGGCGCCGTGCCGACAACCGACCATGCAGCCGCCGCAGCCGACACAACCCGTCCGCGCCGGACCCTCCCCGCCAAAAAAGGGGTCTGGCACGGTGACACCGGGCGTCCCGAAATACACGCCTACATCGGTCAGCGCGAACGAGTCGGCATGACCGCTCTCGGACGCGATCGTCTTGAGAATGTGATCGGCAGGCGTGAAGAACGGGTTGCGCGCCACACCCAGCATCCGCTTTGCCGTCGCGTAATGCGGACGCAGCACCGTCTGCCAGTCGGCGAGGGCGTGCCACTGGGGAGAGGCGAACAGGTCTGCGGACGGTTCCATCAGCACATTCCCATACACCAGGCTCCCCCCACCGACGCCGCTGCCGTGCAGCACCATCACGTCGGGCAGCAGCGTGATCTGCTGTATGCCGAAACAACGCATGATCGGCATCCACAGATATTTGCGGACGTTCCAATTGCTGCTCGGATGATCGGCATCGGCAAAACGTTTGCCGCGTTCCAGCACTGTGACCGCATAGCCTTTTTCCGCGAGCCGCATGGCGGACACGCTGCCGCCAAAACCCGACCCGACCACCACATAATCGACGCAAGCCTGCGACATAAATTCTAATCCACGTTACAATGAACTGTTATGGACGTTGATTGTACCGCTAACCGCTAAAGGGAACACCGCCATGCAGATCGGTTTGCAAATCCCTTCCTTCAAATACCCCGGTGGCACTGCCACCATCCGCCCGATACTCAAAGAGGTCGCCGCTGCCGCCGAAGGCGCGGGTTTTTACAGCCTGTGGGTGATGGACCACTTTTATCAGATTCAAGGCTTGTTCGGTGAAGCGCACACCGATCCGATGATGGAGTCGTACAGCACGCTGGCTTTCCTATCCGCCGTGACCGAACGAGTCAAGCTGGGCGCGCTGGTCACCGGCGTGATCTACCGCCATCCCCCGATCCTGCTCAAGACGATGAGTACGCTGGACATCCTCTCCGGCGGACGCGGTTATTTTGGCATTGGTGCCGCCTGGTACGACGGCGAAGCGCGGGGCTACGGCATTCCCTATCCCGACACCAGCACCCGTTTCGAGTGGCTCGAAGAGACACTGCAAATGGCGCACACGCTGTGGGGCGCGGACGAATCGGCGTACAGCGGGACGCATTTCACAGCGCCGGGATTGGTCAACAACCCGCGTCCGCTGAGCTTGCCTCATCCGCGCATCATGGTCGGCGGGACAGGACCTAAAAAGACGCTGCGCATGGTCGCACAGTACGCCGATGCCTGTAATCTGTTTCACGATGATGACGGCGGAATGGACGGACTGAAAAAGTCGCTCGATACCTTACGCGAACACTGCGAGACCTTGAATCGTCCGTATGACGCGATCGAAAAGACCAGCCTGGGCACGATTCATCTGGCGGATGGTCACGATACCATCGACAGCACGCTGGCAAAATTGACGGCGCTCGGCGCGATCGGGATCACGCACGTCATCGTCAACATGCCCAATGTCTACGAGATCACGCCGATCGAGACATTCGCACGCGAGATTATCCCGGCGGCGGCGGCGCTGTAAGCGTTTTGCCAGCCATGCGCGCCTGACCATAGGGACAAAAGGCGACCAGCGGACAGCGAGAGCAGCGAGGCGAAGAAAAAGTACACAACTGCTGTCCATGCTTCAAAAACAGCTTGTGAAAATTGTAGAGCAGATGCGCGTCCGGCGGGAACATCGCCAGCAGACGCACATGCGCTGTTTCCTGGCTCATCTTGGCAGGAATGATACCGAGCCGGATCGAGACGCGATGCACATGGGTATCGACGGGCAGTACCGGACGATGAAAGCAGAACAGCAGCACCAGGGTGGCAGTTTTGAAGCCGACTCCTGGCAGTGTGAGCAGCCAGGTGAGGGCGTCCTCGGTCGATAAGCTGTGCAAAAAGTCGATGCTATAGCCTCCTGTGCGTTCGCGGATGGCGCGCAGGGTGTTCTGAATGTAGGGCGCTTTGCGTTCAGGAAAGCGCGACAGGCTCAGTGTCTCGATCAGATCGGGCAGCGGCGCATTCTCGATCGCTTCCCAGGTGTTGAAGGCTGCCCACATGCGCTGAAATGCTTCCTGTTCATCCGCTTTGGTGGTACGGTGCGATAAAATCGTGTAAATCAGTTCAGCTAAATTGTCGGGGCATGGGGTCAACTGTCGTTCGCCGTACAGCGGGACGAGCAGCGGCACGGCGCGGACGATCATTTCGTGGGTTACAGCGGGGAGTTGATCGGAAATGGACATATGCACCTCACATCAAACCTTTGTTTTGTCGACTCTAGCGCGGGCTGGATCAGGAAACGTGGGTGATATGGTGGGTTTGACTCTAAAGCGGATGGGAATGGGTGCATGGTGCTGACCGTCCAGGCGGCACTGGTGGACGCACGCGCGCGCCTGGCAGCGATAAGTGAGTCGGCATCGAGCGATGGACAAGCCCTGCTTGGTCATGTGTTGCGCGTGAATCGAGCGTGGCTGCTCACTTATCCCGAAACTATGCTGACCGACGAGCAAGCGCTGGCATATGAAACCCTGCTGGCGCGGGCGGCGGGCGGCGAACCGTTACCGTATGTTCTCGGACGATGGGCGTTCTACGACCGTGATTTTCTGGTCACACCCGCCGTCCTGATCCCGCGCCCCGAAACCGAGCTGCTGCTCGACGCGGCGCTGACATGGGTGGGCGATCGTGCGCTGACCGTTGTCGATGTCGGCACGGGCAGCGGCGCGATCGCCGTCACGCTGGCTGCCCTGCGTCCGCGTGCGTGCGTGTACGCCATCGATGTCAATACCGAGGCATTGGCGGTGGCGCGCCAGAATGCCGGGCGTTATCAGGCTGACGTGACCTTTTTTGAGGGTGACCTGCTGGCACCCTTGATCGAGCGCAGTATTCAGCCCGATCTGGTGGTGGCGAACCTGCCTTACATTCCATCGGATGAGGTGGATCGGCTGACCGTGAGTCGGCATGAACCCCGCCTGGCTTTGGATGGAGGTGCCGACGGATTGGCGCTGATCCGGCGTTTAATTGGGCAAGCCTCACACTGGACACCCCTTCCCACGATGCTGCTGGAGATCATGAGCGGACAGGGGGAGACGGTTCAGAAATGGGCGGAGGATTTTTTGCCGGGCGCACAGGTGACGGTCGGGCTGGATTATGCCGGACACCAAAGGATTGTCCGTTTGGAGAGAAGAAGCTGACTCTTGCAAACGAATCGGGTTATGCTACACTTTTTAACAGTAGGGCAGTTAGCTCAATTGGCAGAGCAATTCGTTGACGTCGAATAGGTCAGAGGTTCGAGTCCTCTACTGCCCACATTCTAGAACGTAACTCGAACATCCGGCACTTATGCCGGATGTTTTCTTATTCGCAAATCATTCGGTCACGAACCGCCGCGCTGGATCGCGCATCCCCCAGATCACTTTCTCCGTGATCATGCGCACCGTCATGTCGTTTTCCACCGTGACCTGACAGCTCAGACGCGGATAGCCAAAGCGCGCCGCCATTTGATCGTGCCAGTGTACGGGCGCGGGTTCACCTGCCTCGAACCACACGCCGCAGGTGGCGCAGATGCCGCGCCCACCGCAGTTGAGCTTTTTGGTCAGCGCAGCATACGGCGAGATACCCGCGCCGATCAGCGCGCGGCGCAGATTGCCGCCAGCGGGCACAGACAGCGCCTGTGTTTCATTGTCGATCAGGACGGTCACGATATAGTGGGTCGGTGTGGGCATGGCTCTGGACTTTCAAATAGGCGGCGATTTCGCGGACGGCGATCTGAGCTTCACGACGCACATTGTACAGCGGACCGAGTCCGCGATAATTGCGTCCCACCAAGTATAGACCGGGATAGCCGGCGATCTGCTGAGAATCTGCTGATCGCCGTTCCATCCATCCGGCGGCATCGGTCGCGTAGTCGATAGCCAGATACTCGACCGCCGGACGATAGCCCGTGCAGAAGATGACCGCATCGACCGCAATGCGAGAACCGTCGGTCAGGACTGCCGAGTCGCGCGTCAGCGCCGCCAGTCCCGCGACGGTGCGTATCCGCCCCGCCTGCAGCCCATCCACCAGTGCGCGTCCACGCACCGGGGCGGATGTCCCCTGGCGATCGTCGCGGTTGGGCGCCAGCGGCAGACCCAGCTTATCCTGACCAGGATAGCCCTGAAAGTTGAAGCGGTTCAGAAACGGTTTGCGCCAGGAGTGCGGCAGCCAATCGGCGATCAGGTGCCAGACGGTCGTGGGCAGCCCATACGGATATTCGCGCGCGATCACGATGTCCGACCGGATCGCCAGCAGGACTGGCGCCGCGATCTGACCCAGCTCTGCCGCGATGTCGCCGCCGCTCGGACCATTGCCGACCACCAGCACGCGCTTGCCCGCGAATGGCACGGCATCGGTGTAGGCGCTGGCATGAATTACCGCTCCGCCAAACAGATCGAGTCCGGGAATGGGGGGAATATAAGGATGGGTAAAGCGTCCACTGCCGATCACCACCGCCGGATACACCGCCTCATCGATAGCGGTCACGACCTGCCAACCGCCGTCGCACGGCGCCACCCGCTCGACGCTGACGCCGTACTCGATCGGCAGCGGATGACGCCGCAAATAATCCTGCACGTAGGCATAATACTGGCGTCCGGTCGGATACACACCGTACCGCAATGGCAGCCGCTGTCCCGGCAGGTGCGAGACGAACCCGGCGGTGTTGAGGCGCAGCGACGGATACAGATGTGCCCAGGTCGAGACCGGGACATACGCCCGATCGACGATGCGATAGGAGATGCCAGCACGTTGCAGATAGACCGCTGTGCTGATCCCGGCGGGCCCCGCCCCGACGATCAACACATCAGGACTGTTTTCGCGTTTTGCTTTGCCGTTTGGCGCCTGCGTATTCACGCTGTTCCTGTTCGTCTTTTTCACTGCCCTTCCGGGACGGGCGTGGTGATCGGCGGCAGCGGTGTCCCTCGTGCGTAGGCGGTCACCGTCAGTCCCATGAGCGGGCGCCACGCGGTTGGCAGCTGTTGCAGCGTCGCCTGATAATTCGCTGCGTCTTCGGTGCTGCGCGGCAGCCAGGTTGAAAAGTAGAGCAGTTCCGGTCCGACGAAGTAGTCACGGGTGAGCGCCACCTCGGTATCGATGTCGTCGTACTCATCGTTCGGGCGCTGCAAACCGAACACGCCCACGCCTACGATACCAACGGCGAACATCATCACTGCCAGACCGCCGACGAAAATCCCTGCCGACCGATTGGTGCGGCGCGCGTTCGGCGTCAGCACTTTGAGCGGGAGCGACGCCTCGCCCGTGCTGGCGAGTGCGATTTGTTCGATCAGGCGGTCGAGGGCGCCTGGGGCGATCGCGTCGATGCTTAGCACATGGTCGATCAGCTTCGGCACATCGAACGGTTCTGTTTTCAGCACGATCAGCTGCAGACCGAGATCGAGCGCGGCGATCACGTCCGCCGGGATACTCCTGGCGTCGGCGCGGCTGAGTATCGCTACCACTATATCCCCCTTGACCGGGGTGCCCAACGCTGTGTCGATGTCACGCTCGCGCAGCCGATCCGCCCAGGCGCGCGCGCGATCGGCATTATCCGCCCCGGCGACGATCTTCACTTGTTTTGTTTCAATCATGACTCGTCCTTGCTTTTCAGCCTTGCGTACTGAGAAACACAGTATAATCGCGGCGATCGCCGATCGCACTGCTTAGAAAAGGAATTCTTGATGAGTGCCCATGCGTCCGCACCGTCGCATCCGCTGCCGCCTGGCAGCTTCGGCTTGCCTGTGCTGGGCGAGACGATCCAGTTCATCAGCAATCCGGGCTACCTCGCCGAGCGCTTCGCACAGTACGACACGCCGATCGTCCGCACGCACATCCTGTTCAAGCCGACCGCCGTCATGCGCGGCGCGGAGGCGACCCGCTTCATCCTGCAAACGGGATTCGATCACTTCACCTGGGGCGACGGCTGGCCCATTACGTTCCGCGAAATTCTGGGGCAATCGCTGTTTCTGCAGGATGGCGCCGAACATCGACAAAAGCGCAGGTTGCTCATGCCCGCCTTTCACCGTGAGGCGCTGCGCAATTATCTGTCGGTGATGGAAACCACGACTCGTCGCTATCTGGCGCGTTGGGAGGCAATGGGCGAGTTCGCCTGGTTCATCGAGAATAAACAGCTCACATTCGAAATTGCCAGCACCCTGCTCATGGGCACCACACACGACGACCAGTCACAGATCGCGTCCCTCAGCCGCGACTTCACCGCCCTGACCGCCGGACTGACCAGCCTGCCCGCCAACCTGCCCTTCGCCCCCTATGGCAAAGCGCTGCGTGCGCGTGATCGCATCCTGGCACACATCGAGAGCGCGATCGCGGCGCGCCAGGTCAACCCGACACACGACGCACTCAGCCTGCTGATTCAGACGCGCGATGAAGACGGAAACGCGCTCGACCCGATCGAGCTGAAGGCACAGGCGCTGCTGCTGCTGTTCGCCGGGCACGAGACGACGACCTCGATGATCACCTCGTTTTGCATGGCGATGGCACAGCACCCCGACGTGTGGGCGCGCGCGCGCGAAGAACAGCTGGCGCTCAATCTGGGGGACGATCTGCAATTCGACGACTTCAAAGCGATGCCCTACCTGGAGCAGATTCTCAAAGAAGTCGAGCGGATGTACGCGCCGGTCGCGGGTGGCTTTCGCGGCGTGGTCAAGCCGTTCGAGTTTGGCGGCTATCATGTGCCCGCTGGCTGGCGTGTGCTGTACAACATCCCGGCTGCGCATCACGATCCAGCGATCTACAGCGAGCCGTCACGCTTCGACCCCGACCGCTTCAGCTCGGCGCGCGCCGAGGGATCGCGCACCCCATTCAGCCTGGTCGGGTTTGGCGGCGGAGCGCGCGTGTGCATCGGTTATGCGTTCGCGCAGCTGGAGATGAAGGTCGTGGCGTCGTACCTGCTGCGTTTCCACACCTGGGAGCTGCTGCCGGGTCAGGACCTCGGTTTCCGTACCCAGCCGACACTGCACCCGATCGATGGGCTGCGGGTACGCTTCAGTCGCCGCGCGTGAATACTCCCCCCACGATCGCGCTCGTCACGCCTTCGTTCAATCAGGCGGCGTACCTGGGACGCACACTCAACTCGGTCATCGGTCAGGGCTATCCCCATCTCGAATACGTGGTGATGGATGGCGCCTCGACCGACGGCAGCGTCGCGCTGATCGAGGCGGCAGCTCACGCACTCCACGCCTGGGAGAGTCAGCCCGACGGTGGACAAGCCGACGCGATCAACCGGGGATTTGCATGCACCAGCGGAGAGATCATGGGCTGGCTCAACAGCGACGACGTGCTGCTGCCCGATTGCCTGCACACGATTGGGGACATTTTCGCCCAGTTCCCGCAGATTATGTGGATCACAGGGTTGGGGCTGACGATCGATGCGGCGGATCGCGTGATTCAAACGCGCACACCCTTCGGCTATTTCAAGCCGCTGATCCGACACGGTTGGTATCACGGACGCGGATTGGGCTTCGTCCGCCAGGAAGGGACATTCTGGCGGCGCGCATTGTGGGAACAGGCGGGCGGGTACGTGGACGAGCCGCGCCACATGAGCATGGATTACGATCTGTGGCGGCGCTTTGCCGTCTATGCCGACCTGGTGACAGTGGAGCAACCGTTAGCTGCCTACCGCGTGCATGACCTGCAAAAGACCGCCGATCTGTCACGTTACTATGCGGAGATCGGCACGCGGCTGCCCTCGTGGACGCGCGCGATCACACTGCCGATGCGGGCTGTCCTGACACCGCTGGTATTTCCGCTGTCCCCGCGCCTGACCTGGGACGGCACGCGCAGCAGGTGGCAGTTTCATCCGGGCGCGACGTTCGAGCGCGCATTTTAAGGATTTTGCAGCACAACCTCTCCCGCGAACAACCAATCGTCGCCGTCGGCACGGGTGCCCGCTGCGGTCGGCAGCCACGATCCATCCGCCGTTTGCATCCCGACCACGACCCGGTACGTGCCAGGCGGTGCATCGGCGGGCACATCGAGCGCGCAGCCGTCGAAATAGATCGTCTGACCGCGCTGCCAGCCCGCAATCGGGATCGCGCCTTCCGACGGTGACCCGATACAGGTATAGCGCGCGTCCGAGCTGGTATGACGCAGCTCCACCACGCGCCTTACCGGAACGGCGAGCGGTTTCAGAACCAGCCAGTTGAACGACGGGATGTGAAGCTGTCCGGTTTGCCAGGTCGCGGCTGCATTCATTTGCAACAGTTGAAACGCGCCTCCGATCACCCCCAGGTTCGCCGGACAACTGGCGGCGTCGATCGGCATCTCGCCCAACGACGCCAGCATAATCGATGCCGATTCGCCTGTCGCCAACCCGCTGTTGGACTGGGCGATCCAGCGCACGGACAGCGCACTGCCGGACGCTTGCGCACCAGCACAGTTGGGGAAGCGCAGATCGTGGACGACGATCTCGCCCGGCGTCCAGCGCGGCGTCGGATACGCGCCCTGTACCGGGAGAAATTCACAGGTCGATAGGACACCCTCGGCGCCAACGATCTGGGCGCTTCCCAGATAATTGGTCGGCGTGCCAGCGGGGACGGTCATGTAGAGCGCGACATCCGTCCAGCCTGCCTGCGGATTTTCGGACAGCCGATACCCTACAATGTGCGGCGCGTCGCTGGCACCCTCTGGTGCGACCCGTTCGACGCCGCTCAGGGAGTCGAATGCCGACTGTGTGAGCGTGGTCACGGTCGGGCGTGACACCCACAGGTTGGCGACGGTCGCCAGCGAGACGACGCCGAACGCCAACGCCAGCGCGCCGCCGAGCCAGCCGCGCGATCGCCGTGTGAACAGCTCGCCCAACCCCGCAGCCACGATCACGGCGACGGCGGGGAGCATGGTGACGTAGTAACGCAGCGGCGTGAAGATCATGGCGGTACTGTCGAGTGTGGTGTTGTCGGCAGTCGCGTTGATGGTGTTGCGCAAAATGACCATGACGAGGGTCGCCGCGATCACGCCGATCAACAGGAGGCAGACGCGCACCGACTGCCGACGGCGTGTGACGAGCATCCAGCCGATCCCCAGTGCCGCACCGACGAACGAACCGATCAGCAGCGCCTGATAGACCGTGAAAAGAGCGGCGCGGGCGCGCAGCGTCACCAGTGGGTCGAGCAGCTCGACCCATGTTTGCCTGAAGACGCCTGTCAGTACGACGGGTGAAATAGTCAGGGTACTGGACAGGCTCGCCAGACGCTCGGTGAAGATACTGTAACGACCGAGCGCACTCCCATACTGACTGAAATTGAAGAACATGATCCCAGTGGTGATCAGCGCGATCACCCCCAGACCGACCCAAAAAGCGCGGCGCAGTCGTCGATTGAACAGCGCGCGATCGATCAGCACCAGAATCGAAATGCCGAGCGCCACCCACCCAGGCAGCTTGATCAGCGGCGCCGCAAACGACAGCGCGATCAGCAGCACCAGATCGAGTCGGGTCGGCTGCGCCATCGTGATCAGGCGCGCCCATATCCACAACAACGCGGCGCACACCAGCAGCAGCAGCGCGTCGCTGCTCACTATCGGGATGAACTGGAGCGTGACGGGTTCAAACGCCAGGATCGCCGCGCCGATCAGGGCGACAGCGGGGCGCCCTGGAAACATGACGGTGCTGGCGTTGTACACTAACAGCACGCTCAGGGCGCCGAACACCACATTCAGCAGGCGCAGCAGCAGGGCGGCGCTGTTGGAGCCACCGAGTGGCGCGTTATAAGATCGATCAGTGATATACGGTGTGACCAGGCTTTCCGCGCCAGCCCCGCCGGGACAGAAAGGCAGCGGATGGAGACCGAGTGGAATCTGGGCACCGTCATCGAACAGCGCGACGATCGGTGCAGCCAGCAAAAAGTACAGCGGCGGCTGACTCGCCTGACGGATTTCCATATCGCCCGCCGGATAATCGGCGGCGGTCGGCAGACGACGTTCGCTGACGATCAGCCGCACGACGTTGTAATAGTCGCTCTCATGACCGCCCCAGTGGGGCATCAGCAGCGCCACCGCCGATCCCATCAGCAGGTGCGCCAGTATCAACATCGTGAGAATATGACGATTGCGTATGGTCACGACAACCCTGTTCCTTGAAACAACATGATGAAACAACGTGATCGATTATACAGAGATGATGCACGGTTGCGAAGAATCACGCCATATCGACGGGTGTGCCGTCATGCTCCATCGATGTTTGTGCTGCCTCCAGCATACGCACGACCTGATAGCCGTCGCGTCCGCTGGTGATCGGGGTAGCGCCAGTACGGATGCACTCGACGAAATGCAGACATTCCGCGCGCAGGGGTTCAGTCGTGTCGAGGCGCGGGATTTGCACATCGCCGCCGCGCGTGATCATGCGAAACTCGCCGTAAGCGTCCGGCAGGGTGTCGGGCATGACGCCGCGATCGTATATCTTGATACGCTCATCCTGGCTCACGTCGTCGTACACGACCATCCTGGAGTCGCCGACGAAGGTCATCCGCCGCACCTTGCCCGGATCGATCCAACTGACGTGGACATGCGCCACTACGCCGCCGGGGTATTCCAGGGTGACGAACGCGACATCTTCCAGCCTGCGTCCCAGTAAGGTGAACCCGCGCGCCGACACCCGCACGGGGGCAGAGTCCAGCACATGATTGATGATGCTGAAATCGTGCGGCGCCAGATTCCACATGGCGTTGAGATCGTCGCGGATGATACCCAGGTTGAGACGCGCCGAATACACATACATCATTTTGCCGAGGGCGCCCTCGCTGACCAGCTTACGCAGCATGATGACGGCAGGGTTGTAGATGAAGACGTGCCCGACCATCAGCCGCACATCGTGGGCTGCTGCCAGCTCGACCAGCGCCGCCGCTTCGTCGGCACGCAGAGCGAGCGGCTTTTCGACCATGACGTGCTTTCCAGCTGCAATAGCGGCGCGCGTCATGGCGCCGTGCAGGTGCGCCGGGGTCGCCAGCACCACGCCCTGCACATCCGGGTCTGCCAGCACCGCCGCATAGTCAGGGGTGGTTTTGACGCCGGGGTAACGGCGGGCGTTGGCATCGAGCGCTTTGAGATTGAGGTCGCACACGGTATGCAGTGCCGCGCCGGGCAGCCCGGCGATATTGCGGATCAGGTTGGGTCCCCAGTAGCCGCTGCCGATGACAGCGATATTGATCGAATCAGGCATGGCATCGTTCCTATGAATCGGTGAGATAAATGAATCGCTGAGATAAATGGGTGGATGTGATGATGCGCGTCCATTGTAGCGCGTCCTGACAGACAGGAGTGCAGCCCGCCAGAAAGCCAGCATTTCATTTGACGTGTACACTCGACACGTCCAAGGGTATTGAAGCACAAAAAAAAATTCGTGCTATAATGGGCGCTGAATTCAATAATTATGCCCTTGCCAACCTCATTCATATTAAAAAAACGACTCTCTAATATTTTTTTGCGACCGTTTATTGAATCGGTAGAGAGAAAGGATAAGTCTGAGGAAACGCATCCGGCGTTTGCTCAGTGACAGCTATGGCAAAGAGAATCCCGAAACTACGTATCATCCCCATCGGCGGCTGCGGCGAAATCGGCAAGAACATGACGGTGATCGAGATGGGCAACGACGCGATCATCGTCGATACCGGGATTATGTTCCCGGCGAACGACATGCTCGGCGTCGATTACATCATCCCCGATTTCCGCTATCTGCTCGACCGCAAAGACCTCAAGATTCACGGCATCCTGTACACACACGGGCACGAAGACCATACCGGCGCGGTTGCGCACATCGTCGAGGCGCTGCGCGGCATCCCGATCTACGCCACCCCGCTCACCGCCGCGCTCCTGGAGGTCAAGCTGCGTGACGCCCGCCTGTTGGGTGAGACGCAGATTAACGTTTTCAAGCCCGGCGCCGACTTCGAGGTCGGTCCCTTCAAAATCGAGAGCTTCCATATCACCCACAGTATTCCCGACTGTGTAGGCTTTGGCATCAATACCCCGCACGGTTTGATCGTCCACACGGGCGATTACAAATTCGACCATACCCCGATCGATGGCAAGCGCACCGATTACGCCAAGCTGGCTGAATTTTCGCGGCGCGGCGTGCTGCTGCTGTTGGGCGACAGCACGAACAGCGAACGCTCCGGCTGGACACTGTCCGAGCAAGTGGTCGCGGGCGCTTTCGACACCATCTTTCGCAAGGCGACCGGGCGGATCATCGTGGCGACGTTCGCGTCTCATATCGCGCGCGTGCAGCAGGTGGCGAATCTGGCGAAGCTGTACAATCGTCGTCTGACGATCGCCGGACACAGCATGACCGAGAATGTCAAGACGGCGCGACGCCTGGGCGTGCTGGACATCGACGAGGACATCCTGGTCGATCTCAGTCGTATCAACGGCATTCAGCCGCAGCAGCTCGTCATCATGGCGACCGGGTCGCAGGGCGAGCCATCGGCGGTGCTGGGTCGGCTGGCGACCGGGCAGCATCGCAGTCTCGACGTGATGGCGGGCGACACCATCGTGGTGTCGGCGCACACCATCCCCGGCAACGAAGAGACGGTCAGCCGCACCATCAACAAGCTGTTTCAGCGTGGCGCCGATGTGATTTACGACTCGATCGCGCCTGTGCATGTCTCTGGACATGCCTGCCAGGACGAGATGAAGCTGATGATGAGCCTGACCATGCCGAAATTCTTCATGCCCGTGCACGGCGAGCTGCGCCACCTCAAGACCAACGCCGGGCTGGCCGTCCAGATGGGCATCCCGCAGAGCAATATCGCCGTCGTCGAAAATGGCATGGTGGTCGAGGTAGACAAGACCAGCATCCGTATTGGCGAACGCATCCCCGGCGGCTATGTGTTCGTCGACGGCAGCGGCGTCGGTGACATCGGACGTACTGTCATCCGCGACCGCGAAATTCTGGCGCGCGACGGCTTCATCATGGTGATCGTCAACGTCGAGGGCAACACCGGACGGCTGATCGGTGAACCAGAGATCATCTCGCGCGGTTTCGTCTATCTGAAAGACTCCGAACGGCTGATCGCCTCGATCAAGCAGACCATTTTCGAGGTCGTCAACAGCACCCGCGCGTCACGCAACGGCAAACGCCGTGAGCAGATGCAGGAATCGTTGAGCAAGATGCTCTACAACGAGACCAAGCGCCGACCGATGGTGTTCAGCGTGATCAACGAGTATTGATTTTGCGCAGCGGGGCGGACAACCAGTCCGCCCCGTTCTTTTTTCGTACCCTTAGTGTTTCCGCCAGGGCATGAACACCCCGCTTAACAACCGTCCCAGGATCGTCCCGCGCGCCGCTGTCCAGGCATTTTCGGCGCCACCGCGCGTCGCGGCTTTGGACGGGCGGCGCCCGCTGTAGCGTTCGCGGGTGTAGAGGCGCGTGATCGCGGTCACCGGGACATCCGCCCTGGGCAGCACGCGCACGATACGCTGACGGCGCTCTTCCGGCGTCTGGGTCGTGCCCAGGGGAATGCCAATCAATCCGACATAACGTCCCAGACGTGCATATGCCCTCGCCACCGGACTCAAGCCGCGCATCCCCCGCCACTCCCACCACCAGTAGGTCAGCGCCCCCACCAGGAACAGCAGCAGCACGATCAGCAGGATCACTGCCAACGCGATGATCGCGGGCAGTAGCGCGCCAAATGGATTGCTGCTGGGCTGGCGCGGTGTCGGCGGTAGGACGGGCGGCACAGTCGGCATGATGAATGGCGACGGCGTGGGGGTAGGTATTGGCGTCGCGGTCAGGGCGTCGCGCGGATCGGGCGTCGCGCCATTTTCCGGCGGCGGCTCGGTCGGCACGATCGTCGGGGTGGGCGACGGCAGCGGACTCGGCGTCAGAGTCGGAGACGGGATCGCGGTGGCGACGATCGGCGCGGTGCTGGGCGTGTTGTCGCGCTGAGGCAGCGGCGGCTGCGCAGCGGTCGGCTCGAATTCCACCCAACCGTAGCCTGGAAAATACACCTCGACCCAGGTATGCGCGTCATTTTCCAGCACGACGTAGGCGTCACGGTCGGGATCATAGCTGCCCTGCGCGAAACCCGCCGCCATCCGCGCCGGCACCCCCAGGCTGCGCAGCATCACCACCATCGACGAGGCGTAATAGTTACAATAGCCCTGACGCTGTACGAACAGAAACCAATCGACCGCATCCTGATTCGCGGGCGGCTCCGGGATGATCTCGTTGTAGCGCATATTGGTGCGCAGCCACGCCTCGATCGCAATCGCCTGATCGTAGGGGGTTTCGGCGTCCGCTGCGCGCACAATCTCGTTCGCCAGTGCGATCGTCCGCCCGGTCACCGACGGCAGATAACCGCCGTACAGGTCACGCACCCACTGCGGATAGGCTTCGCCAGCGCCGCGCAGTTGATCCGACGACGCGCTGCTCATCAGGCTGGTGGCATTGTACGACTCGCCGCGCTGGATGACTCGCAGCGGTCGGATGACCGAGACCGACATATTCTGATCGACCAGATTCGAATCGGGTGTGAAGCGCAGATCGGTGCGCGTGGTCAGATCGACGATCAGCGCCTGTGGCGCGGTGTAGATGATCTGGGTGGCATTGAGCGCCAGCGTGAAAGTTTGCTGCACGGTGTCGCGCGCGCCGGGGAGATAAGTCTCATGTTCGATCAGCAGCGGGGACTGCGAGTCGGTCAGCCGCGTATCCGGTGCCGATGACCAACTGCCGTTGTCATAATTGTCGAACGTGCGCGACTTCCAATAGTAGCGGCGATCAGGCGGCGCCGACACCAGCAGCACCACCTGATCGCCCAGCTTGATCGCCCCACCCAGCGTCATGTTGTCGCTGCCATAGTAATCCGATGTGGTCGGGCCGCCCATGTCGGCGGTGGTGAACAGGCGATTCCACAGGTCGGCAAGCTGTACCAGCGTTTCGGTTTGCATCAATTGCTGAAAGCGCTGAAGTCGTGCCTCCAGATCGCGCTGCGGGATCAGCCAGACAGTCAGCGCGATCACGACCGCAAACAGCGCCCCTAACAGCAAAAACTGGGCACGCAGGCGGCGCGGCGCGCGAATCTGGTTGATGTACCAGTCCCATTCGCGCGCGTCCAGCGTCGAGCGCACCAGCAGCAGCAGCGTCAGGAAAAAGAAGAACGCCAGGTAGGGATCGAGGTTGCTGGCGCCGGTGTAATACAGATGGTTGGTGATCAGGATGATCGCTGGAGGGAGAATCGCCCGCCACACCCGATCGATACGGAAGATGTGCCAGACGACGTTGAAACCCAGGAACCACAGCAGACCAGACACCAGCAGCGTGAACACCACCGGGTCCTGGTTGACGCCACCGGTAAAGGCGTCATAGATCCATACGCCGAGCCGCAAAAAGATGTCGATCACTGCCTGACCAAACCCGCCTGGTTGATTGACCGCTGTAATCAACAGGGCGAAACAGGCACCGTAGACACTACTGATCAGCAGGCAGAGCAATTCGTTGTACTGACTGCGCGCCAGTAAAAAGCTGAAGCCGATACTGAGCACGATGATCGGGATGGCGGTATTCATATCCACCAGCCAGCCCGCCGCGTTGAGTGCCAGCGCCGGGGCGAGCAGCAAGCCAGCGGCGATCGTCAGTGCGATCACATCGCCGGGAGAGAGCAGATTTTGCAGCGCCGTTCTGACGCGGCGCCCCAGGTCTTGCGCACGCTTGCCGGGGGTGAGGGCAGCGATGGTCATAAGAGGTGATATGTCCTGTAATCCAGATGGTGCCGAGGGCAGGTGCTGCGTGGATGCCTCGGACGATACGCTGATTGTAGTGGCGTGCTGCGGGGGTGACAACCGTCGTCTGTCTGACGGTTGCGCGATGCAGGCGGACGAATCAGCGTGATCGGTGCGAGATTGCGCGCCAATTCTGCTAAAATGAAGCCGTGTTCAAGCCGACAAGGTGATCGCGGCTCGGTTCGCCGGGCTGAGGAAAGTCCGCACTCCACAGGGCACGGCGCTGGCTAACAGCCAGGCGGAGCGATCCGACGGCATAGTGCAACAGAGAAGTATACTGCCGACGTGACGGGCAACCGTCGCAGGCGAGGGTGAAACGGTGGTGTAAGAGACCACCAGCGTGGTCAGTAATGATCGCGGCTAGGCAAACCCCGCCGGGAGCAAGGTCAAGCAGGCGCAATGGGGCTGCCCGTCCCGCGCCGGGTAGACTGCATGACGTACATAGTAATGTGTGCGCTAGAGAGATGATCGCCCCTCGCGCCTTTGGCGTGAGTGACAAAATGCGGCTTATCGATTGGCTTGAACACGTTTTACTGCACATGATTCACTCTCTCCGGGACAACCGCACAATCATCGATGATAAAAAGGGGGAAATCTTGATGAAGCCAAATGAAATTCTGCAAGCGCACTTACGCGCGCTGGAAAACGGCGATTGGGATACAGCATTATCGTGGATCGGTGAGGACTATCAATTCACAGGGGTGATTCCGTTTCCGGTCAGCCTGTTCATCCGAATTGGTCGTCCGCAAGCCCTGCAAATGCACCAGGCGCGGAAACGCGCACTGCCCGATTTCAAGTTCAACGAGACTATCGTCAGCGCAACCGACTCGACCATCAAAATTGAGGTCAATCTTTCCGGCACCCATACAGGCACGATCGACTACAGAGGTATTCTGCGGGGCATTCCCGTCGTACCGCCTACAGGCAAGTTCGTTCAGTTGAATCCCGAATGGTTCACCTATACCATGCGTGACAACAAGATCGTCAAGACTGTCGGGCAGATTCCGAAAAACGCTGGCGTGCAGGGATTGGTACGCGCGGTCACAACGACAGGGTAACTGACATAACAGCCGCGTCGTCGCACAGCAGGGGCAACACCAACATTGATAAAGTTGAATACTCAAGAGGGCGTTCATGGCTATGACCTGGTTTAGTCGTCTGGTCGCCGCACTGATCGTGCTGTCGGTATGGGGTGCATCCGCTCAAACC
Source organism: Anaerolineae bacterium (assembly GCA_034437395.1). Classification (GTDB taxonomy): domain Bacteria; phylum Chloroflexota; class Anaerolineae; order Aggregatilineales; family Phototrophicaceae; genus Flexifilum. Next base: position 261 of record DAOTUN010000045.1, on the reverse strand, counting down.
GATCCGTATGCCAACGTGCCGCAGTCGCAAAGCCTGGAAGGATTCGCCAATCCGGGCTATCCGAGTGCGCTGGTCAACGTGGTGATCTATGCCGCATTCGACGATCCCGCCAGCGCCGAATTCTGGCTGAACGCCTATCGCGGGCCGCTGCCGCGCGTGCAGAACGGCGAAATCCGGCTGATATTCGTGCCGCTGGTCGGACAGGGCATTATCGCAGCACGTCCCCATTTTGAAGACAGCAGCGCAGCGGACAGACGCGCG
>DAOTUN010000044.1:0-4479 GCA_034437395.1 Anaerolineae bacterium | reverse complement strand
ATGTTTCCGTTAAGCGTCTGACCTCCACCACCGTTGTCCCAATCCACCCCAATTCGTCGCATATTCTCGAAGAGGAAGATCGAGTCCCGCACAATACCGGCGCAACTCGCGTTTCCCGCACACTGGTTCAGACTATCCGCCTGCCACACTTGCGGCGGGACATCCGTAATGCCTCGATGAACGTTCCGTAACCACCATGTGTCGAGTGAAATGAAGTCGTTGGTTACGAAACCTGCGTTTACAGCGCCTTCAAGCGCGTTACGCTGGTCAGTGGTCAGATAGTTCCATCCCTGTAGGCACAGATTTTTTAGCCAGAGATCGCGCTCAGGACACAGTTGAAACGTCGGTGGATTGGGTGTCGGTCCGAGCGTCGGCGTCATGTAAGGCGTCGGCGTGATAACGGGGGTGGCGGTCACGCTTAGGGTTGGGAGCGGTGTCGGCGTTGGGATGGGTATGCCGAAGGCGTCAACGAGTATCAGATTTGCAAGCACCCCATTTCCGGGCAAATTGCAGGGATCGGCGCCCTGGTAGCCCGCATTGGGACCTCCAAAAACCCAGCCGAAACCAGGGGAGGAAAACTCGGTGACGGAAGGGCCGTTCAGGTATCCGGCGACGCGATACCATGTATCGGGTGGCGCTCGGTAAATGCCATCCAGATACAACACACCTCTATACGCTGAAAGCAGCAGTTCAGCTGTAGTTGAAGCTGCTGCACGCACATTGAGACCATCGACCTGAGATGCGCATTGACCTGCTGCTGGCGCGATGACCTGGTAGACCGCGACTGGTAGCCTCGCCTCCGCCTCACTCGTCACCACCGCCGCCGCCGCATCGACCCCTGTCGCCGTGACCGGACTGGTCGGCTCGAACGTCGTCGAGGCGGTGCCCTCGATCAGAAAGTCGCCCACCTGCGGCGCGGTCACGTCGAGCGTGAACGCGAACACCTCGCTCTCACCCGGCGCCAGCGCCCCGACCGTGAACGGGTAGGTCAGTGTCACGCCCGTCGTCGTCCGGCTGAATCCCAACGCATTCTCCCCTAAAGGCGCGCTGTCGCTTTCTCCGACGAGCAGCGCCAGGATGAACTGGAGAATGTCGAGAAAGACAGCGTTGGCGCCTGCGCGCTCGGCGGCGATGCCATCCGGGACGTGCAGCGTCAGCGTGATCGGATTCGTGGTCGCGGCGCTGCCCGTGTTGGTGATCTGGGCTATCACCGTCACCGAGTCACCGACAACCAGCGCTGCGGGGTCGATGCCGTCCGCCAGGGTGAGCGTGAGGCGCAGCTCTGGGCTGGGCGTCTGGCGCCACCATTGAAAGAAAGGCGCGGTTTTGAATGTGTTGTAGCTGAGTGAATGGCGCGTGTGTGCGGGGTCATCGACATCTTCCACGAACGATTGAAAGATGTTGAAGCAAACCCCGCATCCTTCACCGACGTATTCAGAATCAAAGGCGAAGGCGAACCAGCGTCCGTTGGGGGACAATGCCAGCGCGCGGTAGGTCAAGGCACTATTTGGCTCGCCAATCTGCCGGAGCGTGGTCAAAGCAGGCAGCCCGATGATGCTGTTCGCCCCAACCAACGCCGCGTCCGAGCCAAAACTATTGTAGCGCGTGAGCGCTAATCGCAGGCTCGTCCCTGTCCAGGCGGCGTCGATCAGCTGCACACCGAGGTTGAGCGAGTCGCCGTCGAGCGTCAGCGCATTCGTTTGAGCGGTAGCGTCGAAGACAGGTGCCAGCAGCCGCACGCCCTGCCATCCGGCGATCTGGTAGCGCGTGCAGAACAGATGTGGCGTCGTGCCCACCTGCACCGATACCGGGTCGATGCAGCGTTCTGCGACCCTGATTGGAACAGGAAGGGTGGCTGGCGCGGCGCTGGAAAAAGGAATGCGGCGGATTTCAGGGAAGGCGCCCAACGTATTCGGAAAGCTGGCGTAAACGATCTCCATCCCGTTCGCACCCGCGAACCAGACCGGATGGCGGTCGGCGTCGGCATCGTGGGTGAGCGGGAAGATCGCCCCGGTAATGAAATTCTGCACACAGATGTCGTTATAGTGGGTCGCTAGTGTCCGACAATGTGCCAGCATGAAGTTGCCGTCGGGCGAGATGCGTGTATAGCCTAGATTGCTGAAAACGACGTTCTGGTTGGTGATGCCACGCCCGATGAAGCCAAAGCCATGAATGTTCCAGCGCAGCGCACCGCGAAAGATGGCGTCGCTGCCGTCAGGATTGAACAACAGCTGGCGAATAGCTGCATCGGTACGGAAATAGCCTTCGGGCGAACGCGGCGGTGTACCAGTTCCCAGGGCGGCTGCCTGCATTGAGTCGAGCGCATCGGCGCCGGGCACGTAGATCGCCAGGTCGTCCACCAGACCGCCTTCGGGCAGCGTGAGCATGACCGTGCCAGCGGGCAGCGGATCAGGATCAGTCACCGCAACGACTTCCCGACCATCGACGCTCACGCCCACGACCCCGCCGACCACCGAGGCGCGCAGCAGCCGCCATGACGACGCAACGGGCGCGAGCACGGTTTCCGCCAGCGGCACCGCGTCGCGTGACACGACGAGCCGACCATCCGTCGTCAGCGTGACGCGATAGGCGCCCGATACGCTCGACCGCAGCGACAGCCGCGCGTTCGTGCTTGCCTGGACGCTCACCTGGACAGCGTGATCGGCGTAGCTGCCGGAGGTAATTTGCGTCGATGGGGCATCGGGATAAAGGTACAGGCTGTAACCGCTGCCAACGAAGATCGGCGCACCCAGTCCACCGGAGAGCTGTGCGAACGGGTCGCTCTCACCGACGAACGATTCGAGATAGACCAGCGTCAAGGGGGGTTCGGGGGGCGAATTGGAGAGAGTCGCGGTCGGCGCGTCGAGCGTGAACGCTGGCGTCAGCGAGGCGGTCGGCGTCACAAGGGGCAGATCGGTCGGAATCTCGGTCGGTGCGGACAGGGTATCGAGCGGCGCGGGGGTCAGCGACGGGTACGGCGTCTCGGTTCCGACTTCAGTTATGGGGGGGTAATAATATCGTTTATCGTAGCAGTTGGTTCAGTGATTTCCTGTGCGGCGCTGCTCACGAATGCCAGCAGCGCGAATCCGATCAGCAGGGCGGCATAAGGCAGCGATCATCGACGCATGAAATATTCCCCATGAAGCTGATGCACAAATCAGACAACCCGATACACGAACAGCATAATGCGCCTGACGGTGTGGCGCAAGGGGTTTGGGAAAATCTTAAACCCCTCGATTCGTCCTACGGGGGACACAATCACGCTGCGTGCGCCGCCAACGCTACCAGCGAGGTGCAAACGGCGCCTTTAAATGTTAAACTCCCCCGCAGGTTCTTTTTATAGAACCAGGGCGTAAAACCCACCCGCTTCAGCGGTGGGATATAAGCCCTTCACTTGCTTTAGCCGCATGACCAATGCTACTATAAACTGACCGTTCAAGGTTGAGACAACGCAAACGTCCGATGGAAGTGCGGCGCAGTTACAAGTATCGCCTTTACCGCTGTGACAAGCGGGACAGGCTTCTGCGCCGGCAGATCGTCGTTGCCGGGACAGTCTGGAATCACGCCCTGGCGCTGCAAAAGCGGTACTACCGCCTGACGGGAAAGTACGTCCCGCTCGACCGGATGAAAGCGCATATCGCCCGACTGCGGACGCAGCGCTATGCCTTCTGGAAAGCGGTAGGGTCGCAGGCAGTACAGGACATCCTCGAACGGCTCGACAAAGGCTATCAGCGCTTTTTCGATGGACTGGCGAAACGCCCTCCGCGCTATAAGAAAGTGCGCAAACGCCGATCGTTCACGCTCAAACAGGCGGGCTACAAAGTGCTGGATGGCAGCAGAGTCCGCATCGGAAAGCACATCTACCGCTACGTGAAACATCGCCCGCTCAAGGGCATCGTGAAAACGCTGACCATCAAACGGGATGCTGCCGACAGGCTGTGGCTGATTTTCAGTGTGGTCGAGACCGTCCCGAATCCGAAAGAACCCACGATCAGTCAAGTGGCGGGGTTCGACTTTGGGCTGAAGACGTTTCTTACCGACCACACCGGAACGCAGTACACGTCCGGGTTGCATCATCTGCACGCGCTGAAGCGACTGAGAAAGATGGAGTCGCGCAAGGACAGGAAACCGCACGGCACGAACAACCGCAAACACGCTGCCAAACGCATCGCCCGGACGCACATCCGCATCGCCGACAGGCGGCGGGACGAGCATTACAAGCTCGCTCATGCGCTCTGCGACCGCTACGACCTGCTCTGCTTTGAAGACCTGAACGCCATGAAACGGCTGTGGGGGCGCAAAGTGAGCGACCTGGCATTTGGTCAGTTCATGTCCATCGTGTGGACACAGACAAGACCTGACGCTGCGCGAGCGTGTGTTTCAGTGCCAAAGCTGTGGCTTGACGCTGGACCGCGACCACAACGCGGCGATCAACATTCTCAACGCCGGGGCGTCGGCGACCAGACCCATAGACGCGGT
>DAOTUN010000043.1:0-42592 GCA_034437395.1 Anaerolineae bacterium | reverse complement strand
ACTACGCAGGTATCCCTCATCCCCCGACCCCTTCTCCCACAAGGGGAGAAGGGGAGAAACGCAGTAGCAAGTCCCTCTCCTCTTGTGGGAGAGGGATTTAGGGTGAGGGCTGTGTCGTTACGATTGAACAGGAGGCACGCCGGAGAAGAGAAAAGAGAAAGAGAGCCGCTGCCTCCGGGTCAACGCAATGACACAGCGATCGCACCTACTCCACCACGTACAGCATCTGGAATCCGCGTGTGAGCGGCTCGCCGCCGTCAGGACGCACGACGATCACATCTTCCACGCGCGCCGAAAAGCGGTCGTGCAGGGTGATGCTCGGCTCGACCGTAAACAGCATCCCTTCGCGCACGATCGTATCACTGCCGCGCGTCAGGAAGGGCGGTTCGTGTACATCCATGCCGATGCCATGTCCCAGACGATGGCGGAATGCCTCTCCATAGCCCGCCTCCTCGATGACACGACGGGCGGCAGCGTCCACGTCTGCACAGGTGACCTGATCCGCTTTCAGTGCGGCGATCCCGGCGGCTTGCGCCCGCATGACCAGATCGTAGACCTCACGGAACTGCGCGTCCGGTTCGCCAAACGACACGGTGCGCCCAAAATCATAGCAAAACCCGTCGTGTATGCCGCCAAAATCGAACAGGATCGAGACCGGCGCCGTCAGGATGCGATGCCAGGTGCCCAGGCGATCCCCGAATTTGAGCGGATGGTTCGGTCCCGAATTGTAGAGCGAGGTGGTGAACGACGGACCCAATGCGCCGTGCTTATGAAGCTGATGATCCACTTCGTCGATCAGATCGATCTCCGACATGCCGATCTTCAACTGCGCCAGTACGTCCGCAAAGGCTGCCTCGGTGATCTCACCCGCGCGGCGCATGACCGCGATCTCCGCTTCTGATTTGATCGTGCGCTGCGCGCGCAGTATGTCGGTGGCAGACACGAACCCCGCGTCGGGGAACAGGCGTTGCAGCTGGATGATGGTCTCTGCATGGGCGCGATCGCTGAGGGCGATGCGCGGCGAGGCGGGCAAATTGAAGCCGCGCAGCACATCCGACACCAGGATAGCGGGGTCGTCCCAGTCCCCCAATACGCGAATCTCAACGTCGGGCAGACTGTTCAACCCGCCAAACTCCGCCGACATGCGCGGCAGCAGCAGCACCGGGGCGTGATTGGGGCTGACCCACGCGCCTTCGATCCACGCGCCGGGGTGCAGCGTCACGCCAAAATTGGGAATGTCACGGGGGACGCCCATCAGGTATTCGAGGTCGGTGTGGATGGGCAGAAAGGCGACATCGGCGGATGTGCCAAGTGTCTGTTGAAACTGGGCAATTCGTTGTGCGTAATCCATGTGGCGCGGCTCTCACTCTTTGTTACAATATCAAATGAAGTTTCGTAACTTTGAAAAGTATAACTGGTTTCAGGAGGGATTATGCGTCGTTTTTGGTTGGGAATCGCTCTTTTGCTCACACTGGTGAGCGCGGGTGCAGTCATCGCACAGGATGAGCTCGTGCTGGTGGTCGGTCACACCGAGAGTACCGACTCGCTCGACCCCGCTTATGGCTACACGCAGACAACGGGAATCATCAATCGCGTGACCTACGAAACACTGGTGACCTTCCCCGATGCCGATGCCAGCGCGATCGTGCCGCTGCTCGCCACCGATTGGACGATCTCGGATGATGGGCTGGTCTATACCTTCAACCTGAACGCGATGGCGACCTTTGCCAACGGCGATGCGGTCACCGCCGACGATGTGGTCTTCTCGCTCAACCGTCTCAAGAATGTGCAGGGGACGCCCTCGTTCCTCGCCGCCAATATCGTCAGCGTGACCGCCGACGATGCCGACACCGTGACTATCACCCTGACAGCGGTCGCCCCGGCGTTCCTGGCGAATCTGGCTGCGAATCCGTTTTCGATCAGCAACGATACCCAGGTGACTGATGCAGGCGGATCGGCGGCTGAGGATGCCGCGACCACCGACACCGCCGAAGCGTCGCTGAACGACACCTCGGCTGGATCGGGTCCCTACGTGCTGGAGAGCTGGGAGCCGCAGGTCGAGACAGTGCTGGTGCGTAATGCCAATTACTGGGGCGAGGCGCCCTATTTCGATCGCATCATCATCCTGAATATCCCTGAAGCGGCGACGCAAAAAGTCGCGCTCGAATCGGGCGAGATCGACATCGCGCTCGATATGACCTCGGATCAAATAGCGACGATGGGCGACAATGCCGATGTCTCGATCGCTACCACGCCCGGCAATATCGTGCATTTCCTGCTGATGAACAACGATCCAGAGCTGGGCGGCGCGGTCTCCGACCCGCTGGTGCAGCGCGCGATCCGCTATGCGCTCGACTATCCCGGCTACAAGGCGCTGTGGGGTGGGATCACGCCCGCGTCGCCGCTGGCGATCGGGCAGCTCAGTGCGTATGGCGAGGACATGGCGTTCGTGCGCGATCTCGACGTGGCGCGCCAGCTGTTGACCGAGGCGGGCTATGCCGACGGCTTCGACATCACCCTGAGTTATCCGATCCTGACCTTCCAGGGCGTGAACATGGACACCAACGCCCAGAAGATTCAGGCGGACCTGGCGGAAATTGGCATCAATGTGACGCTGAACCCCGCTGAAATTCAGGTGAGCCTGGAAGAATATCGTAATGGCTTGCAGGGCTTTGGTTACTGGTTCTGGGGTCCTGACTTTTTAGACCCGATCGACGTGCTGTCGTTCCTCCCCGGCGGCAAGGTCGGCGGCGAACGCGCCAATTGGACGGATGAAAACGCGGATCCGGCGATCGTGGCGCTGCGCGATCAGGCGGCGATCGAGTCCGATCCAGAGACGCGCGTCGCGCTGTTCGAGCAGGTTCAGGATGCGCTGCGCGAGTCCGGTCCCTGGGCGGCATTTTTGCAGCCCAATGTGCAGACGGCTTTCCGCGCCGATCTGCAGGGTTATGCCTGGCATCCGCAGTGGCTGATCAATCTGGCGCTGCTGAACCGCGCCGAGTAAATCATCCAGCCCCGGACGTATTATGATGCGTCCCTACAGGCTGCGCTCGCACGGACGCATAACGATGCGTCCGTGCAACAACATGGCGCGCTCGCAGGGACGCATAACGATGCGTCCGCGCAGCAACTTTCGACCACTGACTCAACTTTTGATGGACAACCGCAATGCCGATTTATCTGTTCATCTTCCGACGGGTGCTGGTGACGATCCCACTGCTGATCGGGATCACGCTGGTGTCTTTCCTAATCGCCAATGCCATTCCCGCCGATCCGATCAACGCCAATCTGCCGCAAAGTCAGCTGAACAATGCGGAACTGGTCGCGGCATTTCGCGCCGAATGGGGCTTGGACAAGCCGCCGATCGAGCAGTATTTTACCTATCTGAACAATCTGCTGCATGGCAATCTGGGTCGGTCGATCAAGACACGCCAACCGATCGCGGAGGACATCGCCCGCTTTTTGCCAGCGACCATCGAGCTGGCGACCGTTGCCACTGTCCTCGGTGTGGCGATGGGGATCGCCTTTGGCATCATCTCGGCTGTATGGCACAATCGTCCGATCGACTATCTCGTCCGCATCCTGGGACTGATCGGGGTGAGCGTGCCCGTGTTTGTGCTGGCGCTGATCGGGCTGACCGTCTTTCACGCGCAGTTGGGGTGGGTCGCCGGACCGGGACGATTAGGCGCGCGTACCCCTGAACCGCCATTTTTCACCGGAATGTTGATCTTGGACAGCCTCGTATCGGGGCAGTGGAATACGCTCGGTGACGCGGTATCGCGCATCATCATGCCGAGCATGGTGCTGGCGCTGTACATCACCGGCCTGATCAGCCGGATCACCCGCGCCTCGATGCTCGACGTACTGAGCGCCGACTATATGCGCACCGCGCGTGCCAAAGGGCTGCGCGAACGGGTGATCGTGCTGAAGCACGGCTTGTCGAATGCCTTGATCCCGATCGTCACGGTCATCGGCTTGTCCTACGGCACTTTGTTGTCCGGGGCGGTGCTGACCGAGTCGATCTTTGCCTGGCCCGGTATCGGACGCTACATGTTTCGTGCATCGACTTCGCAGGACTTCCCCGCGATTATGGGCGTCAGCCTGTTGATCGGGGTTATTTACGTAGTGGTGAACCTGATTGTCGACATCCTCTATTATTTCCTTGACCCCCGTATCCGCGCAGCGTAAACGGCAGGGGCAGTTTTTCCGTCTGCTGCGGCGCCACCCGCTGATGCTGGTGGGTGTGTCGATCGTGATCGTGTGGCTGCTGGGCGCGTTTTTTGCGCCGCAGATCGCGCCGTATCAGCCGCTCGCCCAGAATGTGAGCGCCCGTCTGCAACCGCCGGGTGCGTATCTGTGGGGGACGGACGAGCTGGGACGGGATATTTTCAGTCGCGTGCTGTACGGCGGACGCATCACCATCCCGGCTGGCTTCCTGGTGATCGCGGTTGGCGCCACCATCGGGACGATCGTCGGCGCGATCGCCGGGTTCGTCGGCGGGGTGTGGGACGAGCTGCTGATGCGGATCACCGAATTATTCATGGCATTCCCGACGATCATCCTGGCGATGGCGATCACAGCTGCCCTCGGTGCCGACATCCGCAATGCGATCATCGCGCTGGTAATCGTGTGGTGGCCCTCGTATGCACGGCTGGTGCGCGGACTCGTCCTCAAAGTGAAACGCAACGAATATGTGGAAGCGACGCGCTGTATGGGCGCGTCCGGATTCTACATCCTGACGCGCACGGTGATGCCCAACTGCCTGGCGCCCACCCTCGTGCTGACCACGCTGGATATTGGCAACGCGATCCTGACCTTCGCGGGTCTCAGCTTCCTCGGTCTGGGTGCCGATCCCACCTCGCCCGAATGGGGGCGGATGATCGCGGTCGGCATCGACTACTTCGACCAGTCATGGACGTGGCTGTTCCCCGGTATGGCGATGGCGACGCTGGTGATCGCCTCCAATTTTATCGGCGACAGTCTGCGCGATATCTTCGATCCGCGTATGCGTTGAGTCTTCCGATGCGCGCTTGCCCACGCGCCACAATTATGTTAAAATTCATCTTCAATCATTCGTCCCCATGCTGAGAGGGTATCCCGATTAGCTCGCAAGAAACCTACCGCATCAATAATCAGATTCGCTCCCGTGAAGTCCGTGTGATCACCGACACCAATGAAAATATGGGCGTGATCACCATCGGACGGGCACTGGAGCTGGCAGAGTCGCGTGGTCTCGATCTGGTCGAGGTCTCTCCTAACGCCGATCCACCCGTGTGCCGCATCATGGACTACGGCAAATTCCAATACGAGCAGGCGCGCAAGGATCGCAAGGCGCGCAAACAGCAGAAGGTGATCGAGGTCAAGGAGATTCGGCTGAGTCCCAAGACCGACGATCATCATTTGTCGTTCAAAGTGCGCGATGCGCGCAAGTGGATCACCGACGGCATGAAGGTGCGTGTTCGCATCCGCTTTCGCGGTCGTGAAATCACCCATGCCAATATCGGCTATGTGCGCCTGGAAAAAATCGCGGCAGAGCTGAACGATGTCGCAGTGGTGGAGCAGTCGCCGAGCATGGAAGGCAATACCATGCTGATGGTGCTGGCGCCCGCCGCCGTGAAGCAGGAACAGAAGGCGCCCAAGAAGGAAGCCGCTGCCGCGCCGCCGACGCCGACCCCACCGACGACCTGAGGTTTGTACCTTTCATTTACGCGCTTTTTCAGCGATCATGATGCGTAAATATGTCCTGCGTCGTCGGAGTCTCGATCGTGGCGAAGAAGCCGAAGAAGTATAAACTCAAGACCCACAAATCCACCGCCAAGCGTTTTCGGATGTCTGGCGGCGGTAAAGTGCTGCGCACCAAAGGTGGCAAGACCCATTTTCGCCGCCGTCGTTCTACCCGTGCCAAGCAGATGCTCGATAAAGTATTGGTCGTGAAAAAACTGAGCTTCATCAAGCGTATCAAGCGGCTGGCACCGTATATGCACAAGTACAAGGCGAACCCGCCCGCATAGTGCTGCACGCACGCACGCTGGCGTTTAGCAGTCATGTGTTCCACATTCCCCGCTGCGCTGCGCGCACGGGGGATTTTTATCTGTTCAGGAGAATGAGCCAATGGCACGAGTTAAGACGGGATTTACACGCCGTCGTCGTCACAAAAAAGTCCTGAAGCTCACGCGCGGCCAGTGGGGTACACGCGGACGTTTGTTCCGCCGCTCCAATGAGGCGATGCTGAAAAGCCTCTTCTACGCCTACCGTGACCGTCGTTCACGCCGCCGCGACCTGCGTCGGCTGTGGATCGTCCGCATCAACGCCGCCGCCCGCATCAACGGCTTGAGCTACAGCCGTTTCATGTACGGGCTGAAACGCGCTGGCGTCATCCTCGACCGCAAGGTTTTGAGTGACATGGCAGTGCGCGACGCCGCGACCTTTGCCAAGCTGACTGCCCTCAGTATGGCGAATCAGCCCGCGTAAACAGCGACTCGGTAAACAAAAGCCCCGCACAGATGCGGGGCTTTTTGATTCACGCGGACGCATTGTGATGCGTCCCTACGTCCAGAGGTCGTAGGAGTTTGGCGTGCCAAACCCAGGTCTAATATCCTGGCGCGTTCGGTCCGACCGGCACCTGAATGACGATGCCGCGACGCAGATAATTGCCATAGGGGATTTCCAGCGGGTTGAGCGTCAGGATATCCTGAATGGTCGTGCCGTAACGATAGGCGATGCTGGTCAGGTTGTCGCCAGGCAGCACGGTGTAATGGATGATATGCGGATAGTACGGCGGCTGCGGCTGCGGATAGTGCGGCTGCGGGACATAGGTGCCGTCGCAGGGAATCTTCAGGTACATCCCGGCGTAGATGTGATTGAGATTGTAGATGCCGTTGTAATAGGCGATGTCCCAGGCATTCAAGCCGTACCAGGATGCGATCCCGCTCAGGGTATCGCCATAGCGCACGACGTAATAAGCGCACACACCGGGGTCTTGCGGATAACCGGGATTGTAGGGCGGCTGATAGCTCCCCGTCGGGATGTACAGGATCATCCCCGCCCAGATACGGTTCGGATTGACGATCGACGGATTCGCCGCCAGCAGATCGTGTACGGTGACGCCATAATGCCGGGCGATGCCAGCGAGCGTGTCGCCGCGATCGACGACGTAATTTACATAATCCGATGCAGACGCGGGGACGGCAAACACTGCGCCGACCAGCGCCAGAACTACCATCACGAGAATACGACGCACGAGACACCTTCCTTTACAAAAGAGTAGGATACAGCCAGATTTTCCGGTGAGCGCGTAGTGACACTCACCCTGTTACACATACTCTAACATGAAAGGCGAATTAGCGCGCTCGATTTTTGCCCCCGTCGCGCCGATGCGGACGCATAGATCGCATGGCACAATCATGTTCACGATGACCTGATACCGCCCCGACCAAGGATGAGACCCGATGACGCTCGACATACGTGCGCTGATTTTCGACCTGGATGGTGTGATTACCGACACCGCCGAATATCACTATCGCTCGTGGAAGCGGCTGGCAGACGAGGAAGGCTTACCCTTCACCCGCCACGACAACGAGGCGCTGCGGGGGGTGTCGCGCCGCGAGAGTCTGGCGCTGCTGCTCAAAGGGCGCCCGATCGACGAGCCGACGGCGCAGGTGTGGATGACGCGCAAAAATGGCTACTACCTCGATTATCTGGATGACATCACGCCAGCCGATCGACTGCCCGGCGTCGATACGCTGTTCGCAGATGCGCGGGCGCGCGGCATGACGATCGGACTCGGCAGCGCCAGCCGCAACGCGCCCAAGGTGCTGGTGCGTCTGGATATGAGCGACTCGTTCGACGCCGTAGGCGACGGGTCGAGCGTGGTCAATCCCAAGCCCGCGCCGGACTTGTTCGTGTGGGTGGCAGGACGGCTCAATGTCAATCCGACTCAGGCGATCGTGTTCGAGGATGCCGAAGCTGGGATCGACGCTGCCTTAGCCGGCGGCTTCTGGACGGTGGCGATCGGCGCGGCGACCGGGGGCAAAGGGCATGTGAAGCTGGCGTCGATGGCAGAGGCGGATTTGACGCGGATTCTGGCGCAATTGGCGGGGTAGGGACGCATCACGATGTGTCCGTCATGCGTCCCTGTGTCTCAATGATGCAGATCGATCGTAGGGGTTTGGCGTGCCAAACCCCTGACCGCGCGGACGCATGACCATGCGTCCGCGCGGTGTCGAGATGATATTTACCCGCCGCCGCGCAGCGTGGCGATCTGATCGCACGCCGGACAGGTGCCGTCGGGTCGAATGATGGCAAACCCGCCCTGCGGATCCCCATCGACGAAGCGCGTGAAGTTGACGTTGAACACGATCAGCAGATCGACGTTGCCAGATGCCGCCGCCACGTCGATCGCGTCACGCAGCCACTCCGCCTGCTCCGCGACGCTGGTATTCTGCCCCCACGCGAAGCCAGCAGGCAGCGTACCATAGCCGTCCGGCGACAGATAACCCAGCTCGCTGAAGCACAACGGGACTGCGGTCGCGCGGAACGGGAACGCGGCGCGCTGAAGCATCAGCGGCAGGTAGTAGGTCTCGTAGGTGCCGCGCGGATCGCCGCCTTGCAGACGAGGCGAGATGATGCCTTCGTTGTAATGGATGCCAATGCAGTCGGCAAAGCTGGCGGCGCCCGCGTTCGCCATGCCCAGGTAGTAGCGATCGTCATTCCAGACGCGCTCCAAGCCGAAAGCGCCTTCGGCACCCGTCGGCGCCGGGGCACCTGTGATCACCTTGATCGACGGATCGACCGCCTTGATCGCCTCGTGCGCGGCGCGCAGCAGCTCGACATAAGCGCGTGGGTCGATCTGACCCGTCGGCCACTCGCGGTCAATGTTCATTTCGTTCCACACCTGGATCGCACTCGGCTGCAGCCGTGCCAGCTCACCGACAAAGGCGGCGTACTGCTCGTAATACTCGATGCCGCCCGCTTCCAGTTCTTCTTTGGTGCCCTTGACCGACAGCAGCGCCAGAAATCCGCGCTCGTGTGACCAGTTCACTCGGTCGCGCGCGACCGTGATCAGCGAGGTGTCCCCCACGACGAACGGAATCTGCCACTTCATCCAGGTCATGCCCGTCGCGGTCATCAGCGTGGCGGCGTCCTCGTCGAAGTTGTCCATCTGCCCGCCGACCGGGATCGGCAGCGAGTTGATGATCGTCGGGCGCGCCACCAGACGCGGCGGTTCTGGCGTCGCGGGTTGCGCGGGGGCGACAGGCGCACCGCCTAAACTTGGCGGAGTGCTGCCGTCGAGACGGATCAGCGTGTTGGCGACGCGCAGAGGCGCCACCTCGACCGTGCGGCTGCTGCCGTCGGTCAGCAGCACGCGCAGCCGCAGCGTATACAGCCCATCCGCGACCAGGCGCGAGTCGATCGTCGCCAGTGTGGCGTTGGTGACCGGGGTACGACTAGGCAGCGACACCGGAGTCCACACACCACCCGCGTCGGGATAGGCACCCAGCTCGAAGAAATAAGTGTTCAGCCCGGCGGGGTTGACGGTGCCGACCACGCCAAATGCCCCGGCGAGATCGTATACCGGCGGCGGAAATTCGATACGCACATCGTCGCCCTGCGCCCAGGCAGGCACGACGATCAGCATCAAACAGACGATCAGAAGCAGCAGTTTTTTCAGCATACGGTTGTGTCCTTTGTGGTGGGGTGAATAGCCCAACAGGGAATGGGCGCATTGTTATGCGTCCCTACGACCCTCTGCGTGCCATCGCACGCAGAGGGTTGGAAAGGGATGATCTGTTACGGGCAGTTCGCCTTTTGCAGCGTGTAATCGAGAGTGCGGGTGTTGTCGCCCTCATTGGTCTCGCCGATCTGGTTCGCCGGGTCGATGGTGAAGACCAGACGATGCGTCTCCCCGTAGAAGGTGGAGACCGTCAGCGGCATGGTGACGCGGAAGGTCTGGTTCGGCTGCAAGACCGGGAAACCGCCGACCGTCGATCCTTGGGTCGAGCCGTCCGCTGCGCGTTGATCGACCAGATTGATCGAGCCGCTGACGCTGGTCGCCTGGGTGCCCAGGTTCGCCACGTCAAAGCCGACGACGAAGGTCTGCGCGCAGTTGGGCGTGGCGGGTTCCAGCACCACGACACCAGCGACGAGATTGGCGGCGGAGGCGGGCACGATCACAGTGGTGGCGATAATCGGCGCGTTGGTCGGGATCGGCGCGGCAGTGGGTGCGGGCAGCGGCGGCGGCGCGACCTGGGGCAGCCCGGTCAGATTGCCTGATGTCGAGACAATCTCCGGCGACATCCAGCCCAGGCGTCCATCGTCGAGCTGGATGTAATACCAGCCTGTACCTCGGTTGCTGATGCCGCGAATGCGCGCACTGGTGCCATTGGGCAGCGTGGCGATCGCGCGGAAGACGGTCGAGTCGCCCTCACGGACATTGCCCTGCGGCGTGGTGATAGTCACACGCGGGGTCGAGTCGGCAGTCGGGGCGATCGTCGCGGTCGCGGGGATCGCGGTCGGCAGCGGCGGAGTCGTCGGCGTGACGGCGAAGGGGGGCGGTTCGTTTTCGATCCGGATCGGGGAGACGACCTGCTGCACGGGCGTTGACCCGGCGACGTTGACCGTCAGACGCAGCTCGTATACCCCTTCCGCGACGGCGCGTGTATCCCAGGTGCCGAGGATGCCCTCGACGACGGGCGCGGTGCTGGGCAGCAGCGCCGGGAACCAGGCATCGGCGCCCGTCACGGGCTGCATATCGGCGCCGAGCGCGCGAAATTCCAGAAAGTAGTTGCTCATGCCCGGCAAATTGGCGGTGCCGCGCACCTGAAAGGCGCCGCGCACGACATAGACGGGCGGCGGCCACGAGATGTTGGCATTGGGATTGACGGGGGCGAGGGGCGCCCCCGTCTGCGCAAAAGTCGGCAGCACTGCCACGAACAGCAGCACCAGCACGATCAGCATACGGTGTTTGAACATCGTCTTGCCTCCTGATCGATCGCTCACAAGTGTGAGCCATTGTAGCCGATCGCTCAGGAATCCGCGCCGACGCTTTGCCGACGCTGCACGCATGTTGTAGCAGGTGCTAAGGTCGCGCCGGTCGCTGTTATGCTAAATATCGATGATGATTTTATGCACGCCTGGTTCGTAGCTCGCATTCATCCTGAAGGCTTCCACCGTCTCCATCAGCGGCAGATGATGCGAGATCAGTCCATCCAGGTGCAGCGCGCCCGATGTCGCCAGTTGAATAGCGCGCGGATAGGTGTGCTTCATACGCCGCGCCATCATGATCGTCAATCCTTTGCGCCGCGCGGTCGAATGCTGCATCACCAGGCGGTCATCGCCAGGGATACCGACCAGCACCAGCCGACCGCCGATGCGTGCCATGTCTGCGGCGAGCTGCACCGAGTGATCAGCCCATGCCGCCTCAAAGACGACATCGGCACCGCGCTGTCCGGTCGCCTGCTGGAGCAGCGCGAGCGGATCGACCGCATCCACATTCCACGCCTGGGCGCCGAGCGTGCGCGCCATCTCCACCCGCCACGAGAACTTGTCGAAGGCGTAGAGCGACGCAGCGCCCGCCAGCTTTGCGAGCTGGAGGATCAGCAGCCCGACGGGTCCACAGCCGATGACCGCGACCGTGTTCGCCACCCGCAGCTTGCCTAAATCGACCGCGTGCAGGGCGACTCCCAGCGTTTCCAGCAGCGTGCCCGCGCCATCGCTGATACTGTCAGGGATCGGAAAGCAGTTACGCGCCCTGACGATCATGCACTCCTGCAGCGCCCCATCGGTGGGATAGACACCGTAAAACGTATGGTTGGGGCACAGATTTGGATGTCCCAGCGCGCACATTTCGCAGTGATAGCAGGGCGACGCGGGATCAACGGCGACGCGCTGCCCGACCTGCAGGCGCTGGTGATCCCCATCCCAGGCATCGGCGCCGACGGCGGCGACCTCCCCCATGAACTCGTGCCCCAGCACCAGTGGGCTGTCAAAACGGGTATCGCCAATGCGCCCGTCGGCGTAGATGTGCAAATCGGAGCCACAAATACCGACCGCACGCACGCGCAGCAGCACCTCGCCGCCGCCCGGTGAGGGGGGTTCGGCGAGGTCATCGATGCGGATGTCACGGGCGGCGTATAATCGCGCTGCTTTCATGAGACGGTATCCTTATGCTTAAAGCAGATTACAGGACGACATCGAGTACTGTGAAAGACAGGGGCGGCAGCAGCAGGGTCGCGCTGCCATCCCTGATTTCAGGAGCGGCGATCGAGAGGGCGACCACCTGATTGGGGTTTTCAAAGCTGTTGACGGCTTTGGGGTCGGTTCCGGCGAGCTGGTACGCCGAGCGCACGCCTTTTGGAAACACATCCTGCCAGCGGTAGCCGCTGAGGAAATTGCCACCCGGATAGCGAATCGAACGGTAATTCAACTCGCGCAGGGCGGCGAGTACATCTTTTCGCAAGCCATTTTCATCGGCATGGGGCGACGCCGGATCGAAGATTCCCTGGTAAACACAGCGTCCCATGTGTTCGACAAAACCGCTGAACAGCATTGGGGAGATCGGGCTGATCACCCGCTGGCTATCGAGATAAACAACGGCTTTCGACATCGTTAAATCACCTTTGTGTGGTTACAGTCGCGTGTAAAGAAGCGAGTCAACTGCGTAACGGGTGGTTCGACTTCAGCGCGGCAGCCGCTTGCCCCCCGACGATTGTCGAATCACCAGATGCGTCGGCGTCTGAATCAGCAACGGGATTTCGTCGGCATTTTCGATGCGCCGACCGTACATTTTGCTTCAGGATTCAGCTTTAGTGAATGACATCCTGACTCATCCTCGACGCAGGGAAGCCCGGTATTTGCCAGGAGCAACACCACACAAGCGGTTGAACGCCGTGTAAAAGTGACTCAGGGTAGCAAATCCCGACTCGATGGCAATTTCAATGATCGGCGCGTCGCTCGTGATGAGCAGCTGCTGCGCATGGGCGATACGCTGCTGAGTCAGATATTCAATCAGGCTCAAGCCAAAGGTGTCTCGGAAAAGTCTCATGGCGTAATTGGGATGCAGTCCCACCTGACCCGCAATCGCCGCCACCGAAAGCGGCTCGTGAAAATGGCGAGTCATAAAAAGCGCCATCTGGTTGGTGCGCCGATCGCTGATCGCGGCGGGTACAGAGTCGGGTTGGCGGGTCTGTGCGAAACGAAAGAAAAGCGCCTTGATTTCCATCAGCACCAGCGGCTGCTGCCCTGCCGCCAGATCGCGCTCCCAGTGCGCGAAAAACCGTCGATCGTAGATCGGATCGTGATCCCGGAACAGCGTTCCGGTCAGCATCGCGCGCACAAACGACTGCGGCAGTTCCCAGTGCAGCACATGAGCGAGCGGAATCGTCGCCAAGTACACGCGAGTCGTCGCAGCCGCTCGAACAACCTGATGTGGGATTGCCCCCCAGAACAACGCCAGCTCGCCATTGGCGACCGTCAGCTCGTGCCCCGCCAGCAGATAAGTGAGATAGCCAGACTCGACTACGTTCAGCTCGATCTCATTGTGCCGATGCGGGGGGTGGGGCATGTATACCTGTCCACTCCAGACGCGCAAGCCAAACGTGCTTAATTCAGATCGATTTGTCAGTTTCATACGATACAGGAAGAACAGCGCATCATTCTGGATGAAATTTTGGTATTGCAAGCATACACTTCAACTATCGAAAAGCAACTATGGAGGGAGTACCAGCATATTATGGCAACGGCGACCTACGAACATATCTCTCATGCTGTCGAACGCACCCCTTACCACCTGACCCCGGAACAGATAGCATTTTTCGACGCCAACGGTTACCTGATATTACGCAACTGGGTTCCAGCGGATCTGCTGACGCGCCTGCAGGACGCCGGAGATGCCTGGATTCAACAGGGTTGGGACTTTCAGGCTGAGGGTGCCAGCGCCGACTCGGATGCCGATGATTACAATTTTTCCGATCGCCCCACCGGGCGTGTGATGTTCCGTGTGAATTATCTGCATAACAAAGGGCAGGACGCCTCGCTCGAACTTTTGGGAAGTCCGCAGGTGATGGCAGTTGCCGAAAGTCTGTGCGGCAGCAACTTTGTCCCTACTTATGAATCGATGGTCTTCAAAGAAAAGAATGACGGCGCCCCGATTATCTGGCATCAGGATGCTGTCCATCCGCGCAATTTTCGCATCTTCAACTTTGATCTTTATCTCGATCCCTCGACAGCGGACGGCGGTGCCCTCCGTGTGCTGGCAAAAACGCAAAGCCACAAACAGGATTTCTGTACGCTCGAAGCGCAGTATGGCTGGAACCCGCCCGATGTGGTGGTGGTCGAAATGCAGCCAGGCGATGTGCTGCTGCATGATGTGATGGTGGCGCACGGCTCGCCTAAAGTCGAAGGCAAAGCCCGCCGTCGCACCATCTATTATGAATTCCGCGCCGCCGAGCAAATTCTCACCGAAGGACCCTGGGATCGTGATTGGGTAGACCGCCGTCTGCGTCTTCTTCCCCTTGGGCTGGCAGCCTACCAGTCGGCGTTTCCAGCCCGTGACCCCTTCGACTGGAATATCCAGGAGGCTTATCGCCCGGATAGCAGCGCCGATCGAGCGGAAGAGCTTAAGATCGCGCACGGGGTGCATACATCGGGCGCCTATTGCAGTGCGGGTGATGTGCCGACAAAATCTTAAGCTTTGTGGTATGTCGTCTGCTGCAACCGGGAATCGCGCGGTGGCGGGGTTGGGTCGAATCAAAAGGGGCGCCTGGGGCGCCCCTTCGTTTACATGATTTGCATCACTTGCTGCATCAGGACGGTGCCGCTAGTTGCGCACCAGTACAGCCGTGCCTGCGTTGATCACGTTGGCGCAGGTGTAGCCGTCGCCGCTGTCGAACGTGCCCAGGTCGGTGGGCAGGCGCGGGGTCTGAGTCGCGTCCAGGAATACGAAGCTGCCCGTGCCCAACAGACACACGACCGCGCCCGTGCCGAAGCTCTGCGTCTGGTAGGGGGAGAACACGTCCACCGCCTGAATGACGCCGCGCTGAATCACCTGTGCGACGCCGATCTGTGCGCCAGCCTGGGGCGACAAGGCGCCATTTTCAGCCAGCACACGGCAGAAGACGTTCGCCTGACGACCATCAGGCAGACCCGCGCGCACGACGGCGCTGGTGCTGCCGTTGAAGTCGGCGCACGAGGGGATGCCCACCTGGGTGCGTACCGAGTTGGTGACCGCGATCGCCCGCACCGACGCGCCGATGCTGCCGATAGCGGTGAAGGCACCATTGGCGAGGTTGACGCTGTAGAAGGTCGAGCCGATCGACGCGAACGCTGCATCACTGCCCACCCTATCGGACATGATGTCCAGGCTGGTATTGGCATTGGCATCGACGCCGATCGCGCCGATGGTGTTGAGCGTGCCGGAATTCGGCGGGTTTTGCGTGACCAGGATGTCCAGCGCCGAGTCGATGTTGAACAGCAGCGTCGATCCCGCGCCGCTGAAGTTGTTGGTATACGCCGAGGCGACGATCACCGGGGTGGCGGCGCTGTTGACATCGACCGAGTTATAACCGAGTGTGCCGTCGGTCGCCGCGACCGCGCCGTTGTTCGGGTTGAGACGCAGTGTCTGGCGCGCGTCGCTGGTGGTACGGATGCGATCGACCGTCGGGTTGAAATCGAAGCCGAAGCTCGATCCGCTCAATGCCGGGCTGAACGCGCTCCCGCGCGCCGACGCCGCACCGCTGCCGGTGTTGATCTGATAGACGCGGCTGCTGCTGCTCAAGGCGAACAGCGATCCATCGGCAGGGCGAATGTCGATGCCGACCAGGGTTTCGCCGTCCGCCAATCCGGTGATCGGCACGTCGAGCGTCAAGGTGCCCGGCGCGCTGGTGCTGAAGGCGATCAGGCGCCCGTCATCGGTCACAGCATAGGCAGTGCCGCTCGACTGAGCAACAGCGCTTCCGGTCACAGCCAGCAACAGCGCCAGCACGACGATCCATTTCATCCTGAACATTGGGTCGATCCTTTCATGTCTCCGCGACGCGGAGTCAAACAGGTTTGTAGAGGATACGTCTATACGACAGATACCAGATGAGTCATGCGCACCGTGTTTATGGCTTTCTAACGTTGGATATTGCACCATTGCGCGCCATCCTGTCGCATTGCTGATGGGATTCGCCACGATTCGCACTGTCGGGTTTTCTGTTTCAGAGCCATCATAGGCTGTACAGTCGTCGTCGAAAACCCAGTTGTAGTGCATCGCGGCTTCAGCACGCCTGCCGGGACGCATAACAATGCGTCTGCACAGAAAACCGCGCTTCACTGCGTTGAGTGTTTTACTTTTTCCCTGAGCGGTGTGCAAACGAGCTTCGTTGTGCACCTGAAAGGCAGCAGGTTTCGTTGCCATGCCCTTACATCCCGATCGCGTCTTCAGCCCCGACCCAGCACAGCGCGCCGTCGCGCGCGCCTTGTACGACTCGATCGCGGCGCTGCCGCTGGTGTGCCCGCACGGACACGTCGATCCGCGCCTGTTCAGCGACCCGGACGCGCATTTTGGGTCGCCCGTCGAGCTGTTCCTGATCCCGGATCACTATGTCTTTCGGATGCTGTATGCACGCGGCATCGCGCTGGAGTCGCTCGGCATCCCGACTCGTGACGGATCGCCCGTCGAGACCGATCCTCGCAAAATCTGGGCGACGTTTGCCGATCACGCCTATCTGTTTCGCGGCACGCCGACCGCGCTGTGGCTGGCGGACGCGCTGGAGCGGGTGTTCGGCATTACCGACCCGCTCGACCGCTCGACCGCACAACCGATTTACGACCATATCGCCGCGCGGCTGACACAGCCGGAGCTGCGCCCGCGCGCGTTATACAGCCGCTTCAATATCGAGGTGCTGTGTACCACCGACGCCGCGACCGACACCCTGGCGCAGCATCAGGCGATCCGCGACTCCGGCTGGACTGGGCGCATCCTGCCGACCTTTCGCCCCGACAGCGTGGTCAATCTCGGCAGCACGGGCTGGCGCGACGAGATCGACCGTCTCAGTCTGGCGAGCGGGATCGCCGTCCACGACTATGCCAGCTTCATCGAGGCGCTCGAAAGTCGGCGGGCATTCTTCAAGCACATGGGCGCGACCGCCAGCGATCACGCGGCACTGACCGCATACACGGCACGCCTCAGCGCGCGCGAATCCGACGAGCTGTTGCAGCGGGCGCTGCGCGGCGAGGCGAGCGCCGACGATGCCACCCGTTTCACCGGGCACATGCTGATCGAGATGGCGCGCATGAGCAGCGAAGACGGCTTGGTCATGCAGATGCACATCGGCTCGTTACGCGATCACAACCCGACCGTGCTGGCGCGTTTCGGACGCGACAAGGGCGCCGACATCCCGGTCGCCGCCGAATTCACGCGCGGACTCAAACCGCTGCTGGATGCCTGCGGCAACGATCGGCGTCTGACGATCATCCTGTTCACGCTGGACGAAACAACCTACAGCCGCGAACTGGCGCCGCTGGCGGGACATTATCCCGCCCTGCGCATCGGTCCGCCCTGGTGGTTTCACGACAGTCTCAACGGGATGCGCCGCTATTGGAATCAGGTCGTCGAGACCGCTGGACTGTATAATACCGCTGGTTTCAACGACGACACGCGCGCCTTGCTCAGTATCCCTGCCCGGCATGACCTGTGGCGGCGGGCGGCGTGCGATTGGCTGGCGGGGCTGGCGGTGCGTCATATTCTGGATGTGCGCGATGCCGAGGCGATGGCGCGAGCTTGCGCACGCGATCTGGCAAAGGAAGCGTATCGACTGTGAACACCGACACGCTGTTCGATCTCAGTGGCAGGATCGCGATCGTGACCGGCGGGACGGGTGCGCTCGGCGCGTCGATGGCGCGCGGATTGGCGCGGGCGGGCGCGACGGTGGTGATCGTCGCGCGCACGACGGAAGCGGTCGCGGCGGCAGCCGATCGCATCAACGCCGACGGCGGACGGGCGACCGCTCTGTCCGCCGATGTGCTGGATCGCGCGGGGCTGGTCGAGGCGAGCGCCCGTGTCCTGGATACGCATGGACGGGTGGACATCCTGGTCAACGCGGCGGGGGGCAACAAGCCAGAGGCGACCGCCGTCCCGGATCAACGTTCTTTTTTTGACCTGGCACCGGAAGCGCTGGAGTGGGTATTCGACCTCAACGTCATGGGGACGCTGCTGCCATCGCAGGTGTTCGGCGCGCAGATGGCGCATCAGGGGTCAGGCGTGATCGTCAATATCTCGTCGATGGCGTCGTTCACCCCACTGACGCGCGTGGTGGCGTATGCAGCCGCCAAAGCCGCCGTCAACAATTTCACGCAGTGGTTGGCGGTCTATATGGCGCGCGAACACAACCCGGCGATCCGCGTCAACGCGATCGCGCCAGGCTTCTTTTTAGGCGATCAGAACCGCTTCCTGTTGATCGACCCGACCAGCGGCGAGCTGACCGCACGTGGACAGCAGATCATCGCGCACACGCCGATGGCGCGCTTCGGCGAACCCGACGATCTGATCGGCGCGCTGTTGTGGCTGGTGTCGGATGCGGCGCGCTTTGTCACCGGAATCGTCGTGCCCGTCGATGGCGGGTTCAATGCCTACAGCGGGGTATAGCCGTCAGGCGCCGGGCTGCGCGACCAGCGTAGAGACGCATCACAATGCGTCCGTAGAGGAAATCGCGATTCACTGAAACGGATTGTCCATTATCGGCGTCGAAAGGCTGAATCATGCAACAGATAATCGTCCTGGATGCCCCATCGAATCTCGGTTTGTTTCCATCCGGTGTGGAACAGCTCCCGACGGCGTTGAAATCTGCCGGGCTGATGACTCTGGCTGAACGCTGCCTATGCCGGGCGGATCGTACCGCCGCCCTTTTCCGAGGTGCGCGACCCAGTGACCACCATCCGCAATGACGCGGCGGTTCAGGCGTATAACCTGGAGGGGTTACGTCCGCTCGCCCGTGACAGCGATATCGTCGTATTCGGCTACCGCGATCATGCCGAACAACAGACGCCAGGCAACCGCGACATCCACGACACATCGATCCGCGCTTTCGACATCACCCAGGCGCGCACACCGACATTCAGCGCCGCCGTGCAGACCGCCGTCGCCCACATCGATCGTCCCGACCTGGACGGAATCTGGATTCACCTGGATGCGGATGCGCTGGACGACGCAATCATGCCCGCCGTCGATTATCGCATCCCCGGCGGTCTGGCTTGGGATGAAGTCAGCGCGCTGCTGCGCACCGTGATCGCAACAGGAAAAGTCGTCGGGTTGACCGTCACTATTTTCAATCCGCTGCTCGACACCGACGGCAGCATCGCCGCGCGGTTTGCCGACTGCATCGTGCAGGGGGATCAGCCAGGGATAGGCTACGCCGCCAGCGCCGCCGCCAGATCGCCCGCGTGATCGTAGCGGTCGTCGGGCGCCTTGCTCAATGCGCGCAGGATCGGCACGATCACCGCCTGAGACAGGTCTGGGACGCGCACGTGCATGTCCGGCGGCGGCTGGCGCAGATGCGCGAATAACACCTGTCCGGCATTGCCCTGGAAAGGACGCGCCCCGGTCACCATCTCGTACAGCATAATGCCGAGCGCGTAGATGTCGGCACGGGCGTCCACATTGGCGGCGGCTTGAATCTGCTCCGGCGCCATATAATCGATGGTGCCCATCGTCTCGGTGCCGGTGATCGCGGTCGTCGCGCTCTTGGCGATGCCAAAATCCATCAGGATCGCCCGGTCGATCGTCTTGTCCTCGCGCAGCATCAGCATGATATTGGCGGGCTTCAGGTCACGGTGAACCACACCGCGCGCGTGGACATAATCGAGCGCATCCGAAATATCGCGTAAGACCAGACGGATCGTGTCCATGCCGATCGACGCGCCCGACTTGATGTATTTGTCCAGCGGCACGCCGTCCAGATAATCCATGACCATGTAGCGCAAGCCCGCATCCGACTCGCCATATTCGTAGAAGGTGACGATGTTCGGGTGTTTCAGCCGCTCCAGGATCGCGCTCTCACGAGCAAAGCGCACGCGCGTCTCAGCATCGCTCATGCCCGCCAGCAGCTTGACCGCCAGCGTTTGATCGCCGAGATGCCCTTTGTAGACCTCGCCCATACCGCCGCGCCCGACCAGATCGCCCAGCAGATAGCCGCCGAGCATCTGTCCGCTGAACGAGCCGCGATGCACAATCGCTGGCGCCGGGTTGATATTCGCCGGACGCTGTGCGGTCACGGTGCCGCTGCGTCCGTGCGCCGCCACCGCGTCGATGGCATAGCGCAAGCCGTACACGCGCTTGTCGATCACCCGCTGAATCCGTTTTCTCAGCGGGTTGAACAGCAGCCCGACTCCGATCGCCAGCAGCGCCAGCGTGATTGGATTGGTGATCAGGCTTTGCAGCAGCACGAACAGGATCAGGAACAGAATCACCAGCGCCGCCGATACCAGCGCGTAGCCGAGCGAACGGTTGATCGCGTAGTCGATGTCCCACAGCCGATAGCGGAAGATCGAGATCGCCAGCGCCACCGAGAACGAGGTGAACGGGACGTACAGCAGGAACAGGTGAATGAAAAAGCGGTACAGCACCCGCAGCGGCGGACGCGCGGCAAACCAGGGCGTCACGAATGGATCGATCAGATTGAACAGCGTGATCGGCACCACCGAGACGAACAAGCCGAACAGCACCCACTTCACCTGTTGACGCTGTGTGGGCGTCATGCCGCGCCGGAAACGACGAACCTGGGCGTACAGCGCGACAAAGCCGATCAGTCCCATTACGATCAGAAATGGCGAGGCAGGCGCCGCGCTGCTGGCAGGGCGATTGACCGTCGCCAGCCCGTCCAGCACCGTCAGCGGGAGGATCCCCAGCATGATCCAGCGCGTCCAGGGAGGATAAAAACGTCCATCCGGGAACAGCAGCAGATTGGCGAAGATCAGCACGTAGCTCAGCGCGTACATCGTGACCAGCAGCGGCGCCGCCGCCGGATCGCCGCGCTGCCAGGCGTTGAAACCGCCGCCATTCTGTGTACTGGTCACCACCAGCGCCAGCGAGACGATCAGCGCGATCGGCTCGTCCGATCGGCGCAGCATCACGAACACGCCCAACGTCACGCCGATGATCGCGTGGATGAGTTGAATTGCCGGAAAGTAGGCGGCATAGAATTGCGGTGTCAAGCCGATCTCAGGCAGTGCCTCGCTGAAGAAGTTGTACGCTTGTCCCAGCCGATCGGCGTAGGTCAACGGCAGCGACATCACGAACAGCGTTACAGCGATCGCCGCCAGGATCGACCACACCACCCGCGCCCAGCGCAGCCAGCGTCCTGTGATGCGCCGGGTGAGTACGGTGTCGCGTTGAGTCGCCGTCGTGTCCATAGCCTGCCTTTCGAGAAGACGAGAAGATTGTAACGAAAAAATGTTCGTTGGCGTAATTGGTAGTTTTGGTATCGAACCAGCCACGTATCGACGACCACAAACGCAACCAACCGATCCAGCGCGTACTTATTGGGCTACATTCCTGCTTTTTGTGATTGACAATAAACTTAAATGAGATAAAATAGTCTCAATTGAGTGAAAGAGCAATCATGCAGCCTGATAGTTCCACCAAAGATGCGCGCCGCACCGAGTTATTGAACGCTGCCACTGAACTGCTGGCGACCAAGCCCACCGCAACCCTGGCGGAGGTCGCCGACCATGCCGGGATCGGCAAGGCGACGTTGCATCGCTATTTCGCCAGCCGTGACGATCTGATGCTGGCACTCGGAATGCTGGCGCTGGATACGGTCGCCCATGCCATACGTGACGCCAGCCAGCCGGAACGGGGCAGCGCCCTTGACATGCTGACGCGCATCATCGAAGCGTTGGTGCCATTGGGGGACAAGCTGCACTTCCTGCTCAGCGAAAGCGTGCTGGACACGCATCCCGACTTCACCGCCGCCGATCGCGCCGTGCAGCAGTCGATGCTGCACCTGATCCAGCGTGCGCAGTCGGACGGCGATCTGCGCTCGGATGTTCCGGCGCAATGGATGCTGCATCACATGAATTACGCGCTTTACGCCACCTGGCAGAGCGTACACGACGGCTATCTGGCGCGCAAAGACGCGGCGCGCCTGCTGGTGACGACGCTGCTCGACGGTTTCGCCGCCCGCTAATCCGCGCCGCACGCACGCGCAACTTACATTTTGGATTGTCCGGCTGGCATGTGCTGCCCGCCGCTAGTTCGCCTTGCCTGTTTCAGTTATATGTTTCAGGGAGAATTGTCATGTCCGCTCGCCCGGTTCAGCCGATTCAGGATCGACTCGTCGCGCTCGATGTGCTGCGCGGCTTCGCGTTGTTCGGTGTCCTGCTCGTCAACATGCTCGACTTCAGCAGTTCGGCGTTTCGCGCCAGTACGCTGGGGATGCGCGGCGGCGCGATCGATCAGATCGTCGATCTGAGCATCGCCTTTTTCGCCGTCACAAAATTTTATCTGTTGTTCAGCTTATTGTTCGGCATCGGCTTCGCCGTGCAGATGCGGCGCATGGAAGCCAGCGGACGCCCGTTCGTGCGCTTCTATCTGCGCCGACTGGGGGTGCTGCTGGTCATCGGCATGGCGCACGCCATCCTGCTCTGGGATGGAGATATCCTGCGACTGTACGCGGTCGCTGGACTGCTGCTGCTGCTGGTGCGCCATCTGCCAGCACGGACGCTGCTGGGCATGGCGCTGGCGATCGCGGTCGGCGGTCTGCTCTTTTTCAGCCTGGCAGACGACACGACCCAGATCAGCGCGATGGTCGATCCCGACGCCATCCGCCTGTTCAGCAGCGGCTCGTATGGCGATCTGGTGCGCTACCGCGCCAGCCATAATGTCGCCCTCGATATTCAGATTCCGATGGTGCTGGTGATGTTCCTGGTCGGTCTGGTGGTCGGGCGCAGCGGCGCCCTCGATCACCCGGATCGGTATCGCCCTTTCTTGCAGCGCTGGTGGCTGTGGGCACTGGGAGTCGGGCTGGTGGGCAACGCGCTGATGTTCATCGGCTACAGCGACGGCACGTTGTGGCTGATCAGCATCGGTATCCATATCGGCGCACCCGCACTCAGCTTTGTCTATCTGAGCGCTGTGCTGCTGCACGTCGACAGGCTGCGCTGGCTGGCACCGGTCGGACAAATGGCGCTCACCAATTACCTGATGCACTCGCTGATCGGCACGACCTTGTTCTATGGCTATGGTCTGGGGCTGTATGACCAGCTTTCGCCTGTACTGACCGTGATTCTGGTGCTGCTCATCTTCAGCGCACAGGGGGTCGTAAGCCGCTGGTGGATGGCGCGCTTCCGATTTGGCACGATCGAATGGGTATGGCGCTCACTCACTTATGGACAAATTCAACCGCTGCGCAGAGCGCTTTCCGGTGACAGCACGCCCGTTCGGAGTCTGAGCGAATCATGAGCAGAGTATGAAATTTCTTACATAAATAGAGAAATTGCGTTAAAAGAGAGTGAAGCAGGAGCAAACGTCATGACTGACTTCACATTCAAACTGTGGATCGATGGCGCTGCCGTCGATGCACACAGCGGCACCACCTGGAATTTGATCGACCCCGCCACCGAACAAACAGTGATGTCCCTTCCCTTTGGCGACGGTGACGATGCCCGCGCCGCGCTCGACGCTGCTGCCCGCGCCTTTCCAGCCTGGTCGAAGCTGACGCCCTACGACCGCGCCCCGATCTTCTTCAAAGCCGCCGCCTGGATTCGGGAGCGCATCACCGATCTGGCGCTGATCACCTCGGAAGAGTCGGGCAAGCCGCTGCGCGAGTCGCGCGGCGAATGGGCGACCGCCGCCGCCTCGTTCGAGTGGTTCGCGGAAGAGGCGAAGCGCGCCTACGGACGGATCGTCCCGGCACGCCGGACAGATCGCCGTCTGCTGGTGACGACGCAGCCGCTCGGCGTGGTCGGCACGATCACGGCGTGGAATTTCCCGGTCTACAACCCGGTACGCGCATGGTCGGCAGCGCTGGCGGCGGGCTGTACGGTCGTCGGTCGTCCATCGGAATACACCCCGCGATCCGCCCTGCTGCTCGGTCAGGCGTTGATCGAGTCCGGCATCCCGAATGGCGTGATCAACGTCATCAACGGCGATCCGGCGGCGATGGGCGCGGCGATGCTGGCAGACCCGCGCTGTCGCAAGATCGCCTTCACGGGCAGCACGCGCGTGGGCAAGCTGCTGATGGACGGCGCCTCGCAGACCGTCACCCGTCTGTCACTGGAGCTGGGCGGCAACGCGCCCGTGCTGATCTTCCCCGATGTCGATGTGGCGGCGATCGCGCAGGCAGCCGTGAACAGCAAGACGCGCAATAATGGTCAGGTGTGCATCGCGCCGCAGCGCTTCCTGGTTCACAGCCAGATCGCCGAGGAATTCATCGAGCGTGCCGCCGCCAGCATGGCAAAGCTGAAGCTCGGCGCTGGACGTGAGGAAGCGACCCAGGTCGGTCCCCTGATCAACGCCGTGCAGCGCGATCGGCTGGCGCATCTGGTGGACGAGTCGGTCGGCATGGGCGCCCAGGTGATCACTGGGGGCGGGCGTCCGTCGGAATTCGAGCGCGGCTACTTTTATTGTCCGACTGTGATCGCCGGCGTCACGCCCGACATGCCGGTGTACCGTGACGAGTTGTTCGGCCCCGTCATGCCCGTCGTCGCGTTCGACGACGCCGACCACGCGCTGGCGCTGGCGAACGACACTGAATACGGATTAGCAGCCTATGTCCACACCCGCGATCTCAACACCGCCATCAGAATTTATGAAGGGCTGGAATTCGGGATCGTCGGCGTCAATGACTGGATGCCCACCACCCCTGAAATGCCATTCGGCGGCATGAAGGCGAGCGGGTTGGGTCGGGAATATGGTTCCGAGGGGCTGCACGAGTATATGGAGATCAAGTCCGTGTTCATCGGAGGTATTTGATACTATGAACCTGTACGCACCGCGTCCATCACAGCAGCAGCCGACCTCGCACGGGTCGCGCCCTGCCTACGAGCGTCCAGCCCTGCATCACGAGACCCCACCCGACATCATCGACGCCGACGCGCTCAACCCCGCAGTGCCCGCATCATCCGCTCCAGCGCACACCATCCCCCATCCGCATCACGCCGTCACGCTGCCGATCCAGGTCGTGCCCATTCAACCTGAACATTTCATCGGGCTGGAGACGGTGCAGCAGCTGGCATTTCCTACACTGACCGACGAGGAGCACCTGAGCGCGGCGAAATTTGCCCATCACATCACGCTCTTCCCCGAAGGACAGTTCGTCGCGCTGGCGGAGGTGCGCCCCGGCACCTGGATACCGGTCGGCTCGACCAGCACCTATCGGACCGATTATGAATTCGGCAATCGCCCTTACACCTTTATGGAGTCGATGGGGGATGGCTGGATCACCGGACACCAGCCGTATGGCGAATGGCTCTACGGCATCGATGTGAGCGTGCATCCCGAATTCCGCGGGATGCGCATCGGGCGGCGACTGTACGAGGCACGCCATAAGCTGGTGACACGGCTGAACCTGCGCGGCGAGATCGCGGGCGGGATGATCCCTGGCTACGACCAGTACCGCGATACCCTGAGCATCGCGCAGTACGTCATGCACGTTCACCAATCGCGGCTGCATGACGCGACGCTGACCATGCAGCTGCACAACGGCTTTCAGGTGCGCGGAATCCTATACGATCATATCAGTGACCCACGCAGCGATAACGCCTGTACACTGATCATCCGCGATAACCCGCACTACCAGTCGCCCGGTGGGTGAGCGCAGCCACATAATCGCACTGGCTGCCCGATGAACGATTTCGACGCGATGCGGCTGGCGCTCGACGAAGCCCGCGCCGCGCTGCTCACGGGCGACGTACCGATCGGGGCGATCGCCGTGCTGGACGGTCGGATAGTCGGCAGCGGGCGCAATCGACGCGAAGCCGATCACGACGCGACCGCGCACGCCGAGCTGCTGGCGCTGCAAACCGCGTCGCGCGCGCTCGGACGCTGGCGTCTGGACGATGTGACGCTGTACTGCACGCTGGAGCCGTGCGCGATGTGTGCTGGCGCGATGGTATTGGCGCGGCTCGGTCGGCTGGTGTACGGAGCGGTCGATCTCAAGGCGGGCATGGCGGGCAGCATCGAAGACCTGCTGCGCCATCCGCGCCTCAATCACCGCGTGGACGTGAGCGGCGGGCTGCTGGCGCACGAGTGCGGCACACTGCTGCGGGATTTTTTCGGAGGGATGCGCTGACAGTCATTCGTAAAGCAACCGAGCAAATTTGCTGTAATGGAGCCATCGCTGATGCCATTTTTCACCATCAACGACGCCGGGATCGAGCGACGACTGCGCGCCAGGCTCACCCCGCTCGAATTTGGCGCGCTCGCCTGGTGCATCATCATAGTGGTGGCATTCGCCTATCTCAATGCCACCGCCAATATGAACTACGCCCCTGATTTTCACATCTATATGGATGCGGCACGCGGCGATCCGTATTTTTATTATGCTTACTGGTCGATGCCGCTGTTTCAGGCATTGGAGGCGCTGCCGGGTGAACACATTGCCTTCGTACTCTGGGGATTCATCAACATCGCCGGGGTGTGGTTTGCCGCGCGGGTGTTCGGTGGCAGCGGCGCGATCGCGCTGACCAGCTACTCGTTCGCGTTCACTTTGTTTTACGGGCAGTCGATCGGCTTGATCGCGGCGGGGGTAGCGCTGGCATGGTGGGGGTTCGCCAGGGGATGGATCGTCCTCGCCGGAGTCGGACTGACGATCGCGCTGATCAAATATCATATCGGCGTTCCGATCGGGCTGGCGATCGTGCTGCTGGCGCACACGTCGTGGTACAACCGCATCCGCGTCTGGCTGGTGCCGCTGATCGTGACCGTCGCCAGCCTGATCGTCTATCCCAATTGGGTCGGGATCATGCTCGATACGATGGCGGTGCGCCCGGCGGTCGAGTTTGGCAGCATCGGGCTGTGGTCGCTCATTGGCGCGGCGTCGCTGATCCTGTGGCTGCCGCCCATGCTGGTCCCGCCCCGATCAGACGGTCGGCTGCGCGCCGCGCGGTTTATCGCGCTGAACGCCGCCGCCGCGCTCGCCCTGCCCTATTTCCAGCAGACCGGGCTGGTGGGGCTGTATGTACTGCCGATCGGCTGGTGGGGGCTGCTGGGCAACATTGGCTACGCCTTCTTTTGGGTATTCGACGATGCCCTCGAAATACTGGTGATCGTGCCGCTGATCCTGTACGGGATCGCTGTGAGTCGGATGCTTTACGTCGTCATCGCCCCGCGCACCGTCTCCAGCAGCACATCCGCCCGCATCTGACCCAGCGTGTAGCACGGTCCGCCCATGCGTTCCGCCAGCTTTGCCGCGAGACCCTGGTCGAACGCCTGATGTTCCATGTTGATCGTCACCGTCTTGATGTGTTCCGCGCGGAACATGTCCGCGATCCGGTGCGCCTCTTCCTGGGGGGGCAGATTGCCGATCGAGACATTGCCCGCGCCGTCGGTCAGCACCAGCACCAGCGGCACAATATCGGGATGCAGCATCTTTTCGCGGCGCACGCACTCGAACGCCAGCATCAGCCCAGCGGACAGCGGTGTCTTGCCTCCGACCGGAATACTGGTGAGCGCCTGCTTTGCCAGCATGACTGAATTGGTGGGCGGCAGGATCATCTGCGCGCGGTCTTTCTGAAACACGATCAAGCCGACGCGGTCGCGGCGCTGATAGGCGTCGGTCAGCAGTGACATGATCGCGCCTTTGGTGGCGGTCATGCGCTCACTGACCGCCATGCTCCACGACGCATCGACCGCGAACAGGATCAGGTTGGCGGTGCGGCGCACCCGCACCTTGCGATGCAGGTCGTGGCGGTTGAGGGCGTATGCCATACCCGTTTTCGCTTTGATCGCCGCGCGTTCCTTCTGATAGGGGGCGGCGGCGCGCAGCGTGGCGTCAAAGGCGATGTCGGTCGGACGTTCGCTCCCGATGCGGCGCGCGCGCACGTAGCGACCTCGTTTGCGGTCGGTGCGGGTGCGGCTGCGCCGTCCTGACTGGCGGCGGGTGATCTGGTCGAGGGCGGTCTGTAAATTGCGAGGGGCGAACTCTTTGCCCATCTCGGTCTTTTTGCCACCCTCCCACCAGTACGAGTCGCGGTTGTCGAACACGTTCTGCGGGGAGGGGTCGGTCTGACCGAGATCGGGCGTGTTATCGTCGCTCAGGGTTGCTGCTGAGGGACTTTTTTTTTGACTGCATCCTGCTCGCCCTCGCTGGCGCGCTGGTCGGCTTCATCACCCTCGCCCCACTCGGACTGCACCTGCTGCATCTGCTTATCGACTTCCGCCATGCTCATCTGCGCGTCGGCAAACGGACCGCGCTTGAGCCGATGAGGGATCGCCAGCTCGAATGCCAGCCGGATGTCTTCGGGCGCGATCGCCGTCCGCCCCTGATAGGCGGCATGGGCACGAGCGGTCTTGAGGATCACCAGGTCGGCGCGGTGACCGTCGATTTTGAGGGCGCTGGTCAGGGTGGCGATCATGTACAGGTCTCTGCGCGAATAGGTCACCGCGTCCACCCGTTCGCGCGCCGATGCGATCCGATCGCTGAGCACCTCTTCCGCGTCCGCCCACGCCTCGCGGAAGGCGTCGGCGTCGGTCTCGTAGGCGATGTGGCGCTCGACGATGATCATACGCTCTTTCGCCTCCGCGATGCCATGCACCTCGACACTCAACGCGAAGCGATCCAGTAATTGCGGACGCAGATCGCCCTCTTCAGGGTTCATCGTGCCGACCAGGATGAAACGCGCCGGATGGGTGAAGCTGATGCCCTCGCGCTCGACCACATTGACGCCCATCGCCGCCGAGTCCAGCAGCAGATCGACAACGTGATCATCGAGCAGGTTGACCTCATCGACGTAGAGGATTCCCCGGTTGGCATTCGCCAGCACGCCGGGGTCGAATTTCTTTTCACCCGCCTGGATCGCGCGCTCGATATCGAGTGTGCCGACGACACGATCCTCGGTGGCGCTGACAGGCAGATCGATGAACGAGATGCGGCGGCGCGTCACCGGCGGCGGTGTGCCGTCTCCATAGCGCTCTTTGGCGATGTCCGACCATGAACTCGGCTGGGCTGGGTCGTCGCTGAAGGGCGAATCCGCGATCACATCGATCTCAGGCAGCAGCGCCGCCAGCGCGCGGGCAGCCGTCGATTTGCCGGTGCCGCGTTCGCCGCGAATCAGCACGCCGCCGATGCGCATGTCGATAGCATTCAGAATCAGCGCCGCTTTCATCCGTTCCTGACCGACAATGGCGGTGAACGGGTAGACCGGGGGTCGTCTGGACATGAAGAAACCTTTTATCGATCCGCGTGGTTGGGAGTCATGGGTGAGAGTGTATCACGCGCCGTAGGGGTCGGACAAGGCGGTGGATGAATTGGCGCTGGAGTCACGCGACGCGACTGCCGCAGAGCCGCCCCTTCTGCTCGCTATATTATTGCCTTATTTGACCTATCTACGATAAAATCCGAGCTTATAAGGTTGGGGTTATGCTTATTGTCGTTGGAGATTATACAGTGACCGACTTATTCATCTCATATGCACGCAAAGATAACGTCCCACCTTCCGATGACATACCTGGCTTTATCACGCGCCTGCACGACGCCCTCGTCATGCGCGATTTCACGGTCTGGATGGACAAGCGTGCCATCATCCCCGCTGGACATTTCGAACAGGACATCGAAAAAGGCATCATCGAGAGCGATGCTTTCTTGCTCATCATGAGTCCGTACTCGCTGGCGCCTGAGTCGTTTTGCAGGAAAGAGATCGAGTCCGCTGTTGCGCGCAACAAACGGCTGATCCCGGTGCTGCGTGCCGACGCCACCCCAGACGCGCCGATCCCGCCCGCCTTTGCCGAGCTGGACTGGATTTTCGCGCGCGAGGACGACGACTTCGACGCAGTGGTCGTGATGATCGAGCGGGTGCTGCGCTCCGGCGATCAAGCGTACATTCACACCCATTCGCGCCTGCTGACGCGGGCGGAAGAATGGCAAACGCGCGGGCGCGCCGCCGGATTCCTGCTCCGTCGGGGCGATCTGCGTGACGCCGAAGCGTGGTTTCAGACCAGCGTGCAAACGATCGAGGGACGGGCGGTCGAGCCGCGCCCGACCGCGCTGCACGCCGAATATCTGCAAGCCAGCCAGCGAGCGGGGCGCGCCTTTCAGAGGGTGGTGTCAGCGCTGGCGATCGTCGCGCTGGTGATCATGACCGGGCTGGCGATCACCGCCCTGATCAACGCGGGCATCGCTGAACGCCGCGCGCTGGAGTCGCGCAGCCTGGCACTGGCTGCCAACGCGCAGAGCATCGCCGACCGCGATGGCGAATTGGCGCTGGCGCTGGCGGTCGAGGCGAACGCGATACCCAATCCGCCGCCGCTGGCACAGGCGGTGCTGTCGCGCTATGCCTATCGCCCCGGCAATCTTCTAGGGCGCATCCTGGGCAGCGCCGATCCCGTCACAGCGAGCGGCGATTTTATGAGCGTCGGCAGCTACAGCCCGGATGGGCGGATGTTCGCGCTCGGCATGGACAGCGGCGCGCTCAGCCTGTGGGACAGTGAGACGCTGACGCTGATCCGCCGCCTGCCCGCCCACACCGATGAGGTGGGGGCGCTGGCGTTCAGCGCCGACGGTTCGCGCCTGCTCAGCGCCGGGGGCGATCGCGTAGATGACCGATTCGAGATGCTGCGGCTGTGGGATCTGGCGGATGACAGCTTCATCGAGCTGGCGATGGACGCCGACCCGATCTTTTACGTCGGCTTTGCGCCGGACGGCGGGCGGGCATATGCGGTGAGTGGATCGGGCACGGCGCACGCCTGGGACACCGCCACTGGCGCGCCGCTCTGGACGACTGACACGCACAGCTTTTTCGTGGAAGCCATGTTTGCGACCGGGGTGCTCAGCATCGACGGCAGGCTGCTGTACGTGACCAGCCGCACCGAATACGCGATCTATGCGCTCGACAGCGCCACCGGGACGATCGTGCGCACGATCACCCTTCAGACGCCGACCGAGGGCTACGGCTGCTTC
Source organism: Anaerolineae bacterium (assembly GCA_034437395.1). Lineage (GTDB taxonomy): Bacteria > Chloroflexota > Anaerolineae > Aggregatilineales > Phototrophicaceae > Flexifilum. The sequence goes on along the minus strand of DAOTUN010000043.1, from coordinate 11,501 downwards.
AACCTGGTGGTGCATCCCGACGGCGCACGCATCCTGTGCGTGCCCAATCTGTCGGACGCGCCCGGCTTGTATCTGCACGATCTGGCGACCGGCGATCTGCGGGTGCAATATCAGCCGTTGGAGCGCAATATCTATTTTGGCACCGCTTTCACAAAAACGGGCGATCGGCTGGTGGCTGCCGTCGGCACCACCATCCGCATGTGGGAGAGCGAGAACGGCGGCGTGCTGCACACTTACTCGATCGACGATACCTCGATCGGGCTGGCGTATCATCCCGACGGTGACTCGCTGCTGTTTGACATGGGGCGCGGGGAGGTCGGTGTGCTCGATGGGCGACTGCGTCCCGGCGCACAGGATGGCGATCGATACGATATCGTCGGACAGAATTCCAGCCTGCTCAGCTACGATGCCGAGCGCGGCGGTTTCTGGGTCGCGCGCACCGGGCAGCTGATGCTGATCGACGAGACCGATTACGGCGTGCGCGTCAGCCTGTCTACAGGCGACAACCCGCAGGACATGACGATGCTGCCGGACGGCGGCGCGCTGATCGCGGAAGAAAACGACCGCCTGTCGCGCTGGAGCGCCGACGCGCTGCACCCGGACGGACAGCCGACCTGGATCGTCGACAGTCCGGGTGGCTTCTTCAATACGTTCATGACCAACGCTGCCGGGACGCGCCTGATCACCAGCAGCTATGACTCCGCCGAACTGATCCTGTGGGACACCACGACGGGCGAACGCAGCGCCACCTGGAGCGATCTGCCGATTCGCGTCCATAACGCGATGATATCGCCCGATGGGGCGCGGGTGGCGGCGAGCGGATGCGTCGTGCAGCCTGACCCCACCGCGTGCCCGCAACGGCGTTTCGTGGTGTGGGACACGGAGACCGGTGCCGAACGCTACCACCTCGACGGGCGCTATTTCAGCATCGCCGCCGACCCAGACAGCTCATTGTGGGCGGTGGTCGATGGTGATCGCACCATCAATCTGATCGATAGCGCGGGCGGCGCGATCGTTGGCGCGCTGTACGGGCACGCCAATATGGTGACTGCGCTGACCTTCAACGGTGATGGGACGCGCCTGCTGTCCGGCGAGCTGCACGCCGCCGGCAGGATGATCCTCTGGGATGTGGCGGCGCGCGCCGCGCTGCGCGAGATCGACGCCGGCTACAATATTATAGGGGTCACCTTTTCCGGATCGAACGACCGCTTTTTCAGCCATGACTTCCCCGACATCGGCGGAATTAGTATGCACGGGATTCAGCGCTGGCGGCTCGACGACTCGCTGCCTGCCCTGCTCGACTGGACGCAGACCAACCGCGTCTGGCGTTCGTTTACCTGTGGCGAACGCGCCCGCTATGTGATCGCGCCGCTGTGCGGGCAAGGTGAGGCGAACGTGAGCGCCATTCCGACGCGCACCCCATTTCTGGCGATCGCTGCGGCACCGACGCGCACCTCGTTCCCGCGCAGCGCGACGCCGACCTACACCGCTTCCCCGCAGCCGACCGCGACGCCGACGCCCGCGCTCTATGTCTACCGGGAGCTGTACAGCGCGAATTGGTCACCGGACGGGACGCGGCTGCTGGCGGGTGAACAGTCCGGCTTTGTCGTGGTGTGGGATGTGGCGGCGCATACCGAGCTGTTTCGAATGACCGGTCATCAGGCACACGACGGGTTTGATGGCGCGCGCGGCGCCTGGTCGCCCGACGGGGAGCGCATCGTCAGCTTCAGCATCGACGACGGCGCGGTCATCTGGGACGGGATGACGGGCGCGCGCCTGATCGCATTGAGCGGGCACACCGACGCCGTGAATCACGTCCGCTGGTCGCCAGACGGGACGCGGATCGTCACCGCCAGCCTGGACACGACCGCGCGCGTGTGGGACGCCGCGACCGGGGAGACAATCGCCATCCTGGTCGGCAATAGCGGGATGATCAACAGGCTCGACTTTTCGCCGGACGGGACGCGGGTCGCCACCGCCGGAGAGGATGGCATGGCGCGCGTGTATGACGCGACCACCGGACGCGAACTGTTCAGCTTTGGCGAGCGCGAACGGTCGCCCTTTTTGACTGCGGACGCCAAAATCGAGGTGCTGGACGTGGTGTGGTCGGGCGACGGTGAGACGCTGATCGCCAGCGGCACCGACGGCTTGGCGATTTTCTGGGATACCCGCACCGGGGAGCGCGGGCTGACGCTGCGCGTGCCGCCCACCACCGACGACCTGAGTGGGGTGAACAGCAATTGGATCAATAGCGTGTGGTGGTCGCTCGACGAGACGCGGGTGCTGCTGCATACCCCCTTTACCACGCCGTCGCTGTGGGACGTGCGCACCGGGCAGCCGGTCTTCGTCATGACGGGGCACAACGATGTCGTGGTGTCGGCGCGCTGGTCACCCGACAAGGCGCGCATCCTGACTGGGGGCACCGACGGCACGATCCGAGTGTGGGACGCCGCCACCGGGGACGAACTGATGGTGATGGATCACCGCGCGACCGTGTATTCGGCGGTGTGGAGTCCCGACGGGACGCAGATCGCCTCGACCGCGCTCAACGGCACTGTACGCCTGTGGCACGCAGCAACCGGTGAGGAAGTGCCGTTCCTGGGCGCGCCCGCCCTGGCGGTGACTGCACAGGTGACCAATGTCAGCGCGCAACTGGACACCGACATGAACACGGCGGTCAGCGAGATCGTCGCGACGATGGGCGTATTCATGCGTAGTCCGACGCCGACCGCGACGCCATGATGATAATGCAGCGCGAGCATTTCATCAGCCACCCGCGCTGAAGGGCGAATCCGCGATCACGTCGATCTCAGGCAGCAGCGCCGCCAGCGCGCGGGCAGCCGTCGATTTGCCGCTGCCGCGTTCGCCTCGAATCAGCACGGCGCCGATGCGCATGTCGATAGCGTTCAGGATCAGCGCCGCTTTCATCCGTTCCTGACCGACAATGGCGGTGAACGGGTAGACCGGTCGTCTGGACATGAAGAAACCTTTTATCGATCCGCGTGGGCGCTGGATGAATCCATCGACGCGGGTTGTCCAGGCTGTCATGATACGGTATGGTTGCGCGCATCATAACAGGACAGGCTAAACATGGAACGCATTCAGGGACTGCATCACATCACCGCCGTCGCGGGCGATCCGCAGCGCAATCTCGATTTTTATCATCACGTTTTAGGACAGCGGCTCGTCAAGACCACCGTCAATTTCGACGATCCGGGCACCTATCATCTGTACTACGCCGATGCGGTCGGCACGCCGGGTACGAACATCACCTTTTTCCCCTGGAAACATATGAAACGCGGCGTGCGCGGCAATGGCGAGGTCGCAGTCACCAGCTACGCGATTCCGGCGGGCGCGCTCGCCACCTGGCGTGAGCGGCTGGCATCGTTCGACGTGCCCGTGCGCGAGGTGGAGCGCTACGGTGTCACCGTTCTCAGCTTCAGCGACCCGGATGGTATGGGTCTCGAACTGGAACCGACCGACGCGCCCGGCGCGATCCAGTTGTGGAGTGGCAGCGGCATCCCGGATGAACACGCCATACGCGGCTTTTTCGGCGCGACCCTGTTCATCGACTCGATCGCGCGGCTGGAGCCGCTGCTGGTGGGTATCATGGGCTACACGCGCGGCGTGCAGGCTGGCAACCGTGTGCGCTATCACGCGGGGTCGAGCGATGTCGGATCGACGCTCGATCTGGTCGAGCGACCTGGCGCACCGATGGCGGGCTTCGGGTCGGGGTCGGTGCATCATATCGCCTTCCGCACGGTGGACGACGCCGAACAGGTCGAGTATCTGGAGGCGCTGGCTGCCGCTGGCTACAGCGTTTCGCCTGTGCGCGACCGTCAGTATTTCCACTCGATTTATTTTCGTGAGCCGAACGGGGTCCTGTTCGAGGTGGCGACCGACGCGCCGGGATTCCTGATCGATGAGCCGATTGAGACCCTGGGGACGAGTCTCAAGCTGCCGAGCTGGTTCGAGGCGCAGCGCGCGGCGATCGAGGCACGGCTGCCAAAGCTGGTGATTCCGGGCTGATGCCCGTGTGTAGGGCGAGGCGGGGTGCGGCGAACCACACCCCATCCGGTCGCAGATGTTACGCCGACAGGGCGACTGCGCGCGTGTCGGACGCATCGTGATGCGTCGCTGCCACCGTGTGGAAAGCGTTCACATCCAGATTCAGCATGATGATCTCCGGGATCGGAAAGCCGTTGAACGCCGCCGCGTACTCGTTGGTGTACGCGCCGGTATCGTAAAATTCCAGCCGATCGCCGACACGAATTTCCGGCAGCGTCATATCACGGGCGATCACATCGCACGAGTCGCACGACGGACCCGCCAGCGTGTACACGCGCTGCGGACGCGCCTCGGCATCATCTGCCAGCAGCGTCACGACGGGTGGAAAGCCCTCGAAGGTCTCCATGAGACCATTGAAAACGCCCACATCGAGATACAACCAGTGCTGATTGCCACCGCGCAGCGCCTTGCCCATGACATTCGCCACCAGCCGACCCGATTCCCCGACCAGACCGCGACCGGGTTCGAGCGCCAGGATGAAGCCGGGCACGCTCGGCACGTAGGCATCGACCGCAGCCATGACCGCCACACCGATCGCCTCGATCGTCGGGATCGACTCGTCGTGGTAGTGTCCAGCCGGAAATCCGCCGCCGATGTCCAGAAAATAGAGCTGGTGCCCGTGATCGGCAGCCGCGCGGAAGACCTCGCCGCCAGCCTTGATCGCGTTGACCCAATTAGACACATTCAAACACTGCGACCCGACATGAAATGAGACGCCGATCGGCTGCAAGCCCAGCTCGCGGGCGCGGTCGATCAGATCGAGCGCGGTCGCCGCATCGACGCCGAACTTGCCCGCCAGCGGCAGCACGCTGCCGGTGTTGTCCACCGCCAGGCGCACATACACGCGCATACCGGGGGCGTGTTCCGCGACCTTTTCGACTTCATCGATCGAATCGACCGTCGCCGCATACACGCCGACTTCCTGCATCCGCCGCAAAAAGGCGGGCTGCTTGATCGGGTGGCTGCAAATGATACGTTCGCCGGTCGCGCCCGCGTCAAGCGCGCGGTTGAGTTCAGGCAGCGAGGCGATCTCCAGTCCGCCGCCGAGCGCCACGATCTGCGCGCATACGGTGGGGTTGGCGTTCGCTTTCATCGCGTAATCGATGTGGGCGCCGGGGAAGGCAATTTCAAAACGGCGGAAGGTATCGCGGATGCCCGCGAAATCGATGAACAACGCGGGTTGAGTCGGGTGGCTGTTGCGAACGACGGTGTCCAAACGGACTGTGTCCAACTGGACTAGCTCCTTCTGGCAGATTAAGCCCCTGCCGGGCACTATACAAGATCGAAGGCGGTCTGCTAGACCGCCCCCGATGACGCGCACAGCGCGTTGTATTCGATTTGATACCGTCTATTATAGAACAAAATCTCCCCACACAATACCGAGAATTTGGGGGATTCATCGAGGGCAATCCACCATCTCCATGATCACCCTGCACAAGCTGCATCTGTTTGTCGCCGTGTACGAGCGCGGCAGCTTCAATCGTGCCGCCGCCGATCTCACTCTGGCACAGTCCGCCGTCAGTGGGCACATCGCCGACCTGGAAGCGAGCTTTGGCGTGGCATTGTTCACGCGCACGGCACAGGGTGCCCGTCCGACCCCGGCGGGCGATCTGCTCTATGACCACGCGCGGCGGATACTGGCGCTGGTGGTGGAGACCGAGCGCGCCATGCTGCAGCTGGAAGGTGCAGCGGGGCGCACGCTGGCAGTCGCGGCGACGCCGGGCGTCAGTGCGCATCTGCTCCCGCCCTGGTTGAGCCAGTTTCAGAGCGCCTATCCCAAGGTGGCGGTCTCGCTCCAGACGCCGCTGACCGCCGATCTGGTGCGCGATCTGCTTGACGGTGCCTATGACCTGGGTTATCTCGAAGGCGACGAGGGCGAGGTTCTCGACCATCCGGCGTTGGGCGTGATGCGCGTCCGCGACGTGGCGTATGCCGTCACGGTCAGTCACCTCCATCCCTGGGCAGCGCGCGCATCGGTGAGGGTCGAGGAATTACCCGATCAGCCCTTTATCAATCGACTGCCATCCAGCCGGATGCGCCGCTGGCTCGAACCGCTCTTGCGCGTGCGCGCAGTACACCTGAACACGGTCGCGGAGCTGGACAACCCCGACGCGATCAAGGTCGCCGTACTGAACGGCATGGGCATCGGCATCCTCCCCGATTACGTGACCGCACGCGAGGTCGCGTCGGGCGAACTGGCGCGGCTGACGATCGACGGGCTGCCGCTGACGCGCGCGATCGTGCTGGTGTGGGACAAGCGCCGTCCGCTCACGCCGATGCAGCGCGCCTTCGCCCGCGTGACGCTGGGTGGGGCGGAGGTGGAGTAAGGGGTGTAAGTAAGTGTATGACGGAAATAAAGACCATATGCACCACATGGTGCATATAGGAATCAATCGAGTCATAGCAATATTATGCGGACAAGACCCGGAACTCCATTTCAATCGTTCGCTCAAGATGGTAGAAATCGGTACGGGACACAAGCGTGAAGTGCAGGATTACGACCTCTCTCGTTATGCCTGTTACCTGATCGTACAGAACGCCGACCCGTCGAAGCAGGTTGTTGCCCTCGGTCAGACATATTTCGCTGTGCAGACGCGCCGTCAGGAACTCGCGGATCAGGCAGCCGCACCGCAGCTCAGCGAAAACGATCACCGCCTGACCACGCGCAACCGTCTCAAAGCGAAAAATACCGATCTGGCATCGACCGCGAAAAAATCCGGCGTGGTATCCACTCAGGATTTCGCCATCTTCCAGAATCACGGCTATCAAGGGCTGTACAACGGGCTGAACGCGCAGGACATCCACAAGCGCAAAGGCTTGAAGAAGTCGCAGCAGATCCTCGATCACATGGGCAGCACCGAGCTTGCCGCCAACCTCTTTCGCGCGACCCAGGCGAACGACATCCTGCAGCGCGACGGCATCACCGACAAAGCGCAGGCGAACCAGATTCATCACAAGGCGGGAAAGGTGGTGCGCGCCGCGATCCAAGAACTTGGCGGCACCATGCCTGAAGACCTGCCCACGCCTGACAGCATCACAAAATTCGAGCGCGCCCAAAAGAAACGGCTCGCCAGCGGCACGTCAGCGACCGACGACTAACCGTTCGGCACCATCACGGGCGTAATCACGCCCCCGGCGTCGGCGTGACCGTCGGCGTGACCGTCGGGGTCGCGGTCGGGGTCGGCGTGGCGATCAGCCGCTCAAAACGGCGGAACGACGCGGCGATCCGTCCTGCGTCGTCCATGATCTCCCGCTCACGACCTGGGTCGATTGGGGTGGCGTTCACCTGCAGCGCCGCCGCTGCGTCGCGGTTCAGGCTCACAAAAAACAGGCTCAAGCCAAAATCACCCGCCGGGAAATATTCGATCGTCGTGCCGCGCTGTGCTGTCTCGATCTCGATCGCGGTGCCTTGCGGCGAGCCATTGACCAGCTCGACCGTCAGCAGCCCGCCGATGATCTGCAGGAGCTGCGCGCGCCATGCCTCTACACTGGGGATGACGCTCAGATCATTGGACGAGACGAATACCTGGGCATCGCGGCGATCATTGACCAGCGTCACGCTGTCGGTGATTGGCGCGGTGCTGTCCAGCAGCTGCCAGCCTGGGATCAGCGTGAACTGGATTCCGGTCGTCAGGACGATCGTGTCAGCAGGCATCTGATCGACGGTCAGCGCGCCAGCGGGCAGGATCAGGCGGGGCAGACGGGGCGCGTCCGGCGTCGGCAGGCTCGCCGGATCGACATCCCATTGCAGCGAGTTGACCATCGTCAGCAGCAGATCGCGCTGGCGCTGCATAGCGCTGCGGCTCGCAGTCGGGCTGCGCATCTCGATCAGCACATAATTGGCATCGTTGCCCTCGCCGGACTGCACCGCCAGGAAAAAGACATTGCCACTGACGGTCTGCGTGAGCTGGGCAAACGCCGCCGCGTTGGACAAGCCGAAAAATTCGCGTTCCCGCTCTTCGTAATTTGCCAGTCGGCTGTCCAGCAGCGCCGTGAACGCCTCGGAGAGATCGCGTCGCTGTGACAGCAGCGCCTGCCCCTCGGCAGCACCCTGGATGGTGATGGTATAAGAATCGCCATTGTCAAAGCCGCTGAGGACGACAGAGCCGTTTCCGGTCAGTTCGGCGGTATAGGTGGCCGGATACACGATCTGGAGTCCGCTCGGCGTCACCAGCGATTCGACCGGGACCGTCCAGTTCTGGGCGGTGATGGGGACTGCCATCAGCAGCAGGCAAAGTGTGAACCAGGTGGCAGCGATGCGCTTGAGCATAATGCGCGTCTCCTGAAATGAGGTCGGTTGATAGGTTCATTCTACCTGATTCGGCGGATCGCGTGGGCGCGCTGTGCAGGCTCAATCCATCGACGACGCCAGCACCGCCTGCGGCGTGGACTCGACCGACCCATGAGTCTGGGCGAACGTTTTCACGTTGATGCGCCGCAGCGCCGCCAGCGAGACGCCTAAGCCGACCGCGCCGATGGCAAACACCGCGCCGTAGGCGATCGCCGGATTCCCGGTCAGCGCCCGTCCGATGTCCAGCATCACACCGCCGCCGCTCACGCCGACCCCGCGCGCCAGCGTGACCACCAGCGTCCAGAAGCCCAGGAACGTTCCTGCCCGCCCAAACGGACTCATCTCCATCATCAAGCCCAGCGTCCCTACATTCCAGATACCCAAGCCGATGCCGAGCAGGATCAACCCCGGCGTCACCAACCCGCGTATGCCAGCGAACGACGACAGCGCGAACACCGCGAAGGTCGCAATCAGCACGATCACGCCCCAGACCGACATTCTGGTGTGGGTGATCGACTTGTAGCGTCGCCCAATCACCAGGAACGCCACCGTCGCCAGGATCGACATGCTGCCCCAGTACGCCGCAAAGCGCGTCGTGACGCGCGCGTCCATGCCGAACACCTCGCCCGCGAACGGCTCCAGGATCAGGTCCTGCGAAAAGGTGAACAGCATCGACAGCGCCAGAAACCAGAAAAACAGCCGGGTGGTGCGGTTGCTCCACGCCAGCCTGAGATCCGCCAGCAGCGAAGTTGTGCTTTCGTCCGCCGCCGACTCGACCGCGCCGCGCGAACGGCGTTCTTCTCCAAGCAGCGAAAAGAACCACAATGCCGCCAGGACGCCCGCCGCCGCGAAAAACAGCGTCTCGATGTCGCCCGCGCTGAAGGGCAGCACCCCCAGCTCTGTGAAGAAGACGCCCTCGACCTGTGCCGCCGTCGCGGGCAGAATGTGCGCCGTCGAGCCGTAGCGCACCAGGCGCGACTCGCTGGAAGGCAGCAGCACGCCGAACAGCACGCCGCCGATGGTGAAGCCCAGCAGCAGGAATGTCCACACGATCCCGACCGACCGCCCGCGCTGATCCGCGCGGCTGAGATCGTAGATCAGCGACAGGAATGTCCCGCCCGACAGCGCACTTCCCAGGCTGAACAGCAGCAGCGACACGGCGATCACCGCCCACACCCCCACATCCGCCGCCGCGCCGCGCACCAGCGACGACGTGATCGCGCCCAACGCGAAAATACTCAACGCCATCATCGCGCGTCCGAGCCACACCCAGAACAAACGTCGATAGCCCAGCACGGCATGGCGATCGCTCATGCGTCCCGCCCACACCCCGATTGGCGCCAAAAAGTAGCGCAGCGCCACCAGCAAGCCGATCGGCGTGGCGCTGAAACCCAGGTCGGTGATCATCACCCGGTTCCACACGCCCGTCGTGATCACGTCCGCCATACCTGAACCGAGATGAAACAGAGCGATCTTGAGATTGCGCAGCACAGAAAGCTGAGTAGGTTGAGTCATTCTCGTTCGATTTTGGTAGATTTCTACAGATTTTTGGATTATACGACGGACATTTCCAAATCACAAATGAGATTGTGAAAAGAATCCCGATCCAAAAATCCGCTTATTCGTCTGACGCCTCGCTCTCGTCTGGCGCATCGCTCTCGTCTGGCGTCTCCGCAGCCGCCACCAGCGCCCGTGCGCGCACCTCCGCCGGGTCGATGCGCTCGACCGGAGTATCACGGCGGATGACGTAGTGATCCAGATCGCGCGCGACGTAGGTATTGGGGAAGATCGCCCGTGCCTGGGCGATAATGTCAGCTTCGCGGTAGCGCCGCGAGACATGATTCAGGAGCAGCGTGCCGACGCCGCATTCCAGCGCCAGCGTCGCCGCCATGCCCGCCGTCAGATGCCCGTACAGCGGCGCGCTCTCGCGTTCGTCGTCCAGGAAGGTCGCCTCGATCACCAGCGTGTCGGCGCCCATCACCACCGCGCGCACATTGTCGGTGCGGGCACAATCGCCGATGTACACCAGCCGCGTGCCGCGCACCACCTCACCCAGCACGTCATCGGGCGTCACCTGCCGACCGTCCGCCAGGGTGATCGACTCGCCCGCGACCAGCCGCCCGCGTTCCGGTCCCGCCGGGATGCCCAGCGCCGCCGCCCGATCGACCAGAAACGGACGGCGATCGCGTTCCTGAAACACAAAGCCAAAATTGCCCGGACCGCGATGCGTGACCGGAAAGGCAGTGACGGTGAAGTCTTTCGACTCGAAAATCAGCCCGGCTTGCAGCTCGAACATCTCGATGGTGATCGGCAGCTTTTCATAATGCAGCACCACGTCGAACAGCAGGGTATGCACCCGATCCAGGGTGGCGCGCCCGCCGTAGATCGTGATCTCCTCGACGCTCTCCCAATGCGCGAACGTCGAGATCAGCCCACCCAGTCCCAGGATGTGGTCGAGGTGCCCGTGCGTGAGCAGGATGCGAGTGAGCTTTTTGTAGCCGATGCCGCTGCGCAGAATCTGCCGCTGTGTGCCTTCGCCGCAGTCGATCAGAAAGCGGTATTCGCCCGCCAGAATCGCGCTGGAGGTGAGTCCGCGATGGATCGACGGCGCCGACGCAGATGTACCTAGAAAGACAATCTCGAACATCACGATCCGATCATGTGAATGGGGTGGAGGGGCGCCCGATGGCGCATGGGATTGCACGCTTAAGCACGTACAAAAACGACCTGTCCGCACAGCGACTCACCACGCTCATGCTCGGCAATGGCTGTCAGAGCGCGCACCCACCCGCCGACAGTCGCCCGCTCGTGCGGGGCGAAAACGATTCCAAAGTGATCCTGATTCAATGTATGGATCATCAAAAAATCAGTGCTGATTGTCAACGATTTACAGCATCACATCAGGCGCCGAGCGCCTACGCCGTCGCGCGCAGCAGCGCCAGTTTCAGTAGGTCTCATTGTGCCACAGAAAAGCCGAACTGTTTGAAAAAAACTTTTTAATTGGGCAGCCTGATCACTCTTATTGGGTCTTCCAGTTTTTCCACCGCACTACACTATAATGAGGATATGCTTACACCGATTCTCTCCACCAAGCTGTATATACCGCCGCCACGCCCCAACGCCATCCCGCGCCCGCGCTTGA
>DAOTUN010000042.1:0-47619 GCA_034437395.1 Anaerolineae bacterium | reverse complement strand
AGCCGTAGCCGTGCGCGAGGCGGTGGGGGAGGCGATCGGCGTCCCGACAGGGGCGGCTGGCAGCGTGGACGAGGCAGTCGGCGTCGGTGTCACGGAGAGCAGGCTGATCTCCAGGCGATAGCGCCCGACGCTGCGATCGTTCCAGGCGCGCACCTCGATACCATACTCGCCTGTCTCGGTCAGAGGCAGATCAGCGATCAGCGAGTCGGTGTAGCGCAGCCGCTCGATGTCGTCGGAGGCGGCGAGCAGGGTGCCGTCGGGGGATCGCACCTCGATATAGGTGTCCAAGCCTTCACCGTCTTCGCTGCTGAAACCGAGGTCGCGTGCCGGGCGATCGGCATTGAGTGCGATCCGCACGCGCTGTCCCGCCTGCCCTGCGAAAAGCCAGATATGCCCGCCGCCTTCTGGAATTTCGCCCGTCTGGATGCCGACCACCGCCGGGGTATCGAGGACGGTCGAGGGGATCGGCGTCGGGGGAGGAACGAGCGCGGCATCGGGATTTTCAGGTGTGGCATAGGCAGTCGTGGTCGGCAGCGGCGTCCACACGGGCGCGGTCATCGTCGGGGTGGGCGGTGGTGCCGACGCGCGATCGGGCGCATCGGGCAGCGCCGCTGCCACAGCGGGCGTCGAAGCACCCGAACAGAGGGTTTCGCGGATCGGCACCTGATAGGCTTCGATCTCGGCAGGGGTGAAATCGCGCCCGATGCGCTCACACGCATAGACGATGAAGTCCTGATAGCGCACGTCCCACAGGCGCGCCGTACCGTCGGCGGCGATCGAGGCGATGTAGCGCCCATACGGATCGATCGCCACGTCGCGCGCGCCGATCTCGCTGGCGGTCAGCACACGCGCCAAGCCGCCCTCAGAGGCAGCCCGCGTTGGATCGGTGAGGATCGCTTCCAGCGCGATCACGACCGACGGCTGTGTGGTGAAGGCGACCACCAGCAGCGCATCATCGGGCGTCAGCGCGATCTCTTCGATGATGTCGGCGCCGACCCAACTGGCGCGCACGAATTCCCCGGCTATGTCGAACACGGTCACGTAGCCGCTGTCGTCGCCCGCCAGCAGCAGACGCCCATCGTGGCTGTAGATCAGCGTCTTGACCCCGGCGCTGCCGGCGACGAACGTCCGCACCAGCGCGCCGCTGTCGCTCTCCCATACCGCGATCAATCCATCGGCATCCCCGGTCGCCAGATAGCGCCCGTCGGGGCTGAAGACGACGACGTCCACCCAGTTGTAATGCCAAACCAGAGTGTGCAGCAGCGTCCCCGATGCGGTATCCCACAGGCGGGCGGTGAAGTCTTCGCCGCCGCTGGCGATGCGCGCGCCATCGGGTGACAGCGCCACCGAAAAGACATCCCCCCCGTGCCCACGCAGCACGCGCGGCGCGGGAGGCGGGGATTCGGCAGGCGCTGTCGGACCGTGCACCCACACGCGGATCAGGTCGTCATCGCTGCCGGTCACGATCACGGTGCCGTCGCTGTTGGCGGCGGCATCGTTGAAAGGCGTGACGCTCTCCGCCAGGACGCGCGCGCGTCGATTGGCGATCACATCCCACAGCTCGACCCGGTTATCGCCGCTGAAAATGGCATAACGTGGGTCGGTGGTGAACGCCACCGTCTTGGCGATCACGTCAAAGGCGGGATAGATGCGCTCGACCGCGCTCCGCTCGACCTCCCAGAAAGAGACATCATGCGTGTCGCTGGTGGCGACGGCGATCGTGCGTCCATCAGAGGCAAAGGCGACGACGCGCGAATAAGCGGGCAGTTCATGGGTGCTGTGCGGCGCGCCGCTGACGACCTCGAACAGGCGCAGCGAGGAATCCAGCGCGACCGAGGCGGCGAGGCGTCCATCGGGGCTGAAGGCGACCGCGTATACATCGTCGCTGTGCCCGGAAAAGACGCGGATCGGCGTCCCGCTGGCGATCGACCACAGACGCAGCGAGTCATCGTAGCTGCCCGTCAGCAGCATCGTCCCGTCTGGACTGACGGCGATCGCGCGCACCAGATCGTCATGCCCGGTGAAAGTACGAATCTGCGCGGTGGTGTCGGTGTCCCACAGACTGACCAAGCCATCGGCACCGGCGCTGATCAGCCCGCGTGAGTCGCGTGTGAACGCCACCGCCGTCACCCAGCTGGTGTGTCCTGGGTAGATGCGCAGCAGCGCGCAGGTGTCCGCCGACCACAGACGCACGCCGCCGCTGTCATCGCCACTGGCGAAATAGCGTCCGTCGGCGTTGTAGACGACCGCATTGATCACCGTCGGCAGCACGGTTTCGCAGATCGGCACCTGTGTGCTGGCGTCGAATTGGGCGATCGCGCCGCTGCCGTCCCCGATCAGGTAGGCGCCGCCATCGGGGCGATAGGCGGCAGCATTGACATAATTCGTCCGATCGTGCTGCTGGATGAGACGATCGACCAGCAGCGAACGGACGCGGGCGCTGTTGTCCTGACCGCCTGTGAGCATCTGCGTCCCATCGGGGCTGAATGTCAGGGCGCGCACCAGATCGTTGTGCCCGTCAAGCACACGCGCCGGCTTTTGGAGCTGATCGAGGGCACTCACCAGGAGGGCATCGGCTTCGGGCAGATACAGTCGATTGAGCGCCAGCATACTCAGCAGTCCCGCCGTCTCGTTCTGGGAGTCGTCGAGCGCTGACGCGGCGATCTCCACCAGTAAATTGGAAGAGAGACGCGACTCCGAGTCCAGCCTGACGCCCATCGCATCCGCCTCGATCCCGATCGCGGTGACGGTGGCGCGCGCGAGACTGATCTGGGCTTCGGCGTCGCTCAACTCCAGTCGTGAGCGGTCGGCGTCGCTCGCCGCGCGATTCGCCTGGAGATTGGCAGCGGCGACGCGCGTGGCGGCTGCGTCCGCGGCGATCGCCGCCTGCGTGCTGCTGTCGTCGGCTTGCACGCGCGCTGCCTCCGCGACCCGTGCGCCCGCCTGCGCAGCGGCTTCGGCGCGATCGGCGCTGAGGCGGGCTTCGTTGGCGCTGGCGATCTGACTGGCGGTCACGACGATCGCGCCGACGATGAATACCAGCGTCAGCGCGATCACCGCCGCCGCGACCAGGTTGGCGCGGCGCGCGCGGATGGTGGCGGACTCGGCACGCTGTGCCTCTTGAATCTGACGATCGGTCAGCAGTTGCAGCTCATGCGCGCGCGCCTCGACCAGTCGCTCCTGTTCCATCTCGTAATCGCGCGACGCCTGCAAGAAGGCGGCGATCAGCTCGTCGGGCAGGTTGCGCGTCGTCCAGTCTTGCGCTTCACGCAGCTTGCTGAATTGATAGATGCGTTCGGGCTGATCGGTCGGCTTGCCGCGCCGCGCCCAGTCGTTGGCGTCGGCGGTCAGCCCGGCGCCAAAGAGAATGTCGTCGCGCGCGTCCGCCACCCATTCCGACAGGCGATCCCAGCGGCGCAGCAGCGCTTCGTGACTGACCTCGACCGTCTCCTCATCCCCGACGCGATCGGTGATCAGCAGGCGCGCCTTGACGAACGCCTCTTTGACCTCGTTGATGATGGCGCGCTGCGCCGGATCGACGAGGGCTAATTCGCTGATCTTGGCGCGGCGGCGGGCGCTCTCCTGCGCTGTCTTGCCGGGGGTGATCAGCTTCAAAAACAGATCGCGGGCGCGGCGGCGGTGTTCCTCGGACGGCAGCGCGGCAAAGGTGGTGTCGGCGTGCTGTGCCAGCGCGCCCAGCACCTCACCGAGGTCCTGATAGGCGGCGCGCGTCAGCTTGCCGCCCGTGCGCAGCTCGTAGAGCTTAGAGAGGGTGAATTGCAGCAGCGGCAGCATTCCCGGCTCGTCGCGCACGGCGAACACGATGTCACTGACCAAGCCGTCCTCGAAATCGATGCCGACGGCGTTCGCCGGGGCGCGCACCGCTTCATAGAGTTCCGCCAGGCTCATGCGCGTCACGCCGATTTGATACTGAGTCACCAGCGGCGCCAGCGCGGGACTCTCCAGAGCGTGATCGTAAAAGTCGGCGCGCATCGAAATGAGGATTGACACGGGCGAGTCGGGATCGTTCGCTGCCGTCGTCAGCAGATGGATGAACTGCTCGCGCTCGTCGGCGGATCGGGTGAGGGTGAACAGTTCCTCGAATTGATCGACATAGATCACCAGACGGCGGCTCGGATCGAGGTCGATCACCTGGCGCGCCAGGCGGGTGACGCCCTGGGCGGTCGGGTGATCGAGTTCGTCGCGGATTACGCTGATCGTCTTTTGAGGCAGTTCGCGGGCGAATACGTCCGCCAGGCGCTCGACTGGGCTGCCGGACGGCGTGAACGGCGCCAGGATCGTCCAGCGGCGCGATCCTGGGATGGCGTCGTCCTGGAGCGCGGGCAGCAGCCCCGCCATGATCACGCTCGATTTGCCGCTGCCGCTGGCGCCGAGTACGCTCATGAAACGTGGGAAGGTTTGCAACGCCTTGACCATCTCTCCGACCAGCGTCGTCCGTCCGAAGAACAACTCGCGGTCGGCAGCGCGAAACGCCTCCAAGCCCTTGTAGGGGTTGGCGATCTGATATGGCTTGAGCGTGTCTTTCTTAAGCGGGGCGATCTCCGGCACGCGCAATTCCGGCTTGACGCCGCGCACCGCCTCGACTGCGACCGTGATGGCGGTGACGTAGGCTGCCTCGCCGCGCGCGTCGATGTACTGTGTGCGTCCCATGCCCATCGGGATCGAGTCGATGAACTGCTCACCGAGCGCCCAAATCGGATAAATCGGGCGGGTATACATGCGTGCCAGCGTGATCTCGTCCGCGACATAATTGGATTCGCGTGAGGCGGGCGAGGCGATCAGCAGAAAAGCGATCGAGCCGCGCACCGCTTCACGCAGCGCACGATCCCAATTGGGCGTGCCAGCGGTCAAGCCGATCTGGTCGATCCAGACATTGATTCCGCCGGATTGCAGATCGCGGGTGAAACGGCGCACGAATTCGATGTCGATGCGCGAATAGGACACGAATACATACGGCTCGGATGGGTCGAAGGGCGGCAATTCCAGGGGATTCGGACGCGAAAACTGCGGCTGTGGGGCGTTTGGCAGCATAGCGATCCATCTCTCATCGACCTAATCAGGCTGAATGGCAGTGCATCACGATTGTCTACGCGGACACAGTGGACGCATCAATAAGCGTCCCTGTAATTATTTATGTGCCACGAAATTATAAAAGGTCGGTGGCATGTCCGCAATAGTTGCCTTGTGCTTACAACGCCGCCACCAGCGCACGGAAGTGTTCGCCACGTGCCGCAAAATCGGTGTAGGCGTCGTAGCTGGTGCCACCAGGCGACAACAGCACTACATCGCCGGGCTGCGCTGTGCGCGACGCCAGCGTCACCGCTTCGTCCAGCGTCCCGACGCGCGTCACCAACCGATCGGCTCCAACCGCCGCCGCCGCCGCGACGATTCCGTCCCCGAATTCTCCAAATGCGACGATCGCCCGGCACTTTTTCGCTGCCAGACGCAGCATGACATCCCAGGGGAGTTTTTTGTCGCGCCCGCCCAGCAGCAGGATCAGCCGCTCGTCGAACGATTTCAGCGCCGCGATCACCCGTTCCGGGGCGGTGGCGATGCTGTCGTTGATGTAGCTCACCTCCGCGACCTCGCGCACCATTTCCAGGCGGTGCGCCACCCCGCGAAACGCGCGGATCGCCGCCGCCATCGCTTCGGCGGGCACGGCGTCAGCGCCGGCGATCGCGCAGGCAGCCAGCGCATTGGCGAGGTTGTGATCGCCGCGCACCTGCAGATCGGCGCGGTCGCACACGATCTTCGCTTCACCGCTGGCATCCAGGCTGCTCACGCCTGCCACTGCCAGCCTTTCCCCGACCAGAAATGCGCCGTCGGTCAGCATCTCGTACTGCGAAAACCAGCCGACCAGCCCCGGTGTGACTGTCTCCAGCGCCAGCGCACCAGGGTCGTCATGTCCCAGGATCGCCACATCGTCGGCACCCTGATGCGCGATCATGTTCGCCTTTGCCGCTGTGTACGCCTCCATCGTGCCATGGCGATCCAGATGATTCGGAGTGATATTCAAGACCGCGCCGATGACTGGACTGACGGTCATGATCTCCAGTTGAAAGCTGCTCAACTCCATGATCACCCGGTCATCACGGCTGATGATCGGCAGCACATTCAATAAGACATCCCCGATATTGCCGCCGACGAACGTCCTGTGACCCGCCTGCTTGAACATCTCGCCCACCAGCGTGGTCGTGGTCGTCTTGCCCGCGCTGCCGGTGATACCCAATACGGGCGCGGGGCAGCGCTCGATGAACAACTGAGCGTCGTTGCTGATCGGCACGCCATAGCGGATCGCCATCTGCACGATCTCCAGATCGAGCGGGACGCCGCCGCTGACGCACAACAGATCGCAGCCTTCCAGCAGGCTGATCGGGTGTCCACCGAGGATGAATTCGACACCCGGAAAATCGGTCGGATTGAACCTGATCGCGTCGGCGGCGCGCGCGTCGCTGACGATCACCCGTGCGCCGATCGTTGGCAGCCAGCGCGCCAGAGCGCGCCCCTGACGTGCAAAACCCAGGACGACAATCGTTTTACCTTGCAGTGGATCGGACATGAACGCTGCACCTCGACGCGAATCAGGACAGACAGAAATTGTACAAACATGCAATCCGCTTTTAGGGTGCCGTGAATCCCCCTGGGTCGATGGTCTCGGTCGGCGCGAAGAACGGTGTCGCAGTCGGCGGTCGGACTGGCGATCCGGTCGCGGTGGGGCGCGGTGTGCGCGTCAGGGTGATCGTCGGGCGCGGGGTCGCAACGTCGGTGTCAACCGGGAATGGAACCTCAGTCTCAAACGGGAGCGGCGTGTCGAACGGGATCGGCGTGTCGAACGGGGTCAGCGTCGGATCGAGGGTGGCGGTCGCATCGTCGGGCAGGAGGGTGGCGTCGTCGGTTGCAGCACTGCGATTGCTCGAAAACACGTCCAGCGTTTCGTCCAAAAATGGCAGCAGCGTGGCGACGGTGGCGGTCGGCGGGACAAAGACTGGGCGTGGCGGCGCGGTGCGCGTCGGCGTGCTCGACCCGGTGGGCGACGGCGTGAGTGTCAGTGTCGCCTCGCCGCTGGCACCGAGCGCCTGATTGAGCGTCTGGATGGTGTCAGGATCGCGCAGACCGAGATCGAATGCCTGCTGCAGGTCGCGTGAAGCGCTGGCGTAATCTTCCAATTGGTAAGCGGTGAACCCACGCGCTCGAAAGGCTTCGGCATAGCCCGCGCCTGGCTGCAAGGCGATGGCGTTGTTGAAATCGAGCCGCGCCTGGATGAAGTCTTCTTGCGCAGCCAATGCCAGCCCGCGATTGTAGAAGGTCAGCGCGCGGTCGTCCTGCAAGCGGATCGCCCCGGTAAAGTCGCGTTCGGCGCGCTCGAATTCGCCCAGATTGTACAGCAGCGCGCCTCGGCTGATCAGCGCGTCGGCATACTGTGGATTTGCCTCGACTGCGGCATCAAAGTCGTCCAATGCCTGATCGGTCTGCCCGACGCGCGCCAGCACCGTCCCGCGTGCGCGCAGCGCCACTGCGTCGCCTGCCAGCCCCTCGACCAGCCGGTCCATGCGCGCTATCTGCGCCTCGATCTCGAAACCGTTGTCGATGTTGAGCAGCGCCGCGCTCAACTCATCGAGGATGCGGCGGACTTTCTCAGAGTCGGCACGGTAGAATTCTGCCTGCGTCAGCGTGGGGGGAAACGAGGTCATGGTGATGAGGATCGGCGTGACCGTCATGCCAATGTCGATCGCCTGCTGGCGCGCGAGGGCGGCATCATTGAGCGCGTCACCCTGGGCACGGGTGGCGGTCTCGACATTCGCCAGCGCGCGACCCTCGGTTTCGCCCGCCTCCGCGACCCGGTTCGCCGCTGTCACCCCGATCAGCACGGCGATCGTCCCGACCACGACCGCGATCACGGTGGCAATATTGCGCGCGCGCTGTTGGCGAGCGGCACGGGCGGCGGCGTCAGACGCCTTGCGCGCCTCGTCGGAGGCACGGCGTGAAGCAGCGTCGAGGCTGGCGATCTGTCCCTGGCGCGCCGCTTCCTCTTCCTCTTCCTGATGGTGCGAGGCGCGGATGAAGGCTTTGTGCGCTTCAGTGATCAGCGGCATTTTTTCCGCGTTGACCTTCATCCAGTTGGATGCCTCGGTCAGGTCGGCGCCGTAGAGCAGATAGCTCTTGCTGTACGCGCGCTCGCGCCATTCGTTGGCGCGCACCAACAGCCGGGTGTGCAACCGCAAATGCGACAGGTCGGTCTCGGCGGTCTGTAACAGGCGCTTGAAGGCGGCGTCAAAGTCGTCGGTTTCACGGCAAAAGAGCCAGTTGATCCCCTCGACCACGCTCCAGTTCTTGCGCGCCATATCGAGGATGTCGCGTCCTGCCAGCACGTCCGCCAGAAACCCGGTCGGTCGAAAGCCCGCCAGCTTGCCAAATGCGTCTGTGACCGCGCCCTCGACGTGTACCACTGGGATCACCCGTTTGCCGTTGGCGAGGGCGTGCGCCAGCTCCATCGTGCAGACCGGAGATGCCAGCGAGTGAGGGGTGATCAGAAAGACGAACGCCTGCGTCGACTCGATCCCTTCACGGATCGACTGCCACCACGCGGCAGACTGCGGGATGTCGTCCCAGTCCACCCACGAGTCCCGCCCACTCAGGTTCAGCGCCTCGACCAGGCGCCGCGCAAAATCAATATTGTGCCGGGAATAAGATAGGAATATGTCGGGCATCGTCGTCCCCCATGAGTCCATGATGACGGATAGTATAACGCGCCGGCATTTATGCGCGCGAAAATCCCTCGCGCCTTCGACTTATGGAATGCCCAACAAGATGTAGGGACGCATAACGATGCGTCCGGGCTTTTATTTCTCCATCAAGGTCGGACGCGCCGCCTCAAAAAGGCGAGATAGATCGCCCCAGCCAGAATCGCGACCGAGAGCGCTGCCCACACCAGCGCCCAGCCGCTGGCGGGCAGCACGGGTGCCACCTGCGCACTGAAGGCTGCCGCGTCGTTACGTCCGATCCCGCCGCCCAGATCGGCGATGCGGGTGAGCGTGATCAGGTCGAACAGGGCATTCAAGCCCGTGATAATCGCCAGCACGTTCAGCGCCAGCATGGTGATGCCGCGATCCGCGAATCGCCACAGCGCGACCAGCGCCAGCGCCATACCCAAGCCGACGAAGAACGCCAGCGTGAGGGGCTGCGTGTACAGCAGCGTGACAATCCCGACCAGCCCCCCTAGCACGATGGCGATCGTGCGCGGAAATGGTACGGTATTGGTCAGATAAAAAAGCACGGCACCAAAGAGCGCCGCACCCAGGTAGCCCGCTGGCAGGATGAGCGCGCGTATTCCGCCGCTGGTGAGCGCGTGCCCGCTGCCGTCTGACGACAGCACCATTTGTCCAAATTCGCCGCCGCTGATCAGCGCCGCGATCCCGTGTCCGCTCTCGTGCACAAAGGTGACGAACAGGCGGAATGGGTACAGGACGCCGCTCAACAGCGGAATATTCCACAGGATGAAGACGATCGCCGCCGCCAACAGTGCCATGATCAGGGCGCGCTGTCGAAAAAAAGTCAGATGTGTGAACATAGAAGATCGCTTTCCCGCCTATGCTGTACGGATAAATGGTCGAGTCGCGCGTGCGCGCCTATCCATGATTCTGTTACAATTAGACTTTGAACCATCATATGCGATTTTTAGGATTTCCTGATGACAGACCCGATAGAACGACTGCGTTTTGGCACGGTCGGCTCCCCCCAGACGACGCCGACCAGCGGCACGATCGCCGCGATCTATCATATACGCGAACTGGGTCTCGACCACCTTGAAATTGCCTGGACGCAGAGCGTGCGCGTCGGCGATGAGATGTGCGCGCAGATCAAGCTGGCGGGGCTGGCGGCGCGAGTCAGTCTGAGCGTACACGCGCCCTACTTCATCAACCTGAACAGCCAGACCGATGAACTGATGGGCAAGAGCGATGCGCGGCTGCTGGCGGCGGCACGCAAGGGCTTTTTGGCTGGTGCGCGCGACATCGTATTTCATCCAGGCAGCTATCACAACCAGGATCGTGAGGGGGTCTATCAGCGCGCCAGAACCAAGCTGCTCGAACTGACCGCGATCCTGCGTGACGAGGGCGTCAATGTGATTTTGCGCCCGGAGACGATGGGCAAGGGCGCGATGTTCGGCTCGCTGGAAGAAGTGGTGCGCCTGAGCGTCGAGGTGCCGGGGGTGCTGCCCTGTGTCGATTGGGCGCATCTGCACGCGCGCGCAGGCGATGGCAGCTTCAACACTTACGATGAATTCGCGGCGGCGCTGGCGTCGATGCGCGACGCGCTCGGCGAGCGTATGGGACAGCTTCATTTCCACATGAGCGGAATCTCGTACACCGCGAAAGGTGAGAAGGCGCATTTGCCACTCAACGAGGCGGATGTGCGCTACCGCGACCTGCTGCAAGCGTTCATCGACTACAACGTCGGCGCGACGATCGGCGTCGAGGCGCCGCTGCCCTTTCACGTCGCGGACGCGCTCACGCTGCAAGCCACCTATCGCCGTCTGCGCGGCGCGGGCGCAGACGCCGAGTCGGAAACGGTCGATTGAGGCGTTTCTACCCAAGAAAGAGTTCCAAAAGCAAAAAAACTGAGATTGAAGAGTGCCAAGAAACGACAAAACGCTCGTTTTTCTCGTCTCAATCTCTTAATCGCTGGTTCATCCTTTTTTACTCGCCCTGAAGGACTGCGGATGCCCTCGACGCTGCGCGCATTGATCTTCGATCTGGACGGCGTGATCACCGACACGGTCGAATTACATTTTAAGTCCTGGGTGCGTCTGGCTGAGGAAGTTGGACTGACCACGCCGCTCGACTTCCGCGATCGACTGCGCGGTGTATCGCGGCGCGAGACGCTGCGGCGGCTGCTGGATGGACAGGCGATCGAGGAGACGCAAGCGCAGGAATGGATGCGTCTCAAAAATATGTACTATCTGGCGCACATCGCCTACCTGACTCCGGCTGACCTGCTGCCCGGCGTGCTGGCGCTGCTGGACGACGCCCAAGCCGATGGACTCAAACTGGCGGTGGCATCTTCCAGTATGAATGCCAAATTCGTGCTGAAGCAGTTGGGCTTGTTCGAGCGTATGGACGCCATCGCCGACGCGACCATGATTCCGCGCACCAAGCCGGAACCCGACCTGTTCATCTGGGCAGCCGGACGCCTCGGCGTGCTGCCCGACGAGGCGATCGTGTTCGAGGATGCCGAGGACGGGGTACGGGCGGCGCTGAACGCCGGGTTTCAGGTGGTGGGCTTAGGACCAGCGAACGTCGGTGCGGCGCATCTGGTGCTGCCAGGGCTGGATGCAATCCGTCTGGCGGAGCTGCGCGCGCGACTGGGATGGTGATGGGGCTATAATGAACCAGACGATCAAGCACGACGGAAAAAAATGATGCCAGCCATAGCTTCACTCACCAATCAATATCCTGGAATCAACGCGCACTTGCACAGCTTTTTGGCTCAGGAATCGCAAATGGAATCGTTTTCATCATGTGTATATCGCCTGTCTGGTTAAATCGCTTTTGATCCAACTCAGACCGTTGGGCTATTATGCTGAAATCGAAGAGTCACTGCAAATCCGCACGATTGCGGGCGAACTGCTCAGAGAGCAAAAGGCGGATATTCTCATTTCTGATCGTGAACATAAACCAGGTGCGCTGGATGTTGTTGCCACAGCACCCGCTGCTGAAATGACTCTCGCTGCGCTGCTTCAGCTTGAGGAGCCGGATCACGCTTACAGTGCCATCGGCATTCGCCCGCGTGGCAGCACAAGGAATCGCAGTGAAGCAGAACCCATTACCTGGATTGAACTGCTTTCTCCTTCAAACAAAGGTAAAAAGGGTAGCGCACGGAAGTATCTGCAAAAACGGCAGCGCTTGTTGAATCAGCGATTAGCGTTCATTGAAATCGATACTATTCATACGATGTTACCGACATTTCCGGCATTGGTTGACACGATCGAGCAAGGCGAGGTGATGCGTGCATACCGTATTGCCGTACTCGATCCACGCCCGACTCTGGAATATGGCAGCGCGGCAATTTATGAATTCGATGTCGATCGCGTGATTCCTACTGTAAAAATACCGCTGCGCCCTGGAGAGACTCTGGACTTCGACTTCAACGCTCCTTATCAGACCATGTTTGCAGAAATGTTTTACGGGGATGAAGGGGTGGACTACACCCAATTCCCGCTCGAATTCAGGCGCTACTCGTCCGACGATCAGGCGCGCATCGCCAACCGAATGCTGACCGTGCTGCGTGCCGCCGCCGCCGGAGTCGATCTCGATGCCAGCGCGCCGCTGCCGATCGAGCATCCGCTGCCGCTGTCGGATGCGCTCGACGCCATCGCCGCCCTGACACAGACCATCCCAACTTAGGAGTCCGACTTGCATTTCGATCTGCTCCCCCACGTGAACGTCTTCTGATAACCCAGGGCGTGCGACTGGGATGGTGATGGGAGTATGTGATGGGACTATAATGAGGTGGACAGCTCAGAATCGAGAGGGAAGGTGCAATGCTGCCTGTGTCGCCTGCCGCCAATCAATATGCAGGAATCAACGCCCATCTGCACAGTTATTGGTACGCAACACACACCTGGAACAGCTTTCATGCCGCCTATATCGCTGCGTTGGCGCAAACGCTCAAGGTACACCTTCGTCCGCTCGGTTATACGGCGGCGCTTGAACATTCGCTGCAAATCAAGAGCGTCACGAGCGATATGCGATTTGAACCACGAGCAGATATCCTGGTGTCTGACACCGGGAAAATACCGCCAGCGCCATCATCGATGACAAGACCGCTGCCAATCCAATCGATGGCGACGTTGCACACCAATGTTGCGGAAATGCTCGATCTGCCCGACGACGACCATATTTACAGCGCGATCATGATTCATCCATTGAGTAAAACTCTGTCGCAGCACGAACCCGTAACCTGGATCGAGCTGCTCTCTCCATCGAACAAGGGGCGCACCGAAAGTGCGTACAAGTATCGTGAAAAGCGCCAACAGCTTCTGGAAGGTGGGATGGTATTTGTCGAAGTCGATTTTTTGCATACCACTCCTGCGACGATACCCCGGCTGAACAACTATGTCGAACACGATCCGTATGCCTATGCGTACCGGATCGTCGTACTTGATCCGCGTCCGACACTGGAACTTGGACCCGCCGATGCCTACGAGTTTGGTGTCGATATGCCCATTCCCCTGGTGAAAATCCCGCTGCGGGTCGGCGAGTCACTCCTGTTTGATTTTGGCGCAGCCTATAATCAGCATTTCATCGCCTGGTTTTACGGGGATGAAGGGGTGGACTACACCCAATTCCCGCTCGAATTCAGGCGCTATTCGTCCGACGATCAGGCGCGCATCGCTAACCGAATGCTGACCGTGCTGCGTGCCGCCGCCGCCGGAGTGGATCTCGATGCCAGCGCGCCGCTGCCGATCGAGCATCCGCTGCCGCTGACGGATGCGCTCGACGCCATCGCCGCCCTGACACAGACCACCCCAACTTAGGAGTCCGACTTGCATTTCGATCTGCTCCCCCCGCGTGAACAACTTGCGCGCATCATGCGTCGCATTTACGACGCCGGTCTGACCACTCTCAGCGGCGGCAACCTGTCGATCAGGGATGATGACGGTAGTATCTGGATCACCCCGTCGGGAGTCGATAAAGGCGCGCTCACCGCATCGGATATTATGCGTATCGCTCCAGACGGGACGATCGAGGGAGTGCATAAGCCATCGCTGGAATATCCCTTTCACCGCGCTATCTACGCCCGGCGTCCCGATGTGACCGCCATCGTCCACGCGCACCCGCCCGCACTGGTGACATTCAGCATCGCCCGCATCATCCCGGATACGCACATCATCCCGCAGGCGCAGCGCGTGTGCGGGCGAGTCGGCTATGCGCCCTATGCCACGCCGGGCACCGACGCGCTCGGCGCCAGCATCGCCGGGGCGTTCGCGGAAGGATACGACTGCGCGCTGCTGGAAAATCATGGCGCGGTCGCGGTTGGGGGGTCGCTGCTGGCAGCCTATCAACGGCTGGAAACGCTCGATTTTTGCGCGCGCACGCTGCTGCGCGCCCGTCCGCTCGGCGTGGCGTGCGGCTTGACCGACGCGCAGTTGGCGCTGTTCGACGCGGCGCCCGACGCGCTGTTGGATGAATTCACGCCGACGGCGCATAGCAGCCGCGAACGGGCACTGCGCGTCGAGGTTGCGCGCGTGGTCACGCGGGCATGCGAGCGCCAGCTGATGATCGCCACCGAAGGCGTCATCTCCGCTCGCATCGACGCCGACTCGTTCGTCATCACGCCGACTGGATTGGATCGGCGTGGGATCGATCATGACGATCTGGTCGTGATTCAGCGTGGACGACGCGAAGCGGGCAAATTGCCCAGTCGATCGGCGCGGATGCACGCCGCCATTTACGCGCGGCATCCCGATCTGGGCGCGATCATCACGGCGCAGCCGCCCAATGCGATGGCATACGCGGTGACAGCATGTCAATTCGACTCGCGTACCATCCCGGAAAGCTACGTGATGCTGCGCGATGTGCCGCTCATTCCCTATGGGGCGCCCTATGTCGATCCCGACTCGGTCGCGGCAGCGATATCGAGTCGCACACCGGTGGCGCTGCTGCAAAACGACTGTGCCCTGACGGTCGGCGCGAGCGTCCTGAGCGCGTTCGACCGTTTAGAAGTGCTGGAGTTCAGCGCGCGTTCGCTGATCGACACGCTGGGTTTGGGCGCATTGGTGCCGATGCCGGATGACGCCCTGGACGACCTGCGGCGGGCGTTTGGGCTGTCATGACGCGGGTTTGGCACGCCAAACCCCTGCGATCCGGGTGGACGCGGGGACGCATAACCATGCGTCCGTAGAGAAAATCGTGATTCACTGTAACTGACAATTGAACGTAATGACAGAGTATGGGGTATAGGTTAAAGTGTGCAGTTATCCGTAAGCCCCATAGTGAGAGGGACGTAGACAGACTTTCTGTCGCAACTGATGAATAGATTCCGCAAAGCCGGTATTCTGATCGTGTCGGCAGCCTTGATGGGACTTCTGGTCACATCGGCAGTCGCGCAGGAACAGCCCGCGCCCGGTGAGGGCGGTCCGATCATCCTCAGCAATCTCGGCACCGACATCGCCACGCTCAATCCGATCATCGTGCAGGACGGTTCGTCCAATGCGATTGCCGCGCGTCTGTATCCGCCGCTGGTCGGAATCGATGTCGAGACGTTCAGCTATGCGCCTGGCGCGCGTGGCTCGATCGCTGCCGACTGGACGATCTCCGAAGACGGCTTGACCTATACCTTCACGCTGCGCGACGATTGGCAGTGGAGCGACGGCACGCCGATCACGTCGGCGGACGTCAAATACGGCTTCGATGCGATCGCCAGTGGCGAAACCAACAGTGCCCTGACCTACATCCTCGACGATGTGGCAGGCATCGAGGCGCCGGATGCGCAGACGGTCGTCATCACGTTGAATTCACCAAGCTGTGCTGCCCTGAGCAATATTGCCGCGCTGCCGGTCGTGCCGGCGCACCAGTTCAGCGCACTGTTCCCGACCTTCGCCGCCATGAACGACGCCGATATCACCGCGGTAGGGGGTGTGTCGGCGGGTCAATGGAAGTTCAGCAATTTCCGTCCCGGCGAACAGGTGACGCTGCTGGCGGATCAGAATTATCCCGATGCTGTCGTCGGACAGGTGACGCCGGAAGGCTTCATCTTCAAGAATGTCGCGGATCAGACGATCTCCTTTGAGCAGTTCCTCGCCGGACAGTTCACCTGGGACAGCGCCCCCGAATCACGCGAAAACGAGATACGCGCCCTGGATGCCGAAGGCTATCAGGTACACGAATATCCAGCGGGTTCGCTGCGTTTCATCGCGCTGAACAGCGCCGATCCTGCCAACCCGGTCAATGGTCTCGACGAAGCAGGCGAGGCGCTCGATCAGGGACACCACCCGATTTTGGGCGATGTGCGTGTGCGTCAGGCGCTCATGTACGCGCTGGATTTCGCTCAGTTGAACGAGGGCGCGCTCGGTGGTGAAGGCGTACAGCTCGCCGCGCACATACTGCCCAGCTCCTGGGCATTCGACCCCGATCTGCCCGTGTACCCGTTCGACCTGGAACTGGCGATGAGCCTGCTCGATGAAGCCGGGTTCGTCGATGACGACAGCGACCCGACGACTCCGCGTGTCGCCACCGAGGATGCGCTCTACGCCGCACCCGGCACGCCGCTGGCGTTCACGCTCTCCACCAACTCCGGCAATGAAGCCAGCGAAGCCATCGGCGTGCTGCTGACCTCGCAGTGGGCAGCGGTGGGATTCGACCTGACCTATGAAGCGATCGACTTCAACGTACTGGTCGAGAACCTGACCGGACAGACCTATGACGCGACCATGCTCTTCTGGAGCTTTTCCTTCCCAGACTCGCCCAATGACGCGACTGCCAATTTCCTCCCCACCAACGATGTCATCGGTGCGGGCTTCAATGTGACCTCGTACAACAACCCGGCATGGACGGCGTTGATGGAAGAGGCGAATACGGTCACGGACTGCGATCAGGCGGCGCGCGCCGAGCTGTACCAGCAGGCAAATACGCTGCTGCGCGAAGATGTGCCCTGGATTTGGCTGAACACCTCCAACGTCGTCATCGCGGCGCAGCCAAACGTCGTCAATTTCGACCCGCGCGGTCAGCTCGTCGGCTGGAACGAGTCGTCCTGGATCATCCCTCGGTAACGATTTAAGCGTCGCGGCAGGGTGTGGCACCTCCTACCCTGCCGCCTATCAGCCGTCAAAAAAATGAGTGTGACCCTCCATGTCCCGATATGTCGTTCGCCGCTTGCTGCAATCGATACCGACCTTTTTTGGGATCACGCTGTTGGCTTACCTGCTGATGTCGCTCTTGCCGGGCGGGCCGCTGGCGGCATTGTATTTTGCCAACCCGCGCATGACGCCACAGGATCGGGTCGCGCTTGGCGCGCGTCTGGGCGTCAACGATCCCCCGCCGATCCAGTATCTGCGCTGGCTGCTGGGAGATGACTGGATGCGTTGGGACAGCGATGGCGACGGCTTATCGGACGGCGCCTTTCTGATCGGGCTGGATGCCGACGGCGACAGCGTCCCCGAACCACCGGGAGATCGCTACGGCGTGCTGCGCGGCGACTTTGGACGCTCGTTCTTCAACAATCGACCTGTGATACAAGTGCTGACCGAACGTCTTCCGGCGACGCTGGAATTGAGCATATCAGCGTTTTTGATCGGCACGATCGGCGGGGTGGTGGTGGGCGTGCTGGCGGCGCTGTACAAAGGACGCGCCTTCGACAATGCGTCGCGGGTACTGGCAGTGATTTTTGATTCGATCCCGGCATTCTGGCTCGGACTGATCCTGCTGCTGCTGTTTTCGGTCACGCTCGATTGGCTGCCACTGGGAGATCGCTGCCGCACCACGCTCGATGCGACCTGCCCTCCGGTGTGGCAGCGCCTCAACTATCTGGCGCTGCCCGTCTTCGTGCTGTCGGTCAGTGGGGTGGCGGTGCTGTCGCGTTTCATTCGGGCGTCGATGCTGGAGATCATCAGCAATGACTACATCCGCACCGCTCGTTCCAAAGGGATAGGCGAAGGTCGGGTATGGTTTTTCCATGCGCTGCGCAACGGCTTGATCACGCTGGCGACATTCATCGGGCCGTCGATCACCGGGCTGCTCGGCGGTGCAGTCATCATCGAGACGGTGTTCAACTATCAGGGAGTCGGCTTGACGATCGTACAGGCATTCGGACAGCGCGATTATCCGATCGTGATGGCGGTGACCATCTACGCGGCGCTGGCGACCATGATTGGCTTCCTGATCTCGGACATTCTGTATGGGATCGTCGATCCCCGGATACGTTTTTGATGGATGCGCCCAACGTTCCTCGGCTGCTGGACGCGCCCAACCGCAAGTCGCGTTCGCTGTCCGCACGCGCGCTGGATCGTCTGCGCCGCGACCCGCTGACGCTGCTGGCAATGGGCGTGCTGCTGCTGCTGCTGCTGGTCTCGTTTGGATCGCCGTTCATCAACGACACGATCCTGGGCGTCGATCCGCTCGCGCCAGACACCCCCAACCGTCTGCTGACTTTTGGCAGTCCAGGGCATATCCTCGGCACCGACGACCTGGGACGTGATCATCTGGCGCGGCTGCTGTCGGGCGGACAGGTGTCGCTGAGTATCGGTATCTTTTCCGCCATTGCAATCCTGGTAATCGGGCTGGTATTTGGGCTGATGATGGGCTTCTTTCGGGGAGGCGTCGATGATGTCATGAACTGGCTGATCACCACGCTGGACTCACTGCCTTCACTGTATCTGCTGATCGCGCTGTCGGCGCTGCTGCAGCCCTCACCGCAGACTCTCATCTTCATCATCGCTATCACCAGTTGGACGGGGGCGGCTCGACTGGTGCGCGGCGAGACGATCGCGCGGCGCGAACTTGATTATGTCGTGGCGGCGCGTGCCCTGGGCGCCAGCAATTTTCGTATCATGTTCATTCACATTTTTCCAAATCTGCTGTCGATCCTGGCGATCTCGCTGACCGTCGGTATCGGCGGGGTGATCCTGGCGGAGTCGGCACTGAGCTTTCTCAATCTGGGTGTGCAGCCCCCCACCCCGACCTGGGGCAATATGCTGATCGACGCGCGCACCTACTATCGCACCGCCCCGCATCTGATCGTCATGCCGGGACTGATGATCTCGATCACGGTGCTGTGTCTGTACATCCTGGGCGATGGACTGCGCGATGCTTTCGACCCGCGCAGTGAGGGCTGAGCGTCGATGTGGGACGATGAACTGTGTGCTGCGAGGTAAAATACGATAAACGATGAGGCTGGTGGGAGTCGAACCCACATGCCCTCGCGGGCGGGTGATTTTAAGTCACATGCGTCTGCCATTCCGCCACAGCCCCATGACGCTAGTCTAGCATAAAATGCGCATCTGTCACGAGTCGGCGTCGAGTAGGCGCATATACCCCGCCAACTGCGCCGCTACCTGATCGGCGTCCAGTCCGCCGCGCGCGACCTCCAGCACGAACGCCCGCTGTGTCGCGTCGTCCCAGGTCAGACGGGCGCCATTGCGCCGTAGAAATTCGCTGACTGCCAGCACCGCTGTGCGTTTGTTGCCGTCCGCGAACAGGTGATGGTATGCCAGCGAGTGCAGCAGCGCGCCGGCTTTGTCGATCAGCGTCGGAAACTGGGGTTCACCGAACAGCACGATCGACGGACGCGCCGCTGCCGAGTGCAGCAGGTTGACATCGCGCACGAACGTGTGCCCGTCCGTCACCTGATCGTTGAAGTTGTACAGCTCGGACGGGGTAAGATACTCGATTTTTCGAGGGTCAGCGAAGTTCGAGGGCATCCAGCAGCCATTTCTGCGCCGCCAGGATCGCGGCGATGATCGATTTGTCGGCGTCGGCATCGGGCGCGATCGGATACATGGTTGTGCCCGTTGTCACGTCCGCTATCGCACCCGGCGCCACCCGATCGAACGGCGTCAGCGGCAGCCAGGCAGCCAGCTCGTCAGCATCGCAGGTGCCCTCCGCGACACGCAGGATCAGCACCAGCGCGCTCGGCTGATCCCACAGGACGCAAAATCCGTTCACCCACAGCAGGAACAGCGCGCCGACGGTGGCAGTGCGCTTGTTGCCATCCGCGAACGGATGATTGCGCGCCACCGAATGCAGCAGCGCCGCGGCTTTGCCGGGCAGCGTTGGATAGGCATCGGCGCCAAACGCGCTGGCGGCAGGACGTGCCGCCGCCGCATCGAGCAGGGCGATGTCGCGTATCTGACGTGTCCCGCTGGTGAGCGCCTCGCTGTCCAGCAGCGTCCCGTTGATGTAGATCAGCTCCGAGACGGTGACGTAGCGGGTGTTCATACGTGCGACAGAATAGGGCTGCCGGGGAAAGTATGCGCAAAGCCGTACCAGCGCATGAGAAGCTGCATCGGACGCCCGGTCGGCGTAGTGGTGCCATCGGACATGACCAGCCGATCGCGGCGGATGCTGGTGCCATTGTCCAGCTTGAGCGTATCGCCCGACCAGCGCGCGCTGGTCGTCTCGGCATAGACGGCGGTCGGTGCCAGCGCGTCCTCGTGCTGGTAGACCACTAGTCCGCGCCCGTCCTGGCGCGTGGTCAGCACGTTGCTGTTGTTGTGCAGCGCCAGCAGCGGCACATACAGGCTGCCCCACTCATCCCAGATTCCCAACCCCAGCTCAAAGCGCGGGCGGCGGGTGTCCTCCTGCGGGACGGCGATGGTCGCGGCGATCGTGTCGTTCATCGTCTCTGGTGTCGCGCGCATCCGCTCCATGGCGCGGGCGAACTTGTTCTGTTCGGGCGTCAGGACGTGCATCAGCACGCGCGTGTTGGCATCGGCGCTCAGGGCTTCGTCAGCGCGCATATGGCGGGTCGGGGCAATCTGATCAAGGCGGCGTCCGGCACTGGCGCCAAAGAACGCATCGCCGGTGATATGCTGCCAGTACGACTCGGTTTCATGATCGTAGATCAGCATCAACCCGTCGAAAGCGCCGCGCCGCTCGAAATGCAGGGTGCGACCGTCCAGCGTCGGGTTGAACACCATGCCCGTGTTACAGGCGTTGCAGAAGGTCATCACCCAGGGATGCGATCCGTCGATCTGCCCCTGAATGACGTTGTAGCTCAGGACGGTGGTCATCGGGAAGGTGTACAGCACATCGTCGACAGCGAATGTGAGCAGGCGCGTATCGGGGGCGATCGAACCGCGCTCCAGATGTGCCTCCAGCTTATCCATGTCGGTGACCGCCAGACGGGGTGGGGAGAAATTTTTGCCGTAGTCTTCCATGACAGCGCGCTGTGGATCGAAAGGGCGGAGAGTCGATAGGGTGTCCAATGGCGTCCTCATTTCGGCACGAGGGACTTCACGAAACTACTTACCTTGATTATACGCCAAATCGTCTGCCGCCGGATGAGTGTGAAAGGACATACACATATCGTTTCAGTGAATTATGGAGTCAGCACGCCTGTAAGGACGCATAACGATGTGTCCGCAGATAAAACCTTGGGATAACTACCCCGGCGGGTAGACCTCGACATAATATCCATCGCCGCCAGCTTCCGCGATCCAGCCTTCCAGATCGCCCACCACGACGCGATACCAGGCATAGCGTGCGCTGCACACCGGACCCTCCAGCACGTATACGATCGCCTCGTCGTCGATCTGACCCACGACTTCGGCGCTGGTGTTGGCGCCCTGGCGCACATTGAGACCGTCTGCCTCGGTCACGCGAGCGCGTTCGCGCACGATCAGGCGCGTGCGCGCGACACTCGGACAGGCTAGAGTCGGTGTGGCAGCCGGACGCGGTGACGCAGTGACCGGGGGCGTCTGAGCGGCGGCGATGTCATGCGACGCCAGCAGCAGGGCGGCGCACACGACAGCGATCGCAAGGCGCGAGCGCATAATCCACACAGCAGAACGATCAACGATCAGGACGTGCAAAGCGCACCTCGTCACCATCTAGACCGTTGATTATAACGGTTTACATTGACCGCGCGAACTGCCGCGCCGCGCGTCGCTCAAACCAGAGGGTAATCGTTGCGATCCCGAAGCAAACGGCGTAGAGCGCCATATACGGCACCAATGCCGGCGCGCGCGACCATGCCAGCAGCGCGCCAAAGGCGGTGTACAGACAGAATGCCAGCTCAGGCAGCGCGTTCGCCGGGGCGATGATCTCGGATGTGCCCACCCCATCGCCCATTTTTGGCGTGCGCTGAAATTCGCCGCCGCGCCGCACCAAGCCGAGCAGGGCGGCGCGCGCGTTGCACCAGGTCATGCCTGTCGCCACCACAATCAGCACTGGCAGCCCGCGCAGCAGCCGCGCTCGCCAGTCGGGATAAAGCGCACGCTGACCGACCGCCATCATCAGCGGTGGCAGGATGCCGATGAACCCAAGCAGACTCAGGTCGGTGTCTGGCAAAGAGTTTGCTGCGATCAGGATCGGCGTGAGCAGGATCACCAACAGGATCAGCGCGTGAACGAGATATTGTGCCAGATGCAGGGTCGCCATCAGGCGCGCGCCCAGCGTCAGACCCGGCGTGCGCCACAGCGTACCGATGAGCAGCGCGCACACCTGCGAGCCGCCCAGCGCCCAGCGCGACTGCTGCTGACGATAGGCGCTCAGGGTTGGTGGAATCTCGCCAGGGGCGGACAGATCGCCGCGATAGGCGAGCCGCCAGCCCGCAAACTGCGCGCGGTAGCTCAGGTCGAGGTCTTCGGTCAGGGTGGTATCACGCCAGCCGCCTGCGTCCTCGATCGCGCGACGGCGCCACACTCCGCCTGACCCATTGAAATTGAGCAGCCAGCCAGCCTGGGCACGTCCGCTCTGTTCGACCACAAAATGCGCATCGAGCGCCAGCGCCAGCGCGCCTGTGAGTGGGTTGGCGGCGGCATTCAGATGACTCCAGCGCGTCTGCACCATGCCGACCGTCGGATCGGCGTGCAGCTCGGCGGCGGCGGACATCACGATCCCCGCTGGCGGCACAAAGTCGGAGTCGAAGACCGCGATCAGCTCGGCATCAGTGTGACGCAGCCCATACGCCAGGGCGCCCGCTTTGTACCCGCTGCGATCGGCACGGTGCAGATGCGTGATCGCCACGCCCTGACTGTGCCAGTACACCACCCGTGCGGCGGCGAGCGCCTGCGTCTCGTCGGTCGAATCGTCCAACACCTGAATCGAGAGTGCGCCGGGCGGGTATTCCAGACAGGCTGCCGCGTCGATCAGGCGGGTGACCACACGCGGCTCGTTGTAGATTGGTAGTTGTACGCACATCGTCGGCAGGGTGGAGTCTGATAAAGGCGGCGAGTCGACTGGTGCGATTTGGGATGCTGTGATCGGTCGCCTGCCCCTGGCAAGATAGGCGATCAGTAAGACGCCACTGCCGAGCGCGTAGAGCGCCAACACCAGGACGCAGACGAGATACAGCGTCCGCAGCAGGTCAAAGACCATAGCGTGCCTCTGCGGATGGGTAATCGGAAGAAAAATAGTGTATCAGCGCACAGCATGAATCCGTAGTGCGCGATGGAGGGTGACAAGGAACGGTTTATCCCGAAATCACAGCAGCGTACAACGCAGCCTGACGATCACGCGCCATCACGAAAGCCCGCGCCGCCTCTGGGTTGGGTTCGACGATTGTCCGCACCAGGGGCGGAAAGGCTTCGCGGGTGGCATCGACCGGGATCGCCTGCAACGCCGACAGCGCCAGGATCGCCGCCCCGCGCGCGGTTACTTCGTCGGAGTCGATGACATGCAGCGGACGGTCGAGCGCGTCGGCGATCATCTGCGTCCAGGCGCGCGATGCGCGGATCACCCCGCCGCCTGCCGCGATCGTCGCGGCTGGATGGGGTGCGAGCTGCGCCAGCACCAGCGAGAGGCGCAGCGCCACGCTCTCCATCAATGCCTGCGCGATGTCGATCGGCGTGGTGTCGAGCCGCAGACCGACGATCGCCCCGGTTGCGTGCGCCGCATAGCCCGGACTGCGTTCGCCGCCCAGGAGGGGCAGCACCGTCAAGCCGTGCGAGTCGGGCGCGCGCAGCAGCAGTACTTCCTCGATATTCGACGCCAGGCGCAGTGTCTCCTGTGCCCAGGTGTAGATCACCCCGCCTTCGGTGGTCGCGCCGCCGATCAGATGGTGCATGGCGTCGATGCGATAGCCGAAAATGCCCGGCGGCAGCGTCGGTGGCACATCCGCTTTGACCAGTGTCCGTACCGCACCCGTCGTGCCGACGGTCAGCGCGACGCAGGCGCCATCGACGGCGCCGACGCCCACGTTCGCCGCCGCGCCATCGCCGATGGGCAGCAGGAACGGGGTGTCCTGCAGCGCGCCCCAGCGCATCCGATAGGGACCGCTCAGTCCGACGAATGCCTCGCGGTAGTCGCCGACTGCCGGCAGCATAGCCGCCGTGATGCCGACTGCCTCGATCAGCGCCGACGACCATGCCCGCGACGCCCGATCGATCAACCCGCTCCACGACGCCAACGACAGGCTGGTACGCGCGCCGCCGAACCAGGCACGGTAGAGATAGGTCGGAAAATCGACCCATTCGACCACCGACTCGAAGAGCGTCGGGTCGCTCTGGCGCAGCCAGACCAGCTTTGCCAGGCGATGCGCTGGATGCAGCATACAACCCGTGTGCTGATGCAGCCATTCCGCGCCAAAAAGTTCATGCAGCGGCGCGACCGCCGCCACCGCGCGCGAGTCCGCGTAGGTGTAGACGGGTGTGAGGGGGGAGCCGCGCTCGTCCAAGCCGACCAGCGTATCGGCGAAGGCGGCGCATGCGACCGCCGCGACTCGTCCGGCGCGCGGATGGGTCAGCAGATCGTCGATGCAGGTCTCGACCAAACCGCGCAGGGTGCGGGCGTCGGCGGTCGAGGCGCCTGGTTCGGGGTGATCATGGGCGTGTTCGTGGCTGACGCTGGCGCCGAATACAGGCTCGGCGGTCACCTCGTACAGCAGTGCACGCACGGACGAACTGCCGATGTCCAGCACCAGGATTGGATCGGCGGATTGCTTGTCGGATGGGATCGACATCATGGGAGATCACCGGGTGTGGGCGCGTGGCGAGCGAATGAGATTCATTTTACAGGCTAATTGCGTTCGGCGCGCCATCATGCTGCGCCGCTCTGACCAAAGCTGCTCGCCAGCAGCGAAAAATCGGTGATATTGACCACGCCATCTTTGTTGAAGTCGGCATTGGCGTTGTAGGTCCCGCCACCCGCCACCGATCCGAACGCGGCTGCCAGACTACTGAAGTCGGTGATATTCACGGTATTGTCGTTGTTGGCGTCGCCTTCGCGCAGCACCGGCAGCGTGATGGTATTGGTGCCTGCGACCAGTGTCACAATCGTCTTGACCGCCAGCGTGGATGTGCCTTTGACGTACAGGCGATAGGTGCCGGGCGCCTGTCCGCTGAGGGTCATCAGTCCGGTGTCGGTGGTGAGCAGGATCAGGTCCGCGATCGGCGCGCCGCTGCCTGAGACCGTCAGCGTCGCACGCACCGATATCGCCCGCGTAGAATGGGGCGCGGGCGGACGCCCTTGCAGCACCAGCGTCGATTGTACGCTCGCGCGGTTCGCGTCGGTGATCACCGTGTCGGTGACGCTGACGATCGCCGGGCTGCTGCCGGCACAGGTCGCGCGCAGGACACTCCGATAGATGAAAGCCCCATCCTCGTCATAGGTATTGATGGTATAGCGGTAGTCGAGTGGGTAGGGCGAGATGGTGACATACAGAACCCCGCCGACAGAGACGCTGCCGCTGCCGAACTCGACCGGATTCGGTCCGGAGCCAGTGATCTGCGTGTCGTCATCGATCTCGGTCCGGGTGTAATCGGCGTCATTGAGGGGATTGCCATACTCGACATCGAGATTGTTGAACTGGATGCGTCGTGTAGTCGTCCCGAGACTGCACGTCGCGGTCTTGTTGTCCTGCCAACGGCGAAATGCCTCTGTCCCAGGAATAGAGTTCTTGAGTGACATCTGGATATTGCTGGCATTGCCGTTGCAGGTGGCGACGACCTCGCTGCGGAATATGCGGGTGATACCGATGTAAGTATCGTAGCGAAATGTGTATTCCAGCGGATAGCCGCCGCTGACGCTGGTCGAATAGTTCGAGAGCGTCAGTGTATCGACGCCGTTCGGGATCGACATGAAACCACCGGTGAATACGCTGGTGCCGTTCACCAGGCGCGCGGATGTATACAGCGCGGCAGGACTATCGTCGGGATTGCTGTACTGCACGGCACGGCTGCTGACGACGATATTGATCGACCCGCCGACCTGCGTGCAGGACATACGCAACCCAGGTGCCCATCGATAGTAGACCTGTGCGGCGTCGGCAGTGTGGTCAGGGATGAAGGTGACGACAGAAAACACGATTAAGGCAAAAACGAAAGGCAGCTTACGCATGATGCGGCTCCATTCATCTTTATCGTAGTCTGTATCGTAGTCCTGATCTCACAGCAGTGCCAGCGCCACCCCGAACATCGCGCTCAACAGCCCGACCAGCCAAAAGCGCTGCACGATCTGAGTCTCGCTCCAGCCGACCAGCTCGAAATGATGATGCAGCGGCGCCATTTTGAAAATGCGCTTGCCTTTCGTCGCCTTGAAATAGCTCACCTGCAAGACCACGCTGACCGCCTCCGCGACCGGTACGATGGCGATGATCGGCAGCAGCAGCCATTGCCCGGTCATGATAGCGATCGTCGCCAGCATCCCCCCCAGTGCCATGCTGCCCACGTCGCCCATGAACATCTGCGCCGGGTGCGCGTTGTACCACAAAAAGGCGAAGCAGGCGCCGACCACGATGAAGCACAACTGCACCAGGAAAATCTGTCCCTGCAAAAAGGCGATGATTCCGTAGGCGGCGAACGCCGACGCGGTGATGATTCCGGCGAGTCCGTCGAGCCCGTCGGTGAAGTTGATCGCATTGGACATGGCGACGATGGTGAAGATCATGATCGGCACGAACAAGAGCGGCGACAGTGGAATTTCGGCGTTCAGCAGCGGCAGAATCAGCATGTTGGCGTACTGGAAGCCGCCCTCGTAGAAGGCGAAGATCAGCGAGACGATCGCCGCGATCACGATTTGCCCGATCATCTTCTGGCGTGGGGTCAAGCCTTCACCATGACGCACAGTGCCGCGCGATTTGCGAAATCCCTGCCAGTCGTCCAGCGCGCCCAGGACGGCGAATCCGAGCATGACGATCAGCGGCAGTAAGACCGACGCCCCTGTAACGGTGCGAATCACGTTGACCAGATTCAGCGCCAGCGCGATTGCCAGCGTCGGCACGATGATCAGGATGCCGCCCATCGTCGGGGTGCCGGCTTTATGCTGGTGCTGCACCAATTCGACGCGCACCTGTTTGCCCGCCTTCAGCCGTCGCAGCACCTCGACCAGCGGCGCGCCCCAGATCACGCCGAGTAGAAATGCCAGTACGCCGACAGTGAGAGCGAAAGGAAGTCCGTTTTGCATAAAAAAACCTTTTTATATCAGCGTCGAATGTGCTTCACCGACCCACCCTGCTCGATCAGGGCGAAACGCACGTCGTCGGTAGGTATTTCAAGGAGGATCACCAGCCGTTCCGCCAGGCGCTGAAACGTCGGGGCGGCGGTGCGCGACCCCCAGTATTCGGCAGGGCGGTCGAGCTTGATCAGGATCGCCACCTGCGGATCGTCCGCCGGGAAGAAGCCGACAAAGGTAGCGATCGACGAGCCGGTCTCATAGCCGATCGGCGTCGGAATTTCCGCCGTGCCCGTCTTGCCCGCGATCGTGTAGCCCGCGACCGACGCCGCGCCGTCCAGCCCATCGCGCACCACCGCGACCATCATATCGGTGACCTGATTCGCCGTCTCGGTCGAGATCGGGCGTCCCAGATTGGCGGTGCGCGCGGCGATCGCCTGATCTTCGTCGAGCATCTGATGTACCACGCGCGGCTGCATCATCAAGCCGCCATTGGCGATCGCGCTCACCCCGGTGATCATCTGAAGCGGTGTGACAGCGACACCCTGACCAAAACTGTTGGTGCAGAGATTTTTCTCGCTCCAGATCGAATCGCCCGGCGTCGGCATCTGACCTGCCTGTTCGCCTTCCAGGTCGATCCCGGTCAGACGCCCGATCCCGAATTTGTCCATCATCGAGTAGAAGGCGGTCGCGCCCATATTGACGGCGATCGTCGAGGTGCCGACGTTGAGCGACTGTACCAGGATTTGCGTCACGTCCACGACACCGCGCGCCCCGCCGTCCCAGTTGCGGATGCCGTCGCATACCCCGCCCAGGCTGCCCTGATCGTTGTAGGTGAAATCGGGTGTGATCGAGCCGGTTTCCAGCCCCGCCGCTATCGTCAGCACCTTGAAGATCGATCCCGGCTCGAACTGCTGTCCGACGGCGGGATTGGTCAGGAAACGTTCGTCCGCAACGCTGTAATAGGTATTGGGATCGAATGACGGATACGACGCCATCGCCAGAATATCGCCATTGCGCGGATTCATCACGATGATCGTGCCGCTGCTGGAGTCGTACACGTCGATGGCGGTGATCAGCTCGCTCTCGACCAGAAACTGCACATCGCGGTCGATGGTGAGCAGTACGTCGTTACCCCGACTGCGTTCATAATCGATGATCGGCACCTCGAACGGGATGTTGCTCACCCGGCGCGTGCGCACCTCGCCAGCGAGCTGACCGTTGTAGTGTCCTTCGACACCATAGTAGCCGCGCAGGTCACCACCAACGAAGCCGATCACCTGAGCGGCGACGGGTCCTTGTGGATAACTGCGACGCGGCACCGGCTCGATGGTGATCTCGTCCAGACGCAGCGCACGCAGCTCTCCAGCGTCGGCAGCGCTGACGTTGGTCGAGACCAGCACCCAGGGGGCATCACTGGTGAAATTGTCGAACAATTCGAGCTCGCTGCTGTTGAGGATGGTGGCGATCCGGGTGGCGGTCTCACGCGCATCGCTGACCAGCGACGGACTGACGCCGACGCGGTATTGCAGCGTATTGACTGCCATCGCCTCGCCGTGCCGATCGTAGATGCTGCCGCGCGCCGACGCCAGCTGCAGCGTTTGCGCATAGCCGCTGTCGCGCAGGTTGTTCAGATACGTCTGCACCTCGGTGTCGAGCGGAAATTGAAACGAGAACAGGCGAAAGACGAGAACAGCGCTGACGGCGAGCAGCGCCACGATCACCAGCGGTAAACGCTTGCGCAGGGTCTGCTGCTGTGGGTAGAGCTGTGTCGTCGTCATGGGGTCTGCCGTGTAAAGTTGTCGAATTGGTGGCGCACATCGTCGGCGATCTGATTGATCCAGCCGCTGAAAGTCTCATCGTATTCCGGCAGCGCTTCGGACTGCGATTCCAGTGGTGTGATGGCGATCTCGCGTTCCGGGTTGTAGCCGTCCACCTTGATATAGGTGATGTCCTCGGAATCGGCAGACTCGAACCCCATCGCGGCGGCGCGCGCGCCCAGACGCGGCATACTCTGCAGCAGGGCAATCTCGCCGCGCAGTTCCTCGACGGATTGTTCGAGTGTATTGCGATCCTCGATCATCTCGTCCAACTGGCGACCGAGGGCGGACATATGTGCCGATTGACTGAGGTAGAGTGCGCCCATGATCACGGCTACGAACAGACCGAGCGTCGCCAGCGCCACTGCCTGGCGCTGCGGACGCCAGCGCGCCCGGTCGAGGACGTGTCCCAGCCAGTCTTCGCGTCTTGTTAACATATCGAATGATCCCAGGCAACGGATTGCGGACGCAATATGATGCGTGCGCTACAGCTTGCGGACGATGCGCAGCTTGGCGCTGCGGCTGCGTGGATTATCCGCCATTTCGCCCGCATCCGCCACCAGCGGCTTGCGCGTGATCACGCGCACAGTGGCGACATGCCCGCACACGCACACTGGAATCTTGGGCGGGCAGATGCAGTCGGTGCCTGCCAGCCTGAACGCCTCTTTGACGAGACGATCTTCCAGACTGTGAAAGGCGATCACGGCGAGGTGTCCGCCGGAGCGCAGCAGATCGATCGCCAGCGGCAGCGTCCGCTCGACGATCCCCAGCTCGTCGTTGACGGCGATGCGCAGCGCCTGAAAGGTGCGCGTGGCGGGGTGAATGCTGTCGTACTGCCCCGGACGATGGGGAATGGCGCGGGCGACGATATTCGCCAGCGCCGAGGTCGTCGTCACCGGGCGTGCCTCGATGAGTGCACGGGCGATCCGGCGGCTCTCGCGTTCTTCGCCGTAGTTGTAGATCAGATTTGCCAGATTATCGGCATTGAGGCTGTTGACCAGCTCGGCGGCGGTCGGACGATCGCCGGTGGGGTCAAAGCGCATATCGAGGGGCGCGTCGGCACGAAACGAGAAGCCCCGTTCGGCGGTGTCGAACTGCATCGACGACACGCCGAGATCGAGCAGAATTGCGTCCACGCCGTCTGTCCAGCCGTGATCCGCCGCTATCTGCGTCATATCTGCATAGCTGGCATGGATGACCTGGGCGCGGTCACCATAGCGATGCAGCCGTGCCGATGCCAGCGCGATCGCCTGAGGATCGAGGTCGAATGCCAGCAGCGCCTCGCCACCGCCATCGAGCAGCGCGGCGCTGTGTCCGCCTGCCCCGGCGGTGCCGTCGATGATCCGTACAGCGGGCAGCAGGTGCTCGACGATCGGCGCGACCAGGATCGGCAGGTGAGGTGCCTCGGTCATGGGCGAATCACGCGGCGATCGGGGCAGCGGCGATCGGGGCGCTCGTCGGCTGTGCGCTGCCACCAGCAGGCTCGACCGAAATGCCCATCGAGGCATCCGGTGCCAGCGGACCCAAAGCCTCCAGTGAAAAGGTGAGCAGACCAAATCCGGTCGCGTCGGGGGCAAAGATGCCAATGTTCTGTGGTAGCCCGTCCTCGATCAGCCACAGTTGATAGGTCTGTGCTGAGGTGAGCGCGGGCAGCCCATCGGTGACCAACGCTGCCTGGTCGGTGGCTGGGTTATAATAGAGCGTGGCGAGGCGCATCACCGAGTCTGCCGTCGATTGCAAGCCGACGCGCCGCGCGCCGAGATCGCTCACGAGCGACAATACCTGATCCTGACGGGTGTACAGCTGGCTGAGCTGTCCGCGCGCGGCGTCCAGATCGGCACGGGTGGACTGAGCATTGCTCCACCAGAACGCATTGGTGACGATCAGCGCCGCCGCTGCCGCCAGCGCGAACGCTATCCATGCGCGTCGAGGCGTCGGGACGACAGCCGGACGCGCGATCGCGGCTGTGGGCGGCAGCGGCAATGTTGGTGGAACGATGGTGGGCGGCGCGGGCAGCACTGCTCCCTCGCCCCCCGCACTGTCAGAATGATTTACAGGCGGCGCGATCCGTGCCATCAACGCGGCTTTGACGCGCGGCGGCGGGGCGATCGGCGCGACCGATTGCAAGAGCGCGGCATCCAAAGCCGACAGCACACTCAGATCGCTGCGCAGCTCGGCGATGAAGATAGGTTGACCACTACAATCGGGTAGGAGTGTGCGGACGCGCGCTGCTTCATCCGGGCTGGTCGTACCCAGGGCAAAGGCAGAAATGAGGTCGCGCAGTTCGTCACAATCGGTCGGCTGCGGGGGGGTGTCGTGTGTGTTCATTTCCCACTTCGACTCTGATTCGTGAGCATCTCGATAAGACAACGTTTTTCATCTGGAATGTGTGAACAATGTAAAGCATTGTCCGTACAATCTCAATACGACATACCAATGTGAATCGGATTACAATTTATATGCCAATCATTAAATTGATGGTGTGGATTTCATCATTCCGCGCGTACCCACAGGGCACGCAGCGCGATCAAGCCCAGACGGATGCGACTCTTGATGGTGCCGAGCGGCTGCCCCAGATAGTTGGCGATCTCGCTGTGGGTCATGCCCTTGAAATATGCCAGCTCGATCGCCTCGATCTGGTCTCGTGGTAATTGGGCGATCAGCGGACGCAGCGCTTCACCGCTCAACCAACTGGCACCATCGACCGTGCTGGATTCGCCGATCAGATTGGCGAGTTCGTCCACGTCCAGCGGATTGAGCGGCGCCTGACGCCGCTCGCGGCGCAGTCGATCGATGGCAGTATAACGCGCCAGCGTCAGCACCCAGGTAGACAGCTTGCCGCGCTCGGCATCCCACCGCCATGCCTGATCCCATACTTTGAGAAATGTGTCCTGCGTCACCTCTTCCGCCAGGGTGGTATCTTCCAGCACCCGCAACGCCAAGCCGTACACCCGCCCGGAATAACGGTCGTACAAATCGGAGAGCGCATATTGATCGCGTTTGCTGATGCGCAGGATCAGGTCAGCTTCGTCTGGAGGTGTCGGCTGGTTCATCGCACCCATTCATGATTCCGCGTGATTATGTGGTCGATCGATAACTACTGCGAATGGGCACAGCGCACTATACCCTTAGACGCTATTGTACGCGATCTAGTCCTGTTGCGATCGACCAAGTGGCTGAATCATGTGGGGTACTTATGGAAAATCCACATTGGGAGTCAGCATCCCCGCGCCGTACACCTTGCCTGGCTCGATGATCAGCGGCGCGCCGACCTCGACCGACGCAAACAGATCGTAGGTGGTCGCGCCCGTGATCCGCACCGGGACGATCTCACCCACCGGCAGCTCGCCATCGACAATCACGTAGCCGTCGATCTCCGGCGCGTCGCGGTAGCTGCGTCCCAGGCTCAACATGCCGCCGGTCGAGCGACCGTCCTGATCTTCGGCGTCGCCGTGTCCATCCACCAGGATTGGCAGCATCTTGCCGATGAGAGCCTGATTCTTTTTCAGGCTGATGCCCTGCTGCATTTCCATCAGAGCGTTCCAGCGCGCCTGCTTGACCTCATCCGGCACCTGACCCGCCAGCAGCGCCGACGGCGTGCCGATCTCGTAGCTGTACTGAAAGGCGCCCACGCGGTCAAATTCCAGATCGCGCACGAACTTCATCAGCGCGTCGAATTCTTCGTCGGTCTCGCCTGGATAGCCGACGATGAAGGTCGTGCGCACCGCCAGATCGGGCATGACGGCGCGCATCGATGCCAGCGTCTCATAGACCCATTCGACCTTCGCCGGGCGCTTCATACGCTTGAGCGTCTCGCGGTGTCCATGCTGGAGCGGCATATCGAGATAGTGCAGGATTTGCGGGTGTGCCGCCATCGTATCGATCATGCCCGACGTGACATAACCGGGATAGGCGTACATCACTCGAATCCAATCGATACCGGGTGCCGCCCTGACCAGCGCGTCGAGCAGGTGCGCCATGCCTTCCTTGATCCCCAGGTCGTAACCCCAGTCGGTGGTGTCCTGGGCGATCAGAATCAGCTCGCGTACACCAGCGGCTTCGAGCGCGCGCGCCTCGTTGAGGATGCTCGCCAACGGACGACTGACTGCCGTACCTTTGATCTTGGGAATGGCGCAAAAAGCGCACGGTCGGCGGCAGCCGTCGGCGATTTTGAGATAGGCGCTGGCGCCCTGTTTGGCGACGCGCAGGATATTGCCCTCGTCGCGTCCGACCGTCTCGGCGTCGGTGGGGAGGTGATAGAGCGGTTCAGGATGCTTGCGATCGCGGATGCGCGTGACCAGATCAAAAATGTCCATCCAGCGGCGCGTCCCGATCACGCCGTCCAGTCCGGGTAGTTCCTCGACCAGATTGGCACCATAGCGCTGGCTCAGGCAGCCCGCCGCGATGACGTACTGTCCTTCGCGCTTATTCTCGATCAGCTCGCGCAGCGTGTCGATCGACTCGCGTTTGGCGGTATCGATGAACCCACAGGTGTTGACGATGATGACTTCGGCGCGATCGGCAGCGCTGACGGCACTCATGCCGCGCTGATTCA
Source organism: Anaerolineae bacterium (assembly GCA_034437395.1). Taxonomy (GTDB): domain Bacteria; phylum Chloroflexota; class Anaerolineae; order Aggregatilineales; family Phototrophicaceae; genus Flexifilum. The sequence goes on along the minus strand of DAOTUN010000042.1, from coordinate 14,179 downwards.
GTACTTGCGCCATGCTCTCGCTGTCAACGGTGTTCTTGGCACAGCCGAGGCTGACCAGACAATACTTGTCCTTGCGCGTGGTCTTGCGCGAGGGGCGGGGTGGAGCGATGGTATTCATGGATGGAACCTTGCCTTATGGATCGATTTGAGCGGACAGGGACAATGCAAGCCAGGACAATGGGTGCATTGTCCCTACAAGCGTGCGGTGCGGACGACATAATCCGTATCAGCGGATTTTTGTGGGCGTGGCGCCGGGCGGGGCGCCGCGCGGCGGGACGATAGCGCTGGGAGATGGTACGCGCGTCTCGGACGGGATCGGTGTCAGTGATGGCGTCTCGGTCAGTGTCGGCAGCGGCGTCGAGGTGAACGCCCGCGTCGTCGTACTGGCGCGAGTCGCCGTAACCGCCACGACGGTCGGCGTCGTGACCATCGGCGCGACGCCCGGCAGCGGTGTCGGCATTCCGGCTGGTTCGCCCGCTGTCATGGTTGGGGCGAGCAGTGGGGCAGCGCCGGGCAATGGTGTCGGCTCAGTGGAGAGCGTCGATAAAGGCGCCACTGGCGACGCGGCTGCGATAACGCCGACGGTCGAGGTGGGAATCTCCTCGGCGGTCGTCGGTAGCAGCAGGGGCGGTGAGGTCGGCTCGACGCTGACGGCGGTCACACCGGGTGTCGGCGTCGGCAATGGCGTCGGCGCGATCTCGGATGTCGGCTCGAACCCAGATCCGGTGACGACCTCGACCCCGGTCAGTGTGAAAGTGAGATCGACTTTTTGCCCACGATCGCCAAAAATCGGCTGACGTTCTCCGTTATAGACGATGCGCAGCGCCTCGGCATTACCTGCGCTGATGGTGACCGATCCGCCCGCCGGGAATTCGAGCAGATCACCCGTGCGAGCCAGCCCATCGAACTGCGACACTCCGTCGGTAAAGACGCGCAAATAAGTGCGCTGGGTGATCTCGATGCTGACGAGCACACCCTGACCCGTAAAACCCGGCTGCAACAGCAGTGCCAGCGTCGGAGTGGCGGTCGTCTGGATCGGGAGGGGAGTGAAAGTCGGTTGGACGGGCAGCGCGCCCAGAATATCACTGAGATCATTCGCCTCAGCACCCGCACCCTCGCCCGGATCGGTGCGCAGCAGTTCAGCGGCGCCCAGCAGGATCACGATCACGGCGGCGATCGCCACCAGCACCCGTGCCATCCCCGCCAGCAGACCGCCGCCACGACGTGGCTCGTCCAGCCCGGACGACTGACGCGCCGTCGCGCTGCTGGTCGGGGCTGCACCGCGTGACGACGCGGCGTCGGCGCTGTCCGCTCGCTTTTTGCGGGATGAGGCGCGTTTCCTGCCGCGCCGTCGTCCCGCCAGCGATCCACCGCCGTGCGCCAGCTCTTCGAGGGCTTCCTCGTAAAAGGTCAGGATGCGGTCTTCATCGAGACCGAGATAACGCGCGTAATTGCGTACGAAACCGCGCAGTTGGATCGGCGCGAATTCCGGCAGGACAAAATCGCCCACCTCGAACGATTCGAGAATACGCCGACGGATACGCAGCGCGCGCTCGGCTTCATCGAGGGTGAGTTCTTTCGCCTCACGGCTCTGGCGCAGCAAACGCCCCAGTGCTTGCGGTTCCATCAGAAGTTTAAGTTGTCCGCGTGGGTGGGCAAAAGTGAAGGGAGAGGTAGAGGTTTGGCATCCCAAACCTCCACGATTGCGGCGACGTTACGACGCGGCTGCGGCGTCGTCTGCGGGCATGGCGGCGGATGTGCCTTCGAGCATGGCTGCATCGACGGGCACCTCGTCCCATTCCGGGATGTCCTGGGGCACAGCGGCGACGGCGGGAGTCTCGGCGCGCGCCTTCAGAAAGGCAGCGAGCTGTTCCTCACGCACGATGGTGATCTTGAGCTGAGGCGACTCGTTCGACCCCAGGCGCACGGGCACCATATGCGAGCCAACGTCGCGCAGCGCGGTCTGGCTGATGCGGCGGCGGTTGATGTCGATGCCGGTCACCGTGTTGAGTTCGGTGGCGATCTCCGAGGTGGTCACCGAGCCGAACAGCTTGCCAGTCGGTGACGCCTTGCGTCCGAAGACCAGTTCCACGCCGTCGATCTGGCGCGCCAGATCGTTGAGGCGTTCTTCCAATGCCGCCTTGCGTTCCGCCGAAGCAGCCAGCAGCTTGTCGAGTTCTTTCAGGGCGCCGGGGCTGGCTTTTTTGGCGAGGCGCTGTGGCAGCAGCCAATTGCGCGCGAACCCGTCCGCGACGGTGATCACCTCGCCCGCGACGCCGTGCTTGTAAACATCTGCCGTTAAAATGACCTTCATGACAAAACTTCCTCCGCAGGACACGCATACGCATCCTGGTGTGGGTAATCGAATCGGACAAATTGTCCATAAATTATAGGGTTCAGGCGGGGCTTACTCAAGTGGCAACCTGAACACCGTCGGTCGGTCTGCCGACCTATCGTAGGGACACATAACAATGCGTCCGACGCCGCATCCTTACGACGCTCGTCACCGTCCGGTCAGCGCGCGCCCTTCGTTGACGCGCGGCATGATCTGTGTCTCGACCTCGACATCGCGGGTGGGTGCGGTCACCGCCGGATACAACAGCCAATCCTCGACATGGGTCACGGTCGCCAGCGGTGCCAGCGCGCCCAGCGCACCCAACGACTCGACTTCGAGCATGACCTGGTTGGTGAACACCTCGCAGTTGCTGCCATAGTCGGGATAGACTGCGCCCGCGTCAAAGTCGAAAAACTTGACGAATAAGCCGCCGCCCCCGGCATAGGCTGCCCATCCTTCAGGGACGCGGACACCGACCTTCTGCGGCACGCCACCATGCTTGGATCTCAGCATGATGTATTTCGTCCCCCATGTCCAGCGCGTATCGTCCATGTGGGTGTACGACCACAGCGTGATCGGACCTGATGGCATCAAATCAGACTCGTGCGTGCCACGCGCGGGCAAGGGCACGATCGCGGTGCCGCCAAGCGCCATCACCGAGAGCGCCCAGGGTGCCAGCGTGACCGCCCAGGCGTTGGTGTTGCGCAGACGGTGCGTCACCTGCACATGCGCCTCCGACTCGTGCATGACCAGATCGATCTGCTTCTCGATGCCGGTACTCGCCTCGATCGGCTGCATCAGTCGGACACCGTTGGGGATCGGCTCGACGTGAATGGGACTATTGTCGGGCGCATAGGTGCGCGGCTGGCTCTCCGGCGCGTGCCACAGCCGATGACCGCCAAAGTTGAGCCATTGGTCACCGCTGGTCACGCCCATCGCTTCGGGGTTTTCCCAGAACAGATTGACTCCGCCGGGAAATCCGAGCCGGATCACGCGGGGACCGACATCCGCCGTGACGACCAGCTCGATGGTGCCATTGCTCAGGGTATAACAATTGTCCCACCCACCGTAGGGTGTCTGTGTGAACTGCACCATCTGCATTTGTCCTTGTGCGCGTAAATGATAAGTGCCATTATGACTCGGAAAAGGCGACCTGTGCTGCCGTGATTCGATCGATCACCAACGCGACCGCCTGTTTGTGTGTGAGGGCTGCCCCGTCCGCGAACAGCACTTCAAAGCGATCGTCCAGGCGCGTCAGCAGGCGCGCCTTATTGATCCTGTGCGCGGCACCCTCGACGACGAGCGTCAATTCTCCTCGGTGCGATTGACTGGTCAAGTCGAAAAAACCGTACAGCCGGGCGGCATCGTCCGCAAAAGCAGACACCGCCAGGACATTGGCGGCGGTCAGCAGCCAGATCATCTGATGGTAGTCGTAGGCGTCATCGTGCCCCGGCAGATGGTCTTTCAGCGCCAGCAGGCGCGCCAGGACATCGGCGATCATGCCGCGCCCAAAGGCGGTCTCTATGCTGCCGATTTCGACCTCCAGCTGATAGATCGGGCTGCCAAAATCGGTCGCCAGCGCGTACAGCGCGTCGTCGGTGACTGCGGCATCGTCGAACCGTTCGAGGGCGAGCTGGGCTTTATGGCGGACTGTCAGCAGCCCAAAGACGATGTAGCTGCTTCCGGTACGACGGGCGCAGGCGATCCCCTCCTCGGTATCGTGCAGCACCTGCTCCCATCTGCCATTCGCCAGTGCGTTACGACTGCGATGTTCCAATCCAACCGCCAGCATGTTGTCGTAGCCGCTGCGCCGGGCGCTGAGGATCATCTCTTCGTTGAGCGCCAGCGCGCGCTCGATTTCGCCGCTGTGTGAATAAGCCATGCACAGGTTCAACTTGAGCGATGTGGCAAGTCCATCGGCATCGATCGCCTCGCACCATCCGACCGTTTCTTCCATCAGGGCGACTGCCAGCACCAGATCGCTCTCGATCAGCAGCGATGAATAACCCGTGACGACGCGAATCGCGGGCACATCGTACAATCCGCGTCCGCGTATCAGGTCATAGGCAAATTCACCCCCGACCAGTGCCGCCTGCGCGTCCCCTAAATGTGCCCCGATCACCGCGCTGAGATTGTAGGTCAGGGCGCGCGCTGCCGGATCGATCGTCTCGCTGTCACGCTGGAGGGCAGCCTGTGCCAGCGCACTCCCCTCGCGCCAGCGTCCGGTGGTGTAAAAATAGTCGTGCAAGCCGCCGATAAGCCACATTTCGCGTTCGGCGCCATCGGGCAGCATGTGCAGCGCCCGCAGTGCGGCACGATAATTGTCCAGGTCGGCGTTGACGGCGCTGACCTCGATGCGGCGATGCGGCAGAAAGGCGAATCGTTGTGCCTGGGCTGCATAATAATGGGCGTGCGCCTCGCGCGGGGTCTCCAGCGCGCCTGATGCTTTAAGACGATCGAGCGCATATTCGCGCAGCGTCTCCAGCATGGTGAAGCGCGGTTCGCCATCGTGTCCGTCGCTGATCCGGATCAGGCTCTTATGCGCCAGCCCATCGAGAGCATCGAGCATATCCGCATCCGCGAGCGGGCAGACCGCCGCTGCCGCATCCAGCGACCAGCCGCCGCTGAAGAGTCCCAGATGCGCGAACAGGGCTTTTTCACCCTGATCCAGCAGATCGTAGCTCCAGGCGATCGCACCGCGTAAGGTCTGTTGGCGGGCGGGCAGATCGCGCGCACCCCCGGTCAGCGTGGTCAGGCGCGTCTCCAGCCGCGTCAGCAGCGCATCCGGCGCGAACATGCGAATGCGGGAGGCAGCCAGCTCGATCGCCAGCGGCAGCCCGTCCAGACGTGCGCAGATGGCGGCGACGGCGTGCGCGTTATCGTCGGTGACCTGAAAATCAGGTCGGACAGCCTGCGATCGCTGGATGAACAGATCGACCGCCGCGAATTGACTCAGGCGCGCGATCGGCATCGGCTCATCGGGATCGGGCAGTGCCAGCGGCGGGACAGAATATTCGTGTTCGCCGTAGATGCGCAGTGCTTCACGGCTGGTCACGATGATCCTGACGCCGGGCGCGGCTTTGAGGATCGCGCTCACACCCTCTGAAGCAGGCATGATCTGCTCGAAATTGTCCAGCAGCAGCAGCAGTTGTCTGGCGCGCAAATAGTCGGTGACGGCGGACAGCGTGTCTCCCTCCCCAACCTGCACGCTGAGTGCCTGTGCCAGCGCGATCGGTACTAGTGTCGCATCGCTGATAGCAGCCAGCGCGACGAAGGTCACGCCATGCTCGAACTGCTCCAGCAGGTCGGCGGCTACCTGGAGGCTGAGGCGCGTCTTGCCGGTGCCGCCCGTGCCCGTCAGGGTGACCAGCCGCGTATCGGGCGTGCGCAGCAGTGCCTTGATCGCGGCGATCGAGTCGGCGCGTCCGATCAGGGCGTTGGGCTGCGCGGGCAGATTGTTGGGTCGGCTGTTCAGGGTGCGCAGCGGCGGAAAGTCGCGCGGCAGGTCGTCGCAGTGCGCCTGAAACAGGCGCTGCGAGCGCAGCAGGTCTTTCAGACGGTGTTCACCCAGATCGATCAGCCTGACTTCCGAGGGCAGGGCATCGCGGATCGCCTCGATCGTCGGCTGTGACAGCAGGATTTGTCCACCATGTCCGGCATTCATCAGGCGCGCCACCAGACTGAGCGCGGCGCCGAAATAATCTCCATCCCGTTCGGATGCTTCCCCGGTGTGCAGCCCGACACGCACACGGATCGGCACCTCTGGCAGCTCGGCGAGCGGTGCCAGCTGCCTTTGCAGCGTGATCGCGCCGTCAAGGGCAGCGACCGCCGACTCGAACGCCACACAAAAGGCATCCCCCATCGCCTTGAAGATGTGTCCGCCGTGTGCCGTCATCGCCGCGCGCACGATCGCGTCGTGCTGTTCGAGCGCAGCGCGCATGGCGTCGGGATGGGTATCCCATAAGCGGGTGCTGCCTTCGATGTCGGTGAATAGAAACGTGACGGTGCCCGTCGGTTGAATCATCGCTCATCCCTGAATTTTTTTAGCTACCACCATTATGACTCGAAAATACGCGCCAGAGCTGCCGTGATTCGCTCGCGCGCCAGCGTGAATGCCTGTTCATCGTCGAGCGCGGCGCCGTCGGCAATCAGCGCGTCGAAGCGATCGCCCAAACGCGCACGCAGCATTGCCCTTTCAGTCTGATGCGCGACGCCCCCTGCCAGGATGACGAAATCCCCTTCGAGTGCCTGGCTCTTTCTCTCGAAATAGCCGTACAGCCGCGCGCCGACCGCGTCGTCCGCCGCCGCGATCAAGGTGTTGGCGGCAGTGCGCAGCCAGGTCATGCGCAGATACGGGTCGTCCTCTTCCAAGCCGACCATCCGTTCGCCGAGTGTCACCAGGTGTGCCAGTGTGTCCGCGACCAAGCCGCGTCCCAGCGCGATCTGTGTCACGCACAGATCGATTTCCAGGTGATACCACGCGCTGCCAAACTCGTTCGCCAGCATCCGCAGCTCTGCAATGATGGCGTCACTGGCGTCGAACCGTTTCAAGGCACTCTCAGCCTCATACAACGCCATCAACAGCCCGAACAAAATGTATTGATTTCCGGTACGACGGGCAGCATCAATCCCTTCTTCGGCATCGCGCATCACGTCGTCCCACCTGCCGTAAAAGATGTGGTTGCGGCTGCTGTGCTGCAAGCCAAAGCTGAGTATGTCATCGTATTTCAGGCGGCGCGCACTGGCGACCACCTCCTGATTGAGCGCCGTCGCGCGATCGTGCTGATTGGTATTACTGTAGACGATCGACAGGTTGAGCTTGAGATAGGGTGACAATCCTTCAGATTGAAGATGTGTCCGCCGTGCGCCGTCATCGCCGCGCGCACGATCGCGTCGTGCCGTTCGAGCGCAGCGCGCATGACGTCAGGATATTGATCCCAGAGGCGGGTGCTGCCTTCGATGTCGGTGACTAGAAACGTGACGGTGCCAGTGGGTGCGTTCATCGGCTGCCTTTGGTGAAGCGTTCGGACTCGCGGGTTATAATCAATATAACATTGTTCCGAGTGCGATTTGTCATCTACATCAATGAGGGGGTTTCCCTATGACCGATATGCCACCTGTGTCACCCGCCGCCGAGCTGCCACTGGGCGCACAGCGTGCCGCCACCTGTCCGATCAAGCCATGTCGAGGCGCCGACGACAACGACACACTGCTGCGCAGCATCCGCAGCGACCGCCTGTTGTGTATGTACTGCGTCACGCGGACGCCGACGGGCTACATCGGCAAAGAAGAAGCGCGCGCGACCGAGGCAAAGTTCTATAAAGCCACGCAAACCGATTACATCGTTCAATTCGCGGTGTGCGTGGTCGGTGCGGGCGCGGCGGCAGTGCTGTCGCAGTTATTCGGCGTATTTCTGTTCGTGTTTTTCATCGGGGCAGCGGTCGGTGGGGCGGTCGGGACGCTGGCGCGTCGGCTGACGGCGCGTCGGCTCGGTCGCTATTCCGGGGAGATCGGGATCGCCGGGGTCGCGGTCGGCACGCTGCTGGCGCCGATCGGTCTGGCGCTGATCCGCACCGGGCGCATCCTCCCCGGTGCGGCGATCGACATCAGCAGCCTGATCTGCGGTGTGGTGGTCGGGATCGCCGTCTACGCGATCATGAAGGGGCGGATTTAGGGGTGAGGGATAAGGATTAGGTGAAGCGCATTATCGCAGTCACATGAACGGCAGCGCCCACCATGACCGCATTTCGACGCTTAACGCTGGAGCAGTAGGTAACCACTTGTCCGGTGGCGTCGTACCTGTACTCGGTGATGAAGCCGAGTCTATTGGTGCGTGTGAGGACGAAACGAATGGGGTCGTAAAAGGTTGCGGTTACCAGATAGTCATGATCTGCGAAGCGGAAATTTTCTGATCGCGGCTGATAACGGGACATTCAAGAATAAGCCTGTGGCTGCAATGATTCGATCGGGCATATCAGGTATCTGTTGACGGTCGATCCTGCTCAAAGTCCGTGCAACCATCAAGTCGAGCGGGTAGGTTTGAACCAGGCTGGTTGGGTCGAGGAGAATCGCAAGTAAGCGGGGTAAACTGTCGGCGGCAATACGAGATTTTTCGATCAAATAAGCCATTTCGACGATGGTTATCGCCGAAATGGCGATCGCACTTCCGCTGTTAATTGCAGTATCAATCGTGACTTTTGCTTTTTCCGACAGACGTGGATCGCTGTACAGATACCAGATAATCGCGTGCGTATCGGCTACAGCCGCGAACATCAAATATCCTCACGCGGGAAGTTATCCCACAGTTCATGACGCGCTTCATCAATCTCTTGAGCCGACGGCGCATTCCCTAAGTCCGCAAACGACCCGTACAGCGAGCGAGCAGGCTTAGTTGCTGCGACCGCCAAATCCTGTGATAACTCGGCGCGAAGCGTTTCTAGCAGGCGCGCTTTTTCTAAAGCAGGCAGCTGTCTAATGTAGGACAAGGCTTCGTGGTATGTGATCATATCCGGCTTGCCCTCTGCGATTTTTACGCAAGTTTATCATGGTTTTCCACCGACTAACTTGGTAACGGACTACCAGGGGATGGGGGGGGTAGCCATCATGAGTTAAACAACACGAGAAAGGGTTAGAGAATGGCGACTTCTCCCTAACCCCGTTCTCTAACCCCTGCTCTTCCGCTACTCCAATTCCCAGACGGGCATTGGACGGCAGCACAGCACCAACTGCTTGGCGGCGCGCACCTCGTCCAGACGCCCCACCGGGGTGACGTGCGGTGCCTCGGTGAGCAGCGTCGGGTCGGTGTGCGCTTCTTCCGCGATTTTGAGCATGACCTCGATGAAGTTGTCCAGTGTCTCTTTATCCTCGGTCTCGGTCGGCTCGATCAACAGCGCCTCCGGGACGATCAGCGGGAAATAGTTGGTCGGCGGGTGGATGCCGTAGTCCATCAGCCGTTTGGAGATGTCGAGCGCGTGGACGGACTCGACGCCCTCGAAATGTCCCTCCATGACAAACTCGTGCGCGCAAAAACGATCGACGGGCATGGGGTAGACGCCGCGCAGCCGCGAGCGGACATAGTTGGCGTTCAGCACCGCATGACGCGACACCTCGCGCAAGCCCGATCCGCCGTAGGTACGGATATAGGCGTAGGCGCGGACGTGCATCCCAAAGTTGCCGTGAAAGGCTTTCAGGCGTCCGATCGACTGGGGTGGCATGGTCAGCGCGTACAGCGGCGCGTCGTCGGCGGCGCCCGCCTCGGACTCGCTGATGGTCACGATCGGGCCCGGCAGATAGGGCAGCAGCTTATCGTTGACGCCGACCGCGCCGCAGCCAGGTCCGCCGCCGCCGTGTGGGGTGGAAAATGTCTTGTGCAGGTTGTAGTGCATCACGTCAAAGCCGAGTTCGCCCGGCTTGACGATGCCGAGCAGCGCGTTCATGTTGGCGCCGTCCATGTACATCAGTCCGCCGCAGGCATGAACCGCCTCGATCACCTCGACGATGTGCGAGTCGAACACGCCCAGCGTACTGGGTACAGTGATCATCATGCCGGCGATCGTGTCATCACAGGCGGCGCGCAGCGCTTCCAGATCGACATCGCCGCGCGCGTCGGACGGCAGTTCGACGACCTGCAACCCCGCCATCGAGACGGTGGCGGGGTTGGTGCCGTGCGCGCTGTTGGGGACGAGAATTTTGGTACGCCGGGCGTCACCGCGTTCGTGGTGATAGGCGCGGATCATCAGGATTCCGGCGAGCTCACCCTGTGCGCCCGCCGCTGGCGCCAGACTCACGCCTGTGAAGCCGACGATCTCCGCCAGCCAGGTTTGCAGTGTGTACATCAGCGCCAGCGCGCCCTGGGACGACTCGTCGTCGGTGCTGGGATGCAGATGGGCGAAACCGGGCAAGCGCGCGACGTTCTCGTTGATCTTCGGGTTGTACTTCATGGTGCAGGAGCCGAGCGGATAAAAGCCCTTGTCGATGGCGTGATTCTTCTGACTCAGGTTGACGAAATGGCGCACGACCTGCAGCTCGCTCACTTCGGGCAGGTCGAGATCGGCACGCAGCAGGTCGGTGGGCATGTCCGCCAGCGGGACATCGACGGCGGGCATGACCACACCGACTCGTCCGGGCACGCTCTTATCGTAAATGGTTTCGGACACGAGATTATCCCTATGATTGATCGGATGCTATGGTTTCAAATTGCGTGATATGCGCCCACGCGACGCTGTAAATGGTGAGGTATTCATGAATGATCGCGTGTTCATCCATCCCTTTCTCGTACATTTGCCGATGATACGGCTGTGAGGTGTGCTGCCATCCGCGCTCCTCGGCAACCTTTTTCACACTATCCTGAAACGGCAGATCGATGCCTAATGCAGTGAAGGCAATGGCAAAACCGTGTAGAAAAGCCTCGATCGTAGGGAAGTCATGGTCGCCGCTGCCACCCAGATACATCATTGGGCGATCGCGCATGTGATCGATAATCGCCTGCACATTTTTGGCGCGTGCTGCGTCAGAAGCGGGAACGAACATGATGTTTTGCTCCACTCACTCGACTTTCGTTATTTCTAAGTCGTTGGGATAGCTAAAAAGCGCGAGATACCTATCGTATGCCAGCGCATGAAATCCCACATGCCCGTATACCAGCGCATCGATAACGTACACTTCAGATGCTTCTATCCTCACCGCTTTATGATACCCCTGCTTCCAATAGTGAATTCCTTTCCATCAGGCAGATGCGCTTGTATGAAAGGCGGGCGAAAAGGTTTGAGATCGCCTGTTTCACGATTCTTGATGGTCATAATGGACACGGCATAACCCCGCTCCAGGATCATGCTCACTGCAAACGCGCATTCGTCGCAGTATTTCCCTGCTGGATAGCGCTCGAAAATGGACTTGAGCGCCTCGGCGTGGCTGCTCAGGTCGAGCATAAATTAGCGTGCAGCCTCGCTCATAACCTGCACCAGCGTATCGATCTCGTCTTTGCGGTTCATCTCGGTCACACACAGCAGCATGTGATCGGTCAGGGTCGGATCGTCGGCGCCCAGGTCGATCCCGCCGATGATGCCAGCGTCGTAGAGCGTGGCGTTGATGTCTGCCACCGGGCGCGGACATTTGACCACGAACTCATGGAAGAACGGCGCGGTCGTATCGACACTGTAGCCGTCCAGCGCGGCGATGCGTGCAGCGGCATAGTGCGCACGGTGATAGCACAGCGCGGCAGCCTGCTTCATGCCTGCCTTGCCCATCAGCGACAGATAGACCGTCGCCGCCAGCGCCATGAGACCCTGGTTGGTGCAGATATTGCTGCTGGCACGTTCGCGGCGGATATCCTGCTCGCGCGGACGCAGCGTCATCACATAAGCTTTGGTGCCGTGCTTATCGACCGTCTCGCCGACGATGCGTCCGGCGATGCGGCGCATATTCGCCATTTTAGTCGCAAAAAAGCCGACATACGGTCCGCCGTAGCTGAGTGGGATGCCGAGCGGCTGCCCTTCACCGACGACGATATCGGCGCCCAATTCACCTGGACTCTTGAACAGCGCCAGTGCCATCGGGTTGGCGACCACACACAGCAGCGCGCCAGCCGCGTGGACTTTGGCGGCGAGCGCGCGAAAGTCGATCACCCGTCCGTAATAGTCGGGGTAGGCGATCGCCACCATTGCGGTATCGCCGTCGATCAGATCGCCGAGCGCGTCGAAGTCGTGATCGGCGTCGTCACCGACGATCGCCAGATCGTTCCACTGATGATAGGTGCGGGTGACGGCGCGATACTGCGGATGGATGCCCTTGCTCAGGATGATTTTTTTGCGGGCGCGGCGGCTGGTCTCCAGTGCCACGATCACCGCTTCCGCCAGGCTGGTCGCGCCGTCGTAATGGCTGGCGTTGGCGCCGTCCATGCCGGTGAGCTGCGCGATCATGGTCTGGTACTCGAAGATCGCCTGGAGCGTGCCCTGGCTCATTTCCGGCTGATAGGGGGTGTAGGCGGTGTAGAATTCGCCGCGCAGCAGCATGTGATCGACGGCAGCCGGCACGTAGTGATGATAGGCGCCCGCCCCGCGAAAGAGCGAAAAATCGCCCGCGTGATCGTTGGCTTCCGCCAGCGCTTGCAGTTCGGCGGACACATCCATCTCGGCGGCGGGTTCGGGCAGGTCGAGCGCCGGGAAACGATGGCGCGACGGCACAGCGTCGAACAGGTCTTCGATCGTGGTCACGCCGATGGCGGCGAGCATCTGCTGGCGTTCGATGTCGGTATGGGGAATGTAACTCACAGTGCGATGTCCTTGTCTGGAAAACCAAAGATGACGGTTAGCGGGTCGCGTTGAACGCGATGTAGGCGTCGGCGTCGAGCAGCGCGGCGTTGTCGGTGTCGGTGAGCGTGACCTTGATGAACCAGCCGTCACCATACGGGTCGGCATTGACGTTATCGGGACGCTGCTTGAGCGTCGTATTGATCTCGGTCACGGTGCCGCCCAGAGGCATCACCAGATCGGACGCCGCTTTGACCGACTCGACCACGCCGAATACCTCACCGGCTTTGAAGGTCTTGCCGACTGCGGGCAGCTCGACGAACACGATATCGTTGAGCGCGTCCTGAGCATAATCGGTGATCCCGATGGTGGCGGAGGTGCCCTCGACGCGAATCCACTCGTCGGTCTTGAGGTATTTCAGGTCGTTGGGGGTCTTGAGCTGTGCCATGTGCGATCGCTCCTCGTGAGTTGCAGCAGGGTATACAGAACAGACAGAAAAAAACAAACAAAAAGAGCGCACAGCGGGCTGCTGTGCGCTCTGTGGCGGGCGTCGTTCTAATGACGAAGCCCGGCTTTCAGAGTGGGTAGGCGTCCACATCTCCTGGGAGCCTGAGAGTTTCGCCCTGACCCTCAGCCTGGGTCGGCGGCTTGCCCCTTCGGCGGCGGCAGGTCATGTGCCGCGCTCTCGATGTGAACAGGGATATTGTAGTCAAAAAATGAAAAAAGGGGAAGATGACTCCCCGTCATTCACAGGGCAAACGCATGAGTAAGCGGCGGACGCAGGGTCATGTGGCGCTATAGACTCGCCCTGTTATGTGTTCACACACCCTTAATGTGCTTGCATAGCTTCCAGATAGCGGGTACGATACAGACGTGATCAACGGTTTAGTTGATCCGCGCGTCTGAAAGGGGAAATAGATGCGCCGCATTGTGTCCGTTGTACTGTTCGGTTTCGTCTGCATCGTGATCGTGGGGTTGACTGTCGCTCAGGACACCCCGCGGCTGACACCCCCCCCCCATTTATTATCAGGATATAACGTATCAGCCGCTTGAACCGCCGCTGACGCCCTCACCGCCATTTATTACCGATATGCCTATGCCCACACCGGAATCACTCGTCACCCTGCCCGCGCCGACCTTCGACGCGCCGACGCCCACGCCGACCTGTCCCGGTGCCGGACTCGCGCTCGATCCGACGCTGATCGTCACGCCACTGCTGACCGACAATTTCGACGGCGGCGCACTGCCGATCTGGTCGTTCGGCGCCGGATGGGGGATGGCGCCGGAGTCGGAGTCGCAGTCGAACGGCGGATCGCTGCTGGTGCTGACCGACTCGCAGTCGGCGCTTGCCGAGAGCAGCGGCGATCTGGGTGACCAGCACGTCCGTGTCCGAGTCCGACTCGATGCAGGCGGCGCGGGAGTCGAGCTGCGCCGTTCGGCGTATGGACTGTATCGGGTGATCTGGCACGCGGACGGGGTCGTGAGCGTTACCCGATCGGGCGAACCGCTGTGCGCGGGCGCGTTCGCGGTCGATCCAGCATCCGCGTGGCACGATGCGGCGGTCTGGTTGGTCGGCGGTCGGCTGACGGTCGTCATG
>DAOTUN010000041.1:0-158796 GCA_034437395.1 Anaerolineae bacterium | reverse complement strand
GATCAGCGTCCGGTCGAGCAGATCACCTGGTTCGAGGCGCGCGACTTTTGCGCGCTGCGCGGTGCCCGCCTGCCGAGCGAGGCGGAATGGGAATACGCGGCGCGCGGCGTCGATGAACTGGAGTACCCCTGGGGCGAGACGTTCGTCGCAGATAATCTCGTCTACGGCGCGAACTCGAACGACCAGACCGCCGAAGTGGGAAGCCGTCCGGCGGGCGCATCGTGGGTGGGCGCGCTCGATATGAGCGGCAATGTCTGGGAGTGGACACGATCGGAATACGTAGGGTATCCTTATATGCGCGATGATGGACGGGAAGACGATTCCGGTAATAGAACAGATGTTCCGCGCGTCCTGCGTGGCGGCTCGTGGAACGATTCCAATTCCGTCGACTTCCGCGCTGCCTATCGTGTCAGGATTGCGCCCGGATTTCAGTACGTCAACGTCGGGTTTCGCTGCGTCCTCTCTCCCTGAACGAAGTGAAGGATAGCCCTGTTTTCTGATCTCTGATTCCTGGTCTCTGGTTTTCTGTTCCCTTGCTGTTGTCCTTGTCCTGGTTCTAATGAAAGCGCCGAAGGCGCGATCGAAAATTTTTCGATTATGGCGAGATATCGACCGATTGTGGTGCTGTATCCCCGGATTGCCAGTTTTGACACGCTCTATTGGGCGTGGCGCAAAGCGCGACGGGGCAAGCGTTATACGCCGACGGCGGCGCATTTCGAGCGCTCGCTCGACAGCGAGCTGCTGAGCCTGCACGACGAAATGCGCGATGAAAGCTGGCAGCCAGGCGGCTTTCGCAGCTTTACCGTGCATGAGCCGAAACGCCGCCGGATCAGCGCCGCCCCTTTCCGCGATCGGGTGGTGCACCACGCGCTGATCAGCGTGATCGAGCCGATCTACGAGCGTAAATTCATCCACGACAGCTACGCCAATCGCGTCGGCAAGGGGACCCACGCCGCGCTCGATCGCTGCACCACCCACATGCGCCGCTTCAGATATGTCTTGCAGTGCGATGTACAGCAGTTCTTTCCAGCGATCGATCATGCTATTTTAAAGACTATTCTGAGCAGCACCATTACCTGTGCCGCCACGATGCGCCTGTGCGAAAAGATCATCGACAGCGGAAAAGATGTCCTGACCAGCGAGTACGATACGCGCTGGTTCCCACAGGATGCGGGAGACCTGTTTGCGGTCATTCGTCCGCGCGGGCTGCCGATCGGCAACCTGACCAGTCAGTTTTGGGCGAACGTGTACATGAATCAACTCGATCAGTTCGTCAGACATCGGCTGCGCTGCGGCGGCTACGTGCGCTACGTCGATGATTTTCTGCTGTTCGCGGACGATAAACCGACGCTGCATCGGTGGCGGCGGGAAATCATCGATTACCTGACAGAACTACGGCTGACTCTGCACGAAAATCGCGCTCAGCCAACCCCCGTCGCGCATGGAATTCCCTTCCTGGGTTTCAATGTCTTTCCCACACACAGACGCTTGAAACGTGAAAAGGGCATTGCCTGTCGTCGCCATTTAAAAACATTGTGGCACGCATATCGGGCGGGCGACATCACTCGTGAACGCGGGCGTGCCAGCGTGATGGCATGGCTCGGTCACGTCCGGCACGGCGACACCTGGGGCTTGCAACGCGCGACTTTTCGAGAGATCGCCCAGTCATGAGCGACAGCGCGCAGTCTCCCATTTTCATCAGGACTGAGGCGTTCGCCCTGTGGCTGCTGTCGCACTTGAAGGGCTATCCGCGTCAGGAACGCTTTCGTCTGACTGCACGAATCGAGGGGGCGATGTTCTCGTTTCACGAAAGCCTGCTCTATGCCGCCAAGACGAACCAGACAGTCGAATATCTGCAAAAAGCCGATGCGGAACTGGATATGCTGCGTACTTATTTGCGCTTTGCTCTGGAGTTGCAGTATATCGACCCGGAAAAATATCATTACATCGCGGAGCAGATGAGCGAGATCGGAAGACTCCTGGGCGGATGGCTGAAGAAACCCCGAACCGTGTTATAGTACACGTAGGGGTCACCGGGGAGCGCGCGTCCTGCGTGGCGGCTCGTGGAACAATTCCAATACCGACAACTTCCGCGCTGCCAATCGTGACTGGGTTGCGTCCGATAATCAGAACAACAACATCGGGTTTCGCTGCGTCCTATCTCGCGCCCGCTGTGAGCCGCACGTTCAAGGATGTTCGGGCGGCGTGAGAGCGCCGGATGATCCTGCCCACAGCCGCACTGACGGAACGGGCAAATACAAAACTGCGCCGCCTGTTGGCTGATCACGCGCGATCGGGCGGCGTGTTCATTGACTTCACCTGCACGACCTTCCGTTTTGTACCAACCGTAGGATAGCGCTGTTTTCTGATCGCTCTCGTGGCGTCCCTACGACCCGCCCTGCGACCAGGTGCCAAAGCCGCCGCTCGCGGTTGGCTCCGGCGGCGCGGCACCGTTGCTGGACGCGACGGGGGTCGGCTCGACCGGACGCGGCGCGGGCAGCGCATCGGGGTTGGCGGCGCCACCCGTCCCACCCTCGCTCTTGAGCTTGCTCGTGCCCGTCCAGCTTCCCAGACCACCTATCGAGGTCGCCTGCCTGACACTGGCGATGTCGCCTTTCACCTCGTCCAGCGAATCCTGGATCGGTTTGGTGACCGGGGTGAGAGCGCGCATCACTTCTTTTTTCAGGTTGGCTGGCGTGGGCGGCTGAGTCGGCACTTTGAAATCGACGCCTGCGTTGTCGAATTCTTTCTGGATCAATGCCGCCGTCTCACCCCACATGCGACGCAGCACCGCCACATACTGACCGAGCTTGTATGACCACTGGATCATGCGTTTTGGTCCGGCGACCATCACCATGATCAACAGGATCACCAACATTTCCCATCCACCAATGCCTAAAATTTCCATACTGATCCGCCTTGAAAGTGGTCTGCCAGCCGATGATCGGCATCTGTTCAGATTGTAGCATAACTTGCCGTCTGCACGTTTTTCGTCGATGGGCTATAATGCCGCACATGCTGTATATACGCTGTCGAGGAGTCCTGTGGCTCGTAAAATTTATCTGCTGCTCATGATCGCGCTGCTGTGCGCAGCCTGTGGCGGCAGCCCGACCGAAACAATGTCCGGCACGGCGGCAGCGCAGTCCGCGCTCGCCACCACGCCGCCGCCTGTCCCGACCGCGCAGCCCGTCCTGGTGGCGACGCCACTGCCGCTGCCGACCGCCGATGGCGAAGCGCTGGTCGCCCGCGTCAATGGTCAGCCGATCACGCTGGAGTCGTTCCGGCGCATGGTCGCGCGCTTTCAAGCGGAGCCATCGCTGCGCAGCGACCCGGAAGGCTTGCGCGCGGTCGTGATGCGCACGCTGATCGAACAGGTGCTGATCGAGCAGGAAGCGGCAAAAATTCAGATCGCCGTGAATGACGCCGAGCTTGATGTCGAGCTTGCCCGCCTGATCGCGTCATCGGGCGGCGAGACGAGCTGGACGACCTGGCTCGGACAGAATCAATACACGCCCGACGAATTCCGCGCGCTGCTGCGTGCGACGCTGCTCACCAACCGGATGCGCGATCACGTCACGCGCGAGCTGACCGCGCCGATCGCCCAGGTTCATGCGCGCCACATCCTGGTCGCCACCCGCGACGAAGCGGCGGCGCTGCTGGTGCGGCTGCGCAATGGTGAGGATTTTTCGGCATTGGCAGTGGCGGTCTCACTGGACACCAGTACGCGCGCGACAGGCGGCGATCTCGGCTGGTTTTTGCGCGACGAGCTGCTGGAGCCGGAATTGGCGCGAATCGCCTTCGAGCTGCAGCCGAATCAGATCGCCGGTCCGGTCGGGACACAGTTAGGGTATCATATCATCCAGACATTGGAATCCGAGGTGCGCCCGATCGCGGACGACAAGCGCGCGATCCTGGCACAGACCCGCTTCGAGCAGTGGTTGACCGACCTGACCACCAGCGCGGCGATCGAGCAGTTCATTTAGGGCACCCGCTGAGGGCAACCCCTCACCTCCCGCCCCACTCTCCCTGCCGGTTGTGGGAGGGGTGCAGGGTGTAGAGTATTCACCACAATCGATTTTTTCGACGGCTCAATTCACTCGTCCAGGACGGGGGCATTATGGGGCAAGGCAACGCACGGATTTACAATCTCATCAGTCTCATCTTTGTCATCCTCACGGTGCTGGTGCTCGCCTTTGTGGTGACGCGCGTGCTGCAGCCTGTCGTCGAGCCGGTCGCGGTCGCGCAGGTGCTGCCGACGACGGTCTCGCTGCCGACGATCACGCCCACCTACACGCAGAGCATGACGCCGATCCCGACCGAGACCTTCACGGTCACGCCCACCGAGACCCCCAGCGAGACGCCCATCGTGCCGACAGCGACCGGCACACGCCAGCCGACGCTGACGCCCTCGCAGACCTTCACGCCGAACCCGTCCGCGACGATCACGCCGCTGCCGTCGCTCACCCCGATCCCATCCGCCACGCCGATCGCCTCAGCCACGTTCACCGACACCCCCCCGCCGACGGCGATCCCATCGCTGACGATCACCGCGACGCTGCCCTTCACGGCGACACCGCCCGCGACCGCGACGCAGCCCGCTGCGGCGACAGTTGGCTTCACCCCGCCGCCGACCGCCGCCGACATCCCGCCTCCTTATCCATTCAGCCTGCGCGAAGGACAGCCGGTCTTCACCAGCAATTTCGCCAACACCGCTGGCTGTGCCTGGCAGGGGATCGGCGGTCAGGTCTTCGATCTGAACGATTCGCCGCTGCTGGGCGTGACGGTGCATGTCTTTGGCTCTGGCGTCGATGTGCGCGTCAACAGCGGCACCAACACGATTTACGGCACGTCGGGGTGGGAAGTACCGCTCAATACCAACCTGACAGGCAACTCATACCGTGTCGAGCTGCTTTCGCCCGGCGGCACGACTATTTCGCCCCAGGTGACCGTCACCTTCACCGCCAATGATTGTGCCCGTAATCTGGCGCTGGTCAATTTCAAACAGAATCGTCCGCTGTAGCTGCCGTGATCGATCGGGATGACGTGCGCACATCAGAGGTGGGTTGATGCGTTTTCCTCCACTGCCCGACGAGGCAGCCAGCGAACGCGCGCGGGGACAGGCACGACGTGAGGCGCGCGCGCAGCAAGAGCGCGCGATCAGCAGGCGCCGCGCCCCGCGTGACGCGGCGGGACGGGCACGCGATCGTCTGTACAACGCGATCGCGGCGCTGTTCGCGCTGGCGACCGTGATCGTGCTGGCGGTGGTCGTCTTTTTGTGGAGTAATTACAATTCCCCGCTCAACCCCCTGGCGCCGCCGACTCCGCTGGCGATCGTCGTCACCGCCACCTACACGCCGACGTTCACGCTGACCCCATCGATCACCCTGACGCCATCAGCGACCTACACGCCCACACCAGCGCCCACGCTCACACCATCGCTGACCTTCACCCCGGTGCTGCTGGATGGCTTCACCACGCCGGACGGCACAGCGCCAGGGACCGCGCCTGTGGCGGGCACACCGGGAGCGGTGCCGGACACCTTTGCCTTCGCTTTGCAGCGCGGCATCGTCTATATCACCAACCCCGATGGACGCGGCGGCTGTCGTTGGGCGAGCATCGCCGGGTCGGTGATGAATTACGAGGGCGGCGCGGTCAATGGCTATCAGATGCGCATCGTCGGAGAAGGAGTCGACGAGACGGTCACGACCGGCAGCGCCCCCGGCAACGGGCCTGGCGGGTTCGAGGTGGTGATCGGGGACTCGGCGCGCGACGGGGTGTATGTCGCGGAGCTGCGCGATCCGTCGGGGACTCCGGTCAGCACAGCGATCACCGTGACCACCCGCGCCGACTGCGCGCAGAATATCGCCGCGCTGCGCCTGGTCGCGGTGGCGCCAAGCAATTGATGCGGCACTGTCGCCGCACACTGCCGTTATCGTCCTCCAGCCGCCGCGCCCGCCGCAAAAAGTCACGTATCTTCCTACCGCCGCGCACGGTTCACCAGCGGCACCAGCGGCGCGAGCAGCAGCGCGCACGTCAGCATCGCGGCACGCAGTCCGAGCCGCAGCCCGACAAAGCCGACCAACGGACCGCCGCCGACCTGACCGAGCGCGTCGAACTGGTGCAGCGTCGAGATCACCGTCGCGCGGGACTGCGAGTCGATTTGCTGATTCGTCCAGGTATCTATCAGCGGCGCGCTCACCGCACGCAGGTTTTCTCCCACCAGATAGGCGACGATTGCCAGCGCAAAATTGCCACTGACAGCGAAGATCGCCAGCGCCAGGACGCGCCCGCCGTACATGACGATCAGCGCCGCCCCGATCGCGCGGTTGTCGGCGGTGTCGATGCGCCGCCGCGCCACTTCCGCGCCGACCGTGATCAGCGCCATATTGATCAGCCCGATCAGCGTGAACCACAGCACAGGGGTGAGCGCGCCAATCGCCGGAAACGCGAAATTTTCCAGCAGATGTTCGCGCCACAGGCGATCGAAGCCCTCGCTGTAGGCGCCCGCGATCAAGGCGATCGCCAAAAATGTCACCAGGATCGGACGGGTGCGAATCTGGGTCAGCGCCGCGCGGCTGGTGCGCAGCATCGCGCCGATCACACCGCGTTCACCCGATAAGGTCACGCGCGCTCCCCTGTCAGCGGCGGGGGTAAAGCCGTTTTCTGGCATAGACGCCATCAGGATCACGGTCAGGATCAGAAACAGGATTGCGCCGACCACGATCGGCGCGGTGAGCGCGATGCTGCCCAGAACGCCCGCGCAAATCGTGCCGACGATGCCAGCGATCGACCCGATCTGTGATCCGCGCAGCAGCACTGCCCCCAGCGCCTCGTCGCCCACCTCGTCGGCGATCCACGCCTCCAGCGCGCCGCTGGTGAAGGTGGCGCCGATCCCCCACACCACCTGGTTCAGCAGCACCGCGCCAAACGTCGGCACCAGTCCCTCGATCAGATAGCCGACGCCGATCAGGAAAAAGCCGATCATCACCGACAGGCGGCGGCTATAGACATCCGCGACGATGCCGGTGGGTATCTCGAACAGAAACACCGTGATCTCCAGCGTCGTCCCAACCAGCACCAGTTGCAGCGGGTTCAGCCCGACGATCTGTGCCTGGCAGATCAGGTTGACCGTGAAGATGAGGGCAAAGGCGAACGAGGTCAGTCCGCTGATCAGGTAAAAGAGGGTGGCGGCGCGGCGGGCGCTATCATTCACGATAGGCACAACATGAGGCTCCAGACAGGCAATGTCGGGCTTTGGCGTGCCCGTGATCAGGCGCTCCGCAATGCGGGTCAGCGACATGCACTTGCGCATTCGCGCGAACCCTACTAAAACGAATGCGGGGTCGCTGAGTCAAGGATAACACGCCATGCAGATCACCACCGAACGCCTGACCTTGATCGCCTGTCCGCCACAGATGGCGGAGGCGGCGGGCGCGGGACGACGCCAGCTTGAGTCGCTCGCCGGGGCGCGCATCGATCCGATCTGGCTCGACGAGGACGGGCGCGGTCTACTCAGCTATTATGCCTATCAACTGCGCGAGGAAGTGGCGGTCGTCGGCTATGGCATGTGGCTGATGCTGCTGGGCAGCGAACGCTGCATCATCGGGTCGGCGGGCTTCAAGAGCAAGCCCGATAAACGCGGCTGTGTCGAGATCGGCTACGGCATTTCACCGGATTACCGACGACAGGGGTATACTTTCGAGGCGGTACGCGCCCTGATCGGGTGGGCGTTTCGTCAGCCCGACGTGATGCGCGTCACCGCCGAGTGTCTGCCCGACAACCAGGGCAGCAAGCGAATCCTCGAAAAGATCGGCATGAGCAATTTAGGGATGCAGGGACTCTATCTCCGGTGGACATTGGAACGACAGCCTCAGCCGACCTGTTAGCCTGGTACGACCATGAACGGGTAGCGCTGCCCTGGCGCGGATCGCGCGATCCCTATCGCGTCTGGCTCAGTGAGATCATGCTCCAGCAGACGCAGGTCGAGACCGTCAAGCCGTACTACGCCCGTTTTCTCGACGCCTTTCCGACCGTGACAGCGCTGGCAGCCGCCCCACTGGACGACGTGCTGAAATTGTGGGAGGGGTTGGGGTATTACAGCCGGGCGCGCCATCTGCACGCGGCGGCGATCGCGGTGGCGGCGCGCGGCGCCTTTCCCAACAGCGTCGAGGGGTTACTGGCGCTGCCCGGAGTCGGACGCTACACAGCCGGCGCGATCGCCAGCATCGTCTACGGTGTGCGCGCGCCTGTGCTGGATGGCAACGTCATCCGCGTCTATACCCGTCTGCTCGATCTGCCCGACGATGTGACACAAAAGCCCACGCTCGATCGGCTGTGGACGATCGCCGACGCCTGGCTGCCCGCCGATCGCGCCGGTGACTACAATCAGGCGGTCATGGACCTGGGACGGCTGATCTGCACGCCGCGCTCGCCAGCGTGCGGGCGCTGTCCGCTTCAGCGTGACTGCCGCGCCTATGCCAACGGCACTCAGGAAGCGCGTCCGGTCAAGCCCGCCAAGGCGCCGACGCCCCATTACGACGTGACGGCGGGCTTGATCACCGCCAGCGACGGACGCCTGCTGATCGCCCAGCGCCCGCTCGATGGGCTGCTCGGCGGCTTGTGGGAGTTTCCGGGAGGCAAGCAGGAACCCGGCGAGTCGCTGCCAGACTGTCTGCGGCGGGAATTGCGCGAGGAACTGGCGATCGAGGTCGAGGTCGGTGAATTTTTTGTCAGGGTGCGCCACGCCTTCACGCATTTCCGGATCACGCTGCACAGTTATTGGTGTCGGCATGTGAGCGGAGAACCGCAAACAATCGGCGTGCACGCCTGGGCATGGGTGACCGAGGACACGCTCGACCGCTATGCCTTTGGCAAAGCCGATCGCCAGGTGATCGCGGCACTGCGTGCCCGGCGCGGCATGATGTTCTGATAGGGACGCATAACGATGCGTCAGTCCGCCGCTGTTTCAGCATGGTGACCGCGCGAGACGTGAGTTCGCCCCTACAAACATCGCCTGCGCACAAGTACACTTGTCCGCCGGAAGTGAATCAACTTATGACCTTCAGGGCAGGACAAAAAAGGTATGGAACGGATCGCGGCGGGCAATCTGATCATCGAACAGGACTCGAAACGCTGGCGCCTGTTGGTCAACGGTGCGGACGGCGGCGATCGTCTGTTGTTAGAAGCCGCCTATGGCGAACCTGTCCGTTACGAATCCGCTTTTGGCACCCGGCGCGGACTCTCCATCGACCGCGAAACAGGCGGCACGATCGCCCCTGACCGGATCGAGCGCGTGGTGGTCGGCTGGTCGGAAAAGGATGCCGCGTGGCACCTGGGTCTGATGCTCGACCAGGCGTACACCGACGCGCGCGGCAGCCGCTGGTGTGGTCTGGTCACCTGGTCGGATACCGACCACGACAGCGCTGAGACCATCGCCGGGGTGGGGCAATCGCTGGCGCAAAAGCTGGCGCGTCCATTCGCGCTGGTGCCGCCGAAGGGCGCCAGCAACGGCGGCGGCGCCTATGCCATCGGCGCGCGTCCGCTGTACCCCGCGATGCCGCCGATGAGCGCGCCCGTCGATACCTCGGAAGTGCGCCATCCGATCCCACAGCCCGCGCTGCCGGTCCCACTCGATGACTGGCAGCTCCAGCGTCTCGATGCACAGCGCCTCGAACTGGCGCTCAGTCCAGCCTGGGCGCGCGTGCGCTTCTGGCGGGCAGGCTGGTATATTGTCCTGACGGGTATTTTCATCGTCCTGACGCTGACGACCCTCACCAGTGGGATCGCCTATCCGCGCCCGGAGGTGTTGGTTTATATGGGCATCGCCTCGATCTTCATCATGATCCTGGGCGTGCTGGTCACGCTGTGGCGGGCGATTCGCCAGCCGAAACGGATCGTGTTCGACGGCGCCGCCGACCGGGTGGTGTGGCTGCGCGGCAAAAGCGTCGCTGGCGAGGTGCCGCCGGGTACGCTGGCGGCGGTGTACGTCTCGCACGTCGTCTCGAAGGTCGGCAGGTGGGCGGACAAAGACAGCCGCCGTATCCGCCATAGCGAATTGAATCTGCTGCTGCGCGATGGCTCGTTCGCCCATGTGCTGACCGTGCCGCGCAGTGACGAGACCATCCCTACCACCGACGATCCGCTCGACGAAGCGGAAGTCGTCCCGCTCACTGCCTTCAACGCCCGCACCCGCCTGCAAAGCACCGCCCTGGCGATCGCCGACACGCTGGCTATCCCGGCACAGTACGATAAACGCCTGTAGCGGTCGTTAAGTCTTGTGAGCGATTGCGTTAAGCGACGTTTTCTGGCGTTTCGGTTGCGCGCAAGTGGTGATAGCATCAACACACAATTTCGCAGGGACTATTGTTGGACAATCGACTTATGAGTAGTGAACGACCCCTCATCCTCTTTACCAATGACGACGGCATCGGCTCCCCTGGGTTGTGGACGGTCGTCGATGCGTTTTGCGATCTCGGTGATGTGCTGGTGGTGGCGCCGCGCGAACAGCAGAGCGGCACCGGGCGCAGTATGCCCGTGACCAGCTCCGGGCGCATTCATAAAGAACAGCGCACCATTATGGGCACGATCCGCGATGTCTATTCGGTCGAGGGCACCCCGGCACAGGCTGTCCAGCATGGCGTCTTCGAATTATCGGATCGCCTGCCCGCGCTGTGCGTGTCGGGGATCAATTACGGCGAAAACACCGGCAACGGCGTGACCATCAGCGGCACGGTCGGCGCGGCACTGGAGGCAGCCAGCCTGGGCATCCCGGCGATCGCCGTCTCGCAGCAGACACCGTTCGATCTGCATCTGACCTATTCCACAGAGGTCGATTTCAGCGCGGCGGCGTACTTCGCGCGCTTGTTCGGCGAGTGGCTGATCGGCAACGATGTTCCCGACGACGTGGACGTACTCAAGCTCGACGTACCGCTCGGCGCCACGCCCGACACCCCCTGGAAAATGACCCGGCTGTCACGCCGCCGCGTCTACTGGCCCACCCGCCCGGAACGTGTCGCGCTCTCCGACGCCGGACGCATGGGTTACAAGTACAATTTCGACCCGGCTCATGCAGAACCGGACTCGGACGTGTACACCGTGCTGCACGACAAGCTGGTCTCGCTCACACCCATCAGCCTCGACCTGACCTCGCGCACCGACCCCTACCGTCTGACTCAGCTTCTGATCGGGGAGACCGTCTACGCCGAAAAAGCGCGCAAGCAGCCTTTTGTCCAGGCGGACGATCTCAACCGCGCCATCAATGGCAAGCACACGTCGTAAATCGAACGGAAAACCCGTGAACATGCAGGCGCGCACGGGCACAGCAACAGCCAAAGTGGGATTCCCGGTGCGTTCAGCGCGCCTTTGGCTGCTGCCAGCGCTGATCGCGGTCGTGCTCGCCGTCAGCGCAGTGCGCACACAGGCGCAAACGCTCGATTTTGGCGTGACGCTTCGCGGTCGGCTCGATGATGCGACTCCACGCGCGTCCTACAGCTTCGATGGGCTGCGCGGCGATGTCCTGAGCCTGTCGGTCACCTTTACAGGGGCGATCGATCCGCTGGTGCTGCTGGCAGCCGCCGAGTCGGGCGTGCTGACGCTGCCGCAGTCGTTGGACGCGGCACCGGGACGCGACCTGATCGTCAGCAGCTTCCTCGTCCCGGCGACCGATCGCTACACCCTGATCGTCGCGCGCTTCGGCGGGTCGATCGGCATGACCAGCGGCGAGTATGCCATCACGGTGGCGCGCGTCGGCGTCAGCTCCGGACAGGGCAGCGTGCTGCGCTATGGCGACTCGGTTTACAGCGCCATCGACGACAGCACTGCGGAGGTCTATTACAGCTTTCAGGCGGCGCGCGGCGATGTGATCACGGTGCAGATGCAGCGCGCATCCGGCGATCTCGACCCGTCGCTGCTGCTGGTGAACAACCGCTCCGAGGTGATCGCGGACAACGACGATCAGGCGGGATCGACCGACGCCGCTATCCGCGATCTGACGGTGCTGGAGGACGGCGGTTATGCGATCATCGCGTCGCGCTATGGCGGCGCGGCGGGGACGAGTCGCGGCTCGTTTGTGCTGACGCTGACTGCCGAGTCGCAGAGCAATATAGGCGCCAGCATCGCCTTTGCCCTGGTGCTGACGCCTGGCACCCCGGTGCGCGGGGAGATCGAGAACGGTCGATCGCTGGTCTTTTACCGCTTCGACGGCGCGCGCGGCGATCTCGTCAGTCTGGCCATGACCCGCGCGGGCGGCGATCTCGATCCGCTGGTCTATCTGGCGGATGCGAGCGGGCGCGAGCTTGTCGCTGATGACGACGGCGGCGGCGGGCAGAATGCCGCCATCATCGACTTTGCCCTGCCCGCGAATGGAACGTACACGGTCGGCGCGACCCGTTTCGAGCGTGCGGCGGGGGTCACGCGCGGGGCGTACACGCTGACGCTGCAAGTGAGATAGCGTAGCCAGGCTGGTCGTGCATGTACATTTTCACCGCGCCCACCCCGCCGCGATCCGCACCGTCGCGGTGTGAATATCGACAATATCCGCCACATCGGGCGCATAGCCGCCCGCCATCGACACAGCCACTGGCAAGCCCGCCGCATGGCACAAGCCGAACACGATCCGATCACGCTCTGCCAAGCCCGCCTTACTCACCTTCATACGCCCGAAGCGATCGAGCGCGAATGGGTCTGCGCCCGCCAGATAGATCGCTATGTCTGCCCCGCTGACCGCGATCGCCCGCCGCGCGCCCTCCTCGACGGCGCTCAGGTAATCGGCATCGAGGGTGCCGTCAGGTAATTCGACATCGAGATCGCTGATCTCTTTGTGAAACGGAAAGTTTTTGGCGCCATGCACCGAAAATGTGAACACCGTCGAGTCGCCTGCCAGGATCGCCGCCGTGCCGTTGCCCTGATGCACATCGCAGTCCAGGATCACGACGCGGCGCACCCGTCCTTCGTCCTGCAGAGCGCGGGCGGCGATCGCGCTGTCGTTGAAGACACAGTAACCTTCGCCGTGATCCCGGAAAGCGTGATGTGTCCCGCCCGCCAGATTGACCGCCACGCCATCCATCAGCGCCGCACGACAGGCGGCGATGGTCGCGCCGGATGACCGCCGCGAGCGCTCGACCATATCAAGTGACCAGGGAAAGCCGATACGTCGGATTTCCAGCGCCGTCAGCAAGCCGTGCTGCACGCGGTACAGATACTCGCTGTCGTGCGCACGGGTGATCTGGGCATCGGTAGCGGCGTCGGCGAGGCGCAGATCGCCGGGCGCGATGACCGCTTCCGCGATCAGGCGTTCGCGCAGCAGGCGATACTTGGTCATCGGAAAGCGGTGTTCCGGCGGCAGCGGCAGCACAAAGGTGTCGGAGTAAAAAGCCAGCATAGACGCGCTCGAATCAACGGTTGCGGACGAGTCAGGCGATGATAACACCGTCCACGCATCGGGGAAGCGTCGAGATCGCGCTGAGTCGTTCTGACGTATGCTTACGTATGCTCGATGCAGCCCAATCGACAGGCAGACAGCAATCAAACCATCATCTCCGTAGGGACGCATAACAATGCGTCCGTAAACAATCCAGGGACGCACCGTTGTGCGTCCGTAAAAAATGCCGTGATTGATTGAATCTATCGGAAAGGGACGCCATGCACATTGTAAAACGCTGGATCGGCGGGATCATCATCGGGATCGTGTGCGCGATCGCATCGACAGGGACAGTGGCGGCACAAGGTCCCGCCGACTGTCGTATCGATGCCGTGCTGTTGTTCGACCGCGCGGGCAGCGCCGCGCCCGACGATTTTGCGCGCATGAAAACGTTCGCCACCAATCTGGTCGGCGCGCTGCCGATCGGCGGTGTGCGCATTGGGGTGATCGCCTTTGATGCTGGACAGGAAGTGCGGCTCGGT
Source organism: Anaerolineae bacterium (assembly GCA_034437395.1). GTDB lineage: Bacteria > Chloroflexota > Anaerolineae > Aggregatilineales > Phototrophicaceae > Flexifilum. Next base: position 144,897 of record DAOTUN010000041.1, on the reverse strand, counting down.
CTGAGCGGCGATGCGAACGCCGTCTCAGGGGCGATCGCGGGGATCACGTCCAGTGACGGCGCCGCCGACTTTTTCGGAGCACTGGAGGCAGGGGCGGTGCTGCTCGCGGACGCGCGTCCGTATACCACGCGCGCGGTCGTGCTGATCACGGACGGGTTCAGCACCCGCGACGCCCGTCAGCGTGCGCGCGAGCTGAACGCCGAAGGACTGTCGATCCTGGCATTCGGCGTCGGCAGCGGGGTCAATCGGTATGAGCTGGGCAATATCGGGCTGTCGTACATGGATAGCAGCTCGACATTTGAACGCGCGCCCGACTATGCCGGAGCGGTCGCGCAGAGCCTGTGTCGTGCGTCGGCGGTGGTCGGCGGACGGGTCGCCGGGCGCACGCTGCTCGAAGGGCAGCGCTACACGACCGTGCTGCCCGTCCAGGGCGCCACCGTCACCCTGCTCACGCTCGACGAGACCCCGATCGCCAGCACGCGCACCGACGCCAATGGCGCCTATCGCTTTTACGTCGATGATGGTCAATTCGCCATGCGCATCGAGGCAGCGGAGGGGCTGGCGTTTGCACCCGGTAACGACGGCTTTATCCCCCAGGTATTCGCCCGGCGCGGCTCCAGCAGCACACGCGCCTACACGCTGATGGATGTGATCACGCCGTGACCTGCGCCGATCGATTACAAAAGTACCAGACCCAGTAGTCTGATGACTGAACTGGCGTGTCCGCGTTATAATGAGATGCGGACAGGGTTGGTGATGGGCGGGACATGACATATCTTGATGATACCTTCAAGCAGTACATCGAACTGCGTGCCGGAGGGCGGGATGCCAAATCCACCCTGGAGACGATCCGACTGCGGATCGAGCTGCTCGATACAGTCGATCGCAACGAGATGGTGCGCCTGGTGCGCGACTGGGAGTCCGAGCGCAAAGGGACAGTGCCCGCCGACGCGATGACCAGCCCGACGATCCAGGCGCCGATCCAGGGTGGGCAGCGCGCCGCGCCGACGGAAAAGTCGGCGGAAAAGTCGGATGGAATCTCGCAGCGTCTGGCACAGGCATCGGTCGTGCCGCAGGCGACGGCGCCCGCACAGGCGTCGCCCGCGTTCACGTCGCCCCCCTCGACCGCGATGACGCCCACGCCCACGCCGATGACCGCCGAGATGATTCGCTGTCCCAACTGTCGCAAGCCGAACAAAGCCACCGACGTATTCTGCTTCGCCTGTGGTGAATTTTTGCGCAAGGACAAAGCCGCCTCTGCATTCGAGACGCAGCGCTTCGACGATACGGGCGCGCTGCCGTCAGCGGACTTTTTTGACGAGGATACCACCCTGATTCTGACGGTCGCCAGCACCAAAGACTCGCCGCGTTTCACCGTGCGCCCACAGGATTACCGCCATGAGGTAGTGATCGGGCGCAGCGACGGCGGCACCATGACGCCTGACATCGATCTGGCGGCGCATAACGCGGGTGACCTGGGCGTGTCGCGGCTGCATGTCGGCTTGCAGCACAACAGCCGCAATAACATTCTCAGCATCAGCGACATGAAAAGCGCCAACGGCACCTACGTCAACGGACAGAAACTCTATCCGCAGGAGGTGCGCGTGCTGCGGCATGGCGACGAGCTGCGCCTGGGGCGGATGGTGCTGCGTGTCTTTTTTGAACACAGCAGCGACCGCAAACGCTGACAATATACCGGACGCATCGTCATGCAGTCCCTACATCCTGTCCCCCAATGCGTCGTCGTTATGTCGTCGTTATAATGTACGCAGGGCGCGCAGCCGCTCCACCACATCCTCGACTATCTGATCGAACAGGGTCAGGATGAGCGCGTCATCGATCTGATAAGCGCCGCCAAAGCTGCCGTCGCCCATGACCTCGCGCGGGTTGGTGTCCCCTTCCAGCAGCGCCAGATTGACGGGCGGCTTGATCTCGTCCGGCGACTCGGCAACGCGGTTGAACGGGAAATTTTCGCCCCAATTGGCGTGGTCGAGCTTGAGGTTGTACTGCGACTCAAACGTGCTGATCACGTCCCCACGCCACCAGTCGAACCACTCGACGCGAATCTCGTTGTCCATATGCAGATCGTGCAGACGCGCGGGCTGCGCGTTGCCGCTGTGTCCGTTGAGGATGAAAAAACGGTGAAACCCGTGCTGCATCAGACTCTCGACGATCTCGGTCAGGATCAGATCGAACGCGCTGCGGCTCAGGGAGATTGTGCCCGCATAGTCGATGAAGTTGTCGCTGACGCCAAAGTTGAGCGCGGGCGCGATCAGGACGGGTTCGCGCTCGACGGCAGCCAGTGCGATCCGCGACGGGATCAGGATGTCGGTGAGCAGGCTGAGGTAGGCGTGCTGCTCCGTCGCTCCGGTGATCACGATGATCCGGTCGTCGGTTTGCAGGTAGCGCTCGACATCCATCCAATTCAAGTCTTGCAGGCGCATCGTGTGCCCGTCCTTTGCTGTGCGACTAGTGTGCGGCGATCGCCGCGCGTATCTGATCGAAGTGTTCACGCGCGTGTTCGCCCGCCCAATCCCATTTGAGCGTAATCTGGGTGAACATCAGCCTGTCGGCGGCGATCGCCGGGGGCAGCGCCGCGATCTGACCGACCGATCCGTCCCAGGCACGCTTGAGTTCAGCAATCAGCGCGTCCAGCGTCGGACAGGCGGTCAGTATCGGCGTCAACTGTGCCGGATTGTTGTCGTTCCACGCGAAGTAATCGTCACCCCCGATGATACCGTATACGCCAAGCTGCAAGTAGCGCTCGGTAAAGATCAGATGTGCCAGCGTCTCGCTGATGCTCCACACCTCGTCGGACGGACGCCGCACTGCATCCGCGTCGGTCACCCCAGCCAGGATCGCGCTCAGGTCCAGCGCTAAATGCACGCGCTCGCGGCGCAGCGCGTCGGACAGGTCGGCGGCGCTGGCGTAGAGCGCGGGCGTCCACAGATCGCTTCCCGACGAGGCGTCACGTCGCAGCCCGGTTTCCAGAAAATAGGCGAGCCGGTCAAAACCGAGCCGCCATCCTTCCATGATCGCGTCGGGATCGCTCTGTGCGGGAATGTCGTGCTGGGTCAGAGTGACGCGCGTGCGGTCGGTGTTGTCGGCGTCCGCTGCGATCGCCACCTCGATCTGCATGGTGCCGGGATCATGCTCGCTGTGCGACGTGAACGCCACCCGCTGACCCGGCACGCGCGCTGTGTAATGTCCACTGGTGTTATAGCCGTTGTCCCAGGTAAAAAGATACGCGCCACCCGCACGATCGATATTACCCGTGATCACCGCGTAATCGCACAGCCAGCGCCGCAGATACACCGGATGCGTGAAAGCGGCATACAGCTCGTCCGGCGTAGCAGTGAATGTGCGTTCGAGCGACTTGCTGACGAGTGCGTTGATGACGCGACTCCTTTCATCAAAATGGCGCGAGATTCCCCGCCTTCAGGCGTGGAGATGTTTACGCGGTCGGAAGCCCGTTGGTGCCTTCCTGTTCACCGACAGGTTCGCGCTCGCTGGTGATGATACCGCCCGTCTTGGACGTGGGCATGTAAAAGAGCATCAGCGGCTTTTCGTAGCGCAGGATCGTGACGATATTCTCATAATGGCGGCTGTAGTAATGCAGCGAGGGCGCCTCGTTGAAGATCACGTTGGGGGGCAGATCGCCGCCATCCTTGTAGAAGATCATGCGCCCGGCATAGGTATCGCCGTTGAAGCAGTTGACCACGCAGTCATGCGGATAGCCGCTGACATACGAAATGATGTACGAGTCGAAGGGCTTGCTGATCTGTTCCATGTTCAGCCTTTCTGCATGGTTTGACTGATCTGACAGTCGGGGTAGTTGGCACGAAACGCGCGCCGCTTATATTATAGCGACAGAACCGTGCGCATCCATACCATTAGAAAAGAAAACAGCCGATGATCAAAGAATTTCGTGAGTTCATCATGCGTGGCAACGTCCTCGATCTGGCAGTCGGCATCATCATCGGTGCCGCCTTCAGCGCGATCGTCACCTCGCTGGTGAACGACATCATCATGCCGCCCATCGGCTATGCTTTGAGCGGCGTGGACTTTTCGAAAATTGTCATTCCACTCGGCACGACGACCGCCGCAGACGGCACAGTGACCGAGGTGGCGATCCGTATCGGCGCTTTCATCAACGCGATCATCAATTTCGTGATCGTCGCCTTCGTGATCTTCCTGGTCGTGCGCACCGTCAACCGGATGAAACGTCCTGCACCTGCCGCCGCACCTGCTGCGCCGACCCAGGAAGCGCTGCTGACGACGGCAATCAATCAGCTCAACGAGACGATCAGAACCAAGCTGTAATGCGATCGCAGGGGTCTGGCGTGCCAGACCCGTTTGCATTCACGAGTGCCAAACCCCGTCCCGCATCCAGGGCGGAGGCATTGTTAGCGTCCCTACGCCTGACGCCGCTCCCACCACAGCGCCAGCCCAGTCGCAATCGCACCGACCAGCTCCCATACTGCCACCCCGATGAATCCCGCCGGGGCGACCTGCATCACCACCGCCAGCGTGAATAGTACAAAAGTCAGCGAGCGGAATGGCACCGTCCAGCGATAAAATATCTGCACATCGTTCAGCGCCGCCAGGATGTAATACACCCCGACATTCAGCGACGCCATCGACGAGGCGATCACGAATGTCAGCGTGTAATCGCCTGCCGCGCGCGCCGACCGCTCGATCTGGTTGAAATTGAGCAGACTCAGGGTCGTCTCCGGGTTCAGCAAGCCGACGATGCCGAGCAGCGCCGCCAGCAGCCCAAAGATGAACATTGTCCAGCCTGAAAGATTACGAAGCCTTAACGTGCGCAAATTCATGGTTCGGTGCGTCCTTTCATAGATTAGACTAGAATAGATCATAGAGTACCGCGATCGTCTTGAAATTAGGCAGCAGATTTTACGAAAGCGAGTGGCTATGCCCGTAGACGTGAACCTCAGCTCCGATCAACGGCACCTGACCTACGATTTTACCGAGCCTCTGACCATCGAAGAATTGTTGAAGGCTTACGAAAAAGAACGTGCCTTCCGCGATGCGTCTCCGCTGCATCTGAATTCGATCGTCGATATGTCGAAGGTGCGCCGCATCCCCCCGCGCTGGCTGACCGCAAAAGCAGGACCCGGCTTCACCCACCCCCGCACGGGCGAGATGTTGTTCGTCGGCGTCTCCCCCGCTCTGAGAATCCTGGTGCAGACGATCCTGAGCATCGTCAAATATGAGCGCATCAAATTTTTCACCACGCGCGAGCAAGCGGAATCACATCTGCAAAAGCTGACCACCGAACCCGTTCCCACCAAAATCGGCACCCCGTAGGGACGCATAATAATGCCTCCGCATCCAGCAGCGCGCGTGTCGATCAATCAGGGTGAGCTGTATTGGCTGCTGTTAGCCGATGCCGACAGCCTGGAACCCGGCATTCGCCATCCCCATGTCGTCATTCAGGATGATGCGCTCAATCACAGCCGTGTCGATACCGTCGTCGTGTGCGCACTGACCTCGAATATCAGACGCGCCAATTCACCAGGCAACGTCCTGCTTGAAGCGGGTGAGGGCAATTTAGATCGAGCAAGTGTCGTGGAAGTTTCAAAGGTCTCGGCTGTAGACAAAACGCAGCTAGGCGAATACATCGGCTCGCTGACCGAGCGCAGAGTAGAGCAAATTCTGGCAGGGATGCGCTTTCTGCAACGGTCATTTTTTGATCGTTGACGTGCGTCGATCACGGCGCACGCCTCGTTATTCCAACGGACGTATTGTTATGCGTCCCTACTGCATCGCCGCCGCCAGCGACGCGCACGCCGGGCAATCGCCCCCTGGACGCCGAATCGCGTAGCCCGCCATCGGGTCTTCGTAGGTGTACACGTCGAAATCGATATTCCACACGATGAACATCGCCACGCGCCCTGACGACCGCGCAATCCGCACCGCTTCTCCGAGCCACTGTGCGTGTTCCGCCGTGCTGGTGCCGCGCGCCCAGGCAAAATTGGGTGGCAGCACGCCATAACCCTCAGGAGACAGATAGCCCACCTCGGTAAAACACAGCGGACGACTGTTGAAGGCAGACGGCACCCGGCTCATCATCCCGCGCAGGAAATAAGTCGGATGATCGCCGCGCGGATCGCCGCTCCCCTGAGCAGGTGAGACCACAGCGTCATTGTGGTGCAAGCCCACACAGTCGAGAAAGTTTTGCGCCCCGGCGAACGCCATCTGCGTCAGGAAAATATCGTCGTTGCAGCCGCCGTCGCCACACCCCGCCGGACCAAAGAATCCAGTCGGCGCGGGCGCGGCGCTGACCACTAGCGTGGTCGGGCTGACGGCTTTGATCGCGGTGTACGCTGTGCGCAGCAGATCGGTGTAGTTGCCGCCGTGTATGAAGCCGCGCGGCCATTCACGGTCGATATTCGGTTCATTCCAGATTTCGATCGCGTCGGCACCTGCCAGCGCCATCTGTGCGGTGAAATTGGCGAACGCCGTGTGATAGCCGGGCACGCTGGCGAGCTGTCCGCGCTCCCCGACCACGCCCAGCACGATCTTGAATCCGGCACGGTGGGCGGCATTGATCAGCCCTACAGCCTCAGCCCCGTCCTGACCATGATAGTAACGATGCTGCACTTTCAGCCACGACATGCTCGCCTGGCGCATGGTCTGAAAGGCGCTGTCGTTCATATTCATGACATGTCCGCCGAGCGCGAACGATCCCACGCTGGCGACGGGCGGACGAGTCGGCTCCAGATGTGTGACCACCACGCGGCTCAGATCGCCCCAGATCACCAGATACAATCCCAGTACCCAGCCTTCCGTACCGTCCATCGTCCGCACCTGATACCACTCGTTGTTCCAGGCACGCCCGATCAAAAAGATATTTTCGCCGTTGGCGACCGCGCGCACGATCCCGGCGGTGTACGCGGGGGCGGTCATGATATTGACCAAAAACCTGTTCGTCGTCGTGATCGACGCCTCCCCGATCGGCGTGCTGACGAACGTGGGCGTCCAGGAAGCAGTCGGGGTCAGGCTGGCGGTCGGCGTCGGGCTGGCGAGTCGGATCGCGGTCAATAACGGGGTCGGCAGACCGCCGCCGCTGCTGATCGGCGGGTTGTCGGCGGTCGCAGTGGGCGCAGTCGTGCTGAATGTCGTGGGAATGACCGTGTACCAGCCGACGGGAGTCGGCGGCGCGTCAGTCGATAGCACTAAGGATACAGGGATGGCGGCGGGTGATACGGCAGCGGTCGCCAGCGTCAACAGGCTGAAGGCGATCGACAGACACAGCGAATAGAGCAGCGATCGGGTGCGGCGCATCGGTTCTCGCGGTGAACTCGTTGGACGGTGGGCTACGGGATGACGCGATTTTGCAGCATGTCACTGACCGCCTTGACCAGACGGCGCAGTTCCGCCTCCTGATCGGCGGTAATTCCGTCCTGAATGGCGGCTTCGCGCAGCAGCTCGCGCGCATCACGCAGCGCGTCCTGTCCCTGGCGGATGCGGGTGATGGCGGCACGCATCTGCGAGCGGACATCACGACTGTCCGGGCTGGTGTAGTGACGCGGAAAATCCCATCCGTGCAGACAGGACAAGGTATACAGCTCGTCGATGAACGAATCGATCGTCTCGATCTTGTGCTGCGCCCCACGCTGGAGCAGCGTTTGCAGCGCCTGGCTCAACGACGGCTCGACGCCAAAATCGAGCGCCGTAATATCCTGGTAGCGTGCCTCGACATCGCTCATCCCACCTGGCTGCGGACGCAAGGCGGTTTTTTGCGGCGACATGCCCGTGAACAGCGGATAGAGGATACCGACGCACAGATTGTGAATATCGACGGCGTACATGCGCTCGTTGGCGCGATCGCTGCCGGTCAGCATCCGCGAGCTGTTCAGGTCGATGATGCGCAGGTGAATGCCATCCCAGTACAGGTGTTCCAGCTTGTGATCGAGATAGACGATCTGCTGCCGATGCGCCATACGCAGCGTTTCCGCGAATTGCAGCGCCAGCGACAAGCCCTCTTCAGTGGGCAGACGCAGCCGTATGCCCGGTCGGTCGGGACGCATCTGGTAAAACACATTGTCGGCGCGCGGCAGATTTTCCAGCGCCAGATAGGGGCGGTAGCCGCGCGCAAAGGCGTCATCCATGCCGCGTGCGAAGGTCAGCACGTCGCGTCCGAGCGACTCGATCGCCCCGCCAACGGGCGCCTCGCCCTGCCCCTCGATGTAACCACAATCGAGCAGCTCGATCACATGCGGGCTGTCCGCCAGGCGCACCAGCAGATCGGCTTCCCCGATGAAGGCGCGAAATTCCCAGCGCGGCGCGTCCACGCCGACCATATGTTCTGGACGCAGCACTTTGAAGGCGACGGTCGCGCCTGTGCGCAAATCCTGCGCGTCCAGCACACGGGCATAATGACCGAGCGCGAAGGTGTCGATGAAATGGTCGATCCGGTATAAGTCCTGAAGTTGTGTCATGCAGAAAACGCCGTGAGTCCGTTGATTCGTGAGTTGAATTGAGGTGATACTCTACCACACACCATCGTGCGCTGCATATCCAGCGCGAAAACATCCATGCCGCCGCGCCGGATCAGCCCGGCAACATCACAAATTCAGTGAATTAGGATTTTTACATCGAAGCATTGTTATGTGTCGCTGCGATCGTGCTGAATCCGTGATTCACTGAAATTTGCAAAACACCAACTTGCGCGATTCGCGCTATACTCGATACTAAGTCATTGTCTATCTTCATATCCACCTTCATAATGGGACAGTGATCTTCACCTATTTGCTTGCTTACGCGCCTCCTCTCTGTAAAATCGATGGAGAGGCTGGTCGGCATCGGGAGACTCTGATGGGCGGTTCGGATCACATGGGGCGTCTTCGCAGCGCATCCGGCACCAGCATCGGGCAGGTGCGCGAAAACAACGAAGACAACGTACAGCTCTGGATACAAGATCGCTTCGTCGTCGCCGTCGTCGCAGACGGCATGGGCGGCGCAGTTGCCGGCGAGCAGGCGAGCCAGATCGCGGTCGAGGCGATCCAGGCGGTCTACAGCCGCGTCAGCGGCGACCCACCGGCGCTGGACCAGCGCCCGGACGACCAGATCGTATCGTTGATGGTCGAGGCAATCCGCCGCGCCAACAGCAATATTCTGCACCGCGCCAGCGATGAACCGTCGCTGCGGGGGATGGGCACCACCATGACGGTCGCCTTTGTGCGACCGAATCGCGCGTTGGTCGCCCACGTGGGGGACAGCCGCGCCTATATGGTGGACTCGCGCACCCGGCGCATCACCCAGATCACTGCCGATCACAGCTTTGTCGAGGCACTGGTCGCGGCGGGACATCTGACGCACGAACAGGCGGAAGATCACCCGATGCGCAACGTCCTGTATCGCGCACTCGGTCAGAATGAAGAACTCGACATCGATGTCTACGAGATTCGGCTGCGCTACGGCGATCGCATCGTAATGTGTTCCGACGGCTTGACTCACCATGTCAAGGCGCCAGAGATCGCCACCATCGTCTCGGAAGAAAACGATCCCGACCGCGCCTGTCAGCGCCTGATCGATCTGACCAACGCGCGCGGCGGCGAGGACAACGTGAGTGTGGTCGTGATCATGTCCGACATCGGCTTGTCCGAGCGCGCCGCCGTCGAGCTGGCATCGCTCGATCTCAACATCGACGATACGATCGTGCTGAAGAACACCCGCAGCACCAATGAACTCGAAGTGCTGCCGATGCACGACGAAGAGACCCTGCCCGGAATCCTGAATCCATTCATCCCGCCTGCATCGCCTCTCCCGCCACAGCGCTCAGGATAAATCGACTCATGTCCATCGAAACGACACGGATCGCACCCGGAATCTTGTTCGCCATGTCAATCGGACAGAGCAGCTTTGCCGAGCTGGGCGAGTCGCGTGCCATCGGAATGAAGCTGTTGCAGGAGGCGGGCGATAAAGAATGGGTGTTGATCATGGACATGACCGAGGCGCGCACCCCCGGCGGACGCAGCAGCACGACTGGCGAAATGAACGTGGACTCGCTGCGCGGGGTGACTCAGAAGAACAACGAGATACACCTGCTGGGCTATATCGTCCTGGGCGCCAACCCGGCGATCAAGCTGCTGATGCGCACCTATGGCATCGTCTTTCGGGTCAATATGTATTTCGAGACGACGCAAAAAGGGGCACTGGTGATCGCGCAAAAACTGATCGACAAACATCACCAGCGTGTGCCATGAGTGCGCTGGCATATGCGCGCCGTTGGTTGAGCGCCCATATGCCGACGTTTCGCGCCCCTGCGTGCTAATGTATGCTTTTGAGTGTCTGGTTAACATGTAGCTAACATGAAGGAAAACGGCAATGTCCGACCGCCCGAATGATCGAACGCCACGAGGCGCGGAACGCCGCTCCGGTTGGCGCACCCCTGATAGCCTGAGCGACAGCGCGCGTCGTGCCGTGCAGGATGCGCGTGCCTCGACAGTCGCGGATGCGTCCGCTGCCAGTCCATCGGAATGGCGCGAGGTCGCGTTGAGCGAATTCGCCGCCGAGCCGCGCACGGGCGGCGCCTGGCACCTGCCCAAGCCAGAAAATACCAGCTATGTCGCGCCTGCATCTGACGCCGACCTGATACCGGTCGATGGGATGAACAACGCGCTCGATCGGCTCGATCTGATGGAAGACGGCTCGACGCCGATCCTCAACCTCGCACCTGCGCAGCCACAGGAAGATGGCGAGGCGCCGCTGCCCTTCGACGACGCCAATGCCGACGGCGTCCCGGACGCCGCGCCAGCCGCCGCGCCGGAAGGCAGTGTCTACATGGGCGCGCGCTCAATCGATCCTGGCGCAGCGGCGCTGGTGACCTTCGACGATGAGGATGAAGAAGACTCCGACGCAGGGAGTCAGAGCTTCAGCATGAGCGAGCTGATCGCGCTCGCCAGCCTCGCCGATGCAGTCAACAATCCAGGCGCGGCGCCAGCAGCCCAGCCTGCCGCCGAGACGTTCGATCCCAATGATCCCGCCAGCTATGCCCGCCGCCAGCTCGAGCTGCTCCAACAGCAGGCAGCCAGCGCCGCGGCTCAGTATGATGCGATGGATGCGACGGGCACCTCGAACATGACACCGACTGACACCGGGACGGGTGGATTTGCCGCCACCGATCCGGCGCTCGACCCGGCGGAATACGCCCGTCAGCAGCTGGCACGGCTGCAGGGCGGCGCCCCCGTCGATCCATATGCTGCACCCGTCGCCCCCGTCGATCCCTATGCTGCGCCCGTCGCGCCGCCCGCTGCCTCCGGCACCCCGACCCTGACGGCGGAAGAGCGCGTGCTGGCACAGAAATTCCATGACGCAGAGGGGCGCGTCGGCGATCTGCGCCGTATGTATCAGAGCGGACAGATTGACCGGACCCAGTTCGAGCAGGGGCTGCGCGGGTCGATGGTGCTGGACGACAACCGCCTGTACTGGATGCTCGGCACCGAGAGCGACCGCTGGTACAAGCACGAGAACAATCAATGGCTGCCCGCCACGCCGCCCGTCCTGGAAAAAGAAGCTGCCAGCGGCGCGGGTGTCAGCGGCGGCTTTGAAGCCGGACAGACCGTGCCGACCCAGACGGTCGGGGATGCCTGGATTCCGGCGCGAGTCCCGGTCAGTGACCCTGAAGCGACCATGCCAGGCACAGGCGGTATTTTCCTGAGCGGCGATCAGGTGACGGTGCCCGCGCGTCCAGTCGATCCGTATGCGACTATGCCCTCCGCCAGCTACACCGATCCGACCGTCCCGGTGGGCACCTTCAATCAGACCGTGCCCTCCGACCCGATCGCGGCGCCGTTCGCCTCCCCAGTCGTGACCACCGACTCCGTCCCAGTCGAGACACCCCTCTACGAGGACGCGGTGCAGCGGCAGCGCCAGAACACGGCGCGCACGCTGGCGATCGCGGCAGCCGTCATCGCCGGGCTGGTCTTCCTGGTCGGCACACTGACGGTCGTCGGCGCGGTGCTGTCCTACAACAATCTGGCAGACCCCTACCGCGAAGAGATCGCGGCGCTGGCGAATTATCAGCCGCAGTTCCAGACGGCGCGCATCCTCGCTGCGGACGGCAGCCTGATCGCGGAGCTGACCAGCACCCAGGGCGGGGCGCGCACGCGCGTCGCCCTGGGACGGATGTCCCCGGAGATCATTCACGCCATCGTCTCGGTCGAAAACGAACGTTTCTATGAAGACCCCGGTTTCGACGTGGTGGCGATCGGGCGCGCCTTTCTGCAAAATCTGACCGCTGGCGAGATCGAGTCCGGCGCCAGCACGATCACACAGCAGATCGCGCGCAACCTGATCCTGGAAGACAACACCGTCTCCGCCGGACGCAAGCTGCAGGAGATCGTCGTCGCCGCCGAGATCGCGCGTCAGTACGACAAGAATTTCATCCTGGAGCTGTATCTCAACGAAATATTTTTCGGCAATCAGTCCTACGGTGTCGAGGCAGCCTCTCAGTTCTATTTCAAACACGCGGCGCAGGAATTGAATCTGGCAGAAGCGGCAATGCTCGCTGGACTCATCCAGGCGCCCGCGCGGTTTGACCCGGTGATCAACCGCAATGACGCCTTTGCCCGTATGAACGAGGTGCTGGTCAAGCAGGCGCAGGTCGGCTGTTTGCAGTTTCAGCACGCGCCCTACGACAACCAGCCGTTCTGCGTGACCAGCCAGCAAGCCACCTCGCCGCAGGTGGTGCTGCAAAAGGCGCGCGTCGAGACCGCCAACTATCTGCCCCGTGAATTCCAGGTGCGCTATCCCCACTTCGTCAACTACATTCAGCAGCAGATCGAGGCGAGCTACGGCACCAATGAACTATTCCGGCGCGGCTTGACCATCCGCACGACGCTGGTGCCGCGCATTCAGGAAGCCGCGCAGACCAACCTGCGCGGACAGGTTGCCGCCCTCTCGACCAACGGCGTCAATACTGGCGCAGTCATGGTGACCAACCCGGTCGATGGCGCGATCCTGGCGATGATCGGCAGTCCCAATTTCGGCGACGAGACCATCGACGGACAGGTCAACAACGTCTTTACCTGGCAGCAGCCCGGCTCTGCCATCAAGCCGGTGGTGTACACCGCCGCGCTCGAAGGCGTCGAACGCAACGGCACCAACGACTATCTGACCGCCGCGACCATCCTGTGGGACGTGCCGACCAGCTACACCAATCCCGACTATGCCCCGGTCAACTACGACCGTCGTTTCCACGGCCCGCAAGCCGTCCGTTACGCGCTGGCGAACAGCTACAACATCCCGGCAGTCAAGACACTGGCATTCATCGGCGCGGACAAATTCCGCGAGACGGGCGAGCGCATGGGTCTGCGTTTCCTGCCCGATGCCACCTTTGGGCTGCCGAGCGCGCTCGGCGCCAACGATGTCCGCCTGTACGACATGATGCAGATGTATGGCACTTTGGCGAACAACGGTCTGCGCGCCCCGCTGTACGCGATCACAGGCGTGACTACTGCCGACGATCAGGCGGTGGCGCTGTCCGGTCGGGACGCGCCGACCCAGGTGGTGCAGCCGCAGATCGCCTTTCTGATGCAGAGCATCCTCAGCGACAACTCCGCGCGCACCGCCGCCTTTGGCGCCAACACACCGCTGGTCATCAACGGCTTCGACGGACGAGTCGCCGCCAAGACCGGCACGACCAACGACAACCGCGATTTGTGGACGATGGGCTTCAGCAAGAATTTCGTAGTCGGCGTGTGGATCGGACGGCACGACAATCAGCCGACCGTGAACACCAACGGACTCGCTGCTTCCCCGATCTGGAACGCGGTCATGACGACGGCGCTGCAAGGCACCAATCCGGGTACGTTCGCGCCGCCGCAGGGGATCGTCCAGCAGCAGGTGTGCGTCGAGACCGGGACGGTCTACGACATCAACAACGTCCCGACCGGCTGCCGCAGCGTGCGCACCGAGTATTTCGTCGCCAGCGCGCCGCCCGCTCAGGCGAGCAACTCGTTCGTGCAGGCGATCTCGATCGATACCTGGTCGGGGATGCGCGCCAACCAGTTTTGCCCCGACTACACCACCACCGGCACCTTTGCCAGCATCGGCGACTCGTCGGCGGTGGCGTGGCTGAATACCCCTGAAGGACAGGCTTACGCCCAGTCGATCGGGCTGCCCTCGCGGCTGTCGCCCGCGCCGTCGGCACAGTGCGACGCCAACACCATCAATCCGCAGGTGCGCTTCACCAACATCACCGACGGTCAGCAGCTCGCCGGGCAGGCGCAAATTCAGGGTGTCGTCACCGGTCCGAATTTCCAGAGCTTCCGCGTCGAGATCGCCCCATCCACTGCGCCCGATGCCTGGGAGACGATCGCGGGTCCCTTTGGCGCGCAACAGCCAGGCGGTGTGCTGGCGACCTGGGATACCACCACGCGCGCCAACGGCGCCTACAGAATGCGTCTGAATGTCGCGGCGACCAACGGCGGGTTTGCCTCCAAAATCGTCAATGTCGGGCTGAACAACCAGCCGACGCCCACGCCCACGCTGCCGCTGCCGACCCTGTTCGTGCCCACGCTCGACCTGAACGTGACCTCGCTGCCCTTCCCGACCTTGATCCCATTCGACAACAGCGGCGGCAGCGCGGGTGTGGGTGTCGGGGCGACCGCGACGCCGGGTTTCGTGCCCATGGGCGGGTTGAGCGTGCAGCCGCCGACGCCGACGATTTTCCAGGGGGGATGAGAGAAAAACAGAGCACATTCGCAGGGACGGGCGGACGCATAACAAATGCGTCCGCTGGTAGGGTTACACGGCTCTACAGCACCTTGCCGCGCGCCGCCACATCCCAGATCACCTCGACCTGCTCACCGCGCACGCCGTACAGCCGATCGTGCATGTTGGTCACCACACAGGCATGAACCGGGATGATATGCACCACATCGCCAACGGCGGGCGCCGTCTCACCAGCCGACACATCGACATAGGCATGTTCCTCGTTCAGCTTGTAGATGCGCGCGTCCGGGTACTCCATGATCATGCCGTAGCTCGGCGCTGCGTCCGTACCCAGGCGTTCCGGCGTCAGCGTCTTGCTGCCGGTGTCGAGAATCGCGCGCCCTGGCGTCGGACGACTGACGACAGTGGCGCGCACGCGCATCGCACAGTCATCGAGCGTGCAGACCCCTTTGCCGATCACGGTCATATCGTTGAATACATAGGTGCCGACGCGAATTTCGGTCAGCTCCGGCACCTCACGCATGTGCGGCGCCGCCGCGATCCCGCCGCCGCTGACGCTCTCGACGCCAATCCCGTGTCCGCTCAGGCGTTCGATCACCTCGTTCAGCGCGGGACGAATCGATGGATTGCTCGGATAGACCATGATCCCCTGGAAATGCAGGTGGTCGTCGGCGTCGATGCGCAGCGCCAGGTCGATCGCCCGTTCCACATCGGCGCCCGCGCGGGCGATCTCGGTCGCCAGCTCGACCATCACCCGCAGCGGTGTGCCCAGCGGCGCCATCGCCTCGGACAAGCCCGCGATCACGGTCTCGCTGTCGGCTGAGACAGTCACGCGGTTGTAGAGCGCCATATCCGCCAGGCGTGCCGTCTTGTGCGCGCCGACGATGTTGTACGGGATCAGGATGTCGTTGAACCCGGCGGACGCGAACACCTCCGCCTCACTCACCTTCTGACATGCCAGCCCGACCGCGCCGGCGTCGATCTGCATCCGGGCGATCTCCGGGATTTTGTGCGTCTTGATGTGCGGACGAAACTTGATGCCAGCGTCGTCACAGTCAGCCTGCATCCGCTGAATGTTGCGTTCCAGCCGATCGAGGTCGATCAGGACGGACGGTGTGTCGAGGTCGTGAATGTGCATCGGATAGTTCATCCTTGTGTGCAGTGACGGCGCGATTGTGCTGCGTTTTTCAGCGCCATGCCAGCGGCACCGCGATCGTCGATCCGCCGCCGGGGATAGGCTGTCCCTCGAAAATCGTGCGTTTGGCGCCGTCGTCGATCTCGACCAGCACCAGATCGAGAAATTCGCGCACCGGGCTTTCTTCCTGGCGCCTCTCCAGCACCGCGATCCGATCGCCCGATGCGATCAGCGACTCGACGTAGCGTCCGCGCGCGATTCGCCGTGATGCGCCGCTGTTCAGGTCAAAGTCGAACAGCGCGTTGTCGGCGCCGCCCGCGATCAGATAGGCGCGATCGCTGAACAGACCGATGTCGAATGCCGGAATGCTATCGCCGCGCGTCCCCGCCGCGAGCGTGAGCGGGGCGCGATCGGGGGCGTCCAATTCAAGCGCGACGAGCTGATTGTCGGCGTCGGGCGATGTGACCACCGTGATCAGCCAGCGTCCATCCGGCGAAAAGCGCGGCGTGGCATTGGTCGTGCCGCTGAAACTGGGCATGACCGCCTGGCGCGCCACCGGAATGGTGATGGTGTTGTCGGCGCGATTGATCGCCGCCACCGCGACCGTGTTCGCCGCCACCCCGTCGGGCACGGTGAAATAGACCGTTTCACCGTCGGGTGAGGCGATCAGCGTATTGGTACGCGCGAACGTGAGGAAGGCGCCCGGCTGCGCGTCGCTCTGGATCAGATTGACCGCGCCGTCCTCGATATTCAGATCGTACAACTGCCAGTGCGTGCGCGTGTCCCCGCGCGTGCAGCGCTGTCCCATGATGATCAGCGGCTCTCCGCCGCGCACGATCTGCGCACTGGTGAAGCGGCAGCCGTCCTCGGTCGGCAGCAGGGTCGCCAGCTCGCGCTCGGTCGATCCGTCCCACAGCAGCACGGCGGCTTCATCGGCGACTCCCTGCTCGTTGGCATAGAAGCGCACGAACAGCGCGTCGCTCGTCCCCAGGTCAAAGGCGATCACATCTTCAAAGGTCACCACCTGTGCCAGTGAGGTCGAGTCGTACAGCCGCATCGTCCCGTCGGCAAAATCGTCACGCGCCGCGCCAGGCGTGTAATCGATGAAGGCGAACCGTCCGCCGTCGGCGCTGTAGCGGAATGTCCCCATGCCCAGACACGCCAGGTATTCCACCTCGCGCACCACGATCGGCGCTGTCGCACCGCGCATCATGTAGAGCGTGCCCCGGTCGGCGCCGACGTAAAAGGCGAACAGATCGCCGTCGGGCGAGGTCGCGCGTTCGCCGCACGCCCGCGCCGGACGCCCGGTGTCCGGCGTCTCGAACAGGGTCGAAACCGTGCCGTCCGATCCGATCAGGGCGATCTGCGCCATGCGTCCGCTGGTGTTGACGGCATCGCGCCCGCCGATCCATGCCAGCACCCCGCCGAGCAAAATATCGTTGCTGGCAGCCGTGACCGGGGCGGTCGTCGCGGTGGGAATGGGCGTCGCGGTCGGCTCGGTCGTCGGCAGGGCGGCGATCAGATCGGGCGTGGACTCGGTGGCGACTGCGATCAACGTCGGCGTCGGGGTGGGATCGACTATCTGCGTGAGCTGACAGGCTGACAAAACACAAGCGGCGATCAGCAGGGTACACAGGCGGATCATCATCGGGACGCCTTTCATCATGGTAGGGACAGATTAACGTTACTGGGACGAATCCATACCGCGCCGGACACGGGTCGTTACGCGGACACATCAAAAACGTAAACCCTGCACCAGTGTAACACACCCTGGCACGCCCCTATGCGATCGGGAACCGCTGTGGGATAATCCGTTCGTCCACCTTTTTCCGATCTGAAACCGCCGTGAGGCTACGCCATGCACGACACCCTAACCCGATCACACAAACGCACGGATGACTCCAAACGCCTGACCCTGAGCGTGATCATCCCGTGTTACAACGAAGTGCATTTCATCCTCGACATTCTCGATCGCGTGCAGGAAGTCGGTCTGGCTGACCAGATCGTGATCGTAGACGATGGATCGACCGATGGCACCCGCGAGGTGCTGCACGCGCTCCAGGCGGAAGATCGTCCCGGCGTGCTGATCGTCTTCCGCGAGGCGAACGGCGGCAAGGGCGCGGCGCTGCGCACCGGGTTCGACCATGCCACCAGCGATATTTTCCTGATCCAGGATGCCGATCTGGAATACGATCCCCGCGATTACCCGCTGCTGCTGCGTCCGCTCTACGAGGGCATCAGCACGGTGGTGTACGGGTCGCGCTTTTTGGGCGGTCCGCGCAAGGCGATGAATTTCTGGAACATGGTCGCCAACAAAGGGCTGACCCTGGCGACCAACATCCTCTACAACGCCATCCTGAGCGATATGGAGACCTGCTACAAGGTGTTCCGTGCCGAGGTGGTGCGCGGGATGAAGATCAACGCGCGCGGCTTCGAGTTCGAGCCGGAGTTCACCGCCAAAGTGCTGAAGCAGGGGATTCGCATCTACGAGGTGCCGATCTCGTACAATGGGCGTGAGTGGACGGAAGGCAAGAAGATCAAGTGGACAGACGCGCCGATCGCGCTGTGGGCACTGGTGAAGTATCGGTTTGTGGATTGATTAGACAGGATGTGTGATGAGCGATATTGCGCAAGAGATCATCGAGAAATTTGACCGACTGGAACATACCGAGCAGAAAACAGTATTAAGAGTGCTGCGGAAGAAACACAAATTTGACTGGCAGGCATGGCTGGCTGAGGTGGATGCGCTGCATGACGATCTGCTCGCATTGAGCGATGAACCTATCGACTCCGCGCAAATGCTGCGCGAAATACGTGGTTACGAAGATTGAACGTGATCGTCATCGATTCCAATATCTTCATTGCAGCTTCCCTTCCTAACGAACCTCTGAATTCAGAAGCACGAGCAGCTTTGAGCAAGTGGGAAGCGCAAGATACGCAGTTGATCGCTCCAAGATTGTTTCGATCTGAGCTGACTACCGTCGTGCGAAAGTCAGTCTATCAGAAACGAATCGACCATCACACAGGAAAAGTTCTCTTAGGCGTGATGATTAAGTCCGATGTGCAGTTGTTTGAGGATCGGCGGTTGCTGCTGCGAGCATACGATATTGCTGAAAAGTTCAATTTGCCGCGCACATACGACTCGCAATACCTGGCGCTCGCTGAACGCTATGAATGTGAATTCTGGACGACCGATCGCCGCCTTTTCAATGCCATCAGCGCCCGATTTGAAACTATCCGCTGGTTAGGCGATTTCACCCCCTGATCGGGGGAACAGCGCGCGACCGACTTGCGCCGTGCCCCCGATCCAGCAGCGTCAGCCCGCGCCCTCGTAGAACTGATCCGCCGCGTCCAGCGCCTGATCCAGGATCGCCAGTCCTTCCTGAATCTGTTCCTCGGTGATGGTCAGCGGCGGCGTGTTGAACACGTAATTCCAGCGCACGATCGTCGTCAGTCCTTCCTGCTTGAACACCTTGCCGATCGCACCCATCGCCGGGGTGAGCGGCGCGTTGAACGGACTGAGCGGCTCGCGCGTCTCACGGTCTTTCACCAGCTCGATGACATGATGCAGACCCGCCCCGCGCACATCCCCGATAACCGGATGTTTTTCCGCCAGGTCCATCAAGCCGCGTCGTAACACCTTACCCATTTCGCGCGCCCGCTCGATCAGATTTTCCGCCCGGTAGACCTCGATCGTGGCGATCGCCGCCGCGCACGCCAGCGAATGGGCGCTGTAGGTCAAGCCCGCCTGCAGGACATGATCGTCGAAATACGCGCCGATTTTCTCACTGACCACGCACGCACCGAGCGGCACATAACCGCTGGTCAGTCCTTTTGCCGTCGCCAGGATGTCCGGTTTCACGTCCGGGTAGTGATCGACGCCAAACCATTCCCCGGTGCGTCCCCACCCGCTCATCACCTCATCGACGATCAGCAGCAGCTCGTATTTGTCGCAGATTTGCTGGATGCGCGACCAGAACAGCGCTGATGGCTGCATGACACCGCTGCTGCCGCTGTAACCTTCGAGCATGATGGCGGCGCACTGCTTCGGACCCTCCTGCAGCACGATCTCCTCGATCAATTCCGCGACGATCAGATCGCCTTCTTCCTGCGTGCGCCCTTTGTAGATCGGGCTGCGATAGGCATACGGGTCGGGCAGACGCACGATCCAGGGCACGCCCGGCTCGATCCCCTGTCGGCGCGGGTCGCCGCCCGCCGAGGCGGTGGCAAACGATCCGCCGTGATACGACTTGTAGCGGGTGAGAATCTTATCCTTGCCCGTGTAGAGCCGCGCGATCTTCATGGCGTTTTCGATGGCATCGGCGCCGCCCAGGGTGAAGAATGTTTTGTTGAGATCGCCGGGCGTGACTTCCGCGATCAGCTCACCGAGGCGCCCGCGCACGGCGGTGGCGTGGGTGGGCTGGACATAGGTCAGTCTGGCAGCCTGTTGTTGAATCGCCTCGACGACATGCGGGTGACTGTGCCCGATATTGACGTTGACAAGCTGCGCCGACCAGTCGAGGTAGCGCTTGCCGTCGCTGTCCCACACGTACACGCCGTCGGCGTGATCGAAAACAATCGGGTTCCAGCTGCCCTGTGCCGACCAACTGGTCAGGGTGTAATCACGGTTCTGCTGCACGATGTTGGCGGTGGTCATGATGGCGTGAGTCTCCAGGACGAGCTTTTATGGGATGATCTGTGCAGCATTGTAGCCGGGGCGCGGCAGCGGCGCCAATCAACGCCAAAACCCTGCGATCCTATGGAGGCAATGGGTTTGGCACGCCGGGTTTGGCACGCCAAACCCCCTGCGATTCGCTGACCGGGTTTCCTCGCTACCCACCCCCCAACGGCACCAGCAGCGACCCGGCGGTCGGCGTTATTTCCGGCACGACCGTAGACTCGACCGCCGGGGCTGGCGCGTCGGCAAAGGTCGCGCCAGCGGGCGATCCGCACTGGATCATAAATTCCTCGAAGGCGGCGATCCGATCCTGATCGGGTTCGTCCTGGTCGCTCTCCAGCTCGCGCCCGACGCGCAAGAGCGGCGTGGCGCGGCGACAGTCGCCCAGGTTGGCGTAGGTGCGCCCGGCACGCAGATAGTAGACGGGTTCCTGCGCGCCGCTGTCGATGATCGCCTGATAGCTCACCGCCGCCCCTTCGGAATCGCCGGTGCCGAGCTGCACGGTCGCGCGATAATTCAGACACGAGACGTTGTCCGGGTCGGACAGCAAACAGCGGCTCAGGTAATCCGACGCCTTGTTGGGGTCACCGTAAACCTGATACTGAAAATAGCCGAGGGCATACAGTGCATCGAGATGATTCGGGTTGACCTCGACCACCTGTTCCAGCATATCGAGACCCAGATCGTAGCTGCCCAGTCCCCAATCGACCCACGCCATTTCGACCATGATGTTAGGCAGGTTGGGTGCCAGCTCGTGCGCGGTCTCAAAGTCGCGGCGCGCGGCGTCGTTGTCGAAGTTGGCGCTGACATTCCACAAGCCGCGCACGAAATGCGCTTCCGGGTTGTCCGGGTCGGCGGTGAGCGCCTGAGCGATCCGATCGCTGGCGAGCGTGGACTGCCCGGCGTCGAGGTAGGCTTCCGCCATGAATGCCAGTGCCGAGGCGTTATCGGAATCGAGCGAGAGCGCCTGTAAGCCGCTGGTGATCGCGCGCGCATACTGTCCGCTGCGACCGAGCGCCCAGGCATGGATCGCCCAGGCGTCCGACGCGAATGGATTAGCGTTGACGGCGCGCTCGGCGGCAGCCAGCGCCTCCAGCGGACGACGCTCGACGATCAGCCCGTAGCTGTAGCGCACATGCGAACGCACATCGTTGGGCGCGTTGACCAGCAGGGCGCCGTATTCCGCGATCGCCTGCTCGATCGCGCCTTGCGCCCACAGCGAGTCAGCGGCGGCGAGGCGCTCGGTCGGGTCGGTGGTCGGGGCGGGGGTGGGCGCCATCAGGGTCGAAATACTGCCTCCGGCGCTGTTCACGCCGTCGGCGATGGCGTCGCGGATAGGCGGACCCACCAGGTCGGCATTTTCGTACACCCAATAGCCGCCGACCGCGACCAGCGGCGTCAGGATCCACAGCCACAGCCAGCGCAGCGTGAACAGATGCACGCGACGTTTGGCGTTGGGCTGGTACATTTTCTTGGTGCGCAGATACATGGATCGCTCCCACCCTATCGGACGCAGCGTGATGCGTCCCTACATCGTGTGGCGGCGGACGCAGAATGATGCGTCCTTACATCGGTTGACGGCGGACGCATCGTGATGCGTCCCTGCTTACCCGCCGATCGGAGTCGGCGGAATGGAGGTCGGGGGGACAGCGGTCGGTAGTCCGCGCCCGCCAAATCCAGTGCAGTTGTCGGTGACCAGTTCCAGCCCCCGCAGCGAGTTGATCAGCACCGGATTATCGGGGTCGGTGCTGGTCTGGCGCACACGGTTGACCGATTCGCTCAAAATATCCCACGCGACGGCACAATCCGCTAAATAGTAGTGCGACAATCCACGCAGGTAGAAACATTCGATCTCCTGATCGACGATGGCGCGCGCGCTTTGCAACGCGACACAGGTCTCGAATGACTCGATCGCACCCTCGTAATTGCGCTGCGGGTACTGTGTCTGACCGAGCGCCCGCCACGCTTCGCTGTAGTCGGCGCGCAAGCCGAGCGCGTCCTCGCAATACCCTTGCGCGCGGCGATGTTCGCCGATCTGGGTATAGGCTTCGCACAGGCGCAGATAGGCTTTGGCATTGCCCGGCTGCATCGAGATCACCTGTTCGTAGGTGGCGATCGCCAGCTCGTAGTAATCCTGACCCTGAGCCGTATCCGTGACTGCCAGCGCACGGTACATGCTGGCAAGCTCGAAATAAGGTGAGACCAGATTGGGATTGAGTCCGACCGCCTGTTCGAGCTGATCGAGCGCCTCAGCCCGCCGACCGACCCAGATCAGCGCCAGGGCGTAGACACGACGCGCGGCGGGGTCGAACGGATCGAGTTCAATCGCGCGTTCGGCGGCGTCGAGCGCCACGTCGTAGCGGTCGATGCTGCGATAGGCGCTGCTAAGGGCAGTGTGCAGCGGCGCAAACCCGGCGTCGATCTGTACGCCCGCCTGCGCGACCGGGATGGCATTGGGCGAGTCGCCGGACAGGTCGAGCGCGCGCGCTTTGATGGCGTAGCCGCGCGGATCGTTCGGGTTCGCCTGGATCGCCTGATCGCCAGCGGCGATCGCCTCGATGTAGAGCGGTTCGTCATCGACTCCCAGCTCGATCAGCAGGCGTCCGTACTCGTACAGGTAATCGACGTTGGTCGGCTGCTGCATGACGGCGCGGCGGAAATAGTCGCGGGCGGTCACCAGATCGCCGCGCATGAAATTGTCCATGCCGACGGTGGCAAGCTCGCTGGCAAATGGGGTGGGCGCGGGCGCCTGCCCGATGGCGTCGAGCGCCATGAGCTGAAGCTGCGTGAAATTGTTGTCTACGAAAAAGAGAAATCCCAGGCACAGCACGATCGTCAGCACAATCGCCCACCAGGTCGCGCGCCGTTTACGGCGCTGGCTGAACAAAGGCTGTGTGTAATCGCGGCGAATATACATAGTGCGGCATCCTGCTGCATAGACGACACACGCCCTTATGGGCGCATGTGCGGCGAGCGAACAAGTCGATTATAGCATAGGCGCTGAGACCGTCTTCCGTCACCCTATCCCGCTGCCTATCCCGCCCGGTACTGGCGCGGCGAACAGCCATAGCGCCGCTTGAAGGCGCGGTTGAAATGCGCGATCGCGTTGAACCCGGACGCGGCGCACACCTCGGTGATCGGCACATCCGACGCGCGCAGCAGCGCCGCCGCGAAGGTCAGACGCAGCGTCCCCAGGTACGCCTGAAACGTCATGCCTGTGCCCGTGTGAAATTGTTCGCTGAAATAATGCGGCGACAGATGCACGCTCGCCGCCAGATCGGACAGGGTGATTGGCTCGCGGAAATGATGGTCGAGCGTGTACAGCGCCCGACGCACCGCGTCATGAGTCGTCCTGTCCGCCAGCGGCGCAGGCGTCGTGTCAGTCGATACACCCCTGGAGCGTGCCAGCCGCGCCACCCTGACCAGCAGCCGCTTCAAGGTCGTCTCGATCATCAGCGCCGCGCCCGGCAGACACGCGCTCGATTCGTCGTAGAGCATGGCGAACTCGCTGACCAGCGCATCGGGGTCGGGCGCTGCCAGATCGGTCGTATCGGCACCAGCGGCGAACAGCAGATCGTGCAGCGGCTCGGTCAGCAGCGGCGCGGTGAAAATCACGTTGTACAGGCACAGCGGCGCCTCGCCCGTCGGGACGAGCGCGTGAAAATCGACCGGGGTCAGCAGCGCCATGCTGCCACGCGCGATCGGGAGACGGATGCCGTTGACGATATGCACACCCGTTCCCCCGGTGACGCACAACAGCTCGTAGAAATCGTGCCAGTGAAGCGGATAGGGATACGCCAGCACATCCCGAAAGGCGCGGACAGGCAGCGCATGGGTGAGCGCGCCCATGTAGGTCGCACCGCGCAGCCGTTCCGGTGTCGCTTCACGCATTCTCGAAACGGTTCCCCGCGACATCGCGTCCACGCGCCAGCCACACCTTGTGAGTGGAATTCTTGTCGGCGAACACCTGCAGCTCGGTCGAGAAATAGCGCATGGTATAGCCACAGCGGCGGTGTGGGCTGGTGTTGGCGGTGGCGCCGTGAATGATGCGCGAGTCGTGCATGGAACACTGATTCGGCTCCAGCTCGAAATAGACCGCCTGGCTCTCGTCCACTGCCGCGATCGCCGTCGCAAAGGTGTTGGTGTCGGTCGATACCGCTTCATACTGCGAAAACCCGTTGTTGTGCGTGCCGGGGATGACCCGCATACAGCCGTTTTCCTGGTTACTGCGATCGATCGCCAGCCACACGGTGACGATCCGGTCAAAGCCGCTCAAGCGTCCCTTCCAGTAGGCGCTGTCCTCGTGCCAGGGCGTCGCGCGCCCTTTGAATGGGTCTTTGCTGATGAAATGGCTCGACCACAAGCCGATGTTCCCACCGATCAGCGGCTCGACCAGATCGAGTACGGCGTCGTCGAGCAGAAAGTCGAGCAGACGCGGATCACGGAAGTGTGGGGTATCGAGTTCGTCGGACAGCTTGCTGCCCTTTTCTGCCAGGTGTTCCTCGAAAATACCGTAGAGCTGTTGAAACTTTTCTTCCGAAAAGACCGGCTGCCTGTACAGGAAATAGCCGTTGTCGGCGTAAAACTGTGCATCCTGGGGAGAGATCGCGGTCATGAGGTGCCACCCTTTCCTGGTGCGGAAGCGTCCGCTTTAACCTGTCTTCAGTGTAAGACGGACTGGCAGACGTGACTTTGCATATCTTCCGGGAAAGTTTGCCGATCTTATCGAGAACCGATTCGGCTCTCAAACGAGACCTCGCACGTTACAGGGACGCGCTCCGCGCCCCTGTAACGTGCGATAACACCTTTCTCTACAGATCGCCGTGTGTCGATGGCACATCGTCCAGGTCGGCGCCATTGTTGGCGATCACGGCGCTGTACCAGTGCGCCGAGTCTTTCAGCGTGCGCTGCTGTGTCTGAAAATCGACGTAGATCATGCCAAAGCGCTGCTTGTAGCCTTCCAGCCACTCGAAATTGTCCATCAGCGACCAATGGAAATAGCCACGAATATCGACGCCCTCGCTGGACGCCCGCTTCAGCGCCGACAGATAGCGCGCCATATAGTCGATGCGCGCCGGGTCATGCACCCCGCCGTCAGCGCTCACCCAGTCCATGACCGAGATACCATTCTCGGTGATGATGATCGGCGCCTTGTAGCGCTCTTGCAGGAAGCGCGCGCCCCAGTAAAGCGCGTCCGGCACGACCGACCAGCCCATCAGCGTGATCGCCGCCCCGACTGGCGCCTCGACCTTGACGGGCTGTCCGTCGGCACCCGCGCGCACCACCGCCGCCGAATAAATATTGCAACCGTAGAAGTCGAGCGGCTGCTGGATGGTCGCCATGTCGTCGGCGCCGACGACGGGCGCGGCGTCCGCGAAGATCGCCAGCAAATCTTCGGGATACTGTCCGAACACCACCGGGTCAGACCACCAGGTATTGCTCCACAGCGGGCGATCGAGCGCGCTGAACGTGGCAATCCTGGCGGCGGCGATGTCCGCCTCGCTCTCGGTCGCCGGGACGGACACCACGCCGACGGGCGCCCACCCGACCAGCGGCGCTGTCTTTGCCTGGGCGCGGATCACCTGCGTCGCCATGCCGTGCGCCAGCAGCGCGTTGTGTCCGGCGCGCAGCACCTCGCGCAGTCCGAGCATATCGCCGGGCGCGTGCGTGCCCAGATCGTGCCCCAGTCCTATGAAACACTGCGGCTCGTTGAGCGTCATCCAGTGGCTCACACGGTCGGACAGGCGCTCGACGATCACCGCCGCATAATCGGCAAACCATTTCGGGCTGTCAGGATTGAGCCATCCGCCCCGGCAGTACAGCTCATAGGGGTAATCCCAGTGGAACAGCGTCAGCCAGGGGTCGATCCCGGCACCGAGGAGTTCATCGACCAGGCTGTCATAGAATGCCAGTCCTTTTTCGTTGACCGCGCCGACCCCGTCCGGGATCACCCGCGACCAACTGACCGAAAAGCGGTATGCCTTCAGCCCGATCTGTTTCATCAACGCCACATCGTCGCGGTAGCGATGATAATGATCGCACGCCACATCGCCTGTATGTCCGTTGTAGACGGCGGGCTTGCGCGCGCTCACGTTCCATGCCGCATCGCCGTCGGCGGCGAGCTTTTTCTTGCGGCTTATCATATCCCAGACCGAGTACCCACGTCCGTCCTCGAACGCTGCCCCCTCGACCTGATACGACGCGGTGGCGGAACCCCACGCAAAATCTGCTGGAAATGTCATTGCTGCTCCCGTCAGTGACTCATCGCTCAAAATTGCGCGTCAATGTATAACGCGCATCGCGCAAAAACGCGATCTGAGAACGGATGCTCAAACAGCAGGGTGGGATTTGGCGTGCCAAACCCTGGATCGACGACGGCGGACGCATCGTGATGCGTCCCTACACTGTCACGCTGTCTTTCCAGGCGGGCGCCTCAGCGGTCATCTGATGGCGGGCGTGCAGTGCGGCGATCAACGCCGTCTGCGCGGGCGGCTCGCCGTGAACCAGGAATGTCCGCGCGGGCTTGCGCGTCATGCCGCCGACCCAGGTCAGCAGTTCGTCGCGGTCGGCGTGCCCGCTGAAGCCGTTCAGGACTTCGCAGTCGATCCGATTCTGAAAGGTTTCGCCAAAGATGCGCACTTCCGGCGCGCCGTCCACCAGCTTCCGCCCCAGGGTGTTTTCTGCCTGCCAGCCGACGATCAGGACGGTGTGGCGCGGATCTTCGATGCGATTTTTCAGATGATGCAGGATGCGCCCGTGTTCGATCATACCGCTCGGCGCGATGATGATCGCGGGTTCGCGCAGGAAATTGAGCTGTTTGCTCTCCTCGACTGAACGGGTATAACGCAGCCCGGCGAACCCGAACGGGTCTTCATTTTCCAGACGGTGATCGGCGATGAAGGCGCGCGTCTCGGCGTCGAAACATTCCGGGTGACTGCGAAATGCCGCTGTGATGTTGGCTGCCAGCGGGCTGTCCACGTAGATCGGCATCTGGGGGATGTCGCCAGCGCGCATCAACTGATGCAGTTGATAGACCACCTGCTGCGTGCGTCCGACCGCGAACGCCGGGATGATCACCGATCCGCCGCGCTTGTAGGTGTCATTGACGATCCGCTCCATGCGATCGGCGTCATCCTGGTAGGCGGGATGCAGTTCGTCGCCATAGGTGCTTTCCATGATCAGCACGTCGGCGTAATCGATCGGCGCCGGGTCGCGGATGATCGGGATGCCTTTGCGTCCCAGGTCGCCGCTGAAGACCAGCCGGCGGGCGCCCCCGCTGTCGCGGTCGTCGATGTCCAGCACCACAAAAGCGCTGCCGAGCATGTGTCCGGCGTCATGAAAGGTCAGCGTGACGCCCGGCGCCACCGGGTGCGGACGGTTGTACGCCAGCGTGGTGAAGTTGTCCATCGCGTCCGCCGCGTCCGCCTGGGTATAGATCGGCTCGACCGGCGGCTCACCGCGCCGTTTGCGCTTTTTGTTGACGAATTCGGCGTCGCGCTCCTGAATGTGTCCGCTGTCCAACAGCATTGACGCGCACAGGTCGCGCGTGGCGTGGGTACAGATGATCTCGCCGTTGAATCCACTTTTCAGTAAGTTGGGCAGATTGCCGGAATGGTCGATGTGGGCGTGCGAGAGGATCACGGTGTCGATCGTGCGCGCATCGAATGGCAGCGTGGTATTACGCGCGACTGATTCGGCGCGGGCACCCTGATACAGCCCACAGTCCAGCAGGATACGCGCCCCATTGACCTCGATCAGGTGCTGCGACCCGGTGACGGTGCGGGCGGCGCCATAAAATGTGATCTGCATCGATATAAACCTTTATGGTGGGGGTTAGCGTGCCAAACCCAGCTACAGGATACGATCGGTGAGGTTTGGCGTGCCAAACCCGATCACAACACAAAATCGCAGTGTTTGGGCGTGCCAAACTCAGCGTGCCAAACCCGCGCACCCTATGCTTCCCGGAACAGCGACACCGTACCCCCAAAGGTCAGCACATCGCCATCCTTGATCGCGCGTCCCTTTTCGTTGATCGGCGTGCCATTGACCATCGTGCCGTTGCTGCTGCCCAGGTCGTACAGCACCCACGACTCGTCGCGATATTCCATGCGCGCGTGCGGACGCGAGACCGACGGGTCTTGCAGACACACTTCCCAATCGGCTTTGACAGTGGCGCGCCCGACCTGGATGGTGTCGGCGAGCAGGGGAATGCTGTTGCCTTCCTGCGGCCCGTTGGTGATGATCAAGCGTCCCTTGCCCGTGCCGACCACCGCGGTGATCAGCGTGCCATGTTCGCTGTTGCCGTCTTCATCGGGAGCCAGGGCGTCGAAACGCAGAATCGGCACGTAGAGGCGAATCACGTCCCCCGCGATCAGCGGATACGGCTCGGACAAGCGCAGATCGTTGACATAGACGCCGTTGGCGCTGCCCAGATCGTTGATCATGAAGATGCCGTCGCGGTAATTGATGACGGCGTGCTGCCGGGAGACATGCTGTTGGCGGATGCCGATGTCGTTGGTTTCCAGACGCCCGATGGTCACGGTGGCGCCCTCACCCAGCACGAACTCGACCCGTTCGCCGCTCTGTGGGTCGTCCCAGGTCACTTTTGCCAGCAATACCGGGGCGTGGATGCCGTAGAACATGATCCCTGCCTTTTGCGTCACGAGTGTGGGGTGATCTTACTCTTGATCCGGGGCGATAGGCAAGCGCGATACGCGCTGTGGCGCGCAGCAGGATGATCGGCGCACACCACAATAAAGGTTTTGTTATCGCAGCAGGGGCGCCAGAGCCGGCAGCACCAGCGCCGCCACGATGATCAGCCCGATCACCAGGAGCGCGATCCGTCCGCGTGTCCAGAACGGCGGGCGGATCGATCCGACAGTGCCGATCGTCAGCGGATCGTTGTCAGGAGGCGAGCTTTCCCCAAATTGCTCGACATCGGCGTCGTCGGGATACTCGTCTTCGTCGATCCAGTCATCGCGGCGGGTGGGCATAGACACCGTCCTTCATGCTGTGCGGGTTACGTCCCCGACGCCGGCTCGTCGTCCAGCGGCGGCGGCGCGGGTTCGTCGGCGCTCACAGCGTCCAGCGCCAGATCGGGCGCGGCGGACTGTGCCGACACACTCGATGCGTCCTCGATCGGCAGCAGCGAGTCCTCCTCGACCGCCACGTCGCCGATCACGGCTGCGCCATTGAGCGATGCCGCCAGCGCGGGCGCCGCCATCATCGCGGCGAGCTGCGGCGTGGTCGGCGCGGCGAACTCGTACACCTGCTGACGCGGCAGCATGGGCAGACCGGAGTCGCGCTCGGCGGCGACCTCCGCGACAGTGCGTCCGCTCGCCAGGTCGATCCGGGTCGAGAGCGCCAGCACCACGCCGACCACGATCAGCACCAGTGCCAATCCCCACTCCCCGATCGGCGCGGCTTGCACGATCAGATTCATAACGACGAATAACGCGGCGAGCAAAAATGTGACCGCGAGCAGCGTGCGCGATTCTTGCGTCATACGGGATCATCCTCCCCGACGGTGGCGGGCTTGTGTCATCCAATTGCCGAATTATCCCATAAGAGGGGTCAAAAACCCAATTATCGTTCAGCCTCGATCACGGCGCGGTAGACCGCCACCGTCGCCGCCGCGATCTGGTCGTGGGTGTAGTGCGCCAGCGCGCGCGCCCGTCCGCGCGCCGCCAGATCGCGCGCCAACCCCGGATCGTCGTGTAGCCGACGCAGCGCTGCCGCCAGTGCGTCGGCGTCGCCCTCTGGCACGATCATTCCGGCGTCCGCCAGCACATCGGGGATGGCGCCGCTGTCCGACCCGACGACGGGCACGCCGGACGCCATCGCCTCGACTCCCGCGCGCGGACCGAATTGTTCTTTCCAGGTCGGCGTGGTCAGTGACGGCACCGCCAGCACGTCGAATGTGCGATAGTGGTCGGGCATCGCTGTGCTGGGCACCTGATCGATGAAGGTCACCCGATCGCGTATGCCCAGGTCGCCCGCCAACGCTGCCAGCGCAGCACGCGCCGGGCCGCCGCCAATGATGCGGACGTGAGCGCCGTCGAGCCGCGCCGCTGCTCGCAGCAGCAGGTCGAGTCCTTTTTCCGGCACCAGCCGCGCGACCGCGCCAATGGTGAACGGGCGATCAGGTCGCGTTCGCGCCGGGGTGAACACATCCGGGTCGATGCCGAACTGCGCAATCACGTCCAGGGGACGCTGAAAGCCCTTGGCACGCCACACTGCTGCCGCGCCTTCGGTGCCCACGATGCCGCGATCGACTCGCGCCAAAAACCAGCCTTCGCCCCAGGCGAACGGCGGCGGATACGTCCGTAAAATGTTCTGCCAACTGAAAAAGATCGTTTTGGCGCCGATACGCCGCGCTTCATAGAGTGCCCACCATGACGCCGCGTTGTAAGGCTCCTCGTCGATATGGACGATCTGTGGGCGAAAGTCGCGCAGCCAGCGCCGCAGCGTCGGATAGACGTGCAGATGAAAATTACCATTCATCCAGATCGGCGCGGTTTCCAGGCGGTAGCCCTCGGTGTACACGCGCTCCAGCAGTTGTTCGCCGCGTTCATCGCGCCACGACGCCGGAGTCAGCGCCAGCAGCTCGACCCCGCGCGCGGCGATGCACTCCAGCTTGCGCTGGTACAGCCCCGCCACCAGCGCCTTGGACAGCATCAGCACGCGCACCGCTACACCTCACGGTCGTCGGCGTGCGGCGGCGGTCGCAGCAGACCGACACCGATCGCCAGAAAGACCTTGAACATGTACATGCCCGATTTGATCGGCGTGATCGACGACTTGCCGCCGTAGCGCGGATTCATCGTCACCGGGATTTCCAGCACACGCAGCCCGGCACGGTGCAGCAGGACGACCGCTTCAGGTTCAGGGTAGTCGTGCGGATAGATGCGGGCGCACAGGCGGATCGTGCGGGCGTTGGAGGCGCGAAAGCCGCTGGTGGGGTCGGTGAAATGCTGGCGCGTGATCAGCGAAATGGCACGCGCCAGCAGCACGATCCCGATCCGGCGCGCCATCGGCGTGATATAGCCGCGATCCTCGATGTAGCGCGATCCGATCACCAGATCGGCGCCGCTGGTCACCAGCTCGCTGACCAACAGCGGAATCTCGCGCGGGTCGTGCTGACCGTCGCCGTCATTCTGCACCGTGACCGCATACCCGCGTCGCTGTGCGAACAGGAATCCGGTCTGCACCGCCGCGCCGATACCGACATTGTGCGGCATGTGCAGCACGAATGCCCCGCACGACTCGGCGATCGCGCCGGTGTCGTCGCTCGATCCGTCGTTGATCACGGCGATATCCGCCCAGGGTGCGTGCTGGCGGATCAGCCCGATCACATGGGCAATGCTCTCGGATTCATTGAGCGCCGGGATGATCACCAGCGTCCTGGGGAAATTTTCCACGATCGCGCTCATGCTGCCTCCCCGGTGAGCAGGATCGCCGTCAGGCGCGCGATCAGCCCGTCGAGCGCGTGCGCGCGCACGGTGCCCGCGCGCAAATCGGCGCCGATCGCGCGGCGCGCATCCGCTGTCAGCGCCAGCAGCGCATCGAGACGCGCGGCTAATCCGTCGGCGTCGTCCGGCGCCTCGACACACAGCCGGGCGCTATGCGCGCCGAGCAGCGCGTCGAACGCCGTGTTTGCGACGACGGTCGGCACGCCGCACGACATGCTTTCGAGCGCCGCTTTGTCGAACAAGCCCGGCGGACTCAGGTTGAGAGCGATCGACGCACGGCGGCAGGCGTCGCGCACCGCGTCGCGCGGCTGATCGCCGGCGAATGTGACCCGATCTGCGACGCCCAGGTCGGACGCCAGCGCGGTCAGTTCACGACGATAGCTGTCATCCTGTTCCGGTGGCACCCCGCCGATCAGCAGCAGGCTTGCCGGACAGGTCATGTGCGCCAGCGCGCGGATCGCGGTCGCCTGGCGTTTGATCGACATCAGCCGCGCGACCTGGACGATCGTCGGCGGATCATCGGGCATGACCGATTCGTCGGGGGCGAAAAAAGCGGTGTCGATCCCATGTCCGACAGCGCGCAGTTTCGGGGTGTGAAATGGAAAGCTGTCCGGCGCCGCCGTCACCACCCGGCGCGACAACCGCGCCGCCATACGCAAAACGCGATGATCCTGACGATGGGTGTACCACAGCGTCATCGGCACGCTGAAGAGAGTCAGCAGCGGCGCGCCCATCAGCGCGAACAGCGGCATCATGTGCGCGAAACAGGCAGCGTAGCGGCGCGTCAGCAGCGCGCGACTCAGCAGACCATAGAAGATCAGCGCGCGCCGTGCCTCGCTGTGTCCGCGTTCTTTGCCGACCGACCACACGCGCACGTTGGCGGGCAAATCCAGTCGCCCGGCACGCATGGTGATCACGTCGAGCGTGTCAAAGTGGGCTGCCAGCCGTGCGATCCAATGCGATGTGAAGCCGAGGATCGGGTCGTCGGCATCGGTCGCCAGATTGAAGACCAGCAGCCGCTTCATGGACGCATTCCAAGCTGTACCGCCCGCTCCATCACGCTCACCCATGCCTCGACATAGGTGTCAAAGCTGTACTGGTCAAGCGCGCGGCGCTGTGCCTCGGCGCCCATTTGCTGCGCCATCGCCGCATTTTGCAGCAGATAGATCATCCGTCCTGCCATGCCGTCCAGGTCGAGTTCGGGCGCCAGATAGCCATTGACGCCATCGACGATCACCTCGTTGACGCCGACGACGTTGAAGGCGACGATCGCCAGTCCCGCCGCCGACGCCTCTAACAGCACGCGCGGCACGCCCTCGTAGCTGGAGGTATGCGCGTACACCTCACCGAGCGCGTAATAGAGCGGTAGTTCCTCGTGCGGCACTGGACCGTACAAGGTCACTTTGGCATGGATGCCCTCGTCGCGCGTCAGATCACGCAGATCGACGGGCGATCGGCTCATATCACCGATCAGCACCAGCCGCGCGTCGGGGATGCGCTCGGACACGCGCTTGAACACCTTGAACAGCAGCGGCACGCGCTTGAAGCCGACCGGGTAGCCGACCCATAAAATGACCTGGTGTTCCGGCTTGAGGTCGAGACGGCGGCGCAGATCGGCTAACGCGCGTTCGTCGGGCAGGGCGGCGAACGCCTCGGATGCCGTCCCCAACGGCAGCGCCACCGATCGCTGCCGGTCGCCGCCGCGCGCCAGGTAGCTGTCGCGCTCCTTGCGGTTGACGGTGCGGTACATATCGGCGCGGGCGATCACGAACTGACCCACGATGTGCAGCACATGGTTGATGCCAGGACGTTCACGCAGCCAGGCGCGGTTGTCGAAGAAGTAGCTGTGATTCTGTACCAGCAGGGGCGCGCGCAGCAGCCGACGCAGCCACCAGCCGATCACCCCCGTGACGAACGGGTCTTGCGTGGTCACCAGATCGACCCGCTGCTCCGCCGCGATCTGGCGCGCCAGGCGTAGCGCATCGATCGGGAAGGTCAGCTTGCTCTGGCTGTTGCTGGGCACGATCAGCAGCTTCGACGAGACACGCAGCGGCGCGCCTACCCCGCGTGGGGTATAGACGATGATCGTCAGCGCCCCGGCGCGCTCGGCATAGGCGAGATGGCGCAGACGCGCGTCCCCTTCGGGGTGGGTCGCTATGGCGGTATCGAGACTGAGCATCAGCACATGTATCATGCGGTTGATTCTACCCACGCACCGCCGGAAAGTCATGGGGTGAGTTGCGGCTTGACAGGACGGTATCAAGATTTTATGATCAGATCATGTTGGTCACGGGCCTGTAGCTCAGTTGGAAGAGCGCTACAATCGCACTGTAGAGGTCGAGAGTTCGAGTCTCTCTAGGTCCACACATCAGAAAGCCAGCCCACCCGCTGGCTTTCTGTTTTCATTTCAGTCAGGGGAGCGATCGTGACTCGTCTGTTGCTTGGGATAGGGGCTTTCACACCTACGATCACGCTGCTGTTCCTCGCCGTCGCGCCCCCAGGCGATGAAAACACCGATCTGGTATCGTATTATCGTCCTTTGGCGCTCAATCTCCTCGACGGGCGTGGACTGGTTGTCGAGGACGAACGCGCGCTGCTGTGGCAGCCGCCCGGCTTCCCCGACCTCGTCCGTCCGGTGATGGTGCCAGCGACCTATCGCACGCCGGGTTATTCGCTGCTGCTGGTGCCGGTGTACGCCGTGATGCGCATCCTCCCGATCAGCGAGGTGACCGCGCTCAGAGCCTTCACGGTGACCTGGACGGTGCTCACCGGGATGATCATGTGCGCGCTCGCCTGTGCCATCTGGCGCAGCCGTCGTGCCGCCTTGCTGGTCGGGCTGCTGTGGATCACCTACCCATTCGCGCTGTGGCTGACAGAGCAGAACAATACAGAGACCCCCTTTCTGACCGTGTTCTACGGCGCGCTGCTGCTGCTCTTCACGACCATTCTAAGGGGCGGGCGGGCGTATCGACGCTATTTCGCGGTCGGTGTTTTGTTCGGGATCGCGGCGCTGATCCGTCCGAGCGCGTTTGGCGTGGTGGCGGCGGCGGCGGTGGCGGTCGTCGTTTTGAGCGTCGATCAGGCGCTGCGGGCGCGCCTGGCATGTGTCGCGCTGGTGCTGGCGGGCAATCTGGTCGTGCTGCTGCCCTGGCAGGTGTGGCTGTTCCAGCAGTCAGGACAATTGACCCTGCTGGCAGGCAATGCGGGCGTGCACAATCTGCGTCTCGGCATGACCAGCACGCTGGCGAACAGCCGCGGCGACCTTTTTGTCACCGACGATGTGCGTGCGCTCAAATGGAAGCTGGTCGAGCGACGCGAGGAGATCGACTCGACCTGGGATTATGCCCGCGTCCTCGTGGATGAATTTCGGGCACAGCCGATCGCCATGACGCGCTGGACGCTGCTCCGCTTCGCGCAGAGCTGGTACAGCACGGCATCGGGGTCGTATCAGGAGCTGATACTGCTGATCCAAATCCCCTATCTGGTGCTGATCGGCTGTGCGACCTGGCGCGGGTGGCGGCGGGGTGCCGATGCGCGCCGCTGGACGATCGTGTTGTGGGCGTTCGGGTTGTACTTCTGGGTCACGTCCTCAGCGACTTACTCGCTGCTGCGCTACCTGATCCCTGGGGTCGGTGTGTGGTTGCTGCTGCTGCCCGCGCTGCTGCCGCGCATCACGCCCCGACGCGCCAGCGACGCGCCTGGCACCATCACCACAAAATCAGCGGCAGCATGAGCGTCGATGGAAGCGCAAAGCGTTGTTGGACTTCGTGTTAGACTATAAAACAGTAAGCTGCTTCTTGTAAAAATTGATAAAACACGAACTCTCCCTCCCCCACGACGACGAGGAGGACACCTATGCTCACTACCCCCATGCGCCGTTTCGCCCTGCTGATCATCCTGCTGCTGATAACTATCAGTGTGATCGTGTCCGCGCAAGACGAGCCAGCGCCCGATACCGTGCGCCTGACTGCATCGAGCTACGCGATCGGCACCGCCAACACCCTGATCGCCGTCGAGGAAGGCTTCTTCGAGGCTCAGGGTGTGCGCCTGGAGTTCGTCGAGAACGTCGCCAACAGCACCTATTCCCCTGAACCGATGACGCTGCTGATCGCGGGTCAGATCGATGTGTTTCAGGTGCCGCTCACCCCAGGTTTGTTCAATACGGTGCTGCGTGGTGCCGATATCAAGGCGGTTGCTGTCGCCAATTACGAGGCACCCGGCGGCTGTTCATACAACAATTTTTATACGAGTGCCGGCAGCAGTGCGCGTTTCCAGACTGCCGAAGGCTGGCGCGGCGCGCGCTATGCCTCAGGCGGGTTGATCGGATTGTATTTCCTGGAAGGCTGGCTGCAGCAGATCGGGCTGACCGCCGCGCCGACGACGTTAGTTTCGAGACGATGGACAATGCGCTGCGCACCGAGGCGCTGGTGAACGACCAACTCGATGTCGTGCTGTTGAATGCACCGCAGATGACGATCTACGAGCGTTTGTATGCGATC
Source organism: Anaerolineae bacterium (assembly GCA_034437395.1). Lineage (GTDB taxonomy): Bacteria > Chloroflexota > Anaerolineae > Aggregatilineales > Phototrophicaceae > Flexifilum. Next base: position 108,411 of record DAOTUN010000041.1, on the reverse strand, counting down.
GAGCCGCTGCTTGGAGTCAACGAGGCGCGTCCGAATGCGACCATTTCGCTGATCATGTTTGGTCCGCGCATGTTCGAGGGTGATCTGGGCGAGCGCTATCTGACCGCGCTCTTGCAGGGATCGCGCCAGGCGAATGAAGGCGCCACCCCGCGCAATGTCGAGTTGTTCGCCGCCGCCACCAACGCCGATCCCGACATTATCGCCGCTACCTGTTGGGGTCGCTTTGCAGAGGATGGCAAGCCGGATCTCGCATTCCTGCAGGATTACGCCGATTGGCTGGTTGCGCGAGGCGACGTTGATGCGCCGATCGACGTGAACAGCTTCTACGATCCCATTCCGGCAGAACTGGCATATGCCAGTCTGCAGGCGATGACACCCGAAGCGACCGCCGAAGCGACCGAGGCACCGTCGGGCTGACATGGGCATCGTGATCGAAGGGATCGAATACAGCTATGCCGCACCGCGCCAGCCGCGCCTGCATGTGCTGAAAAATGTCTCGTTCAGCGTGGCGGCGGCGATCAGGTCGCGGTCGGGCTGTGCCGCGCTGTACACCCCGTCCTGGTAGAAGCTGATCGTCCTGATGCGCCAACCGAGCAGATCGTACTCGAAGCGCATCTCCTGACCGGCATTGTCGATCGTGCGTCCCACCCGCCCCGCCAGGTCATAGACGGTGGTCTCGGTCATATCCTGATCGGGTGCGGCGCTGGCATAGGCACCATCGACGTAATTGCGGATGGTCTTGACACGCCGACCGAGTACGTCGTATTCAAAGCGAGTCTCGCGGTTATGCGCGTCGATCGTCGCCCCGACCCGCCCCTGGCTGTCATAAATCGTCCGGGTGATCCCGTCTTTGGCGCTGTCGCTGGCGTGCTGCCCGACATAAGCGTCGTCCTCCGGGGCGGGGCTGCCGGTCGTGTAGGTGCAATTGCGGATCACCTTCTTCTGGCGACCGAGCGCGTCATACACCATCCAGGTCTTGCGCCCGATGGCGTCCTGAGTCCAGCGGACACGCCCGTCGCTGTCGTACTCCGTGCGCGTGATCAGATCGCGGTCGGCAACGCTGTCTTCATCGTCGATTCCAACATGACCTATCCCGATGTATCGAGACAGCGGCGCAAAGGATCGCCGCTGATCCGCTATATCGACACGCTGCGACGACTGGCACCCGGCGAAGCGCTGGGTCATGTGATCGTGCGCGCCCGTGCCCGCTGTCAGCGCTGGGTGCGCCGCACGATCAGGCACAGCCCCGGCGAGCTGCTCAACATGCGCGTACAGAGCAGTATGCGTGCGCTGATGCGCGGCTACACGCCACAGCCTTTCGACGGCACGCTGCTGTATTTCACCTGCCGCTACTCGCGCCGACGCCAGCCGCCGGATCGCATCGAACCGCGCGAACAGGGATGGGCACGCCTCGCCGCTGGCGAATTCCTGTTGATCATCTGCACGGAAAGCACGAGTCGCAGCTGGACGATCCAGAGGTGCTGGAGGTGGTGCCGCATGTGCGCCGAGTCGTCACACGCGGCGCCATCGCCTCGGCAGCAGCGAGCGCGCAAACGCCCATTCCGGCGGTGTGATCTCTTCACTGACCGTATAACCGACGACAATCACGACGGTCACGCCGACCAGCGCCAGCAGCAGCGCCGCGCCCGTCGTCGGCACGAGCGCACACACGGCATACGCGCCGACGCACAGCACCCCGGCGCGAATCCAGGTCGGAGTCGGCACGCCCACCCCCCAGGTGCGGCGGACTGCGATCAGCATCACGACGACCGCCGCGCATGCCAGCACGGTGCTGATGCCTGCCGCGCCGACCGCCCCCCAACGCGGCACGAGCAGCCATTGCAGCATGAACGCCAGCGGCGCCAGCGGCGCATTGAGCGCGAACACCCACCCCGGACGATCGGCAGCCAACAGGATCGCCGCCGCCGCCGAGTGCAGCGTAATCGCCAGCGCGCCGAAGATCAGGATCGCCATGATCGGCGCGGCGGGCGCAAAATCATCCCCGTAGATCAGACGCACGACCGCATCGCTCAGGGCGGCGGCTGCCCCCGCGAACGGCAGCAGCAGGGCGATCACGCGCAGCGCTCCACGCGCCAGCGCCCGTGCGGCGTCAGGATCGCCCGCGCGCATCGTCCGCGCCAGCGCCGACAGCAGCAGCGGCGACAGCGACATGGCGAACAGCGTCGGCACGATCGTCAGATTTTGTGCCGCCGCATAGTAGCCAGCGTCCCCCGCCGCGCCGACCGACTCGACAGCGATCAGGTCGAGCCGCTTGAACAGCTCGAAACCCAATGTGTGCAGCGTGATCGGCACGACGTAGGCGGTCAGACGCAGCCCCGGCGCCCGCGCCAGCAGCGGCAGCGGCGCCAGCAGCCGCGCTCCGATCAGCTCCGCCAGCGACGCGCCGATGCAGCCTAAGAGCGCCCCGGTCAGCCCCCAACCCGCACCGACGAATGCCACGATCAGCACCATGCGCGCCAGCCAGCGCACCGCGACCAGCGCCGCGCGTTTGTTGTAGTCGCCGCGTCCGATCAGGATGGCAGCGTGATTCTGTGCCAGCGCGTAGATCGGAATATCGATCGCCAGCAGACGCAGCGCGTCGGCATGCGCATCCGATCCGAGCGCGCGCGCGATCGCCGGTGCCAGCAGCAGCAGCAGCCCTGCCGCCGCCAGCGCGATAGTGAGCTGTGCCCGCTGGATCGCTGAGGCGTCCCGGCGCCAGTGATCGGACTCGGCGATCAGCTTGACGGTCGGGCGCGCGAAAAATTGCGTGCTGCACAGCTCGAACCACGCCACCAGCGCCACCACGACCGCGAACATGCCGTAGCCCTCGGCGCCGAACCGGTCGGTCAGGTAGGCGGCGGTGACGATCCCGGTCGGCAGGCTGATCGCGGACGCCATGAACAGCGTGATCGTCCCAATCGAGACCCGGCGCCCGTGCGCGGCGGCGTCGGTCACCGACGCAGACCCAGGCGCGCCGACAAATAGCCGACCGCGTTGGCGCCCTGCCACAGCGCCAGCAGCGCCAGCGTCATCAGCTTGCCGCCTACACCGGGAGTCTCCATCACCGGACGGATCAGCCAATTGTTCACATCGGCATGGAAACCCGTTTCCGCCGCCAGCGTGCCCGACCCGCGCGCGGCGCGGACGGTGTGAAAGTCGTGCGCGCCGCGTCCATAAGCGAGGTGCTGGCGCGTATACGACGCCAGCGTCAGCGCGTGGGCGTGCTGGATGCGGGCGCCCGGCAGGTAGTGAATCTTTCTCCCACTGAAGCGCCAGCGATCGCACAGCTCACGGTCTTCCGCGAAGTGAAACGCCGGGTCGAAGCCGCCGACCGCGCGCAGGGCATCGAGTGGCAGCGCCATGTTGTTGCTGGCGATGAAGCGGGCATCATGTAGATCGGCGTTGTAGTGGCGATAGACCACATCGACGATGCGCTGACTCGACGCGCTGTAGGGATTGTCGAGCAGACGGTTGACGGTGCGCCCGCCGATCATCACATCGGGATAGACGGCGAAATGCTCCTCGATCGCGCGCAGCCAGCTCGCTTCCGGTGCGCAGTCGTCGTCGGTAAATACGGCATAGCTGCCGCTGGCGGCGGCGATCCCGGCGTTGCGCGCCGATGCGGGACCGGCGTTGTCCTGGCGAATCAGGCGCAGATCGAGCGCGCTCCGAAAGGGCGCGACGACCGCATCCAGCGCGGTCGGACTGCCGTCATCGACGATGATCACCTCGCGGCGATCGCGCGGAAAGTCGAGCGCGGCGATCGCGGTCAGACACTCGCGCAGGCGTGCCGGACGGTTGTAGGTCGGGATGATCACCGAGTAACGCGGCGTCAGGGGCATTTGTCCTGGAGCGCCTCCCATTCACCGGGCAGCATGTAACGGTGGCGATACACTTCAAGCGGCAGGTACTTCCTCGCGCTGGACTCACCTTCCCCGAACAGGTAGCCGACCGCCTCACCGAGCGCGTGCAGCGCCAAGCCAATCAGCACATGCGGCAAAATGCCAGGCATGAGCGCGGCGTAGTCCGCGGGCGAGCGGCGCAGATGCGACAGAATCCGCCGCAGCCGCATCAGCGGCACCAGCGGCGCGGCAGCGGCGTATGCCAGCCGTTTCGCGGGTGACCACGACCCCGCGCGGATACCCCCAAAGATGCGACCACCGATCCATTTGTGGTTCAGATACGAGCCGAACAGGGCTATGTTGGCGTGTTCGAGCCTGGCATCGCCATCTATGCGCAGGCGAAGCCCGCGCGCGCTCAATTCATAATGCAGCACGCGCTCGCTCTTCAGCATCAGCGGCAGCCGATCCCCGAATGTCAGCAGCACGTCCCGCCGATAACAGCCATTGTGTCCCGCCAGCGAGTCGATGTCGCCCGACGGGACGGCGAACCAGGTCGAAAAGCTGATCAGCATGTCCGCCTGAGAAGTGCGCGAGGCGGGGTTGGCGTTGACGATCGCGGGACCCGTCACGGCGATCGCCGGATCGCGCAGGACCTGGACATACCGTTCCGCCGTATCAGGGCGAACGAAAGCGTGATCTTCCGCCAGCACGACCAGCGGGGCGGTGGCGTGGCGCACGGACTCGGCGCGAATCGCACTCATGTCGTCGATCGACGGCGACTCGATCACCTGGAATGCCGCGAAGCCGTGCGCTGCGTCGGGATCGATCGTCGTGCCCGCTACGACGCTCAGGATCATCTCGTCTCGTGCGCGATCGTACTGGCGCGCCAGCAGGCGATACTGCCGCGCACACCGGCATATGTTTCTGGGGCGATCAGAATAGCGGAGAGCTGAGGCATCGATTATGCGCTTTCGTGGGTGGATTCGATGGATGCGACGGTGAGATCACTCGGTCGTACATCGCGCACGCGGTTGAATTCATAGCGCACCAGATCGCGGCTGGCGCGTCCGCTGCCGAGCGCGTAGCCGAACATCTCCCCCATCGCGCTGGTAAACAGACCGAGCAGCAGCACCGGGACGATCCTTGGAAACAGCGCGCGCCGCTGTGCCGGATCGCGCACGTCCTGACGGATGCGTCCGATCCGCACCAGCGGGATCAGGAACGATCCCCCCGCGTAGATCAGCCGCTTCAGCGCCGACCATTCGCGTCTGCGTCCCGCCGCATACACGCGCCCATTGACGAAGATCGCGGGCAACCAGGTGCGATAACGCGAAAAATTGAGGTGATAGAACTGTGCCCGCGACTCCAGGTACAGCTTTTCTCCGGCTGCGCGCAGGCGCGCCTGTACCGCTATCTCGATCTCGATCAGCGCCGCCAGTTCATCGCCAAAACGCAGCAGGGCGGCGCGCTTGAAACTGCCATTGTGCCCCGGCAGCATATCCATTTCGCCGGACGCGATCGGCGGCATCCAATGACCATAGCCCATGAGAAAATCCGCCCAACTGACAAGGGTGTCCGGGTTGGGGTTCAGCACCGCTGCGCCGACCGCCGCGTAAGGCATGGCGTGCGCCCCGATCAGCGCCTCCGCCCATTCGGGCAGCGGATAAGCGTGATCTTCGAGGATCGAGACGATCGGCGCGCGCCGCCTCGATTCCGAGCGCGCGCGGGGTCGAGGTGGTCGTGAAGGGCGGCACCTCGACCACCTGATATGAATCGAAGCCCACCATATCCGCCGTATCGAGCGCCAGCAGCGCCGCCGACGGCGTGACGATCACGATCTCCAGTTGATCGCGCACGGTCTGCGCGCGCAGATACGACATGGTCTTACGGATGGTGTCATACGATCCCGGCGTCGCCAGGATGATCGACATCGCGGGGGCGCTCATAGGACTCCTGCACTACTGATGGAGACGCGCGCGCCTGCCTCCATCGACTCCGCCGCCGCCAGCGCGATCGCCAGCGCTTGTCTGCCATCGCGCAGCGAGGGCACAGCGCCCTCGTTCAGAAAGGCGCGCCATTCCTCGACATATGCCAGGGCAAAATCGCCGCCCGACGAGGAGGTCGAGAGCGCGCGCGGCAGGGCGCGCAGCGGGTGCATCAGCGTGCTGACCACAGCGCGCGCGCCGCCGGATGGCGCACCCTCATAATCGATACGCAGACCATCGAATTGATAGGGGGCGCAGGCGATCCGACCGCGCTCGCCATAGATCTCGATCGTGTGCCCGCCCGCCATGCCATGACTGAATACGCTCGACACCATCACGCCATTGTGCAGCCGTGCCGTCACGACGGCGCCGTGTTCGCCCTGGCGCACCGCCTCGATCGTCTCGAACTCGGTCTGGAACAGCCAGCGCAGCAGGTCGAAATGATGCGTGCCCAGGTCGATCAGCGCATCGCCGCCCATCCCGACTTGCCCACGCCAGTCCGTCCGGTTCCCCTTGAGATTGCCCGTCCCGGAAAAGCACGACCGGAATACCAGTGGCGTTCCGATGCCCGCCAGCGCCCGCTTTGCCGCCGCGATCTGACGATGGTAGCGCAGGTTGAAGCCGACCGCAGTCCGCCGCGTTCCCGCCGCCTCGATCAGCCGGTCGCAGCCGTTCAGCGTCAGCGCCAGCGGCTTTTCCATTAAGACCATCTTGCCCGCCTCCAGCGCCGCCGTGCCGATCTCGACATGGGTCGCCGGGGGAGTCAGCACGCCGACCGCCGTGATCGTTGGGTCTGCCAGCACGTCACGGTAATCGGTGAATGCTCGCGCGACGCCGAATCGACTCGCCGCCTGACGCGCGCGATCCGGGTCGATATCGGAGACGGCGGCGACGGTCACGTCGGACAGCCGCGTCAGCGCCGGCAGATGCAGCGCCTGCGCTGCGACGCCGCAGCCGATAATGCCAATTTTATGAGGCACGTTTTTGTCCTTTGTCGGTCATGAAGGTCTCGTAGTACGAGCGCTCGGTATTCACATCCCACAGATCGTGATGCTCACCCAGGATGTTGCGCGCCGCGAATAGCCCGGTCAGCATCGAGTGATCCTGATTGTTGTAGCGGTGCAAGCCGTTGCGTCCGATCGTTTGCAGATTGTCGAACCCATCCAGATAGCGGCGGATGATCGCCACATTGTCGCGGTAATGTGCGTCATAGACAGGATACGCCTTCAACTGGCGGATGACCACGCCATCCTCGACCAGCGCCGCCGACGCCAGACCGAGCCGCTCCGGCTCGCGCGCTGCCAATGCGATCAGCGCGTCGTCGGTCATCGCCCAGATCGCGTCGCCTTCATTGCAGAAGTATTCCATGCCCAGGCAGGTCTTGTCGGGGTCGGGCACCATCGCCGCGCTCCAGTTCTTGAAATTCTGGATGCGACCGACCATCACATCGGGACTGTGAATATAGAGCCAATTATCCTTGAACAGATCACGTCGATCGACGATCACGCCGACGATCAGAAAGTCGCGGTACGCCAGCGCGCGCGCCGCCGCCAGCACCGTATCGGGCGGTGCCGGATCGAGACGCTCGATCAGCGCCCGCAGCGCCATGCTGGAGATGACTCGCTCGACCGGATGCGCGGCGCCGTCGGCAGTGGTCAGATGCGTGACCTGTCCGTCCTGGTGATGCAGGCGGCACACTGGCTGATTCATATGAATCAAACCACCGCGCGCCGTTACCGCATCGGCAAATCCCTGCCACATCATGCCGGGCCCATGAGTGGGATACTCGAATTCTTCAATCAGCGATTTCACGGTTCCGGCGCGATTCGGCAGCAGCGCGTTCAGCACCGCCGTCGTCAGCGACAAATTCTGGATGCGCTGCGCCGCCCAATCCGCCTGTATCTGGCTGCACGGGATACCCCACACTTTTTCGGTGTAGGTCTTGAAGAAAATATTGAACAGCCGTCGTCCAAAGCGGTTGGACACCCACTGATCGAAGGTGTCTTCGACCGGAGACGGACGCAGCCGCGCCAGCAGATAGCTCCAGGCGATGCGGGCGCTCTCGACGATACCAAGCTGTCGCAGCGTCGAGACCAGATCGAGCGGGTACTTGTAAAACTTGCCGTCGTAGTAGATGCGCGACAGACGCGGCACGGTCTGCATCGAGTCACCGAGAATGTCGTGCCACAGCGCCTCGACCGCCGCTACTTTGGTGTAGAAACGGTGTCCGCCGATGTCGATATGATAGCCCTTATACACCTCAGTGCGCGAGATACCACCGATCTGCCCGCTGGCTTCAAAAACGATCGGTTGCACGGCGTGATTGACCAGCTCCAGCCCCGCTGTCAAGCCAGCGGGTCCAGCACCGATGATATGCACCCTCTGTGTCAAGCGGGTTTGCCTTTCTGTGTAGTGTAGCCCAGCCGATGCTCGATCGATCCAATCACGAACGCCGCCCCGCTGTACAGGTAATACATCCAATGCCAGGGGACAGCGCGCAGCGCGAACGCGCCGCCGCGTCGATGCCACAACCACGCATAAACCGCGCGATTGAGTAGCAGCAGCGCCAAGGCACACCCCAGCGATGCCAGCAGCACCGGACGCCAGAGCAGCGCCGCACACAGGCTGCCTGCCAGCAGATAGACCAGGGCAACGCTGGCACGGGCGCTGTGCGTGAGATTGAGATCGGCGCTGAATTGACGGTAGGTCAGCAGCAGTCGTGTCCAGGGCAGCGCGCGGTCGAAAAAGTCGGAGCGCACCATCGACAACGCTGTATAGCGCTTATGGTGCTTCACCTGGATCGTCCTGACCAGCACGATTCGGTGTCCAGCCGCTTTCAGACGATAGCCGAGCGCGATGTCCTCTACCGACGGACGTGCGAACGACTCGTCGAAGCCACCTACGTCTGAAAAGACCGCGCGCCGGATCGCGCCGCACGCCCCCCAAAAGGTCGAGGCATCGGCGTTGGCGGTCTGGTGCGTGTAATGATGCAGCAGATTCTTGTACTGCGAGAAAAAGCCGGGATCGGCGGGGGCGTCGTCGTAAGAGCCGATCAGCGCCGCCAGACCGGGATCGGCGCCGAACGCGGCGGCGATGCGGGCGATCAGGTCGGGCGGGACGGTCACGTCGGCGTCGATGAAGACGATCCCATCGCCGCGCGCCGCTGCCGCGCCGATATTGCGCGCCCGCGCCGGTCCGACCGCCGATGGCAGCGCGATCACAATGGCGCCGAACGACCTGGCGAGCACATCGGAACCGTCGGACGTGCCGTTGGTGACCACGATCAGCTCGAATGGGGCGGGTGCCAGTGCCGCCACGCTGTCGAGACACAGCCGAAACGATGCACCGCCGTTGTGGACAGGCACGATCAACGAGAATAGCACGCGGTTGAATAGGCTTTATCGTGGACGTTGCCTGAAGAATAGCCAAAAAACAGCCAATGGACAAATTCAGGGGATCAGACGAAAGACTCTTATATTCGTATATTGTTGCACCGAGGAGAAATTTGTGCCACGCTGGTCGCTGCGGATGCCGACGCTAAAAATACCATAACATCACCCATCGTATCGTTTGCTATACTAGACTCAACGTCTTGCACCCACTGTAAGCCAATGTAAGGGTCGTGTCGTGAGTCAGCAGCCTGAATTTCCCGAAAAAGACATCCGCCGCCGCTGTGCCCCGCTGCTCGGCGGCGCTGCCGAGGAGTCGCGCCGTCTCAATCACAACTACATCGGCGTCGAACATCTCTTCGTCGCCATGACCAAAATTGAAGGCGGGGTCGCGCACAAGATGCTCGACCGCGCCGGGCTGAACCCGCGCGCCGTGCGCAACGAGATTCGTCGTGAGATCGGCACCGGGGAGGGCAGCTACGAAGAAGTGCTGCCGATGACCCCGCGTGTGCTGATGGTGTTGTCGCTGGCGATCTTCCTGGCAGAACGCGACGATGCCGACGACGTGACCGAGGATCACATCGTGCTGGCGATCCTGCAGGAAGGCGAAAGCGTCCCGGTGCGCAAGCTGATCGAGCTGGGCTTCAACGTCAACCTGTGGCTCCAGCGCATGTTGAGCGAGGCTTTCGAGATCGATCCGCGCACGCCCAGTCGCAGCCTCAACGACGAGGAAGAGTCGCTGTTCCACTTTTCCGAGATCGACGATTTTCCGTCCGACGAACTGTATCCGGTGTTGGGTGGACGCGAGCGCGTGGTCACCGGACGCCTGGGCAACCCGACTCCGCTGCTCGACAAATATGGACGCGATCTGACTGCGCAAGCCGCCGAAGGTAAGATCGGCGCGGCGATCGCCCGTGATGACGAGATTCGAGCGGTCGCGCGCACGCTGGCACGCAGTAAAAAAAATAATCCGCTGCTGCTGGGCGATGCCGGGGTCGGCAAGACGGCAGTGGTCGAGGGGCTGGCATATGCCATCTATCACAAGACGGCACCTGTCTCGCTGCTGGAAAAGCGCATCATCCAGATCGAGATCGGCGCGCTGGTCGCCGGGACGAGCCTGCGCGGTCAGTTCGAGGAACGGCTGATCGGCATTATCGAGGAGACCGGGCGCGCGGGCAATGTGATCCTGTTCATCGACGAGATTCATACCATCGTCGGCGCCGGCGACACGATCGATAGCAACCTGGACGCCGCCAACATCCTCAAGCCCGCGCTGGCACGCGGTGACGTAGTGTGCATCGGCGCGACCACCCACGAGGAATATCGCCGCGCGATCGCGCAGGACCCGGCGCTCGACCGTCGTTTCCGCCCGATCGACATCGACGAACCGAGCGAAACGGACGCACTGGCGATCCTGTTGGCACAGCGCGAACGCCTGGAAAAGCACCACGCCGTCGTCATCCACGCCGACGCCATCGAAGCCGCTGTGCGCCTGTCGGTGCGTTATCTGTCCGAGCGGCGGCTGCCCGACAAGGCGCTCGATCTGTTAGATGAGGCGTGCGCCCGTGAACGGATCGGCTCGGTCTCGCCGGACGAGATCGCCGCATCGATGACGATCGAGACCCATGTCGCGGGTGTGCATCTGCATCATATCACGTCGGTGCTGAGTGAATGGACGGGTATTCCGGTCAGCCAGCTCGACCAGGACGAGCGGCGGCGTCTGGCGGAGATCGAGCCCGCGCTGTTGCGTCGGGTGATCGGGCAGGATGACGCCGTTGCTACGGTCGCGGCGGCGATCAAGACCGCCCGCGCGGGCTTGAGTGATCCTGACCGTCCGATCGGGGTATTCCTGTTCCTGGGTCCGAGCGGCGTCGGCAAGACCGAGCTGGCGCGCGCGCTGGCGCATTTCCTGTTCGGCAGTGAGGACGCGCTGCTGCGGCTCGATATGTCTGAGTTTCACGACGCGCATACGGTCGCGCGGCTCATCGGCGCCCCCCCCGGCTACCGCGATGCCAACCGAGGCGGACAGCTCACCGACGGCTTGCGCCGCCGTCCGTACAGCGTGGTGCTGCTCGATGAGGTTGAGAAAGCGGCGCCGGAGGTATTCGACATCTTTTTGCAGGTGTTCGACGAGGGACGCCTGAGCGATGCGCATGGCGGACGGGTCGATGCGCGTCATGCCGTCTTCATCATGACCAGCAATATCGGCACCGAGGAAGGAGCGCGCACCTCGTTCGGCTTTGGCACGTCGCTGCGTGACCCCGACTACGATGGACACCTGGCGCGCTTCTTCCGCCCGGAATTCATGAATCGCATCGACGAGGTGGTGATCTTTCGGGCGCTCAGTCATCTGGCGCTGGAAAAGATTCTCGATCTGCAGCTCTCGGAGCTGGTCGGTCGGCTGGTGTCGCAGCGGCTCAAGCTGGAGCTGCTGCCGGAAGCGCGCACCCTGATCCTGCGGCGCGGCTACGATCCGGTGAATGGGGCGCGTCCGCTGCGGCGGGCGATCGAGCGGCTGCTCACTCGTCCGTTGAGCGCGCGCATCGTCGAGGATATGTTCCCGTCCGGCAGCACGATCCGCGTCGGCGTCGAGGGCGAGGTGTTGCGTTTCGAGGCACAGGTCAGCCCGGCTGTGATCTGACGCTGATGCGGATCGTATCCAGCGGGCGATCTGAGCGCGCTCGATCTGCCGATCGTCTCGATCGACGGCGACCGCGACGGACTCAACACGCCGATCGAGGTCGAGGAGTTGAAAGCCAATCTGCCCGACGACGCCGCCTGTGTGCTGATCGCGGGCAGCAATCATGCCGGATTTGGGGATTACGGGGTGCAGCGTAACGATCTTGAGGCGATGATTTCCCAGTCGATGCAGTGGGCGGGGACGGTCGAGACGCTGCTGGCGCGCGTGGGGGGGTAGAGGCATGGCACGCCAAACCTACAACGTCCCCTTGTGAGGCGCGTCGTCCGCCTAAGGAACGCTACAGCAGCTTGTAAAAGACGGTCGCCGCCTGCAACCTACCGCGCGTGTCGAGCGCGTAATCTGGGATGACGCCCAGGCGCAGGTAACCCGCCTTGCGATACAGGCTTTCGGCGTCGCTGTCCGTCTCGGTATCGAGGATCAGCGTGGTGCGTTGATGTTGGCGGGCGGCAGCTTCGGTCGCCGTCATCAGCAGCGTGCCAATTCCACGTCGGCGCTGTGTGCTGTGGACGAGGACTTTTTGCACCTCGGCACGATGTAAGCCGTTGGGCTGAGTCGCCAGCACGAGCTGTGCGGTGCCGACGAGCTGACCTGCGTCGAGCGCGAGCAGGATCACCCGTTCGCGGGTCTCCACCTGTGCGCCGACCCGATCCCAGAATGTTTCTGCCGTGCGGCGATCCAGCGGCGCGAGAAAGTTGACCGATGCGCCGTGATCGACGACATCGATCAGCAGGTCGATCAGCGCGCCGCGATATTGAGGGTAATCCGCGAACGCCAGGGTGTGAACGGTGATCGACACAGGGTTCCCTTTAAACAGCACGTAAAACAGCGCGGACGACTCCGGCAGCAGGGACAGAAAGTCAGCATAAATAAAAAGGCGGGAACGCTGTACTGCACGTTCCCGCTCTTTCAGGGTTTGACCCGTATACGAACAGTGCCCCTGACGGGATTCGAACCCGTGTTTTAGCCTTGAAAGGGCTGCGTCCTGGGCCTCTAGACGACGGGGGCATGCAAAAACGAGTCTATCAGCCCATTCCCCCGGCGTCAAGATCGCGCGTTATAATGGCGCCATGATCACACGACGCCATCTCGTTCTCATGCTGCTGTGCGCGGCGCTCGCCTCGTGCACGCCGACTCCACCCATGCCGACCGCCGACGCGCCGCGTTTCCCGACCGTGACACCAGGGCGCGTGCTGCGTGCCCCCGTGCCCCCACCGGACTCCGGCGCGCTCGATCTGGGCGCCCCGGCTGCCGCGCTCGCCGCCGCCCGTCTGCCATCCGCCACGCCCGATCTGGCGACCTGTCCCGCGCCGGACGAGTCGCTGACTCTGCCCGCATCCGCCCCGCCCGCCCCCCTGCTCGACTCCGCCATCATCGGCTTTTTGTCGGACGGTGGGACGCTGGTCGCGCTGGAGGGTGGGTTACGCGGCTGGGGTGCTATCGACGCCGACGGTGGGGCACGCGGCGATCTCGACCTGACCGGAGAAGGCACGAACGAATTCATCGTGCTATACCGCACCGGCGATGAAGGCGTGCTGCTGATCGTCGGCTGCGTCAACGGACGTGCCATCGATCGCTACCGCGTCACTCTGAGTGAATCGATCCCACAGATCATCGGGGCGAATGACGCCAATGCCGACGGGGTGCCAGACCTGCTGTTCGCCGCGCGGTCGTGTCCAGCCGGAGAAACGTGCGTGTACCAGGCGCAAATGGTGACCTGGGAGCGCGATCGCGGACGCTTCGTCAATCTGATCAGCGATGCGCTGGTCAATGCTGAACCGCCGACGCTCGAAGACATCGACGACGATCGTATCGACGAGATCATTGCCCGCACCAGCGGGACGGGTGACGCCACCAGCGGACCGATCCGCACTGGCTACACCGTCTGGGATTGGGACGGGTCGAGCTACGTGCGTGCCATCACCCAGCTCGACCCGCCGCGCTACCGGATTCAGGCGCTGCACGCGGCGGACTCGGCACTCGAAGCGGCTTCCTACGACGAGGCGATCGCGCTCTATCTGCGTGCCGTCGATGATCCCGCGCTGGAGGATTGGCTGCCCGACGATGCGCTGACGCTGCGTGCCTATGCGCTCTATCGGCTGCTGATCGCCTACGCCGCCTCCGACGACCCGCGCGCCGACGCGGTGCAGGCACGTCTGATCGTCGATTACCCCGACTTGAACGCCGCGCCCCCTTATGCTGCGATGGGGCTGGAGTTCTGGAACGGCTTCACCGTCACGGGCAGCATCAGCGCGGGCTGCGGGGAAGCGCGCGAGGTGGCAGCAGCGCGGCTGGACGCCGTGGGGCTGCTCAATCGCTACGGCGCCGAGTCGCCGCTGTACACGACGGCGGCGCTGTGTCCATTCTGATGCCTGTAGCGCTGATGCCTGTAGCGACGCTGGCGCTGCGGACGCAGCGCCGCCGTGCAATAAACTCGCATGAACCCGACTTTCGCCATTGCCCGGTCTGCGTCACAATCACACACGATTCGATTCAAAATTTCCTCTAAGGATTCCTGCACCCATGCGCTCGATCATCGCGTTCAACCACGATTGGCTGTTTGCCGCCCGCGAATTGTCCTACGGCGCGCCCGACTCGGACTTCACGTCGGTCACGCTGCCACACAGCAACATCATCCTGCCCATGCGCAACTTTGACAATCAGGATTATCAGTTCATCTCGACCTATCGCAAACATTTCACGCTGCCCGCAGCGCGCGCCGGGCGCCGCGTATTCGTCGATTTTGAAGGCGCCATGACCGCCACCACCGTGCTGATCAACGGCATCTCGCTCGGCGATCACGACGGCGGCTATGTGCCGTTCACGTTCGAGCTGACCGAGCATCTGCGCGACGGGGGCAATACGCTGCAGGTGCGCCTCGACTCGACCGAGCGCGAGGACATCCCTCCCAACGGCGCACTGGTCGATTATCTGACCTTTGGCGGCATCTACCGCGAGGTGGCACTGCGCCTCGTCGAACCCGTCTATATCGAGCGCATCTTCGCCAAGCCGCTCAATGTGCTGACCGCGCCCGCCCTCGACGTGGACGTGACCCTGAGCGACGACCTGCCCGCCGGATTCACCCTGCGCGCCGCCCTGCTCGACTCGACCGGGACGGCGATCGCCACAGCGTCCAGCACAGGCATCGCCATTCATTTCGACGCGCTCGACCCGCTCGACCCGCTCGACGCGATCGCCCTGTGGTCGCCAGAATCGCCGTCGTTGTACACCGTGACCGTGACGCTGCTCGACGGCGACACAGCGATCGACCAGGTGAGCGAGCGCATCGGCTTTCGTCATGCCGTGTTTCAGAAAGACGGCTTTTACCTGAACGGCGATCGGCTCAGGCTGGTCGGGCTGAACCGTCACCAGACCTATCCCTACATCGGCGCGGCAGCGCCCGCCCGCTTGCAGCGCAAAGACGCCGACATCCTGAAATACGAGATCGGCGTCAACATCGCCCGCACCTCGCACTATCCGCAGTCACGCCATTTTCTCGATCGCTGCGACGAGATCGGCTTGCTGGTGTTCGAGGAAATTCCCGGCTGGCAGTTCGTCGGCGATTCCGACTGGCAGGCGCTCACCCTGCGCGACGTGCGCGTGATGATCGAGCGCGACCGCAACCGTCCGTCGGTCGTGTTGTGGGGGGTGCGAGTCAACGAGTCGTTCGACCACCACGCGCTCTACACCGCCACCAACGCGCTGGCGCACCAGATCGATCCCACCCGTCAGACGGGCGGCGTGCGCTTCTTCCAGGGCAGCGAATTTCTGGAGGACGTGTACACCTACAACGACTTCAGCGATACCGTTGTCGCCCCGACCGATACCCCACACCTGATCACCGAGTACGCCGGGCACCGTTTTTCGACCAAGACCAGCGACAATGAGCGCCACCAGATTCAACATGCGCTCCTGCACGCGCACATTCAGGACGCCATGCGCGGGCGTGACGATGTAGTCGGCGCGATCGGCTGGTGTTTTTTCGACTACAACACCCACCGCGAATTCGGCAGCGGCGATCGGGTGTGCTATCACGGCGTGGCGGATATGTTCCGTCTGCCCAAGCTGGCTGCCACCGTCTACGAGTCGCAAATTCCGGCGTCTGTGCGCCCGGTCGTGCGTCCGCTAACGCTGTGGGCGGCGGGCGATCGTCCCGGCGGGGGGTTTGATCCACTGTACGTCTTTACCAACTGCGACAGCGTAGAGCTTTTCAATGGCGACAACTCGTTGGGCAATGGGGTACGCGCGACCGACGAGTATCCCCATCTGCTCAACGCGCCGATCAAATTCAGCGACTCGGCGCTGGAGATCGGCATCATCTACAACTATCACGATCTGCGCGTCGTCGGCACTGTCGATGGTGTCGCCGTGACCGAAGTGAGGATGCGCGCGAACGGACTGCCGCACATCCTCACCATGCAGTCCGATGACAGCACGCTGCACGCCGACGGTGCCGATATGACCCGACTGGTGTTCAAGGTAGTGGACAGCTATGGCAATCGACTGGCACATGCCGATCCGATCGTCACCTTCACGATCGAGGGTGAGGGCGAGCTGATCGGGGATAATCCGTTCTGCCTGATCGGCGGGCAAGCTGCGATGTACGTCAAGGCAACGCACACACCAGGCACGATCACCGTGCGGGCATCGTCGCCGCGTCTGGCGTCGGTCGAGGTGACGATCACAACGGTCTAATTTCCAGCGCACAGCGGTCACATCAAATTGATCTGCCAGCATGTCGAATGCAGGGGCTTGGCGTGCCAAGCCCTGTTCAAACATGGTTTGGCACGCCAAACCGCTACCCAAAAAATGCGATCGTAATCTCTTGACAAAATTCACGCGCGCGCTATATTCATCGATTATCGATAATCGATGATTATTTGCTGACCCTATGGCGATGCTGCTCCCTTTGAAAAAACGTCTGCAACCGTCCTCGCTCGCCGATCATGTGTACGAACACCTGCGTCTGGCGATCATCGCCGCCGAGCTAGGCGCGGGCGAAAAGCTGGTCGAGCTGGACATCGCCAGGCAGATGAGTACCAGTCAGGGTCCCGTGCGCGAGGCATTGCAGCGGCTCGAACGCGACGGACTGGTCGAGCGTCAGGCACGCAGCGCCACCTATGTCACCAGCATCCCTACCGACGAGATGTTCGAGTTGTTTTCGGTGCGCAAGACCATCGAAGCCTTCGCCATCCGCCGGACGGTGGCGTGTATCACGCCGGATCAATGCGATGCACTCGACGACCTGATCGCGCAGATGGTGGATGCGGGCAGCGCCAACGATTTATTGTTGTTATCCGAATACGATATGGCATTTCATCGGTCGATCGTGGCATGGTCGGGTAGTCCCGGCTTGCTGCGGGTGTGGACGCCGCTTTCCAGTCAGAATCAGCGCTTCATGGTGGCGTCACACCGAGAGCATTACCCAAATTATGTCGAAATCGGGACGCGACACAGCCCGATCGTAGACGCGCTGCGCGCTGGAGACGGCGACGCCGCCGAGCGCGCGGTACGGGAACATATCATGCTGATATGGCCCAAAATACATCCCTGACAGGCGGTTATTATTGAATTTACGCAGCCTGCCGCCACAGACGGACGCCCACCAAGATCGAGGAGGTGACGGAATAAAGACGACGTGGTGTGAAAGTGCAATTGTCAGAACTTTTGAGTGAAATGTGACTAGGAGAAAAGATCGTGATGAAGAAGAATTTAACCCGCCGTGACGTACTGCGCCTCGCTGGTGGACTCGGCGCCGGACTGGTCGCCGCCCAGACCGGGCTGATCCTGGGGCAGGATGCCACCGCCACCCCCGCCCCGACCGCGACGCCGCTCCCGCTGCCCGTCGGTCAGGCAGGCAAGCTGACCGTCATCCACAAAACCGAATATTTTGAAGTCGTGCAGACGATGTTCCGCGAGACGGTCGTCAACTTTGCCGCCGATCGCAATATCGAGCTGGATATCTCGACTGCCAACCCGGAACTGTTTGGCGACTTCACCGCCAAGATGCTGGCGGCGGTGCAGGCGGGCAATCCGCCCGACCTGGGCTATCACGTCCTGAGCATCCCGCAGATGTACTCGCTCGACATCACCGAAGATGTGACCGATGTCGTCGAGACCCTGATCAATACCTATGGCATGGTCGTGCCGCGTATCGCGGAAGTCAACGCCAAGATCGACGGCAAGTGGTGGGCGGTGCCGTTCATGAGTACCGTCGGCGCCTGGTTCGCCCGCCGTGACCTGCTGGAAGCAGCCAATATCGATATGTCCACCCTGGATACCTGGGACGGACGCCGCGAAGCCGCGCTCGCCGTCTCCGACCCCGACAACAACGTCTGGGGCTGGGGTGTCACGGTCAATCGCAGCGGCGATGCGCACGGCTTCATCCTGGCAGTGATCCAGAGCTACGGTGGCAGCTTTACTGACGAGACCGGGCTGAAGGTCGTATTCAACTCCCCGGAGACGGTCGCCGCTGTCGAGTGGATCGCCGAGACCTACATGGCGGAACGCTTCCAGCCGATGCTGCCCCCTGGCGTCCTGAGCTGGACCGACACCGGCAACAATGAGGCGTATCTGGCAGGCACGATCGCCTTCACCACCAATCAGCCGAGCGTGTACGCCAAAGCCAAAGCTGACGGCAACCCGGTCTTCGAGAACACCGTCGTGCTGCACAACCCGCTGACGCAGGATGGGCGGCTGCTGGAGGCGGGTCAGAACGGCTGGCTCACCATCTTCAAAGGCGCGCAGAATGCCGACATTGCCAAAGAGCTGATCGTCGAGCTGCTCGCCCCAGCGAACTATCTGCCGATGGCGCAGAATGGCGGCGGCTTGTTCCTGCCCGCCTATCAGGACCTGTTCACCGACGACGTACTCGGCACCGATCCCAACTTTGCCGTCTTCCGCGATATTCTGTTGAACCCGGATATTTTCTACGGTCGCTCGCACCCGGCGCTGCCCAATGCCCTGATCGATGCGATCGACGGCGCGGGAATCACCAGCCAGATGATGGCGAACGTGATCAGCGGCGGTATGTCGGCAGCCGACGCGGTGGCGGATGCCCACGACCGCATCGTGCAAATCTTTGAAGAAGGCGGCGTGCCGCAGTAACGCGCGAACGGTTGGCGTGCCAACCCCGATCGTGACGCACACGGATGCAGGATGCTGCATCCGTGTGCGCCTGCAACCAACCGGAGGGGTGTGACAGACCGCACCCCTCGTAAATCGGCATACGTGAAAAGAGACTTATTATGAACCCGTCCGAAGGTTTAAGGACATCGAAGGGCATCGCCCCGCCCGATCGCGGCGATCGCTCACGCGCGCTCACCCGTATTCTTGGGCGCGACTGGAAAATGGCGCTGCCCTTTGTGCTGCCGATCGTGCTGATCATGGGCGGGCTGATCGTCTATCCCTTCATCAATGCCATCCTGATCAGCATGACCACCCGCTCGGTGATCACGCGCTCCGAGGTCTTTGTCGGGCTGGACAACTACACGCGGCTGTTCCAGGACTCCGACTTCATCGCCACCGTGCAGAATACGCTGGTGTTCACGATCGCCTCGGTCACCGTCAAGTTCATCGTCGGGATGGGGATCGCGCTGCTGCTGCACGGTCGGCTGCCGTTTCGCGGTCTGCTGACGGCGCTGATCCTGCTGCCCTGGATCGTGCCGGAGGTCGTGACCGCGCTGACGTGGCGCAGCATCTACGATCCGATCTTCGGCGGGCTGAACCCGATCCTACAGGCGTTGGGGATCATCGACCGTCCGATCGCCTGGCTGTCTGAAGGCGGATTGGCGATGCCGAGCGTGATCGCGGTCAATGTGTGGAAGGGTATCCCGTTCTACGTGATCCTGCTGCTGGCGGGTCTCAAGGCGATCGACCGCGAGCAGTACGAGGCGGCGGAGGTGGACGGAGCGACCGTCATTCAGCGCTTTCGTTATATCACGCTGCCGTCGCTGCGCTACGTCATCCTGACGACGCTGCTGCTGTCATTCATCTCGACCTTCAACACTTTTGGCTTGATCTACCTGATGACCGGCGGCGGACCGGGCGGCGCGACACGGGTGTTCTCGATCCTCGCCTACGAAAAGGCGATCATCGGGCTGCGTTTCGGACCGGGGATCGCCACCGCCCTGAGCATGGCACCGCTGATGATCGTCCTGATCGTGGTGCTGGCGCGGGTGATGCGCCCCGATGACCAGGTACGCACGGTCGAAAAAGAATCCCGCTTCGATCGCGTCATGGCGTTTTTCGGGCGTGGGCTGACCCTGGTTCTCGACCTGATTTTCCTGCCCTTCGAGTGGCTGACCGGGGCGATCGGACGCCTGATCAAGGCGATCGTGCCGGGTGCGAAAAGTGACGAGGTGCGGCTGAAACGGTCGCAGCGCGAAAATATCGGCATCGGCGTGCGGCTGGTGATGCTGATCCCGGTATTCATCTTTGTGCTGTTCCCGTTCTACTGGATTTTCATCACCTCGTTCAAGACCGATCTCCAGATTCAGCGCTATACCTCGATCTTCTGGCCCGCGCCCTGGTCGCTGGAGCAGTACCGCTCGCTGATCTTCGACACCCCGTTCATCATCTGGTTTCGCAACACCGTGATCGTGGCGATGGTCAGTACGGCGCTGTCGGTCAGTGTGGCGGCGCTGGCTGCCTATGCGCTGGCACGGCTGAAGTTTCGCGGGGCGGGCGCACTGACGACGCTGCTGCTGGTCACCTATCTGCTGCCTGCGTCGCTGCTGTTCATCCCGCTCTATCGCATCCTGACCGAGCTTGGGATCATCAACAGCTATGCGGCGCTGATCGTCACCTATCCGACATTTCTGATGCCGTTCGCCACCTGGGTGCTGATGGGCTATTTCCGCACCATCCCCGCCGAGCTGGAAGAGGCGGCGCTGATCGACGGCACCAATCGCTTTGGCGCCTTCTGGCGGATCACGCTGCCGCTGGCTGCTCCGGCGCTGCTGTCGGTGACGCTGTTCGCCTTCACCAACGCCTGGAACGAATTTCTGTACGCCTTCGTGTTCATCACCAGTGACAGTCTCAAGACGCTGCCCGTCGGGCTGCAACTGCTGGTGTTTGGCGACATTTACCCCTGGGGTCAGCTCATGGCGGCTTCGCTGATGATGGCTGTCCCGGTCGTGATCGTGTACATCTTCGCGCAGCGTTACCTGGTCGGCGGATTGACCGCTGGCAGTGTCAAAGGGTAAAAAACGTTATGAAGATCGTCGATATTCAGGCGTCCGTGATCGGACGCGACGAGCCAGACAGCGGCGGCAGCATATGGACTTTCGTGCGCGTCTACACCGACGAGGGCATCGTCGGCACGGGCGAGTGCAATTCCGGCGGGCCGGGCTTTTCCGGGTTCGCCACCAAAATGGCGATCCTCGCCATGAAGCCGCTGCTGATCGGCGAAGACCCGTTCAATGTCAACCTGATCTACGAGAAGATACGACGGCGCGGGCGTTACGGCGGCTCCAGCCACGCCCCGCTGATCTTCGCGCTCACCGGCATCGACAATGCGCTGTACGACATCATGGGCAAGGCGCTCGGTGTGCCCGTGTACAAGCTGCTGGGCGGCAAATTCCGCGACCGGCTGCGCCTGTATGCCGACTGTCACGCCGGGGAGACCAGCGATCCGCGCGCCTACGCCGATAAAGCGCTGGAGGCAGTCGCAGACGGCTTCAGCGCTGTCAAATTCGACGTGGACAACGCCGTCTCCGGCAAGCTCGACCCGTACAACTGGACGGTCGGCACCAAAGAGATGAACCAGGTGATCGGGCTGATCGAGGGCGTGCGCGCCGCGCTCGACGACGATATCGATCTGGCGATCGACTGTCACGGACAATTCGATCTGCCGTCGGCGATCACGCTGGCAAAGGCGGTCGAGCCGCTGCGCCTGCTGTGGCTGGAGGAACCCGTTCCCGCCGAGAATCTGGACGCGCTGGCACAGGTGCGCCGATCGAGCAGCACGGTCATCTGCACAGGCGAAAATCACTACACCCGCTTTGAATTCCTGGAGATGTTCGCCATGAAAGCGGTCGATGTCATCATGCCCGACCTGGCAAAGGCGGGCGGCATCGCCGAAGCCAAACGGATCGCCGATATCGCCGACGCGCATTACATCCCGATCGCGCCGCACAATGTCTCGTCGCCGCTCGGTATGATGGCGGCGTGCCATGTCATGGCGTCGGTGCCCAACTTTCTGCTGCTGGAATTTCACGCGCGCCTCGTGCCCTGGTGGAACGATATGTGCGACGGCGATCAGCCATTTGTCGCGGACGGCTACATGACCGTCTCCGAGCGTCCCGGTATCGGCGTCGAGCTGAACGACGTGAACGCCAAGAAACTGCTGTGGAATGGCGACACCTATTTCGACTGATCGACGGGCGCATCAATATGCGTCCCTACAGAACATCATCGCGTTACGGGCGCATCGTGATGCGTCCCTGCACCGAATCATAACGAGGAGAATGAAAAATGACCGACCAGGTACACACCCCGGCTCAACTACAGGCGCGCTGGGACAAGATTCGCGTCGCCAATATCTATGACACACTCGACAAAATGGGCTACGGCAATCAGTGCCTCGACCTGGGGATTCGCCCGCTCTTTCCGCAGCAGCACCTCGCCGGGCAGGTGATCACCGTGCAGGGCAGCGCTTATCCGGTCGGCGCCAACGAGCAGGGCACGGCATGGACGGGTGGCGGCGAAGACCTGTTCAAGAAGCTGCGTGATATTGCCTATCCCGGCGCGGTGATCGTGGTCGAGAGCGGCGGAGAGCAGTACGCGGGCAAGTTCGGTGAGATGACGAGCTGGGCGCTCAAGCAGAGCGGCGCGACCGGGATCGTACTCGACTCGTTCATCCGCGATTATCTGGGGTTGGAGGTCATCCCCGGCTTTTCGGTGTGCGCGCGCGGCACCTCCCCGATCGAGTCGTCGCAGCGCTGGCGTATGAACGCGGTCAATGTGACCATCGGGATGCCCGGCACGCTGACCAGCCGCGTCAAGGTCAACCCAGGCGACTGGATCGTCGGTGAGGCGGACGGCGTGATCGTCATCCCACAGCAGATCGCCATGGAAACGCTTGAGAAAGCGGAAGACGTGGAATACAGAGAGCAGCGTATGCGCGAAGACTTTGCGGCGGGCATGGGCTTCGACGAGGCGTTTGCCAAATGGGGACGGGCGTAGGGAGGCATAACGATGCGTCGGTGAGCCGCCGCACATCGTAGGGACGCATAACGATGCGTCCGTCATTAGAATGGTTAAAAATTGGAGCCACCATGAGCGCAACCGATCAATTTTTAGTACGCTACACCACCGCAGGCAGCGTCCCGCGGTTAGGGATCGAGATCGACGGCGTGCTGCACGCGCTTACCAGCACCACCGCCTCACCGCTGACCGATCTCGACGCGCTGCTGGCGTCAGGGCGCGCGGCGGATATGCAGGCGATGCTGGACTCGCACATCGGCTTGCCAGTCACGGCAGCCGACGTGCGCCGTCATGCGCCGGTGCAGCGTCAGGAAGTGTGGGCGGCGGGCGTCACCTATAAGCGCAGCGAACAGGCGCGCGAAGCCGAGTCGAACAACAGCAACCTCTACAGCCGCGTCTATCACGCGACACGCCCGGAACTGTTCTTCAAGTCGCTCGGTTCGGAAGTCCTTGACCTGGGCGGGGCGGTCGGCATCCGCTACGACGCGATCTGGTCGGTGCCGGAGCCGGAGCTGGTGGTGGTGCTGAACGCCCATATGGAGGTGATCGGCTTCACCATCGGCAACGACATGAGTTCGCGCGACATCGAGGGCGAGAATCCGCTCTATCTCCCCCAGGCGAAGGTGTATGAGGGATCGTGCGCACTCGGTCCGCGCATCTGGCTGCAACCCGGCGCGACCACCTGGCCCGATCTGACGATCGCCATCGAGGTGACACGGGCGGGCGAGTCGGTCTTTCACGAGACCACCAGCACTGCCTCGCTGCATCGTTCACTGAGCGAGCTGATCGATTATCTGGGACGCTGCAAACGCTTTCCGCGCGGCGCGCTGCTGTTCACCGGGACCGGTATCGTCCCGCCCGACGACTTTACACTGGCGGCGGGCGACAGCGTGCGCATCACCATCGACCCGATCGGCGAACTAGTCAACACCGTGCGCGTCATCGGCGGCGCGCAATCCTGAATGTCCGCCAGGCACCGCTTTAGGCACGCAGCACGATGCGTCCGCCGCTTTTCACGTTCACTTTATAAGGGCGCATCACGACTTGTCCACAATGGAGCTGTCATGGCTGAATCGCCGCTCATCGTAGAAAACGTCAGGACCCATTCGCGCCCGTCCGATCTGCGCATCACCGATCTGCGCATC
Organism: Anaerolineae bacterium; assembly: GCA_034437395.1. GTDB lineage: Bacteria > Chloroflexota > Anaerolineae > Aggregatilineales > Phototrophicaceae > Flexifilum. The sequence continues at coordinate 84,141 of DAOTUN010000041.1, read as the reverse complement.
GCCAACCTGGTCAGGATGCCGATGGACGTGACGATCATCCGCATCGATACCAACCAGGGGATCAGCGGCTACGGCGAGGTGCGCGACTGGGCGAGCAAGACCTACGTTCTGATGCTCAAGAGCCGCATCATCGGTGAGAATCCGTGCAACATCGATAAAATCTTTCGCAAGATCAAGCAGTTCGGGCACCACGCACGTCAGGCGGGCGGCGTGTGCGGGATCGAGATGGCGCTGATGGATCTGGCTGGCAAAGCCTACAACGTCCCGGCGTACCAGCTCGCGGGTGGCAAATTCCGCGATCGGGTGCTGTGCTACTGCGACACCGAGTCGCACAAAGACCCGGTCGAGATGGGCGCGCGGCTGAAACAGCGCATGGATCGCGGCTTCAAGTATCTCAAGATGGATGTCGGGATCAATCTGCTGCACGGCATCCCCGGCACGATCTCGGCGCCGCCGGAAATGCTCGCCACGCAAGATGTCATGCACCCGTTCACCGGGATTCAACTGACGCAAAAAGGCGTCGATTATCTGGTGGAATACGTCAGGACGGTGCGCTCGATCGTCGGGGACGAGATTCCGCTGGCGGCGGATCATTTCGGACACCTGACGTTGGAGTCGTGTATCAGGCTGGGACGCGCACTCGACCCGTTCACGCTGGCATGGTACGAGGACATGGTTCCCTGGCAGTTCACCGATCACTATGTGCGGCTGGCACAGTCGGTCACGACGCCGATCTGCACGGGCGAGGACATTTATCTCAAGGAAAATTTCGCGCCGCTGATCGAGGCGGGCGGCGTCTCAATCATCCATCCCGATCTGGCTACGTCGGGCGGCATCCTGGAGACCAAGCGCATCGGCGATTACGCGCAGGAACACGGGATCGCAATGGCGATGCACATGGCGGGTTCCCCGATCGCCACGCTCGCCAGCGTTCACTGCGCAGCGGCGACCGAAAATTTCCTGGTGCTGGAGAATCACTCGGTCGATATCCCGCGCTGGAACGATCTGTGTACCGATTTGCAGCGACCGATGATCGCGGATGGCTTCATCAAGGTGCCGGAAACGCCGGGGTTGGGCTTTGGCGATCTCGATCTCGACTGTGTGCGTGAATTCATCGATGCGCGCGACCCGCTGTGCTTCGATCCAACCGATCTATGGGACAACGAACGGTCGCACGATCGCCTGTGGAGTTAATCAATCAGAGACAGGGACAAAACATGATCGCAGGCAAGAATTTGATCGCGGGACGATGGAGCGCCGACGGCGGGGCACAGTTCACCAGCACCAATCCGCGCACGCGCCAGCCAATCCAATGGCAGTACACTGACGCCAGCGCCGACGAGATCGATCAGGCGGTCACGGCGGCGGTCGCGGCATTCACGATCACGCGCGATCTCCCCACGAGCGCGCGGGCTGCCTTCCTGGAGCAGATCGCCGTCGAGATCGAGGCGTTGGGCGATGAGCTGCTTGAGATTGCCGACACCGAGACGGGATTAGGACTGCCGCGCCTGCGCGGGGAGCGGGCGCGCACGATCAATCAGGTGCGCGCTTTTGCCGTGCTGGTGCGTGAAGGATCGTTCGTGGACGCGATCATCGACCGCGCGCTGCCGGATCGCACCCCGGCGCCTCGCCCCGACATCCGCCGCATGTCCTTCCCGATCGGCCCGACCGCGATCTTCACGCCCAACAATTTTCCGCTGGCGTTTGGAGTCGCGGGCGGCGATACGATCTCGGCGCTGGCGGCGGGCTGTCCGGTGATCGTCAAGGGGCATCCGAGCTATCCGGCGACCTGCGAGCTGATCGCCGGGGCGGTCAGCCGGGCGGTGGAGAGCAGCGGCTTGCCCGCTGGGACGTTCTCGTTTCTACAAGGGAGCGCGATCGCGGTCGGCGGCGCGCTGGTCGTGCATCCGGACCTGTGCGCGGTCGCGTTCACCGGCTCGTATCGCGGCGGGCGCGCGATCATGGATGCAGCGGCGGCGCGTGTGCAGCCGATCCCGGTATTCGCGGAGATGGGCAGCGTCAATCCGATCGTGCTGCTGCCCGGCGCGATCGCCGCATCCCCGGACGCCCTGGCGGACGGACTGGTCACCTCGGTGACGGGCAGCGGCGGACAGCTCTGTACCAAGCCGGGGCTGGTATTCATGCTGCGCGAGAATGCCGACTTCATTGAGACGGTGAGCGCGAAAATGGGCGAACGCGCGGCGTCGATCCTGCTCAACGAGAGCGTCGAAAACGGATTGCGATCGGCGGTCGGCGCGACTCAGGCACACAGCGCTGTGACGCTCAAGGCGGGCGGCGCGGTCGTCGAATCGGACGGCTACAGCTTTGCCAACACGGTGATGGTGACATCGGCGTCCGCCTTTGCCGCCGACGCCGCGCTGCACCGCGAACATTTCGGACCGGTCGTATTGTTCGTACTGTGCGAGTCGCCCGACGAGCTGATGACGACGCTGGCGCGGCTGGAGGGCAACCTGACCGCGACGGTTCACGCGACAGCGGGCGAACTTGAGGGCACGCGGGCGCTGTTTGATCTGCTGCGCGAGAAAGCGGGACGGCTGATCCTGAACGGCTTTCCCACCGGGGTCGAGGTGGTCGCCGCGATGGTACACGGCGGGCCATTTCCTGCGACCTCGGCGGCGGGCACGACCTCGGTCGGCATGACCGCGATCCGCCGCTTTTTGCGCCCGGTCGCGCTTCAGAATATGCCGGACGCGCTGCTGCCCGACGCGCTCAAAGACGCTAATCCGCTCGGTATCTGGCGGCTGGTGGACAATGTCGTAACACGCGATTCGGGATAAGGCTGGGCAGGAGTTTCAGACGCATTGTTTTGCGTCCCTACGACGCCGATTGCGTGCGTCCGTCCGAATGATCAATGGTAAAGGTGTGCAATGGCTGTCAATGAATCGATCCTGGGCACCGCTACCACCATCGCCACCAGTCGGCTCTTTGGCAGCGCGCACGGTGGCAGGCTGCCGCTGACGGCGGAGATGCTGCTGAACGAACCGAGCGGCAATCTGTTCGGCATGGTGCAGGACGTAGCAATGGGCTGGAACCCGGAGGAAGTCGGGCGCGAACACTTCCTGATCGTCAGCACGCACGGCGGGCTGCGCGACTCGGACGGGACGCCGCTGGCGCTCGGCTACCACACCGGGCACTGGGAGATTCACCTCCAGGTCAGGCGGGCGGCGCAGACCTTCCGTGAACAGGGCACGCTCCCGTTCGCCGTCTACTGCTCCGACCCGTGCGACGGGCGCACCCAGGGCACGACGGGCATGTTCGACAGCCTGCCCTATCGCAACGACGCCGCCATGACCATGCGCCGATTGATCCGCTCGCTGCCCACCCGCGACGGTGTGATGGGCATCGGCACCTGCGATAAAGGGCTGCCCGCGATCCTGCTGGCGCTGGCGGGATGCAGCGATCTGCCGGGGATAGTCGTGCCGGGGGGCGTCACGCTGCCGACCCCCGACGCCGAAGACGCCGGCAGGATTCAGACGATCGGCGTCCGTTTCGCGCACGGGCTGATCGATCTGGACTATGCTGCCGAGATGAGCTGCAAGGCGTGCGGATCGTCGGGCGGTGGCTGTCAGTTTCTGGGCACGGCGGCGACCACTCAGGTCGTCGCGGAGGCATTTGGCGTGGCGCTGCCACACAGCGCCCTGGCGCCGTCGGGTGAACCCGTCTGGTACGACCTCGCCGACCGTTCGGCGCTGGCGCTGGTGCAGCTCCAGCGGCGGCGCATCCGTCTGCGCGACATCCTCACACCAGGCGCGCTGGCAAACGCCATGCTGATTCACGCCGCCTTTGGCGGATCGACCAATCTGCTGCTGCACATCCCGGCGATCGCCCACGCCGCCGGGCTGCCCGTGCCGACAGTGGACGACTGGCGCCGCGTCAATCGCAGCACGCCGCGCCTGGTCGATGCGCTGCCCAACGGACCGCGCCAGCATCCGACCGTGCAGGTCTATTTCGCGGGCGCGGTGCCGGAGGTGATGCTGCATCTGCGCGATATGGGTCTGCTCGATCTCGGAGTGATGACCGTGACCGGAGAGACGCTTGGCGCGACGCTCGATTGGTGGGAACAGAGCGCGCGCCGCCGCGCCTCACATGCTCACCTGACCGCCACCACCGGGGTGTCACCGGAACACGTCATCATGTCCGCCGACGCCGCCCGCCGCGAAGGGTTGTCCAGCACGGTCGTGTTTCCGACTGGCAACCTGATACCGGACGGTGCGGTGATCAAGGCGACCGCCATCGATGCCAGCGTGATCGACGCCGACGACGTGTATCGCAAGCGCGGCACCGCGCGCGTGTTCACATCCGAGCGCGAGGCGGTTCGCGCCGTCAAGGGTCTGAGCGGAGCGCCTGTCCGGGTGGGGGATGTGCTGGTGCTGATCGGCAGTGGTCCGAGCGGCACCGGGATGGAGGAGACCTATCAACTGACGGCGGCGCTCAAGCACATCCCCTGGGGCAAGCACATTCCGGTGCTGACCGACGGACGCTTTTCGGGGGTCTCGACGGGCGCCTGTATCGGTCACATCGGACCGGAAGCGCTCGATGACGGGCCGATCGGCAAGGTGTGCGATGGAGACCTGATCGAGATCGTGATCGACCGCAACACGCTCACAGGCAGCGTCAATCTGCTCGACGCCGACGGGCAGCCGCTGTCACCACAGGCGATCGCGGGGCGTCCGCGTTATCCCGGTCTGGCGCCGCATCCCGATCTGCCGGACGATACCCGGCTGTGGGCGGCACTCCAGCGAGTCAGCGGTGGGACGTGGGCGGGAGCGGTCTACGATGTCGATCGGATTGTGGCGGCGCTGGCTCGCTAACGTTTGCGCTGTCGCGTGCGCCAGCGCTGCCACGTGCCGATCATCCCCAGCGGAAACACGATCACCACCGCCACGAAGATGACTCCCAGCAGCAGCGCCCAGATATTGCCGATGTCGATCGTCACACCCCCTAGTACCAGCGTGGCGTCGCGCAAAAAGACATCGAGAAAATGCAGGCTGACCGCCCCGATCACCGGTCCCGTGAATGTCCCAATGCCACCGATGATGGTCATCAGCAGCGGATCGACCGTGTACGCGACACCCAAAATCTCAGGTCCGACCTTCTTGTTGAGGATCACATGCAGCAGCCCCGCTGCCCCCGCCAGCATCCCGGCGATGACGATCGACAGCAGCTTGTAATTGATGATGTTGTAGCCCATCGACTGCGCGCGATCTTCATTTTCGCGGATCGCCTTGAAGACCGCCCCGGTCGGCGAATTGACCAGCCGCCGGATGAACAGGAAGGTCGCCACCGCCGCCGCCAGCGTGATGTAATAGAATCCAATCCGGCTCTGCGACGGGTCGAGCCAGACCGGGAGATCGCTGATGGCGAAGCCGTCTTCGGCGCGGGTGACGCTCCAGCGTCCGAAAAAGATGAACGCCATCTCCGCGACGGCGAGCGTGAAGATGGTGAAATACACTCCCTTGAGCCGCAGCGTCACCAGCCCGATCACCAGCCCCAGCAGACCGCACACGCCGATCGCCGCCACCACCCCGATCGCCAGTGCCCACCCGGTATCGAGCGCGGTGTATTCCAGCATCAATCCGAGGACATAGCCCGCCGTGCCGAAAAAGAGCGCGTGCCCGAACGAGATCACCCCGGTAAAGCCGAACAGCAGGTTGTAGCTCATCGCCAGCATCGCCAGGATGTAGACCTCGATCAGCACCGACTGCCAGCGCACCGATCCGCCGCGCATGATCATGCGGTCGCCGCGCGCCACCCCGAACGGGCTGGAGTCGGTCAGGACGCCGACGATGAACGGAAACAGGATCAGTACTGCCAGCAGCAGCAGCGCCAGCCAGCGGCTCTGAACGACACGCACAAAATTCTGCATAAATGCCTTCCCTGTTATCTATAGGGACACATAACAATGCGTCCGCCCTAGCGCGTGTTGCCAAATAACCCGCTCGGTCGCACCAGCAGCACCAGCACCAGCAGCAGCATCGGCGTGATACTCGGCAGCGCCGCAAAAGACGTGCCGATCGCGGTATCCTGGGCGACGGCGATCGACAGCCCCACCAGCACGCTGCCGACCGCTGTCCCTGCATAACTGCCCATCCCGCCCAGGACGACCACCGATATCGCCTGCAGCAGAAACACGCTGCCCAGCGTGGTCGATGCCCCTAGAAAGGGCGCCGCGATCGCCCCGCCAAACGCGGCAATGGCACAGCCGAATGTGAAGACCAGCGTGAACACCGCGCGCACATTGATGCCGAGCGCCTGCACCATCTCCCGATCCTCGACCCCGGCGCGGATGATGATGCCAATGCGCGTGCGCTGGAGCAGCACGCCGATCGCCACGATCAGCACGCCGCCGATGGCGACCACGAACAGACGGTAGGTGCTGAAGCGCTGTCCGAACAGCTCGAAGAAGGTCTCGCGCACACCGAACAACTCTGTCCAGCTGTACGGTGTGGTCGTCCAGATGAATTTGACCGCTTCCAGCGCGATCAGCGAGACGCCAAAAGTCAGCACCAGTTGAAAGATCGGTCGGCTGTACAGCGGACGCAGCAGCCCACGTTCCAGCATATAACCGAGCAGCGCGCCGCTCGCCACCGCGATCGCCACCGCCGCGATGAAGCGCACATTGGGATCGGGCAGTGCGCCCATCAGATCGATCACCCCGCCGGGGTGCTGCGCGTCGTAGGCGATGTAGGCGCCCACCATGAAATAGCTGCCCTGCGCCAGATTGAGGACATCCATCAGTCCAAAGACGATCGACAAGCCCGACGCTACCAGGAACAGCAGCATCCCTTGAAACAGACCCGACAGCAGCGTGATCCCAAAGTCGCCCGGACTATTCGAATTGACAAACGCCACCCCGACCAGAAAGAGCAGGATGCCGACGATCGCCAGCAGTGAAAAGCGCTGTGCGCGCATGTTATGCCACCCCCAGATAGCGCTGCACCAGCGCCTGATCACGCATCAGGTCGGGCATGGCGCCGCTGATCGGGCTGTGCCCTTCCTCGATGATGACGTAGCGCTGTGCCAGCTTGCTGGCGACGCGGAAATTCTGCTCGACCAGCAGCACCGACACCTGATCGGACAGCCGTTGAATGGCGGCGATGAGCTGTTCGATGATCACGGGCGCCAGACCTTCACTCGGTTCGTCGATCAGCAGCAGTCGATTATCCGGCACCAGCGCGCGCGCCACCGCCAGCATTTGCTGCTGCCCGCCGCTGAGGTTGCCACCCGGCAGCTCGATCAGGCGCGCCAGATCGGGGAACAGCTCGAAAATGAAGGCGCTCTTGCGCGCGTAATCGCCGCGCTGACGCTCGGCGAGCTGGAGATTCTCGCGCACGCTCAAGCCTTTGAAGATAGCGCGGTGTTCCGGCACATAGCCGATACCCATCTGGGCGATCGCGTGCGGACGTTTGCCGTGAATCGGCGCCCCGTCGAAGGTGATGCTGCCGCGTGTCGGCGCCAGCAGCCCCATGATGCTGCGCAGCGTGGTCGTCTTGCCCGCGCCGTTGCGACCGAGCAGCACGGTGATCCCTCCCGTCTGCACACTGACCGAGACGCCCTCCAGGATGTGAAACTGACCGATGAAGGTGTGAATTTCGCGCACGTCCAGCAGCGTCGTCATGGCGTCTCCCCCGTCGGCAGATCGTACAGCTCACCCAGGTACACCGCCTGCACGGTCTTGTCGCTGGCGATCTGGACTGGGCTGCCTTCTGCCAGTACCCGCCCCTGGTGCATGACGGTGATGCGATCGGAAATGTGCATGACGACGCTCATATTGTGTTCCACCATGATGATCGTTTTTTCGCCCTGGGCGCGGATGCGGTCGATGATCCGGATCAGGTCGGGCACCTGTTCGCTCGCCATGCCTGCCGTCGGCTCGTCCAGCAGCAGCAGTGCCGGGCTGGACGCCAGCAGCATCGCCAGCTCCAGCTTGCGTTTGCCGCCGTGCGGCAGCACGTTGGCGGGCAGGGATGCCACCTCGCTCAAGCCGGTGATCTCCAGGACTTCATGGGCGCGGCGGGTGTAGTCGTCGAAGGACTGGGCGCGACGCCAGATGCGAAAGTTGTCGCCGCCCATCGCCTGTGCCGCCAGACGCGCATTTTCCAGCACCGTCAGATTGGCAAAAATATTCGTAATCTGAAACGAACGCCCGATCCCCAGATGTGCGCGCCGATGCACGGGCAGCGCGGTGATGTCGCGTCCGTTGTAATGCACAGTGCCGCGCGTCGGGCGGTAGCGCCCGGTCAGCAGATTGAACAGGGTCGTCTTGCCCGCGCCATTCGGTCCGATGATCGAGTGCATCGAGCCGCGCGCGATCGCCAGCGACACCTCATCGACCGCCACCAGCCCGCCAAAGGTCTTACGCAGATTGCGCGCCTGTAAAATAGTCTCTGTCATCGTTTGTCTTTCTCAAAAAATAGTGTTATCGAAGGGGCACAGCAAATTGTGCCCCTCCGGTGCTCATGCGTGTTTTACGACCCCATCATCTCCGCCATCATGGCGTTGAAGTCCTCGTCGAGCGGCGCGCGCTCCGCCGCGACCTCGGCAGCCAACAGGATCGGCGGGACGATCTCGCCTGCGGGCACGGTCGCCAGCAGTTCATAGTATTTCTGGTCGGCGTCATCGAGATTGATCAGGCGCGCGATGTACATCGGCACCAACGCCTGATGGTCGGATGGGCGAATGGCATAGGTGCCCTTGGGACCCTCGAAAGTCAGCCCTTCCAGCGCCGGGATCAGCGACTCCGGCAGCGTGTCGCCCTCGGTCGCCATGACAGCCTGCACCAACGCCTGGGCGGTGGCAAAGCTGCACTCGCTGAACAGGTCGGGCACGTCGTCGTAGACGCCGCGATAGCCCGCGACCAGCGCGTCGTTGATGGCGTTGTCCGGGAACGAATAGTGATAGACGATCCACGAGATATTGCCGATGGTGCTGGGGTCGCTGACCGCGACGATGTTGTTGGAGTTGAAGGCGGCGACCACCGCCATCTGCTCCTGCACGCCCAATTCAGCGATCTGCTGGAACAGCGTCACCGAGCCGTCACCCGCCCAGATTGGCAGCACCGCGTCGGCGCCGCTGTCGAGAACCTGCTGCAGATAGGGGGTGAAGTCGGTCGTCTCCAGCGGCGCGAAGATCGGCTCGCTGACGAAGGTGATCCCGGCGCTGGCGAGGACGCCCGCCGCGCCAGCCGACGCGCGACCGAAGTCGTTATCGACCGCCAGGATGACGAAGTTGCTGCCCAGTTCAGCCGTCGCATAGGGCGCGAACGCCAGGAAGTCCTGGAAGGTGTTGCGGCAGACGCGGAAGGTGTTGACGTTGAAATTCGCCCCGGTGATGGCGGGCGAGGCTGCCGGTGCCGCGAACAGGATCACGTCCGAGTCGAGCGCCACCTGCTGCACGCCCGTCATGACGCCGCTGCTCGGCGCGCCGACCAGGATCTCGGCACCTTCCTGCTCGATCAGTTCACGCGCCTGGCTCGCGGCGGTGTCGGCGTTACTGGCATTGTCGCGCACGATCACCTCGATCGAGCGCCCGGCGATCTGCACGGCGGCGAGCGCCGCGTCCATATCGTTGTCGTAATCCGCCGGGTCGATGCCCGCCTCGTAGAGCAAGCCGAGCTTGAAGCCGTATTCCAGCTCGAACCCGTAAATGGTGAGCGGACCCGACTGATCGACCAGCAAGCCGATGACCAGTGGTTCGCTGTCCTGTGCCGACAGCGCGCCGACTCCCAATACCAACAGTGCAAGCGTGACGAGCAAAATCACTTTCCGAAACATGTGTATCCTCCAAAAATTGTCGTCAAACAAGTCCAACAAGCTGTAAAGCAAAACGGTCAGGTCGTCGCCGGGGCGATGACCACCGCCTCACCTTCAAGAATGAGAACGCCGTCCTGGTTGTGGACAGTCGTGGTCAGTGTAGCGATCCGTTTGTCGTCGCGGTATTTCGTCACTTCAACGGTCGCTGTAATGGTATCGTCGATGAACACCGGGGCTTTGAAATTGAGCGTCTGCCCCAGATAGATCGTGCCCACGCCGGGCAGATCGTTGCCCAGAATGGCGGAAATGACACTGGCGGTCAGCATCCCGTGTGCGACCCGCCGCCCAAAGACGCTGGCGGCTGCGATGTCGTCGTCGAGATGGATGCCATTGGTGTCGCCGGACGCCTGGGCAAACGCGCGCACGTCGGCGTCGGTGATCGTTTTGGTACGACTGGCGGTCATGCCGATTTGCAGCACTAGGTCGTCTCCTCTGTAGGATCGACGTTTTCGTCGATCAGGACGCGCTTCAGGACTTTACCCGCCGCCGAGATCGGCAGATGGTCTCGAAATTCGATGGTGCGCGGCACCTTGTAGCCCGCGAGATGAAATTGCAGATGCCCACGCAGCGCCTCCTCGGTGAGCGCCTGCCCTGGCTTCAGGACGACGAACGCCTTACCCACCTCGCCCCATCTGGGGTCGGACACGCCGATGACGGCGCACATCTCGACAGCGGGGTGACGGTAGATCGTCTGCTCGATCTCGGTGGGGTAGATATTCTCCCCGCCGCTGATATACATATCCTTCTTGCGATCGACGATGGTGAAATACGATCCCTCGTCCATCGACGCCAGATCGCCTGTATGAAAATAGCCCTGCTCATCGACGGCATCGCTGCTGGCGCGCTCGTCGTTGAAATAGCCCGACGCCCGTGAGGCTCCGCGCAGCACCAGCTCGCCGACCTGACCGGCTGGCAGCGGTCGATTGCGTTCATCGACGATGCGCGCATCCACGAAAAAGTTCGGACGCCCGATGCTGCCCGCTTTGGCGATCGCATCTTCCGAGGCGAGCGCAAACGCGCCAGGACCAAATTCCGACATGCCAAAGCCCTGCTTGAAGACCACGCCTTTTTCCTGTCGGAATTTTTCGACCAGACCGACGGGCAGCGCGGCGCCGCCGCTGGTGCAGAAGCGCAGATTGCTCAGGTCGGCTGCTGCCCAGTTGGGGGCGCTGGTCATCATCTGATAGGTCGTGGGCACGCCCGCGTACAGCGTGGCTGCATAATCCTCCAGCAGCGTCAGCACCTGCTCGGCGTCAAAGCGGCGCGTCAGCACCACCGTGCCGCCCAGGATCAGCAGCGGCGTGGTGTACACCAGCAGCCCGCCCGTATGAAAGAGCGGAAAAGTGTTGACGGTGATGTCGCCATGATGCAGGTCGTGAATGATGGTGTTGAGCGTGTTCCAGGCGATCATACGGTGGCTGATGCGCGCGGCTTTTGGCAGTCCCGACGTGCCGCCCGTGAAGATCAGACAGGCGATGTCTTCCTCGGTCACATCCTCGGTCGTCACCGGACGCAGCACCGAGTCGATCAGCACTTTTTCAAACGAACGGCTGTTGGCGATGCCGTCGCCCTCGATATGCAGCCAATGCTCGACGACCGTGCTGTGCAGCGCGATCTGCTCGACCAGCGGCTTGAAGTCGTCTGAATAGACCAGTACACGCGGCGCGGTCTTTTCGACCAGCTCCACCAGCTCGCGCCAGTGCAGCCGCCAGTTCAGCCCGCTCAGGATCGCGCCCAGCTTGCCGCACGCGAAAAAGCTGTCGAGATATTCGACGCCGTTGTGCGCCAGCACCGCGACGCGATCGCCCTTGCGGATGCCCGCGCCGTCGCGCAGCCAGTTGGCGAGACGGTTGGCGCGGTTGTTCAGATCGCTGTAGCTGAATGATCGGTGCGGCACCTTGCCCGCATCGATCACCGCCAGCTGATCGGGTGTGTACAGCGCCCGCCGTCCCAGATAATCTCCGATGTACATGTGCCGTGCTTTCTATCCTAAGGACACAACCGTCGTCGCTTTGATCTCGTTCAGCACCACACTGGTCTCGATCTTTTCAATGCCCGGCAGCGTCATCAGATGCTCGCTGATGAAGCGATCCAGCGCGCGGTGGTCGGCGGTCACCACCTTCAGCAGCAGGTCGTAATTGCCGGCTGTGTGATAACACTCCAGCACCGCGCTCGACGCCAGAACCAGCGTGCGGAGCCGCTCTATCTGTTCGATGCTGTGCTGCTGCAGGCTCAGACGGATGAAACACATCAGGTCACAGCCCGCCATCTCGCGGCTGACCAGCGCCACATACTGGCGGATCATCCCGGCACGTTCCAGCCGCTTGATGCGCTGATAGACCGCTGGCGGCGACAGATAGACCTTGCGCGCCAGATCAGCCACGCTGATACGCCCGTTCACCTGGAGTTCCTCCACGATCGCGCGATCGAGCCGATCGAAGGCGCCATCGAAACCCATTGTGCCCATGTACTGCCCTCACACCCGCCTGAACTGCTCACGATGTTGCTTACCAGTATCGCGCAAAGTGCGGCGGGCGGCTCGACCGTCATGACGACGCAAAGACGTGCAGATGCGCGTGAAAAACATCATTGAAGGCTTGCGGCTGCTCGATGTAGGGCGTGTGTCCGGTGTCGGGCAGGACGATCTCGTTGAACATGCCACCGTTCGCCTGATACGCCTCCAGCACGGCGCGCGTCTGGCTGACCATCGGCTGCGACGGAAATACGTCCGTCCCTGGGTAACCGGGGATGACGCCGAGCGCGCCCAGCGTGCCCATGTCGAAGAGCGAAGTGTCGCTGACGATCTGGTCGTCGGCGCCGCGCACCCACAGCACAGGCGGCTTGGGCGTGGCGCGCGCGATCGCCATCACGTCCCCGGCGTACAACGGCGAGAGCGCGTTGGCGGGACCCAGCTTGCCGGGCGCGACAAACGGCCAGTGTGGGGAGGGCACCGAGTCGCCAGGATATTCCTGCGCCCCGACGTGCTCCGACAGCAGCGACGACAGCAGGTCTTCTTCACGGGCAGCTTTGAACGGCGGCTTCCAGTAGAAATTGTTCATCACGACGCGCGGTGCCGCCTGCGGGTTGTCGATGCTGCGATCGCCCGCCGCCATCAACTGCGTAAAATTGGCGTTGACGATACCGCCGCCGCTGCCCGCGCCATCGGGGGCGCACATCTGACCGTCGGCGCCCTTGCTGCCGCCAAATCCGTAAGGCGAGCCGGGCGCAGCCAGCGTCACGCTGATCAGGCGCTCCGGCGCATCGGTCAGCATCCGCCAGATGACCGAGCCGCCCATCGAGTGACCGACCACATGTGCGCGCCTGATTCCGAGCGCGTCCAGCAGCGCGAACGCATCGTCCGCCAGATCGCCCATGCCGCGCGTGGCGTCGATCTTCTTATCGCGGTCGGCGTCGCCGTACCCGCGCTGATCGGGGGCGACAGCGCGATAAGTCGCTGGCAGCGCCAGCATGGTCTCTTCCCAGTAAGTGGCAGACGAGGCATTGCCGTGCAGGAATAAGACCGGGAACCCGTCGTCGGCACCGCTGAACAGCACGCGCGTGGTCAGTCGGGCGCTGGTGATATTGTTTACTGTGATACCGGGCATCGTTGGAACGGACATAAAATCACCTCTTTAGGTTTGTTCGATAAAAATGGCACGCAGATCGCGTTTCAACACCTTGCCAGCGGCATTGCGCGGCAGCACATCGATGAAGGCGACCCGCCTCGGCACTTTGAACTTTGCCAGATTCGCCTGGCAGTGCGCGATCACGGTGGCGACTTCGAGCGCGGCACCGGGCGCCAGCACCAGCACCGCCATGCCGCTCTCTCCCCATTTCGCGTCGGGCACGCCGATGACTGCCGCCTCCGCCACGCCGTCGATCTGATAGAGAATCTGCTCGACCTCCGCCGGATAGACATTTTCGCCGCCGCTGATATACATATCCTTGTAGCGATCGACGATGTAAATGCAGCCGTCGTCGTCGATCATCCCGGCGTCCCCGGAATGCAGCCAGCGCGCACCCTGTGCATCGACCGTGAAACCCTCAGCGTCGGCGTCGGGTCGCTGCCAGTAACCTGGCGTGACATTCGGTCCGCTGATGATCACCTCGCCGACTTCGCCGGGCGCGGTGTCGCTGAAATCGGCGCGCACGACGCGGACGCGCGTGTGCTGGAGCGGCTTGCCGACCGACGACGGCTTGCTGAGGGCGCGCCGCCTGTCAGTCAAAAAGACGGTCGGGCTGGTCTCGGTCATGCCGAACCCCAACTGGATGACGATCCCGCGCCGCGCGTAGCGTTCCAGCAGCGCGACCGGCATGGGCGCGCCGCCACACCCCCACGATCGCACCCCCGACAGATCGCTGGCGTCAAAATCAGGATGCTGGCTCATAAACAGATAGATCGACGGCACGCCGAACAGGTGCGTGACGCCGACCGCCGGATCGCTGATCGTCGTGAGCGTGAGCGCCGCGTCGAACTGGCGCGCGATCACGTTGGTGCCGCCCAGGTACAGCACCGGGTTGGCGTACAGATTCAGTCCGCCGATGTGAAAGGTGGGCAGCACACCGTAGAAGATGCTGTCGTGGTTGAGTCCGGTCGGCGTGATGATATTGATCGCGTTCCAGAGCATCATCCCGTGCGTGATCAGCACGCCCTTAGGGCGCCCGGTGGTGCCAGCGGTGTACATGATCATCATCGGATCATCGTGGCTGGTCAGCGGACTCATCTCGACGCGCACAGCGTGCGCCGACAGCGCGGACTCGTAACCCGGTGCGTCGTCGAGGACGCGCGCGTCGTCCAGATCGATTCGTAACCAGTGCGCCAGCGTCGGCACGCGCAAGCCGGGGATGCGATCGGCGAACTCGGCATCGTAGAGCAAGCCGATCGCGCCGGCGTTTTCCAGGATGAAGCGCAGTTCCTGCTGAGCGAGCCGCCAGTTGAGCGGCAGCATCAGCGCGCCGAGCTGGATGCAGGCGAATTGAAACTCGAAATACTCGGTCGAATTCCTGGCGAGGATGGCGAGGCGGTCGCCGCGCTCGACCTGCCATTCGCGGTGCAGGTATCCAGCCAGACGGGTGACGCGCTCGTACATCAGGCTGTAGCTGTATTCCCGCCCGCTCGCCTGATCGATCAGCGCCACTTTGTCGGGCGTGCGGTCGGCGTGAAACGCGATCCAGTTGGACGCCATCATCGTCATCGTCTCATCGCAATCCGCTCGATCCGCCCGCGCCCATCTCGCCCCACCGCACCGCCGCCGCGCTCCAGGTGTAGCCTGTGCCAGCCCCCGCCAGCACGATCAGATCGCCGTCGGCGATTTTGCCCTGCGCGAGTCCCAGCTCGATTGCCAGTACCTGATCGACACTCTGCACATGCCCATAATGGTCGAGATAGACCGACCGATCCGGCGTCAATCCGATCATCGACAGGATTTCCAGGTAAAACGAGCGCTTCATATGGGTGATCCCCAAAAAACGCACATCCGTCAGCGACGCGCCGCTCTGCTCGACCGCTTCCCGAATGACGCGGACAAAATTGGGCAGCGACACCTCGCTGAGACGGCGCGCCATAAAGTCGTTGTCGGTCACATCCAGGCGCCCGCTCACCTCCCCGATCACCGCTGAAGCGCCGTCGGGCACGGCGGCGGCGGTCAGTAACACCGTCTCGGACAGGCTGCCGTCGGTGATCGCGGACGCGCCGACGATCAGGTTGCGCGTCGCGCCGCGCTGGAGGATCATCGCCCCGCCGCCCGACCCAAAGTTGAACATGAAGCGTGAACGCTCATTTTGCAGGTTGAGCAAATCGTTTTCGCGGCTGCCCGCCGCCAGCAGCACGTAGTGCAGCCGTTCGTCCGCCGCCATCAGCGCGCGCGCGGTGTGCAGCGCGATTGGCGCACCCGCGCACAGCGCGTACATCTCGAAGGCATAGGCGTCGGTCGCGCCGACGTTGTGCATGATTTTGGAGGCAGCGTTCCAGACCAGATGATCTTTGTGTTCGCTGCCGTGCGAGATCACCAGTCCGATCTGCGCGGGGTCGATCCCGGCGGCGGCGATCGCGCGGCGGGCGGCGGCGGTCGCCATCGCCGTCACAGTGTCGTCGTCCCCGGCGATGTGACGCTGCACGATACCCATCTTGTCGCGCAGTACCGTTTCGGGGATGCCCGTCACGGTGGACAGCTCGGCGGCGGTCTGCACGCGCGCGGGGAAATAAGTGCCGATTCCGGCAATACCAATCGAAATCATGATCATACTCTTAGAAAATAATGCGCCGCCGTCATGCGCAAGCCAGTTTCAGTGAATCGGTGTTTTCTCTACGGACGCATTGTTATGCGTCTTTAGGGTCGGGCTGAATTCGTGATTTACTGCGTTTAGAAGTTATTTTTCACAGCATGAGCGCTATTATGCGGGGCGCGCCGTCCGCCGACGATGGGATCGAACGAAACACTCTCGCTGGGGGGGCAAGACAAAACAATCGAAAGAAAGCGCTGGACATCCCCCTGCCAACCATGCAGATCAAATAGATTCTAGGCTGCACCATGAAAACATTCGCGTCCACAGAGCCTATGGGTGTGCTGTATCTGGCGTGCGGCACGGTGACTGATGCACTGGACGCCGACTCGCGCCTGATGGCTACACCCGTCGTCGAGGCGTGCAGTCTGTATCGGCAGCGTCCGCCCTAAAGACCGCCGATCGTGCGCGCCAGCGCCGCCCACTCGTCCAGCGTCAGTGTCTCGGCGCGGCGCATCGGGTCGATCCCCGCGCGGGTGATCAGCCCCTCGGCGTCGGCATGGCTCATGTGCAGCCCTTCAGCGATCGCGTTTTTGAGCTGTTTACGCCGCTGACCGAAGCCCGCGCGCGCCACCTTGAAAAATGTCGCTTCGTCGGGCACGGCATAACGCGGCGTCTCGTAGACATCGAGGCGAATGACGGCGCTGTCCACATCGGGGCGCGGATAAAAGACCGCCGCGCTCAGCTTGCCGACGATGCGCACCTGTCCGTAAAACTGGATGCTGACCGCCAGCAGACTCATATCGCCCGGCTTGGCGATCAGCCGATCGGCGACCTCGCGCTGCACTGTCATCACCAGCCACCGGGGACGGTGACTCGACTCCAGCAGGTGCCGTAAGATGGCGCTGGTGATGTAATAAGGCACATTCGCCACCACCACGAACGGCTGCCCCGCCCCGACCAGCGCCGCGACATCGACCTCCAGAATATCCGCAAACGTGATCTCGACGTTGGGCGCGTCTGCCAGCGTTTCCAGGAGCGCGGGTTCGAGCCGTTGATCGATCTCGACCGCGATCACCCGGCGCGCCGCCTTTGCCAGCCGGATGGTGAGCGCGCCCGTCCCCGCGCCAATCTCCAGCACGGTCATGTCGGGGGTCAGTTGCGCCGACGCGACGATCCTGTCGAGCGTGTTCGGGTCTTGCAGGAAATTTTGCCCCAGGCTTTTCTTGGGGACGATGCCGAGCTGATCGAGCAAATGCTTCGGGGTGGTCATGGCTGCATCAGTCTGTAATCGATGGTGGGGGGCACAGGAGTCAGAATATACACATTGACGGTGCGCGCCCACCCGACCCAGTCGGCGTCGCTGTAACCGAGGTCGATCCACAGACGGCGGCGCTGCGGCGGACCCGTGTCCGCGATCTCGCCCACACCATAGCCCGCGACGTAAAGCTGCGTCCCGTAGGGCAAAATACGAGGATCGCCGCCGATGATACCGCGTTGCAGCGTCTTTCCGGTCGAGGTGATATTGTCACCGCCCAGCGCCGCCGGATGATAGCTGGTCGCCCACATCGGGATCACCCGCCAATAGTCGCGCACGCCCGTCCCGGTGTCGATGGAGCGCACCACGACGTTGGTGCCGTAGTGGATCACGCGCGGCGCGGCTGCCTGGACGATGATATCTTCCAGGGGGTTGCGCTCGACGGCGATGCCGTTTTCGGTACGCACCCGCGTCCGCCGCTGCAGGATGCCGTTCGTCCCACCGCTGACCGTCTGAAACTGATCCAGTTCCAGCGCGGCGTCCGCCTGATAGAGCGTCTGAAAGGCGATCGGCTCGTCGCGCGTCTCGATCGTCTCGCTGACCCGGATCACCCGGATCGCCATGCCAGGGCGGATCACGGTCCTCTCGGAGGGCGCGCTGTAATCCATGCCGATCAGCGCGATCCCGCTTTCGACCAGCGCATCCGCGACCGTCTCGCCCTGCACGCGCAGCGGGCTGGTCACACCATCGACGATCAGGGTCACCGGACGGGCACGTTCGATCGTGACCTCGGCGTCGTCGATGAGCGGGGTATCCAGCGGCGGAGTCACGCTGTCGGAGGTGTACAGAGTCACCCCGGCTGCGAACAGCGCCTCCCCGACCGTGAGTGCCGTCGTCTGGATCAGCCGCGACTCGCCGCCGTCCTGCACCTGCACTGCCACCGCGTGGCGCACGGCGATATGCCCGGCGGGGACGGGCCAGCGTGCCAGACTGTCGAGCGTGGTCTCGGTGCCGTCAATGCTCACGCGGTCATTGTCGTCGATGCGGATGCCAGCCTCGGACAGGATGTCGGCTGGACTATCGAGCAGAGTTTGCCAGGGGAGCGTATCGCCGTCCACCTGCAAAAAGACGGTGCGTGCGCGCTCGACGCGGATAATCGTCTCTGGCTGCAACGCGGTCTCGCTGGATGGCGTGAGGCGATCGCCCTCGCCGATGGTGATGTTGAGGCGCAGCAGCAGCTCGCCTACGGTAAGGGCGTCGGTGCGTGTCTGTACCGCTTCGCCTTCGACAATCACAGTCACGGTGCGGGTGTTGGCGACGAAGACCAGTGCGACCACGCTGGTGACGACGATGGCGGCGGTGACAGCGATCGCGCCGACGATCAGCAGAATCGTCCAGGGGAGGACGATGGGTACAATCGATGTGGTATTGGAGAGGGTAGGACGCGGACGGCGGGGTTGGGTGTCGGCGCGGTGGGGCGCTTCAGCCATGATGCCGTTCCTCGACTGGATTGAACGGGGGATAAAGAACTGACGCGCCCGTCGTAAACACTCTGCTCGAACCGGGAGACCCTGCGGCACCCAGGGGGCTTGCCTTAGTGCTGCTCCCTCTCGGTCCTGACACGGTTCGGAAGTCCTGCCGCGCAGGACCCGGTTCGAGCAGACTGCCTACGCATAAGCGCATCATGGGTTAAAGATAGCAACGGGGCGCGTGAATGTCAATCCACGACCACCCCGTCAAGCCTCTTATTTTCGTTTTGACCGGGAACGCAGACCCGTGTACGCCCATACGAACAGTACCACTCCTAACACCAGGCACGACCCGATCCCGCGCAGAATCGTATCGGTCTCCCAACCGAGATTCAGAATGGCGCGCATCGCGTCCAGGATATAGGTGATCGGGTTCCAGAATGCCGCTGTCTTGATCCACCCGGTCAGCAGCTCATACGGCACGAAGGTCGCGGTCAGGAACGAGAGCGGGAAGAACAGGAAGCTGGCGCCAGAGGTGGCGGCGGCGCTGCCCGTGCGCAAGGCGATCCCGACCGTGAACCCGGAAAAGCCGACACCCAGCAGCAGCGCGATCCCGATCACCGCCAGCAGACCGAGGAAGCCTGTCACGGGCTGCAAGCCAAGCAGCAGTGCGATTCCGACCACTACCACTGTCTGCGCAGCCAGCAGGATCGCCCCGGCGATCATCGGACCGAGCAGCAGCGCGGCGCGGTTGATCGGCGTCAGCATCAGCTTGTCGTAGTAGCCGCTCTCGATATCGCGCACGATCGAGGTGCCAGCGACGCTGGCGCCGCTGAGTGCCGCACTGACGATCGACAGCGGCAGGATGAAACCCAGATACGGTTGATCACGCAGAAAGAAATTGGCGGCACCGCTCAGGGTAGAGTTGTACACCAGCAGAAAGAAACCGCTGATGATCAGCGGCGGCAGGATCACCGCCGGCACGCGGATATTGGTCAGCAGGGTGCGCCAGGTCATGGTCGTCACCTGAATCAGGAACGGCATGGTCTCGCGGCGGGCGACGGGTGCAGCAAGGCGTGGCGATGCGATCGCGGTCATGGACGAGTCTCCTTCATTACATTAGCTCACTACATTGGCTGAATTGGATAGAGTGTGTATGGGACAGATAACAATGCTTCGGTGTATGGGACAGATAACAATACGTCCGTAGAGTGGACGTGCTTTACGCCGATTTACGGCGACCGAAACCGCGTTGTGCAGGTTTCTTGTCGGCGCTGTCGGCGGAGGGCGTCTTAATATCGGATTTGGCGTCTTCCTCGAAGCTCTGTCCTGTCACCTGCAAAAACACGTCGTCCAGCGTCGGCGCGGTCAGTGTGAGCGCGACTGGCACCAGTCCGGCGGTGTTCAGCCTGGTGACCACTTCCGGGATGATCTCCGCAGCTTTGGCACGGTACAGGCGCAGAGTCTTGCGGTCGATCTGCACCTTGTCGAACATGCCCGCCATCTCGGACGCGGCGCGCGTGACCGACTCGTCGTCTTTAAAGGCGATGTTGATCGACTCGCTGCCGAGCGCGGCTTTGAGCTCGGCGGGCAGTCCTTCAACGCGAATCTGACCCCGGTCGATGATGGCGATCCGGTCTGCCAGCTCGTCGGCTTCTTCAAGATACTGCGTGGTCAGCAGGATGGTTATGCCAAAATCACGATTGAGGCGGCGCACTTCGTTCCACACGTCGCGGCGGCTGGCGGGGTCGAGTCCGGTGGTCGGTTCGTCGAGAAAGAGGACTTGCGGCTGATGCACCAGCGCCATCGCCAGATCGAGACGGCGACGCATACCACCGCTGTACTTGCCGACCGGGCGATCGACGAACTCGCTCAACTTGACCAGCGCCAGCAGTTCTTCGGCGCGGTTCTGCGCTTGTTTGCGGGTGGCGCCGAAGAGCTGCCCCTGGATGGTCAGCAGCTCCATCGACTTCATAATCTTGTCCAAGCCGATCTCCTGCAGCGCCACGCCCGCGATCCGACGGACTTCGTTCGCCTGCGTCACCACGTCAAAGCCGCCGACCGTCGCGCGTCCCGACGTGGGCAGCGCCAGGGTGGTCAGCATGATCACGGTGGTACTCTTCCCGGCGCCGTTCGGTCCCAGAAAGCCGAAAATCTCACCCGTATTGACCTTAAACGAGACGCCATCGACAGCGGCAAAATCGCCGTAGCGCTTGACGAGTCCGTCGGCGATGATCTCACCATCTGGCTGTGCAGACATGACGTATCCTCCAATGATTGGGTTCGGTTGTGTGAGAAATACAAATGGACGATGGATAAATGGATGATATGGGAACGCATAACGATGCGTCTGTTTAGAACCTCATTCGCCGCACAATCTGGGATCGCCGTCCAGCGCCTCGGTGAATACGTCGCGCAGCACTGCCAGCCCGTCGGCAAGCACGCCCGCTTGTGCATCGTCGAGCGCGGTGAGCAGGGTGGTCAGACGCGCCTCGACATCGCTGTTCACCTTTTCCATCATCGCGGTGCCGGCGTCGGTGATCTCGACCCACACCACCCGACGATCGACTTCCGAGCGGCGGCGCTGCACCCATCCGCGTTCCTCCAGCGCGTTGATCGTGTTCGACATCGTGGGCGGGCTGACGGACAACCGATCTGCCAGATCGCTCAAGGTGTGCGTCCGACAACGCAGAATACCGAGCAGCGCCAGGTGTCCGGGCTGGATACCGTGCTGGGTCTGCCGCATCTCGGCGGACATCACCCGCATGATCAGCGGAATAATGTCCAGGGTGCGCTTTGCGATCGCCTGACGGTTGGAATCCGCCATCCGTTTACACGCCTTTACGTCGTCACAAAAATATTTAGCCCTGCGAATGAGTTACAGTGCTAATGATATGGCAGAACATATGTGAGGTCAATAACTCTGAATGAGCAATTGGTAAACCGCCTCTCAGCAGATGATGAAATCAGTAAATCACAATTTTCTCTGCGGATGCGTTGCTGTGCGTCCCTACAGGCATACTGCATCCATGATTCACTGAAAATAGAGCGCAGACAAACTCTGCACTATTCCTGCTCCACCCGCACATAGCGCGCATACAACGCTGAATAGATTGTCGCTATCTTATCCCAGGTAAATTGGCTGGCGACCAGTTCACGCGCGCGCGCGCCCATGTCCGCACGGCGCACCCGGTCGGACAGCAGCACATGCAGCGCGTCCGCCAGCGGCGCGATCTGCGGCTCGACGATCAGCGCGGCTCCCGCCTGCGCCGCTGCGGGCAGATTGCAGCCGGGCGACAGGATCGCCGGAATGCCGCACGCCATCGCTTCGAGCGCCGCCATCGGCTGCCCTTCGCCGACGGCAGGCAGCGCGAACAGGTCGGCGCACGCCAGCGCGCCCAGTCGATCGGCGCCGTCGAGATACCCTGTGATCACGATGCGGCGGTCGGCTGAGGCGAGGGCACGCAGCCCGGCGAGCGCGCCCTCGTCCCCGCCGACAACCAGCAGTCGTGCATCGCTGCCGTGTTCTGCAGTCATACGCAGGAATGCCTGTGCCAGCACACCGACTCCCTTACGCGGGTGCAGCCGCCCCATGAACAGACACACAGGCGCGTCGTCCAGTCCCCAACGCGCGCGAAAGGGCGCCGGGTCGGGCAGATGTGCGAATGCCTCCAGATCGACCCCATTCGGGATCACCCTGAAGCGCGGCGGCTCCCCGCCAAAGCGCACCCAGGCGGCGCGCGCTTCGTCGCGTTCGGCGTCGGTCAGCGCGACGACCGTCTGCACACTCCAGGCGGTAACAGGAAAGGCTCGATCCCACAGCTTTTTCAGTGCCGGGCGTCCAGTGGTGAGGTCGAGCGTGCCATGCGGCGAGAGGACGATCGGCACCCCTTCCCAGGTGACGATCGGCACGGTGAGCAGATTTTCGACGGTGCGCAGCTCGTGCAGGTGGACACAGGTGATCCCCGGCAGCAAATCGCGCAGCGCGCCCCGTATCCCGATCGGGCTGGACAGATTGAGCCGTCCGCGCGCCCACACTGACAGGTTGGGGACGCGCACAATGCGCACTCCCTGGCGCATTTCATCGCGCGGCGCCGCGACACGGGCGGTCGGGGTGCCGGCGTCGGTGGTCAGCACGGTCACGGTGTGCCCTTGATGTGCCAGGGCGCGCGTCAGCCCATCGACCGCGCGCGGCACCCCGCCAAACGCGAACGCCGGCGCGGTGTACGGAGCGATGTGCAGCAGGTTCAATGCAGCCGCTTCAATGCGTGGAAAACCGATAGCCGATCCCGCGCGACGTGATGATATAGGTCGGATGGTCGGCGTCGATCTCGATCTTCTGACGCAGATAATGAATGTAGAGCTTGAGACTGTCGATGGCATTGGCGTATTCCTCACCCCATGCCTCGATCACCAGTTCGTCACGCGGGACGATGCGTCCGGCATTGCGCACCAGCACGCCCAGGAGGTTGAATTCTTTTGGCGTCAGATGCTTGACCTCGCTGCGGACGCGCACCTCCCGATTCATGAAGTTGATGCGAAAGTCGCCGTTGTCGAAGGTCAGCTCTTCCCCGACATGCGGACGGGGCGCGCGGCGCAGATGGGCGCGGATGCGGGCGAGCAGCTCGTCGTGATCGAATGGCTTGGTGATGTAATCGTCGGCGCCGATCTCCAGCCCATGCACGATATCCTTGATCGAATCGAGCGCGGTCAGGAAGATGATCGGCACGTCGGACAGACCGCGCAGCCGCTTGCACAGCTCCCAGCCATCCATATCCGGCATCATGATGTCGAGCAGCACGAGATCAGGTTGATAACGATAGGCGCGACGCAGCCCATCCTCGGCACTGGTGGACTTGATGACCTCGAATCCTTTGCGCTCCAGGAGCATGGCGATCAGATTGATCGTCGTGATCTCGTCGTCGATAACCAGAATTTTTTCACTCATACGTCCGCCGCCCACGTTGGCACTTTACAACCTGTGTTGCGAAATTCTAACGGCAATGTAACACGGTCTCCAATCTAACGCAAGCGTTTTAGGTGTGCGGCGCCGCGCGGCACGCTACAATCAGGCGGATGCGAACATTACGGCAAACCGACCTTGTACTCGCGCTGCTGCTGGCGCTGATCGCGGTAGCGCTGTGGCTGCCATTCGGTTTCAATATCGGCTTTTGGATGGACGGGTGGACGTTCTTTCACAACATCGATGCGTCGCATTTCTACGAGACGACCTTCACCGCCCCGGTCAGTCGTCCGGCGCTCAATCTGGTGTGGCAGCTCGCCTACTCGCTCGACTCCGAGTCGTACCTGGGCGTCAACCTGCTGCTGCTGGCGCTGATGATCGGCAAGGGCTGGCTGACCGCCGCGATCCTGCACACGCTCACCCGCAGCCGCGCGCTGGCGTGCGCTGTCGGCGCGCTGGTGCTGGTGCTGCCCGCTGACAGCGCGACCTTTTATCTGGGCGCGCTGACGCTGCATTCGGCGCTGTTCTGCTGGCTGGCAGCGACCTACTGCCTGCTGCGCTACTATGAGACGCGGCGGCTGGTGTGGGCACCGCTGATCGTGCTGACGCTGCTGGTCGGCACCAGCAGCTACGAGATCGTTTTCGTGTTTACGGCTGTCGGACTGCTGGCGCTGCTGGCGCGGGCGCGCAAGCTGGATCGGCGTTTCTGGATATGCGCGTGGGTCTACCTGATGGTGCCGATCGTCATGGGCGTGCGCTATCTGCTGCTGCTGCTCAATCAAAGTGATGGCGTGCGTTATCAGACCGGACTGCTCGATCCCAATGTCACGATCGGCGCGATGCTGTCGAGCCTGGTGCGGGTTTACGAGCGCCACTTCTGGAGCGGCTGGATCGGGGCGGGCACGCCGAGCTATGCCGTCTATGCGATCGTCATCGGCGCAGCGGTCGCGGGCGTGTGCTGGTGGCTGGCACGCCGTGAGAGTCGTGCCGCCGCGCCGCCTCCCACCTGGCGTCCATCGACTGGTGCGCTGATCGCGGTCGGTGTGCTGACGATCGCGCTCGGCGTCGCGCTGTATCTGCCCACGCGCGACCGCGATTCCACCTTGCGCACCTATTACTTTTCCGCGATCGGCGCGGCGGTGGTGATCGGCACGGCTGCCTACGGCGTGACGCGCCCTTCACGCGGGGGCGGTCGCGCGGCGGCGTTCGCCGGGATCGTCGGCGCGATCGCGCTGGTGGGCGGAGTGCGGATGCTGGAACAGCACGCCGTGTTTGTCGAGCGCACAGCGGCGCAGCAGCGAGTCTTGCGCCAGTTCATTCAGGCGGCACCCGCGATCGATCAGCCCGCCGTCGTGCTGATCGACGACAGCACCGGTACGCTGAACGATATTTTCAGCGCCACCTTCATTTTGCGTGGGGCGGTCGCCATCCTGTATGAGGCACA
Organism: Anaerolineae bacterium; assembly: GCA_034437395.1. Lineage (GTDB taxonomy): Bacteria > Chloroflexota > Anaerolineae > Aggregatilineales > Phototrophicaceae > Flexifilum. The sequence goes on along the minus strand of DAOTUN010000041.1, from coordinate 58,952 downwards.
AGAACTGGTTCCGGTGCTGTGCGATCAAGCCAACTGCCAGTTCGAGGCGGACGCGGTGCGCGCGCTGTTTCGCGGTGAGCTGCAGGCGATCAGCCGCTACGAGCGCGTGGTTATGCTGCGTTACGCCGAGGCGGGCTTTACGCTGGTCGAGTCGCTGGACGGCTATACCGATCAGGCAGCCCGCAGCGCCTACGCGCCGCGCGCCCTGATCGACTTTGGTGCGGCGCCACCCCGGCGTGCCGCGACCATGCTGCCGCAGGCACCGACCTCATGAATTCGGATTTGCGCTGGAGGCGGGTTTGGCACGCCAAACCCCTACGACGAGCCTGTTCAGGCGAGCGCATTCTAACCGTACACAAACCAAACTCGAACACAAAATTCACATCGCACAGGCGAAAGCGGATCACAAACACGCTATACTGACATAATCGTTTGTCTCTTGTGATGGACACGCGCTGGCAATGGCGTGCGTGGTATAAAAACGATTATGATCCCAAATTATCCCGATCTGCTCGGCGCGCTCACCGGCGGCGAGCGCGCACTCTCGGACAATGTCCATCTCGCAGTCGCTACCCGTCCGCGTGTGGCGCGCGCCGGGCGTCCGTTCGAGGTCATCCTGCTGGTGCAGAATGGCAGCGACACCGATGTCGATGTCACCATGACGCTGCATCTGCCCGCCCTCGATCTGAAAAAACAGCGCGATCGCTTCGTCACCAAAGTGCAGCGGCTGCTGGTGGGGATCAAACCCGCCGAGGTCGGCTATGTCATGCTGCCCGTCTCGTCCCTGGTCGATATGGCGCCCGGCGAGTATGTCATCGGCGTGGAGTACAGCATCAAGGTGATGGGCAAGGCGTCACGCATCCGCGCCCACGACGGCGGCGGCAAAGTCCGACTGGACGACCTGTCTGCACAGGCGCGCGCTGAATACGAGACGCTCAAAGACCTGACCTACTTCACCACCCGGCGCCGGGGCAATCTGATCGAGATACCGTTGAGCATCATGACCGGCACCCTGGGCAAATTCGCGGACTTCACGCCCGGCTGGGTCAGTCTGCTGCGACTGACCGATTACGGCGATCCCCGTCCGATGCTCAACGAATACGCCCAGCAACTGCAGGTCGAGACACTGCCGCAGCTCAAGCGCGCCCTGATGTATCAACCCCTGCTCGATGCCACCTATACCCGCTTTGAGGATGCTGGTTTCGCGCTGCGCGATGCCGAGGCGGTCGTGATCGCCAAGCTGCTGACGCTGATCCTGGAATATGCCGCGCCCCGGCAGAATGCGCACGGGTTTATCGCCGCGCGCGACTACAACATCCACTCGATGGTCGAACACGACCCGCTCGAATTGGAAAAGGCGCCGCGTCTGCCGCACTGGTTCCGTCGTTTTATGAAATACGCCGAAAATGATCCGCGCGCGTTCGGCAAGCCAGCACAGATGATCCTCGGTTATCTGTACGAGGAGCTGATCGGGGATGCGGTCGATTACGCTTTTGCGCTGATCGAGGAATCGTCGGGCGAAAATCTGGGCACCCAGGACGAGATCGATCTCCACCGCGAAAAGGTGATGGACTCGCTGCGCGACAAGCGCGGGATGGATTTTAGCCTGGCGTACCTGCCGCTGATCATCGGCGGCACCATTCGCAGCGAACACATCCCCCTCCAAGGAGAACACCCCGCCGATGTGGTCAAGTCGATAGGCAAGGCGCTGGAAGATCGCGTGTTTGACAGCCGCGACGACGAACGTCCGGTATTCGATCTCGCCAACGAGATTCTGGCGCGGATCGGACAAAAGCACGGCTATCACCCCACGCACGGTTGAGAAAGGACGATCATGACCGATCACGATTTAGGATTCGAGCCGCTCTATCCTGATGTGTTGAGTGCGATCGCCGGCGGACTGCGCCTCGATCTCACCGAAATTCAGGCGGCGGTCGGCGTGTTTCCACGCAGCGTCTATTTCAATCAACCTGTGGAAGTGATTGTCATCCTCCAGAACATGATCGACTCGCCCGTAGAGGTGCGCGTCGATCTGCAGGCGCCCGCCAAAGATCAGGATGGGGCGCCCGTCAGGATTGCCGCGCCCAAAGGCGCCGTCACACAGGTCTTGTCGGGGGGCGAAGTCGGGGTGCTGCGGCTGCCAATTCTGCCTCAGACGCCGACCCGTGCCAACAGCGCACTGCCGATCGAGGTGAGCGTGCACGCGCGCAGTCGCGGCGGCAGGACGGTGCGTCCGCCCACCGGGGGGGCGCCGCCGTCGGTGCTGTCAGTGTCCCCGTTCAAGATGCAGGCACTGCGCGAGGTGGAGTTCGCCGACCCGACCGAGGACATGCACGGCGACAATATCGTCGTGCGCTTCGATCTGGCTTCCAGGCAGATGCCCGCTCCCACCACCGCCATGAAGACCACCTACGAGCCGCTGTGGACGCGCGAACATATGCAGGAAGAGCGCCAGCACATCGGTGAACACCTGGATGCGGCACGCATGGTGGCGACCACCTTCGTGCGCAGAGAGGTCTTCTCGCCGCTGCTGCGCTCGACCGATGAATTGTTCGCCTTGAACGGACTGCCGCTGCACCCAGGCGAGTCGCGCGCGATCGCCAAGCTGCTGACTCACACTCTGAGCGATCGCTCAGAGAGCGATCCGGCGTTTCGCTACGAGGATTTGCGCTGGTTTCAGGCATTGGCGCAAACGCTGGCGCACGACCCGACGGTCGCACGCTGGGAACCCGGTGAGATCGTCGGGCGTTATCTATACGAAAGCCTGGTGTACGACGCCGCTTTGCTCGGTTTCGCGCTGATTCGTCCGCGCGTGCGCATCAATCTGGGCGATCGTGCCGAGCGCATCACCTATGCCAACAAGTTGATCCGCTGGCTGGCGGGACAACTGCCCGCAGACCTGACCTATCTGTACCTGCCGTTGGTGATGGGCGGGGTGGTGGTCAATCCATTCGTCACGGGGCAAGGGGATGATCCCTGGGCGCTGCTGGCGGATCTGCGCGAAGCCTACCGCGGGCGGATTCGGCTGGCGGACGCCCGTGCCCACGAGATTTTCGAACTGTTCGATAAATTACTGACACTCGGTGAGGACGATTTGCGGCGGGCGCGCATCACGCACCCGTGATCAGCGTGCGTCTGCCAGATCGTAGAGGTGTTCGACGTTGGAGCTTTGATGTCTAATTCATTATTGCCCCTCCATGCGTTCAGCCCAGAGCGCAGACGCGACCTGCCGTTCGAGATTGGGCGCATTGAAACACTGTCGTCGGCAGCCCTATCGTCTCGCCCACATCGCCACAACTTTTACGAGGTTTTCTGGATCACCGGCGGGTCTGGCAGGCATATCATCGATTTCGAGCCGTATCCCATACTGGAAAACACACTCTACTTCATTACTCCCGGTCAAGTGCATTCGTGGAGCGTTGAATGCGCGATCATCGGCTATGCCCTGCTGTTCACGGAAGAATTTTTGCCTACGCGAGCCATGGAACTGCTTACCCCACGCAGCTTCGACTTTTTTCCACCGAGCCGATAACCGCCCCTACCTGGTTATTCCCCCTGCTGATGCCGTTTCATTTCACGAAATTTGTTTTCAACTTTTGCGCGAATACCGCGATACAGCCTACGGACGACTGACCATCTTACAATCGCTGCTGAATATTTTCCTGGTTCATGCACAGCGTTATTACAGCCACAGCCACCTTGCCTCTGTAGAAACTTCTGTCGCCGACAATTTAATTGAGGCTTACATTCGGCTGATCGATTTACATTTTATCGATAAACAACAGGTACATGATTATGCCGCACTGCTGGGGGTAACACCGGTACATCTTACGGATAGCTGTCGCCAGTTGATGGGTATTCCGGCGAGCCAGTTGATCTTTCAGCGTGTGATCGTAGAAGCGAAGCGGCTGCTGGCATATTCTGATCAGACGATTGCCGAAATTGGTTACGCTTTGAACTTCAACGACCCGTCTTATTTCGCGCGCTTCTTTAAACGTGAGAGCGGATTGACGCCCATTGCCTTCCGCCGCGACATCCGAGAAAAGTACCAGCTTCTCCGCAATCGATCCCTTTAGTGCGAGCTTCGGCTCATGCTACTGTGGAAACACGCTGATTGAGCGTTATTTTCACTGGCACGAGAAGGGACAGGAACAATATGCGTTATAAACGGCTATTTACTCTGGTACTGGCAACCCTGCTGATGGTCATGACGACCACCGCCCAGGCACAGGAAATGCCAGCCTTTCAAACCACCGAAGTTGCCGATGGGCTGTATAGCTTTGGCAATGGATTTGTCTACAGCGCCTTCATGGTGACCGATGAAGGGGTGATCGTGATGGACTCGATTGACCCGAACCATGCACAGCTTATGATGGCAGCGATCAGCCAAGTCACCGAGCAGCCGGTGCGCTATCTCGTCTACAGCCACAATCATTATGACCACATCAGCGGCGGGCAAGTCTTCAAGGACGCGGGCGCGACGGTGTTGAGCCATGAGAACACGGCTGCATGGCTGACCGCCCATCCCAGCCCCAACGTCGTCATGCCCGACGAAACCTGGACAGGCGACAGCCATACGCTGACCTTGGGCGGACGCAGCGTGGTGCTGCATTTCTACGGCGCTAACCACGGCGAAGGGATGACGGTGTTCGATTTCCCCGCCGAGCGCACCATCTTCACGGTTGATCTCGTCGTTCCTCAGCGCGTCGGCTTCGCCTATATGCCTGACTTCTTCCCTATGGAATGGGAACGCACCCTGTCAGAAATGCTGGAGCTTGAATTCGACACGGTGATGTTCGCCCACAATGCGCCGTCTGGTGAGCGCGAAACGGTCGCGCTTCAGCTTCAATTTTTGCAGGATTTGCGCGCAGCGGTATTTGCCGCCTTTCAGAGCGGAACATCCTTCGACCAGATCCCGAACGTGATCGAGCTGCCGCAGTATGCCGACTGGGTCGGCTACGAGGAATGGCTGCCCATGAACGCCTGGCGCATCATCCTCGAAATTTCGATGGGGGTGTAAAAGAATGCAAACAACAGCGCCCTCAAACGAAGCAAAAGCGATCCTGGTACTGAACAGCTTACAAACCGGCGATACCAGCGCCGCCAACTTTGAGGATGGGTTGATCGTCGAACACTGGGACGTGATCGCCCCCATTCCGCCACAATCCGAGTGGCAGAACCAGAACGGTAAATTTTAAGTCTGGGGCACAGCTCATCCGGCGGGGAGTGCATTTACTCCCCGCTTTCCTGTACTTATCGACGAATGGGAAAGGCATATGCTATGAAGCAGCAAATCGTTGCAGCAGGACAAGGGCAAAACTACGATTGGTCGAACGACCATATCTACCTCAAGACCGCTCAGGATTTGACGGGCGGGCGCGTGACGGTAATCGAAGACACCCTTAAACCGGGCTTTCATCTGGCGCGGCACTATCATAAGCAGATGGTCGAAATCTTCTACATTTTAGAGGGGGAGATTCGTTTTCAGTTTGACGATGAAACAGTCATTGCCCTACCCGGCATGACGATCAATATTCCACCCAATACATGGCACGATGTAATCTGCGAAAAGGGGGGCAAGCTGATCACGATCTTCAGTCCTGGCGGATTTGATCTTTATCTACAAGCATTGGCATCCATGACCAAAGAGCAATTTGCGGACGCAGCCGTGATGACCCGCTTAGCTGAGAAGTACGATACCTGGATGGCGTGAACCATTTCAAGTCAGCAGGTCGTTATCTGAAAATGGGATGTCTCAGGTCTGGGCAGCCCATTTGCGACCATTGCGATCGGCACCGCTGTCTGAATGCTCATACAGGCAGATTGCTGCCTGCCTGGGTGAATTTCATCGCGTTCGAGACCAGGTTCAGCAGTACCTGGCGAATACGGCGTCGATCCCCGACCAGCATGGGCAGATTCGGATGGCTGCTTGGCGGCAATGATACGTCCATAGGCGCCATCGGTTTCAGTCAGGTCGAACAGCAGCACGGTGTCGCGGCTCTCAGGAAAGAACGGCGATACAGCGGCTACGAAGGTGACCAGCGCGATCCTCACAATGGCGATCGGCGTGATGCGCTGTGTACGGCGCAGCAGCAGGTACAAGCCAAAGACGATGACCGTGCCGATCGACGCCGAGATGGTATCGACATCGCGGATCCAGTTTTCGATCGGGTTGCGCGCCGCATTCAGCGTGAACAGGATGACGATCGAGAGCATCATCGTCACATGCGTCCCTGCCAGGATACGATAGCGCGAGCGCTCTTCTTCATTGGCGATCGGACGAGTCGGCTCGGTCAGCCATGCCCAGACAGAGATAAAGTGAGTCCACACTGATTTGAGCGGCAATTGCGCCTTGTGAAGGGGCTGCGGCGATGTGGGTCGAGTTTGCTCCAGCATCGTGATAATTCCTTATAGCAACAGGGCATAAAACCAGGATGACGATCATCCTAGAGCCGCATTGTATCGCCTCCTACGGCGTCGCACGACTGTCTCGTTGGAGAGGTGTAATCGATTTTGGGGCTGTCCAGTTAGACAGGGATGTCAGAGCAGGCTTTCTTTCACCGCCAGCACGATCGCCTCGGAGCGGGTATCGACCCCCATTTTTTCAAGCACATTGTTGAGATGAAATTTGACGGTCGAGATGCTGATCATCAGCATGTCCGCCACCTGTTTATTGCTGGCGCCCCCCGCGATCAGACGCAGCACCTCGCGTTCACGGTCGGTCAGTCCATAGGTATTCTGAGGGGCGGGCACGCGATGCAGCACGGAACGCGCGACCGGCGAAGACAGCAGCGCCGCGCCGTTGGCTGCGGCACGAATGCCGTTGATCAAATCCTGCATCAGCGATATTTTCAACACATAGCCCGACGCGCCGGAGTCGAGCATGGCGTGGATGCTGTCATCATCCTGAAAGCCGCTCAACACCAGGATGCGCGCGTCGGGGTGCAGACGCATCAGGGCTTGTGTGGCGGCGATTCCGTTCACACCCGGCATCATCACATCCATCAGGACGACATTGGGGCGATGCTGTTCATAGAGAGGAAGCACATCGCTGCCGCTGGCGCCCTGTCCCACCAGACGAATATCCTCGACGGTATTCAACAGGTCGGCTACCAGGCGATGGGTGGCGCTTTGATCGTCGATCAGGATTACGGTCAGCGGATGTGGGTGCATGGTCGGGCGCGTCGCTTTTCACAACCTGTTTTTAAGCTGTCATAATAGAAATTGTAGCACGAATTGTCATCGATGCCTGCCATCACCAAACAGTCAGCGTGTGCCAACGTTGTTTTTACGATCGCGTCATACACTGTATGCTAGTAGCAGATTGCACAACTCAGCGAGTCGATAAGGCTGAATCCCATGATGCGTTTTGATCGTTTCACCGAACGCGCACAAGATGCGGCGCAGCGCGCCGCCGAAATCTTAGGGCGTTACGGGCACAATCAGGTCGATACCGAGCATATTCTGCTCTCCCTGCTGGAGCAGGTGGACGGAGTGATTCCGCAAATCCTGGAGCGGCTCAACGTCGATGTGGACGCGATGCGCCGCCGCCTAGACGAGATTTTACGCGCCAGTCCAAAAGCCGCGATCTACGGCGGCGGCGCCGGACAGGTGTTCATCACCCCGCGTGTCAAGCGGATCATCGATCTCTCCAACGAGGAGGCGAACCGCCTCAAAGACGATTATATCTCCACCGAGCACATTTTCCTGGCGATCATGAGCGAGCGCAACACCGCCGTCGCCAAGATCATGGCGGACAATGGCATCACCCGCGAGCGCGCCAATGACGCCATCAAGGATGTGCGCGGCGGGCAGCGCGTGACCGATCCGCAGTCGGAAAATCGCTATCGCACGCTGGAAAAATACAGCCGAGACCTGACGCGCATGGCGATCGAGGGCAAGCTCGACCCGGTGATCGGGCGTGACGCCGAGATCATGCGCGTGATTCAGGTGCTGGTGCGCCGCACCAAAAACAACCCCGTCCTGATCGGTGAGGCGGGCGTCGGCAAGACCGCTATCGTCGAGGGGCTGGCACAGCGCATCGCCGACGGCGATGTGCCAGAGCTGCTGCATGGCAAGAAAGTCATCAGCCTCGATCTGAGCGCCATGCTCGCTGGCAGCCGCTTCCGGGGCGAATTCGAGGAACGTCTCAAAGCGACCATCGACGAGGTGCAGCGCGCCGAGGGCGAGATCATCCTGTTCATCGACGAGGTGCATCAGGTGGTCGGCGCGGGCGCAGCACAGGGCGCGCTCGACGCCGGCAATATGATGAAGCCGGCACTGGCGCGCGGCGAGCTGCAATGTGTCGGCGCGACCACGCTCGACGAATACCGCCAGTACATCGAGAAGGACAGCGCGCTCGACCGCCGCTTTGCCCCGATCTTCGTCGAGGAGCCGAACGTCGAGACCACCATCGAGATGCTGTACGGACTGCGTGATCGCTACGAGGCGCATCACAAAGTCACCATCAGCGATGAGGCGGTGGTCGCGGCTGCACGCCTGGCAGATCGCTACCTGACCGAGCGCCGCCTGCCCGACAAGGCGATCGACCTGCTCGACGAAGCCTCCGCCAAGCTGCGCGTCGCGCTCTACTCCATGCCGCCGCGCCTCAAGGAAATGCAGAGCGCGATCAACCGCCTGCACAATGAAGAGGAGTCCGCTGGCATCGCCCGTGAATACGAGCGCGCCGCCGAATTCAAAATGCGCCGCTTGCAGCTCCAGGACGAATACGATCACGAGCGCATCCTGTGGCAGCAGGAAAATACCCTGGACGATGTGGTCGGCGCCAGCGACATCGCAGGCGTGGTCGCGCAGTGGACGGGTATCCCCATGAATCACATGATGGAGACCGAAAACGAGAAGCTGCTGCGCATGGAAGAGACGCTGGGCAAGCGTATCGTCGGGCAGGAAGCCGGGATCGCCGCCATCTCGAACGCCATCCGCCGCGCCCGCAGCGGTCTGAAAGACCCACGCCGTCCGATCGGCTCGTTCATCTTCCTGGGATCGAGCGGTGTCGGCAAGACCGAGGTCGCCAAGACGCTGGCGCATTTCCTGTTCGACGATGAAGACGCGCTCGTGCGCATCGACATGAGCGAGTACCGCGAACAGCACACCGTCAGCCGTCTGTTTGGCGCGCCGCCTGGCTATATCGGCTATGAAGAAGGCGGACAACTGACCGAAGCCGTCCGCCGCCGCCCGTACCGCGTGGTGCTGTTCGACGAGATCGAAAAAGGTCACCCGGACGTATGGAATGCGCTGTTGCAGATTCTCGAAGATGGGCGCCTCACCGACGGACAGGGTCGCACGGTCGATTTCAGCAATACCGTGATCATCATGACCAGCAACCTGGGCACCGAATTCGCCAAGCGCGGCGGGGCGCTCGGCTTCGTGCAGTCCAGCGACCCACAGGCAGTCGCCGATCATCAGAAGATCGAAAAAGCGATGCGCGAGGTGTTCCGCCCGGAATTCCTGAATCGTATCGACGAGACGATCATCTTCGAGCCGCTGACGGTGCCGCAGATGGAGCAGATCGTCGATCTGCAGATGCGCGAGATCGCCGGACGGCTCAACGAGCGCGGGATGCAGGTGCATCTGACCGAGCCTGCTCGTCGATGGCTGGCGCGCAAGGGCTACGACCCACAGTATGGCGCGCGTCCGCTGCGCCGTGCGTTGCAGCGCTTCGTCGAAAACGAGTTGAGCGCGATGCTGCTGCGCGGCGATATTCATGCCAGCGATCTGATCGTGATCGATGAAGTGGACGGCGCGCTGGTGTTCGAGCGTCAGGCGAATACCACCAGCGATTATCTGGAAGTGCCGCAGGAAGAGACCTACGTGCAGGATAGCTACCAATAAAAGCACGCATCAGCGCGCTTGCGGGGACGCCTCTACCAGGCGTCCCCGGCGTCATCAGTTCGGGCAGCCCGCCATCAGGAACGGCGCGAACAGCACCTTGTCGTTGACCATCGCGCTCGTCGGACCCGTCGCCGCGCCCCACCCGTTGTCGCGGGCGTTGAAGTTCCCCGTCTGGCTGAAGACCGTGCCGCCGAACCGCGCCGTGTTGCCCGCGAAGCAGCTCGACGCGATGCCGTTCTGAGTGTTCCCATGCTGGTGAATACACCGCGCCGCCGCTCTCGATCGCCGTATTTGTATTGAACACACTGTTCGTGACGTTCAGCCGCGCCCGGTTGTAGATCGCGCCGCCAAAGCGCGCGCGATTGTTGTCGAAGGCGCTGCCGGTGATGGTGAGTGTTCCGCTGCTGTGGATGCCGCCTGCGAAACGCGCACTGTTGCCCGTCAGCGTCACGCCATGGAGTATCAGTGCCCCCGTGCTGAGGATTGCACCGCCGTTGCCGCCGCCCGCGTTGAAGCTGCGGATTGTCATGGCTTGCAGCGTCAGCGACCCGCTCGCGGTCACGTTGAAGAGGCGAAAGTTGGGTGCGCCGCTGCCACGCTCCAGGATCGCGCCGTTGCCGATGATCGTGATCGGCGTGGTGATCGACGGGAGAGCGATGCCACTGCTCGCAGTGGTGAAGGTGTACGTTGCGTTCGTCAGGCAGATTGTGTCCGCCGATGCGCCGTTGGCGTTGGCTGCGGTGATGGCGCTGACGAGAGCGGCGGGGTTTGCGGCGGTGGCGGTGCAGGTGATCGATGGTGTGGGGGTAGGGGTGGGCGTGATGGTCAATGTGGGTGTAAACGTCGGTGTAGCGGTGGGAGTCAAGGCAGGTGGATCAGTAGGTGTCGGCGACGGTGAGGGGGTAGCGGTTGGTTCATTTGACACCACCTTAATGATCACTGTGAAGGGCACACCTGCCTCACCTTGCGCATCTGCCGCTGAATACGGAATTGCGCTGATTGTATAGGTTCCTAAAGGCGGCAGCGCGATGGTATACGGCGCACTGTTATCTAGCACGCGCACGCCATCGACATCAAAAGCGATACTGCCAACCGTATCTGGGAAGGTAAACGCTTGGATTATCGCGTTGGCGGTGTCTTCGCCTGAGACCGCGTTGATTACCCCTTCACCAGCAAGTAGCGGTATCCGCGTCGCCCCCCGTGCATTCACCAGGGTAAGACTTCGCACGGTTGAAACTGGGGAATACTGAGCGACTATACCTTCTATGATGCGATCATATACCGCAATACCTCGTCCGCCTCCCACTGTACTAGGTAAATTGATTGCACCCAAAAACTTCGTTCCTTCGGGGTTCCAAGTGATACTTTGATACGAAACCGTATCGACGACTTCATTTGTGAAAGGGTTTACGATGGTTAATGGCATATCAAACATAATCAGTGCGAGCTGGTCGTTGGTGAGCCAATTAATTGCGTATGGCTCCAACAATATCTCTTCTGGCTGAATGCTTACTACTTGTTGGTAGGTGGTCGTATCCATAATGTCAACGACGAAACGTGATTCTGTATCTCTATTTACGAAAGCGAGGTAGCGTCCATCCGGGCTGAAATCTGGTTTGATGGCACCAATGTAATGAAAGCGGGCGATCCTTGCGGCGGTGAACGGTTCAAAGACGTCAAGATCACTATCAAATCCAACAAGATATTGTTGCTCATTCGTTGGGTTCCAAAGGGAAAATTGTAAATCCGTTGGATCAAAAGTGACCGGTTGGCTAACAAGAGCACCTGTCATCGCATCAAGAATAAATGCGCCTGCGCCCAAGTAGTCGCTACTCGGACTCCATGCAAGCTCAAAAGCATAATAAGGCTCTGCAAACCGCACGACCCATGTATCAACGTTCTACACGGTCACATAAGAGTTAGCCAGTGGATCGGGTCCCGACGCTATGACTATACCCGCCAATGCACGGCTATCAGGACTCCATGCAAGCGCTCTCGTCATCGAGTAGCCATTTATACCCGGACGCACACTATCGATGCGTAGCGTAACGACGGGGCGTAAATCTGCGGTGAATACCTCAACTCTTGGTTCGCCCGAAAAGTCATTGATGAAGGCGATGTAGCGACTATCAGGACTCCAAATCGCGCTGATGGCGGACAGCACCCCCGTCTGCGCCTGTGTGATGGGGAGTATCGCAATGAACAACCATAGTAAAGTCAGCAGTGCGCTTAGGGCAATTTTCCGTCTTACACACATATTTCAGCCTCCACAATTGGCAAACATCGCACACCGTGTTGTATTCCAGAACCATTCGTCACGTGGGAAGTACAATCTTTCAGCAGGAATGGCAACCCTGCTCCCCGGTAGCGTGTAAAAGCGCCAGTAGCCCGTATCATAACGAGGATCAAAAAAGCTGGCTGCTGAAGTTCCGTCAGGTCTAATAGGAGTTGTCGCGGGATCATCGTATCCAGAGCAATAGAAGGGACGCGGTTTGGGTCTTTGAAGCTGGTCGGATAGCGCACCAGCATGGGTCGCGGTCGGTGTATAGTTTACTGGAATTCGATCCACTCCACCGGGGAAATCGACCACATAAAGGACGACATACGGTCGTGTGGCATAACCTTGCAAAGCCGAGTCATGATCAGGATAGAGCAATCCCATTTCAGTCACCGTCACCGGGTTGAGTGCCAATGACCAATTACGGCTCAATGCCGTTGGACATGCTTGGATGGGACCCCACCCCGCCACAAAGAAGCCGTGTTCATCTATTCCGAGTTCGTCGGGAACAGTGATGTAGTCCCCTGTCCGCATCAGCGTGATATCGCCCAGTAAACGAGGAGAAGCGGTGGTTATTCCTCTAGCGCTAGAGCCATAGGTCACCTGTACCCCTGTCGGTAAAGTTATGGTCTGACGTGTCTGAGGATCAGCGTCCAAAAATTCTAAACTCGTAAGCAATTGGTGGAATCTCGCCGCATTATCTGCTGCATCCAAATTCTGGAAGCCACTGTTGCCCTCAATAATTTCACTCAAGCCACAAGACTCGGCGACATTGACAAAAATACATAGCGGGCTGTTTGCAAAGTTGAAACGTCCAGGAGTACCGTAAAGATCTTCGGTGTTGATGGCGATCCGCCAATAATTCCTGGCTCACCTGATAGTTCCGGGCGATAGCGCCATGTGTCTATCCCGACAGGGCGGGGCTGATCGCAGTATTGAATAAGAACACCTTCAGCATTTGGGGACGGTGGTGGTTCGACCACTGGACCTATCATAGGTAGCCCGCCCATCCAGAAAAGTTCGGAATTAAACACCGCTGATCCAGTGGAGCCAGCTACCCCTGTAACGCCGCTGTACCAGAAAGGTGCAAAACGGATCTGAAATTGATAGGGGACGTAAAATGATCCAAGGTTCTCATCGCCAAAATAGCGTGTCACTCGTCGTTGAGCATTAGGCTGTACCCATCCCGGATATAAAGTAGGCTGCCCTGGTATACTGTTCCGATAAGCATGAGCCATGCCATACTCTGCCGCTGCCTGTCTGTCATATGCAAAACTGATCACCCCATCTGGCTCGATCTCAGGCACACCGCCGCAGAACAACCCCGTATCGCCGTCCTCGCCGCCCAATCCCACCGCATACACGAACGGCTCAATCGCGCTGCTTCCGGCTGTCCGCAGCGTGCCCGGTATCCGCAGCGCAATCCAACGGTCATTCCCGGCATCGAAATAGGGCGAACCCGGAGCGATGCGATACCACACCTGATCGGCGATGTCGCCCGTTTGTTCAAAGACCATCCGTCGATCGACCGAGACGACGCTGCCCCAGGGTATCGTGCCAAACGTGACCGCGTTCCAGGTCGGTCCGTCGTGCATGACCAGACCGCGTGGCGTCTGTGCGGGGCGGTACTCTGTGACCGCACGCATATCGTATGTTTCCTGGCTTTGTCCGGTGAATACCGGGGTCAGCTGGATGAAACCGCTGGCACAGGCAGCATAGTACGCCATCGCGCCTGGCTGCACATCATCATCTCCGATGGGGGCAGGGACAGGAAAATTCATCACCGCGACATTTGACAGCGCTTCATTCACAGGAGACAACGCCTTGTCAAACCGATAGTCACCCACCGTTCAGGAAAGCATTCAGCGCGCTTGTGGGGACGCCTCCACCAGGCGTCCCCGGTGTTTACCTCGACGCACCCCTCGCCGTTATGCGTCCCTGCGAAATGCGCCGCAATCGGCTTCGCTAGGTGAGTTCGTTGGCGTGAAGGTTGGCGACGGTGTAGGGGTATTGGTTGGCGGAGGAGTGATTACAATCTCGGTGATGACAGGTGAAGCGCTGACAGGGCTGTACGTCAGTTGATTGGTTCCAGGGCGCCACGTCAGTGTATCGTTAATCCGTTCACCCACCACGATGGTCTCGATCACCGTGCCTGTCTCGGTATTCCATACGCGAATCGTGTCATCAAAACCGAACGCAGCGAGATGGATGCCATCCTCATGCCAGACAATATCTCGGATCACTTCAACGTTAGGTGCTTGCAGTGTGCTGGTTATTTCCAGCGTCAACGAATCAACCAGCAGCACTTGCCCATCGGCACCTTGTACTGCAAGGGTATCGCCAACAGCGTTGAGCCCGACAGGAGAGACAATAGTAACAGGGAATGCTACAGTGGTCATCAGTTCAGCGGTTGTAGAATTCCAGACGAGAAGATCCTTGATCGCATATGCTCCATACGCACGCGCGTTATCCGTATCCCATGCGGTCGAGGAAATGCCGCCATTACGTGGAAAGTGGCTGGGAATATGCATCTCTCGTTCAACGAAGCCATCTAGCACGTTATAAATAATTACAACGTCTGACCTACTTGTCATGATAAAGGTGCTGTCCGGACTCCAATCGATTGGAGCCGCTCTTATCCCAACATCGAACTGTGAGACAATCCTGCCGTCAGCGACTCTGAAAATGTTCAGGGTTCTGGCGATTTCGTTGTTTGAATAGCCTGCAATCATGGTGTCATCCGGACTCCACGCCAATTGGCGATCAAGGGGGATGGATGTAATTCCTGAGCCAATCACCCCGGATCCCGCATTGTAGAACCAGACGCCTGGCTGGTCGTTGCGAGTCCCACTCACCGCTAAGACAGTACCATCTGAGTTCCAAGCCATTGAAGTGACGCGCTCTGTATCTGCCAGCGAACCATCGAGTTGCGCGTGGATTTCTTGTGGCGACGAGCTTGCTAAAAGCCCCATCAATATGACAAAATACAAAACCCTTTTGGCGTCGAATGTTCGATTGAGCATCTTACTCCGCCCTCCCCCATACCCAGTTTGGATCTGCATACAGTCTGCCTTCGGCACTCCCGACAGTGATTTGATCCGGCATTCTAAAGAACCTCATTCGATGATCGCCAAATCCAGTAAACTCTTGGCTTAGAAATGGCGGTCTACTGGCGGTCTGAAAGAACCATGTACAGTAGAAAGGTCTGGGTATCGGGCTGTGAACGGTAGTCAGATCCGCGACATAAGGCACCAGCAAATCAGTGTCAGGAGCATCCTGTATAGAGGTATAAAAATCTGATGCTGTCGAATTGCAAGTTAAGTTTTGTCGATCAGTCGCTGCGGCGCAAAACGATGCGTCCGTCGCACCCATCGCCGCAGGTAGACCCGCACGGACACATCACCAGACGTCCGCTGTGACATTCACAACCCCGGATAATCCAACAGCATCACCTCCAGCGCCAGACGCAGATTGACGTTGCTGTTCAGGCGCGCGATCAACCGATTGGTGGCGCGCATCGCTTCCAGCAGCATTTCCGGCGGCATCGCACCGCCGATCTGCTCAAGCGCCTCCAGGCGGTCGCGGTTGGCGATCGCCGTCTCGACCCCATAGCTGACCAGCAGCGCATCGCGCCAGAACGACTGCCACAGCGCCAGCAGCTTTGCCAATGGCTCTTTATCCTTGTCTTTCGCCAGATCGCCCGCCAGTGCGAACCGCCCCGCGCGCGACTGACCGATGACCGACAGCAGCAGGTCGAGTCCCGCCGTGCGCTGGACGAGCAGATCGGGATCACGCCAGGCAGCCAGCGCCCACCCCACCCGTCCGCCGCTGAGTGTTGCCAGCAGCGTGCGAGTCTCCGCGCTGACTACGGGCGCGGCGGGATCGGCAGCGATCGCGTCATCCAGCGCCGCCAGCACCGACGCCACCGACGCCGGACGCAGCTGCAACACCTGAGCGCGGCTGAGGATGGTTGGCAGGATCGGCTCGATCGAGCGCGCCAGCAGGATCAGCAGCGCGTGCGGCCCCGGTTCCTCTAAAGTCTTGAGCAGCGCGTCCTGCGCCGCGCCTCGAATCTGGTCGAAGCGGGGGATGACGCCGAAACGGTAGCGTCCCTCGTAGGGCTTGAGCGCCAGCTGGCTCATCAGCGTGCGCAGCGTGTCGATCCTGGCGGCGCCGTCGTCATCCTCACGGGCGCGCAGCACGTCGGCATGGTTGCCGCTGACCACCCGCCGACAGGCGCTGCATTCCCCGCACGGACGCCGCGCGGGATCGGGGTCGGTACACAGCAGCGCCGACGCGAACGCCCGCGCCAACCGTTCCTTGCCGATCGACTCGGCGCCGATCAGCAGGTAGGCATGACGCACCCGCCCGTGCGCTATCCCCTGACGCAGATGCTCGACCGCCCAATCGTGCCCGTACACGCCCCACGCCGGGGCAGGGGTCACCGTTGTCATGGGGGTGGCACCACCACGAACAGCGCCGCGCCCGTCCAGGGGCTGGTGCCGCTCACGCTGTCCCACGCCTGAATCCACCAGCGATGGGTGCCCGGAGCGAGCGCGAACCAGGACGTGAAGCGGCACACGCCGCCCGCGCACAAGTCCGCCGGGTTCAGCCACAGATCGTAAACTTTGGCGCCGTCGGCATGGCTCAACCACAGATAGTAGGCATCGGTTCCGGCGACATCCGTCCAGGTGAATTCCGGGACAGCCCCGACGACGGCGCGCGCGATCGGCGCCGTCTGCACCGGGGAATCGAGCAGGGTCAACACGCTTTGTACGGCGGCGAGCGCGTCGATACGCGGGTAGATGAAGCCGTTACCGCGATGATCCGCCAGCGTCACGCCAGTCGTCCTGAGGATCGACTCGATCGCGTCGGCGGACAGTGACGGACGCGCCTGCAGCAGCAGCGCGGCGACCCCGGCAGCGGTCGGCGCCGCCTGTGAGGTGCCCGCGTAACGCGAGGTCGTCGCGCTGAGTCCGGTGCTGGTGATGTACACACCAGGCGCCACCAGATCGACGCCGCTGCCGCCGTTGCTGAAGCACGCCAGCCGCGCCAGCCCGGTCGGACTGTCGAAACAGGTGGGCCAACTACTACCAAAGCGCGTGCGCCAGGTGCCCGTATCGGGTTCGCGTCCCATATCCGAGTCATAGCTGGCGCCGACGGCGATCGCGTCCGCGATACACGACGGCGCCGCCATCAGATAAGGATCGCCGTTGTTACCGGTCGAGACGAAGACGGGCACGTTCCAGTAATCGCGCAGAATGACGATCGCCCGTGCCATCGCGGGCTGGTCGGCGTCGCAGTTGGGCGGGTAGAGGGTGAATGACCCCAGGCTCATATTGACCACATCGACGCGCAGAGTCTCCTGATTGTCGATGATCCAATCCAGCCCGGCGATCCAATCGGACAGCCAGCCCGCATTGAAATTATCCAGCACCCGCACCGCGACGATCTGCGCGTCGGCGGCGAACCCGCGTGGGGCGATCGTGCCGTTCGAGGTGATGACGCCGGTGACGTTGGTGCCGTGTCCGTTCTCGTCGAGCGCGCTCGTCCCGGTGATCGTGTCACCGGGCGGACATGATCCACTGCCCGGCGATCCGCCGCCTGTGAAGCACGCCTGCGCGATCACCGAGTCGGCAAGATCGGGATGCGACAGTGCCACTCCGCTGTCCAGCACCGCGACGCGCACGCCCACCCCGGTCAGTCCGTAGGTCGTGCGGGCGGCGTCGGCGCCGATCGCGGGACGACTCTCGTCGCTGGTGCCGCCGCCGCGCTCATCCCACTGCACCGACAGCACGCGCGGGTCCGCCTCCAGGGTCAGCAGCGCGTCGGCGTCGATCTCGACAATCAGCGCGGGCACCTGACTCAGCGCGCGCAGCACAATGGCATCGGCGCGTGCCAGCGTCGGCGCGAGTCCGCTGGTCAGCGCGGCGACGGCAGCACGACGATCCGACGGCGCTGCTGCCAACGGTGCCGGGTCGCGCAGCGTGACGATCGCACGGGCGCGTGGCGCCTCCTGCGCGCGCGCCATCGATCCCAGTGCCAGCATCGTCAGGATGCACAAACAGGATAACAAGCGCACTATTTGCCCCTCATTCGATCTCGTTGTCTTGAAACGCATTTAACGCATTATAATCGATAATCACTTGTAAGATTCTGCCTACGGAGACTTAGCCCATGCAGCAGCCACCGAGCGCATTGCTGACGCCGGACACCTACATCAACCGCGAGTTGAGCTGGCTCGATTTCAATCGGCGCGTGCTGGCACAGGCTGCCGACGAGTCGCTGCCGCTGTTGGAGCGTCTGAAGTTTCTGGCGATCTTCAGCACCAATACCGACGAATTTTTCATGGTGCGCGTCGCCACCATCCACAGCAAGCTCAAGCTCAACCTGCCCTCCACCCGACCCGACGGTGTGCCCTATCCGACGCTGATCCGGAAAATCCGTGACGACATGCTGTCGATGATGCGCCAGCAGCGCGACCTGATGCACGATCTGCTCAAGCAGCTGGAGGCGCACGGCGTGCGGATCGCGGATGTGCGCACCCTGCCGAAAAATCAGCAGGCTGGGCTGCGTACCTATTTTCAGGCTGAAATTTACCCGGTGCTGACACCGCTGGCGGTCGATCACGCCCGTCCGTTCCCGTTCATCAGCAATCTCAGCCTCAACCTGGCGATCTCGCTGCGCCGCGAAGAATTGTTCAACGACGAGGTGGAGTTCGTCCGGCTCAAGCTGCCCGACGCTGCGCCGCGTCTGGTCAATGTCAACGAAGTGCTGAAACGTTACGTGCCGGACATCGCGCTCGACGGTCAGGTGTTCGTGTGGCAGGAAGATATGATCGGCAGCAATCTCGATCTGTTGTTTCCAGGGATGCGCGTGATCGAGTACGCACCTTTCCGCGTCACCCGCAATGCCGACATCGATTACGAGAGCGAGTATGACGATCACGCCTCCAATATCAGCGACATCATCGCCGAGGGCATCAAAGAACGGCGTTTTGGCAGCATCGTCCGTCTGACCGTGCCCGACGACATCGGCGACGCCACCCTCAAGCGCCTGCTGATGCATATGCCGATGGATCGAGAGCAGGATGTCTATTTCGTCAACGGCGCGCTCGGCGCCAGTGCGTTATGGGGCTTGATGGGGCTGAACAAGCCGGAGCTGAAAGCGCCCGTCTACATTCCGCGCGTCCCGGAAGGTTTCGAGGAAGGCGATGATGTGTTTGCGGCGATCCGCGCTGGCGATCGGCTGGTGCATCACCCCTACGACTCGTTCATCACTGTCGAACGCTTTCTGCAAGCCGCCGCGCTCGATCCGCAGGTGCAGGCGATCAAAGCCACGCTCTACCGCGTCGGGCGCAATTCTCCGATCGTCAACGCCCTGATGGAGGCGCGCGATCACGGCAAGCAGGTGGCGGTGCTGGTGGAGCTGAAAGCCCGCTTTGACGAAGAAAACAACCTGATCTGGGCGCGCCAGCTTGAAGAAAAAGGGGTGCATGTCACCTATGGCGTCGAAGAACTCCCGGTCAAGACCCATGCCAAAATCGCCTTGGTGGTGCGCCAGGAAGCCGACGGCGTGCATCGCTATGTCCACCTGGGCACGGGCAACTACAACAGCAGCACGGCACGGCTCTACACCGATATTGGCATTTTCACCTGTGATCCGGCGATCGCCGACGACGCCTCCCGCCTGTTCAATCGGCTGACCGGATTCGCCCCCGCCACCACCTACAATCGCCTGCTGGTGGCGCCCGAATTCCTGCTGCCCGGTTTGCTGCACCTGATCGAGGGTGAGACGGCGGCGGCGCGCGCGGGCAACCCCGCCCACATGATCCTCAAGATGAACCAGATGGAAGAAGATACGATCATCGCGCGCCTCTACGAAGCGTCGATGGCGGGCGTGCAGATCGATCTGCTGGTGCGCGGTATCTGCTGCTTACGTCCGGGGGTGCCCGGCCTGAGCGACAATATCCGCGTGCGCAGTATCGTCGGACGCTATCTGGAACACAGCCGTGTCTTTTATTTCCAGAATGCTGCGCCGGACAAGCGGCTCTATCTGGGCAGTGCCGATCTGATGCGTCGCAATCTCTACAACCGCGTCGAGGTGGTCTTCCCAGTGCTGGATGAGCGCCTGCAAAGGGCGGTCATGCGTATCCTGACGACCCAGCTCGCCGACAACCAGGATGCCTGGGAGCTGGGCACCAACGGCGAGTACGTGCGCCTCGCGCCCGCCCCTGGCGCCGCGCCGATTCGCAGCCAGGACGAGTTCATGCGCAACAGCAGCGGATTGGACATAATGCCCTAATCTATCGAAAACTGGTGCCGCGCGGGTTGATTTATTCGACGTGCGCAGCATTTCGTGCCATAATCTATCTTAATTAGCGTAACCTGCCCGATGCTGGCTGCTACTCAGCCTGGCCTCGCACTCAAAAAACTTCTCTATGCTATTCCGTCGATAGGTCTACTCATCGTCGAGCGCTAGAGCAGCAGAAGGCAGCAGTACATGGAATTATGCGTCATTGAAGGTGACGGCATTGGGCACGAGGTGATTCCGGCGGCGGTGCGCGTTTTAGCGCAGGTCGCGCCGGACATCACGATCCACCATGCTGATGCAGGATGGGACTGTTTCATCGAGACAGGCAGCCCGCTTCCTGAAGACACGCTCGATCTGGCACTGCGCTGCGGTGCCGTGTTGTTCGGGGCGGCAGCATCGCCCAGTTATTCGGTCGAGGGCTATTATGTACCCGTCGTGCGGCTGCGGCGCGAACTCAAGACATTCGCGGCGCTGCGTCCGGCGCGTTATCTGCCCGTGCCGACCGCGCGGCGCGGTGTCGATCTGATCGTGGTGCGCGAGATGACCGAAGACCTCTACATCGGTCACGAGCATACTGAAAACGACGGTCGCACCGGAATCTCGGAAAAGGTGATCACCCGCGAAGCCACCGAGAACGTCGCCCGTCAGACCTATCGTCTGGCGGAACAGGAAGGACGCGCCAAAGTCACAATCGTCCACAAGGCGAGTGTGATGGTGCAGTCGGACGGGCTGTTCCGTCGGGTGGCGCTGGAGGTCAGCGCGCATTATCCGCACATCCTGACCGAGGAGCTGCTGGTCGATACGGCGGCATACTGGATGGTCAAAGACCCGCTGCGCTTCGACCTGATCCTGACGCCCAATCTGTACGGCGACATCCTGTCGGATATGGCGGCTGCCTGGGGTGGCGGACTCGGACTGGCGCCGTCGCTGAGTCTCGGTGAGGGCGTGGCGCTGGCGGAACCCGTGCATGGCTGTGCGCCCGACATCGCAGGGATGAATATCGCTAACCCGACAGCGGCGATCATGAGCATGGCGCTGCTGCTGCGTCACCACTGGGGCATGGATGATGTCGCCTACCGCGTCGAGGCGGCGGTGCGGCGCACGCTGGAGAGCGGCTTGTTTACGGCGGACATCGGCGCCGACAACCCGGTCAGCACCACCACCTTTACGGATGCCGTGTGCGACCGTTTGTGATCCGTTGCGTATAGAATCTTATTGATGCTGTGCAAACAGATGGAGATCGTGCTATGGGACGACTGCTGAAAGAGATGCTGGTGCTGGGGTCGGCGGGACTGGCGATCCTGTATCTGCTCAACCCGACACTTGGATTTTTTGAATTCGTCCCTGACAACCTGCCGATCGTCGGCAATCTGGACGAATTCGCCGCTACTGCGCTGCTGCTGAACGCGCTGCGTTACTACAAAATCGACATCACCAAATTGTTCGTCCGTGACCAGCCTGAGACGATCACCGCCGAGAGCCAGAAGCAGCTAACGCCCTAGTGCTTAAGCAGACGATCTCCTGGCTGATGCAGTAAAGTAAGCATCCCCACGCCTAAGGGCGGGCGTATCTCGCGCTATTTTGATGAAATGTCATTGCAGGGACAGTGCTTGCACTGTCCGCGTGGCGATCTGCGCACACCGATAATGGTTCGTCATACCCCACCACTCCCAGAACTGTCCTCGTAAACGTCAAATCTCCAGCAACAGTTCCAGACTCAATGCATTACGATTGAGGCTCAGGCGGGTTCTGAATCAAGACCGGCAGTGAAATTCAGTGAATCACAATTTTCTCTGCGGTGGCATTGTTATGCGTCCCTGCGATCGTGCGGAATACGTGATTGGTACGGTTGCACAAACAATCTGTTATAATACGACAAAAACAGGCGATCATTAGGATAAACAGCATGAGCGCGAACGAGGAAATCACCATTGGGGTTGTGGCAACGCTGGTTGGTCCCTACGAGATGCTGGGAAGGGAGGGAGTTGTCGGGGTGCAGTTGGCGGTGGATGAATTCAATGGCACGGTCGCGGGCAAGCCCATCAGGCTGATCGTCAGAGAGTCCAACGCCATTCCCGACTCGGCAGTTGACGCCGTGCGCAGCCTGCTGGACAGCGATCGGGTCGATTTCGTCATCGGACCCTTGTCTGGCAACGAGGGACTGGCAGTGCGCGACTATGCGCGTACACGTCCCGAATACGCCTTCCTGAATGGGTGTTCTGCGGCACAAGACCTGACATTGCGCGATGCCGCCCCGAATTTCTTCAATTTCGCCACCCACGCTGTGCAGAATATGGCGGGGCTGGGACGGTATGTGTACGAAAAACTGGGCTATCGACGCATGGTCACGCTGGGGGAAGATTACTCGTATCCGCATAGCCTGATCGGGGGTTTCATGATCGACTTTTGTCGGGTGGGCGGCACGATCGCAGAGCGCTTTTGGGTGGCGCTCGGCACACGCGATTATGGCGATTTTTTCGCCTCGCTGCCCGCCGACATCGATGCGATTTTTATGGGCGTCACCGGAAACGATGCGATTGAATTTTTCCACCGTTATACCGAGGCTGGACTGAAAATTCCGCTGGTCGGTGGTTCCAGCACCGTCGATCCGGTCGTTTTGAACGCCAGTCGTCCTTTGCCTGACATCCTGGTGGGGATGCCCAGTGCCAGCCCAGTCACGGAGGACAACCGCAATCCGCGCTGGGAGTCGCTGATGCGCAGCTATCGCCAGAAAGTGCGCACGGGATCGACCTCACCATCGGTGCCTGGATACGGCTATTATCTCAATACGCGGGCGGCGCTGCTGGCGCTGGAAAAAATCGGCGGCACATTTTCTGATCGACAGGACAACTTCAAACAAGCGTTGGCGACGCTGGCATTCGATAGTCCGACTGGACCTATTCGACTCGATCACCATCGCCAGGTGATCGCCGATATTTTCATCAACGTGCTGGATCGGCGCGCGGATGGCTCATTTTACAATCGTCTCATCCAGACCACGCCCAACGTCAACTCAACGCTCGGTATTCCTGAAGCCGATTATCTGGCGCTGGGATCGCTGACCCGTGATACCGACATCGCCGGTTGGGTGGAGCGCTTCAGGATCGGATCGCAGTAGTCTGTTTTCGAAAGCATGGTTGTGCAGGTGTCGGACAAGCAAAAGAGTCGTGCGGATGCGCACGACTCTTTTGCTGCGCCGCGCCCAAAATATCCCTCTCGTCCGGCACGCGACACGCAATTAATGTATATCAAACTTGACATGATGAATTGTTCGTGTTACTCTATGTAAAGTAAACCATACATCGAGTAAAGCTTACACGACAAAGGCAGGTCATGTCATTTCAGGAAAAGCGCAGTGTGGTATCCCTGATCAGCACCGTACTGATCTCGGTCGGCTATCTGTCTTATATGTTTCAACGCGCGCAGGAGGGTGGCGGCACGACCGACGATGGACGCTTCTGGGCAGCGGTCATTCTGATTTTCATCCCGGTGTTCATCGTGGGCAACGTGATCCTGCACATCGTCTTCAGCATCATCAACACGCTCGTTACGCGCGAGCAAGAGCCGACCATTACCGACGAGTTCGACAAACTGGTCGAGCTGAAGGCGACGCGGAATTTTTACCACATTTTCATGGCTGGCTTTCTGCTGTCGCTGGTGACGCTGGTGGCGGGTCTGCCGTCCTATGTGATGTTCCTGGTGGTGATCGCGGCGGTCGTGGTGGCGGCGGTGATGCAGGATATCTCGCAGCTCTTTTACTATCGCCGAGGCGTATAGCATGGCGCATTCGTCGATCCGCAACACCATCCGCAAGTTGCGCTTCGATCACGATGAAATGACCCAACAGCAGTTGGCAGATCAGGTGGGGGTCACACGTCAGACGATCGTCGCCATCGAGAAAGGCAATTATTCGCCGTCGCTGGAGCTGGCGTTTCGCATCGCGCGAGTCTTCAGGCTGCCGCTGGAGCAGGTCTTTTCGTTCGAAGAGACTGCCCCGTAATCCCTGCACCGACGCATTGTTATGCGTCCCTGCGTCGTTCGACCTTATCCGTTCAGCCGCACAACAGAGGACACACTCATGAAAGCCATCGTCAGCACCCGCTACGGATCGCCAGATGTATTGCAATTGCAGCAGGTCGCGCAGCCGACTCCAAAGGACAATGAAGTGCTGATACGGGTGCGGGCTGCCTCGGTCACGCCGTCGGACTGCGCCATGCGCAAGGGCGACCCATTCATCGTCAAACTGATCTACGGTCTCAACAAACCGCGTTTGACGATCGGCGGCGTCGAATTCGCAGGCGATATTGCCGCCGTCGGCAAGGATGTCACCACGTTCAAAGCAGGGGATGCGGTCATGGGCATGAGTCCCGATCACTTTGGCGCCTATGCCGAATATCTGTGCCTGCCTGAAGCCAAAGCGATGATCGCCAAACCCGTCGGCATATCTTACGAGGATGCCGCCGCCATCGTCGATGGGGCGACCACCGCCCTGACGTTTCTGCGCGATGTGGCAAAGGTGCAGCGGGGACAGACAGTGCTGATCAATGGCGCGTCGGGCGCGGTCGGTGCGGCGGCGGTACAGCTCGCCAGACACTTTGGCGCGGTCGTGACCGGGGTGTGCAGTACCCGCAATCTAGAGATGGTCAAAAAACTGGGCGCCGATCACGTCATCGACTACACCCAGGACGATTTCACACAGGGCGGACAGACCTACGACGTGATCTTCGACGCCGTTGGCAAGCGTTCATTCAGAGAGTGCAAACGTGCGCTGACAAAAAACGGCGTCTACATGACCACCGTCCCCACCCTGGCGATCGTCTTCGCTGTGCTGCGCACGATGGTGGGCGGCGGCAGGAAAGCAAAATTTGCCACGGCGGGACTGATGCAGAACAAGGCGAATCTGTCGTTCCTCGCCGGACTGTCCGAGGCAGACGCGCTCAAAGCGGTGATCGACCGCTGCTATCCGCTGGAGGCGACCGCCGAGGCACATCGCTACGTCGATACGGGGCGCAAGCGCGGTAATGTGGTCATCCAGGTCGCGGGGGCATAGGCAGCGCTGCCGAGGCTGGGTACACTAGCAGCGTGTTGGTGTAGGGACTGCATGATCATGCGTCCGACGAGGAGTGCCATGTCGATCAACCTGAAAACACCCGAAATGGAACGCGACCCGTATCCCGCCTATGCCGGGATGCGGCGCGCCCCCGGCGCGACCGAGGTCGCGCACGGGCTGACAAACAGCGATATGCTGTTCTTCACGCGCCATGCCGACGTGATGTCTGTGCTGAAAGACCCACGTTTTGCCAACGACGCTCGCCGTGTGCCCGGCTGGAAAGACTGGTCGCAGCAGTGGTACATTCCATCGGTGATGAAGCTGTTTCTGAAGAGCCTCGCCCTGTTGGACGATCCCGATCATGGGCGACTGCGTGCCCTGGTGCATAAAGCCTTCACACCGTCGATGATCCAGGACATGAATGCCCGGATGCAGACGATGGCGGACGAGCTGCTCGACGACGCCGCGCGTAAACCCGTCACCGATCTGATGGCAGCCTATGCGCTGCCGCTGCCCCTCAATGTCATCTGCGACCTGATGGGCGTCGATAAACGCGACCGGGGCAAGTTTCATCGCTGGATGGCGAACACCATCACCGATATCAGCACCGACGACCCGATCGGGCTGGTCACCAAGATGACCAATGCGGTCAGCCTGGGTCGATTCCTGAAGAAGCTGGTGCGCGCCCGCCGCGCCGACCCAGGCGACGACCTGACGAGCGCGCTCGTGCGCGCCGAAGAAAACGGCAGCACCCTGTCGGAAGAAGAGCTGCTGGCGATGCTGATGATCATCCTGTTCGCTGGGCACGAGACGACCGTCAGCCTGATCGGGGCGGGGACGCTGGCGCTACTCCAGAATCCGCAACAGTTCGCGCTGCTGAAGGAGAATCCCGACCTGATGGAGTCGGCAATCGAGGAGCTGCTGCGCTATGCCAGCCCGGTGCTGCACATCGCCCATCGTTACGCGCTGGAAGACGTGATGGTGGGCGCGACGCATGTGCCACAATACAGCACGGTGCTGCTGGGCGTCGCGGCTGCCAACCGTGACGAGACGGTCTTCACGAATCCCGATACGCTCGACATCACGCGCAAGCCCAACCGCCATATCGCCTTTGGGTTTGGGGCGCATTACTGCCTCGGCGCACCGCTGGCGCGGCTGGAGGCGAAGATCGCCTTCACGACGTTGTTTCGCCGCTATCCCAATCTGACGCTGGCGGCACCGGTCGAGTCGCTCCATTGGCACGGCGCGCCCGCACTGCGCGGGCTGAAGAAGCTGCCGATCCGGTTGAAGGGGTAGCAGCGCGATCGGGTGATGCAGAGTGCGTCTTCGTTATGAGATCGAAATGAGATCGGGTGGTACGCCGCGTACCGCCCTTGCTTCCGCGCCCCCTCACCCCTTCACCGACCCCGCCAGCAGCCCGCGAATGAAGTAGCGCCCCAAAATGATGTAGATCACCAGCGGCGGCAGCGCCGCGACGATCGCCCCCGCCATCGGCAGGTTCCACTTGACCGCCTCCCCGCCCGCGAGCTGTGCCAGACCGACCGTGATCGGCTGCGAGTCGGCGTTGGTCATGGTGACGCCGAACAGGAATTCATTCCATATCTGCGTGAACTGCCAGATGATCACCACCACGAACCCCGGCACCGACAGCGGAAACACCACCTGGGTATAGATATTGAAGAAGCCCGCGCCGTCGATCGCCGCTGCTTCCAGCATCTCATCGGGGATCTCGACGTAGAAATTGCGAAAGATCAGCGTGGTGATCGGCAAGCCATACACCGTGTGGATGATGATCAGCCCAATGATACCGCCGTACAGGTTGACCGAGCGCATGAAGTCGAAGAGCGGGATCAGGATCGCCTGATAGGGGATGAACATCCCGAACAGGATCAGCGGAAACAGGAATTTTTCGCCAGGAATGCGCCATTTCGACAGAATGTAGCCATTCAGCGATCCGAGCACCGACGACAGGACCGTCGCGCCAATCACCAGTGCCAGACTGTTACGGATGCCCGGACCAAAGGCGTCGATCACATCGACGAAGCTCTGCCAGTTCAGCGAGGTCGGCAGGTTCCAGGCGGTTTGCAGATTGATCTCCGCCGGGTCTTTCAGGGCGGTGATTACCACCATGTACAGCGGCAGCACGAACAGCGCGGTCAAGGCGATCAGCACGACGTAGAGCGCGGTGCGCGAGGTGGTGCGCCGCCATTGTTCAGCCGAGATCATGCGCGTAATCCTTCTTTATCGGATGCAAAACAGACGAGTGACCCAGGGACGCATAACCATGCGTCCGCTCTCAAACGAAACATTGCGCGCGTCCGCCTGTCAACGCGCATTGGTGCGCGCCTCGCGGAGCTGCGACCACAGATAGGGCACGATGATCACCGCGACAAAAAAGAGCATGATCACCGCGATCGCGCTGGCTTTGGCGAAGGCGTTTTCGCGGAATCCCTCGGTGTACACCAGCAGACCCGGCACGACCGTCTGCACGTTGTCGGGACCCGCCATCGCAAACACCAGGTCGAAAATTTTCAGCGAGATGTGTCCCAGGATGATCATGGCGCTGAGGATGATCGGGTTGAGCTGTGGCAGCACGATCAGGCGGTACACGTCGATCTCGCTGCATCCGTCCACACGCGCCGCCTCGCGCAGCTCTTCCGGGACGCCGCGTATGCCCGCGATGAACATCGCCATCACATAGCCGGACATCTGCCACACCGCCGCGATGATGATCCCCAGTAAGGCGACGTTGAAGCCTTTCGGCGCGATGGTGGACTCGGCGTCCGGCACATCGAGCGGCAGCCACACCAGGTCCCACACCCGTGCGAAGAACACCAGCGCCACGATCGCCACCGCGATCAGGGCGTACTGCATCGCGCGCCAGCGCCGCGACATGGCGTAGCGCACCGCCAGGAATGCCAGGATCGCAATGCCGACCGTCGTCAGGATCGCAGGCACGTTTCCCCACTCGAATGGCAGCCACACGTCGCGCGAGTTGAGCCAGGAGAACTCGATGACCGGCAAGCCGAACAGCGCTTTGGGCAGCACATTGATCCCGCCGTTCGGCTGGAGCATCCAGCGCCAGATCGTCCCGGTGACGACGAACGAAAGCGCCATCGGAAACAGAAAAACAGTGCGGAAAAACGCCTCACCTTTGATCTTCTGGTCGAGCAGCAGCGCCAGGATCATGCCGACGACGATGCAGCCCAGGACGAAAAAGATCGTGAAAAAGAAGGTGTTGACCAGCGAATTCCGAAACGGAAATTCGAGCAGATCGGTCATGATATTCTGATAATTTTGCAGCCCGATGAACGACTTGACCACCGTCGCCGACAGCGGCGGCTGATCAGTATTGACGCCCCAGTCGGTGGTCGAGGTCTGGATCGCCTGGGCGATGAAGCCGTATACAAAAATGCCCAGGATGATCAGAGTAGGTAGCAGCATCAAGAAGGCGATCGCCCGATCGCGGTTGCTTCGCATCAAGAATCCTTTTTTAACATGGTGGATTGTGAGGATGCCCGCGTCCGTGCGGAAAATCGACTATCTTCCACACGGACGCATCGTGGTGCCTCCCTGCTGCACCTCACCACGATCGCAGTGAGGTGCAGCAGGGGTTAAAGCGGAATTACGCGCCGCAGGCGGCGCTGGTGGCGCACACTGCCGCCATCGCGCTGGACGCGGCGGCGCTGCTGCGGCTGGCGAGGAAGACTTCCATGACGGTGCCAAAGTCGCCCATGAAGCGTTCGTTGGCGGCGGCGCCGTGTGCCAGGCTGCCGACCAGACGATTCGACGTCCAGTCTTCGCTGGCGGCTTGCAGATAGGTGTTGTACATGTCAGATGCCGCGCCGACCGCATCGGCACGCGCCGGGATCGATCCCTTGAGCGGGTTGAAGGCATTCTGACCCTCGACCGAACCCAACACCGTCAGCCATGCCAGGGTGTTGTCGCGGTTCGGGGCGCCGACGGGCAAGCCAAAGCTGTCCGACAGCCACATGAAGGTGCCCTCAGTGTCGGGCGATGCGGCATAGCCGTAGCCCTCGCCGGGGGTCAGTCCGAGGGTGGTGGTCATGTAACCCGCCGCCCAGTCGCCCATGATATTGAAAGCAGCCGTGCCGCCGACGACCTGATCGATCGCCTGCTGCCACGACAGTCCTGCCGAGTCCGCGCCGAGGTTGGAGCAGTCGAGGATGGCGCCGAATTTATCCCACACAGCGACCATTTCCGCGCCCGTCGGATCGGTCGCGCCCGTCCAGATACCATTCCAGCCGTCTACGCCCAGGGTGCCAAGCGCGACGCTCTCCCACAGGTGATTGACCGTCCACGCCTCACCGATCACCAGCGGCGTGACATTGTTCGCCTGGATCGCAGGGCACGCTTCCAGGAATTCATCCCAGGTCGCCGGGACGCTGATGCCCCATTCGGCGATCTTGGCGGGGTTGTACCACATCACGTTGGAGCGGTGAATGTTGACCGGGACGCTGTAGATGGCGCCATCGACGGTCAGCGCCTCGATCAGGTCAGCCGGGAAGGCTTCGTTCCAGCCCATATCGGCATAGAGCGCGGTCAGGTCTTCCATACGTTCGGCGGCGACCCAGGTGCCGGTCAGTTCTTCTCCGGCGTGAACCTGGAAGGTGTCCGGCGGGGTGCCACCGAGCATACGTGTTTTGAGGACGGCGCGGGCATTGACGCCCGATCCGCCGGTGACAGTGGCGTTGATCACTTCGACGCCGGGGTTCTGAGTCGTGTACAGAGCGATCAGAGCTTCCAGCGCGGGACCTTCATCGCCCGCCCACCACGAGAAAATCTCCAGTTCACCACTCAGGTCTTGCGCGCCGACGGTGCCGACACCGAATGCCAGCATCAGGACTGCGACCAACAAAGCTGCCTTGACTGAAAAAAGACGAGTAATCTTCCGCATCATCGAACCAAGCCTCCATAATAGGCATCTATGCACACGCATGATCCCTGTGACAGATCGTGCTATGCTCAATATAACATGACGCACGCCAGGAATAACGGATTTTTTGCCATGTTTGCGACAAATCGATGACAGCGATGATGACTCCGGTTATGCCCGACTCTTTTTTGCACGAGGTGAAAGACGCGCTCGAAAACCTGTACGATTTTGCCTTTCTGAATCGTCACCCACTGTCCGCCACCAGCCCGGTCACGCACGGCGCCGAGGCAGACGGGCACCGCCTGCGGCGCGAGCTGGTCGAGGCGATCGAGACGCTGCATCCGAGCGCGAGCAGTGGCAGCGGCGGTCGCGTCTATCACCTGCTCAATCTCCATTACGTCGCCGGGATGACCATTCCCGAAGCAGCAGCCAATCTGGGTGTCTCCCCGCGCCAGGCATACCGCGATCTGCGTCAGGGACACGAGAGCGTCAGCTATCTGTTGTGGTATCGCCGTCAGAGCACGACCGAGACAACGGCGCCGACCGCAGAAGCTTCCCCCGATCACGCCCCAGAGCGGGCAGCGCCGACCGACATCAGCGCGATCGTCGAGACGGCGATCAAGGCGGTCTCGCGGCTGGCAGAACGGACGGGCGTGGCGCTGTCGGTGGTGCTGCCCGATACGCCGCTGGTGATCGCCACCGACCAGGCGGTTGCGCAGCAGGTGTGCATCCATGTGATCAGCCAGACGATCCAGGCGTCACAGCCGCGTCCATTGGCGATCACCCTGTCGGCGTCGGACGATGCCAGCCGGCTCGACCTCGATTACAGTCCGCGCGATCCGACGGTCGGCGTGCCGATCGACGCGGTGGTGCAGGGGTTCATCGAGCGCTTGCATTTCCAGGTGACGCAGCCGCCGATCGTCGCGTTCGCGGCTGAACCAGCAGGCACGGTGCGCCTGTCGCTGATCCTGGCGCGCCGCCGTCCGACGCTGCTGGTGATCGACGATCACATCGGCTTGAGCGATCTGCTCCAGCGCTATCTGACCGGACGCGCGCTTGAGGTGACCGCCGCCGCCGACGCGCTGACGGGCTTGCAGTTGGCACAGGAGTTGCAGCCCGACGCCGTGATCGTCGATCTGATGATGCCGGGCATGGACGGATGGGAGCTGCTTCAGCGTTTGCGCACCACCCCGACGACCGCGCATCTGCCCGTGATCATCTGTTCGGTGATCAACGATCCCGAGCTCGCCTATTCGCTCGGCGCCTCGTTTTTCCTGTCCAAGCCCGTCACGCGCGAGTCATTGTTGACGGCGTTAGAGACGATCGGGCTGTAGAGACGCATAACGATGCGTCCGCCGTATCCGCATCGGCATATAAAGGTTTTTGCCATGAATCATCCGGCATTCCGTGACACCCTGACCGACCTGCGCGTCAGTATCCTGCGGCGGCTGTCGTGGGTGATGATGATCGCCTGTGCCACAGTCGCGTATGGAGCGCTCTTTTACGCTGAATTTCCGGCTGACCTGTTCGCGCTGGCGCTGCTGGGTATGGTCGGGATGCTGGCGCTGCGAGGGCTGATCGCTGCCCGCATCGATTTGGCGCGCTTTGGTGCGATCGCCCTGCTGCACGTCCTGCTGTTCGCGGCGATGGTGGTATCAGGCGCCGACTGGCTGAATTTTTTCGGCGCGGCGCTGGTGCTGGTGACGGGGATGATCAGCAGCACGGCGCATTGGGGATCGGCGCTGGCGATCTGTGCTTTTTCCTGGGCGACCGGGACGCCGCCCGAACGACTGATGGCGCTGGTGTTCACGTTGGGCGTGACAGGTGCCGTCATGCAGGTGTCGGTATCGACACTGTATACAGCGGTCAGTTGGTACAGCGCCATGCAGCAGCGCGCCGACGATCTGCTGCACGAGACGCGCCAGCGTCAGGCGGAATTGGCGGGAACGGTCAAGTCGCTGGAGATCGCCTATCACAATATGCGCCGTCTGAGCACGCAGTTAGTCACGGCACAGCGCCAGGCGGACGACGCGCGGCGGATGAAAGAGCGATTCGCCGCCAACATCAGCCACGAGCTGCGCACACCGCTGAATCTGATCCTGGGTTTCAGCGAGATCATGACGCTGACGCCGGAAGTATATGGAGATACCCGCTTTCCGGTCAAGCTGACTCGTGATCTGTACCAGATTTATGCCAGCAGTCGCCACCTGATGGCGATGATCGACGATGTACTCGACCTGAGCCAGATCGACCTGTCCAGCTTTGCACTCAACCTGGATCGCACCGATCCGGAGGCATTCATGCGCGAAACAGGGGCGATGTGCGCCAATCTGTTCCGCGATGGCAAGCTGGACTTCGCCATCGAGGTGGCGCCCGATCTGCCTGAGATCGAGATCGACCGTACCCGTATCCGGCAGGTGCTGCTCAATCTGCTCAGTAACGCCCACCGTTTCACCGAGCGCGGACGGGTGACGCTGGCGGTCGCGGCGCGCGGTGCAGGTGTCGCCTTCAGTGTCAGCGACAGCGGACGCGGTATTCCGGCGGACAAACTGGGCGCCGTGTTCGATGAATTTTTCCAGGTCGATTACTCGCTCAGTCGCAGTCATGGCGGAGCGGGCTTGGGACTGGCGATCTGCAAGCATTTCGTCGAGCGGCATGGTGGCTACATCGCGGTCGAGAGCGTCGAGGGCGTCGGCTCCACTTTCACGTTCACGCTGCCGGCGCGGGCGTCGTCAGGGTCACCTCCACTCGCTGAGACGATCCCCGACGCAGGCGCGACCGTGCTGGTGATCGACCGCGATCCGCTGGTCGGCTCGCTGATCCGGCGGGCGCTGGCGCCTCTGGAAGTGATCCAGATCGACGACTCGGCGCCGCTGGACGAGGCGATCGATCTGCATCAGCCGATCGTGCTGATCGCCAACCGTCCGGCGCCGTCGCTGGATGCCAGGCTGATCGCCCTGACGCTCCCGGTCATCCGCTGTGCCATGCCGAGCGCGGCGGCGATGCTGGACGATCTGGGCGTGCAGGGTTTCCTGCCAAAGCCATTCACGACCGGGCAGCTCGCCGATCTGCTGCGCGTCATCTGCGGGGCACACGGCGCGCGGCGCATTCTGATCGTGGACGACGACATCGGCTTTGTACAGCTCGTCGGGCGTGGTCTGGAGACGATCCGACCTGATGCGGTGCTGCTGCGCGCCTACAACGGCGTGCAGGCGCTCACCTTAATCCGCGAGTCGGCACCCGACCTGGTGCTGCTCGATCTGATCATGCCGGAGATGGACGGGTTCGCGCTGATCGCAGCGGTGCGCGGGCTGCCGCGTATGCACGATCTGCCGATCGTGCTGCTGACTGCCACCCGCTATGCGCACGAAAGCGAGACCTTTGGCGCGGTCTCGGTCGAGCGCGCGGGCGGAATGCGCCCGGCGGAGACGCTGCGCGCGCTGCGTGGGCTGGTCGGGGCGATCCGAGGTGAGGGTGCCAGCGTATAGGGTTATAATCATGGAAGTATGGAACATGCACGGAGATCAGCATGAGCGATATGCAAGAGAAAACTGTCCCCACTCTGCATGGATTGCGCGCGCGCCGTGATGAGATCATCGCGCTGGCGCACGCGCACGGTGCCAGCAACGTCCGCGTATTCGGCAGTGTCGCGCGCGGTGACTCAACAGCGGAGAGCGATATCGACCTGCTGGTGACATGGGACTATGCCCGTATCTCGTCATGGGGTGGCGTGGAATTCGATCGCGCGCTGCACACAATGCTCGGCGTGCGCGTCGATGTGATCTCGGACGATGGGCTGTCGCACGTGATGACTCATCACATCCTGGGAGAGGCGGTGCCATTGTGAACCGTGACCGAGCGCATTTGCTGTATATTCAGCGCAGTATAGCAATGTGCAAAGACTTACAAAGGATGGCAGAGCTGCGTTCGACTCCGATGAGGATAAGCGTGCCTCGATGATGTTTTACTTGCAGACCTTATCCGAATCAACGACCAGATTAAGTGATGCGGTGCGCGATGCGCATTCACAAATTGCGTGGGAGAACATTCGGGGCTTTCGTAATCGTATTGCGCATGAATACCTTACTGTCAACCTGAACATGGTTTGGTTAATCGCCACGACCGAGCTGACGTCGCTAAAAGAAGTCATTGACTCGCTATTGGCGAGCTTGCCGGCTGATGAAGATGCGCCGCCTACAGCAAACAGCTAGTGGAGAAACCCATTAAAAATGACATGTAGGGGTTTTGGTATACCAAACTCGTTGGCACGCCAAACCCTGATGCAATCATCACTCGCTCTATGCGCCGCGGCTTGACTCACCGTCCGCCGCGCTGACGACGTGACTGGCGCGGGACGTACTGTGCTTCGGCGCTGTCCTGATCGGACAGCAGCTCGTCCAGACTGAGGGGCGCGAACTGGCTTTCCGCGATCAAATCGGTCAGTTCGGGGCTGATCTCGCCGTCGGCTCCCAAATGCTGCCCGATCAGGCTGGTCGCGCGCGCGCTCCACTCCAGAAAATGACTGGCGATCGGGATGCCATTGGCGCTGATGCGCAGTTCCCATCGTCCATCGAGGGACATTCCAGCGTCGATGGGCAGACGGGCGGGCGGGGTGATCAGGTTGGCACCGCGCGACAAAGTGCGCTGGACCGTATGCGCGAAGCGCACTACCCCGTCGGAGTCACGCATCTCGAAGCGGATCGTTCCTTCGACGCGCATCGGTACATACAGCTCCAGGTACGGCTGCACCGAGTCGATCTCCGGCGCGAGCGCGGCGGTGCGATGCACGACCGGGGCGTCGCCCTCATGAAACGCCATCACGCCGATGTCGAGTGGATAGACGCGCGCGTCGGTGAGGTCAATCCCGGCGCGGCGGGCAGCCTCTTGGGCGTGTTCGTAGGCACGTCCCTCACGCACGGGTTCATCGTCGTCGATGGGCGCGCGGCTGGCGCTGAACGGGTCGAATCCGGCGGGGGCGCGGCGCGGCGGACGGGCGCGCATCATGTCGCGGCTGGACAGGGGATTGGACAGGTTGAGGTGCGTGAGATCGAGTTCACGGCGCAGCAGCATGAAGCCGATGCCACCGAGAATCACGGTCAGTAAAAAGGCGTTTTCCAGCATCGCCAGCCCGACCAGTACCAGCACGACGCCGATTGCGATCCGTGCGAACCGTCTACCCATCATTGATCCGTCTTCTGGCATGGCTTACGGCGCGCGATCGCCGCGTCGGGCGGTGCCATTACTGGACTGGGAGCCATTCGTCCCCTGTTGACGCAGCAGGTCTTCCAGGCTCATCGGGATGCTGTCGTCGGGGGTGGTCAGACGGCGACCCCGATCGTCGGCGCGCGGGGCAGATGCGGGGCGCTCGAAGGCGCGATCGTTACCGCCCAGATACGCCAGACGGTCGCGGGTGGACGGGATCACCTGAAAGGCGTACAACCCTAAGAGCAGCCCATCGACGCTGACGCGCAGATCCCAATCGCCGGGGGCGCTGCCAGCCAGCGGCAGATGATGATCCGCCAGCACGCTGATCTCGCCATCGCGCAGGAAGGTGCGCATCTCGTGGACGTAGCGCACCTCCCCACGCTGGTCGAGCATCTCGAAACGCACGCGCACGCTGCGATCGGCTTCTTTGGGCGGGACTTTGAGGGTGATGTAGGGACGGATGCCGTCGTCGTCGGCGCTGGCGTCGCGGGCGCGGCGCATGGTGATGCCCTCGCGTCCCGACTGGGTGGCGATCAGCCCGATGTCTGCCAGGATCACGTCGGTATGCACGCCACCGCGTCGGCGGGCGCGTTCAGCCGCCTGGCGCGCGTCGGGGGAGGTGCGGGCGGCGGCGAGCGACTGGCGCGGCGCCTCGATCAGGCGGGCGGGGTCGAGTGTCAGGTTGAGCCGTATCGACGAGAGCGCAAAGGCGGCGGCATACAGACCCAGCAGCAGCAGCGCGGCGGCGCCCGTCGCCGTACCCGTAAAGACGACGATGCCGATCAGCGCGCCGAGGGCGATTAACCAGGGAAGATTACGGATTTTCAAGCGCATACGGTCGATCCGATGGTTGATGGTTGGGTGTGCCTGTGTTGATTATACGACTGGATGGGGGAAATGTTGCACGACCGCCGCCAGGGCGTCTTGTGGAATGCGCCAATCATCGCGTTGCGCACGCCCATCGTCACGTCTGATGGGCAGTCCCTCGAAATCCGCAGCGGCGCTGACACTCACTCCCCCGGCGCCAGCGTCAGCGCGAACGTCCCCGGCTGATCGCTCACCCCGTCCACTGCGCTCACCGCGACGATCAATGTCTCCCCGGCAGCCAGCGCAAACCGAGTCGTGCGGCTGACCGAGCCAGTGCCGTCGTCGGTGTCACCGCCGATATGATCGAGGATACGAACGACGCGCGGCGGCTGCGCTCCATCCGCCGTGCCTGACGTGTACGCCTGCGCGATCCAGCCCGCCGCGTCGCGATTGTCGGTCTGCTTCCACCCGACGAACCTCCAACCCGCGTCGGGAGTGTCGGCATTGTCAGCGTAGTCGATCGCGCGCACAGCGATGTTGTCCACCGCGAAGCCGGCATCCCCGATCGACGGCAGCGACAGCGCCTCGAAACGCAGCAGCACACTTTGTCCGGCATAGGCGCTCAGATCGACCGACTGACTCCGCCACAGCGGCGGTGGGACGAATACGCGCGTCGGATGCGCGCCCAGGACGATCGGCACATCGATCCGCTGTGCGCCGCGCTGGATCAGCAGGGTGAGCGTCTCGCCGGGTGCATAGCTCGCCAGCAGCCCGATCACGTTGGGCGGGGTCGTCCATTCTGCGCCTTCATAGCCAACGATCACATCCCCGACCAGCACGCCGTCACGCTCCGCCACCCCTCCGGGGCTGACGCCCTCCACCAGCGTGCCGTCCCCGCCGATACGGATTCCCAGGACGGGAAAGGGACGCGGCGGCGCGGGATTGCTGATCCCCATGAAGGCAGCGCCGTAGACGGTGCCATAGCGCGATCCGTTCACAGTGGTCTCGGTGGACAGCGCCGACCAGCGCGTCCCGGCGTCGGTCGAGACCGCGACCATGCCGCTGTTCCAGCCGTCCGCCAGGCTGTGCCAGGCGTCGAACGTCAGACTGATGTCCGTCCCTGACTCGACCCCGGTCAGATCGAGCGTCCGCGTCAGTGTCGCGTCGCGCCCGGCGCCGCTCCCCGACCAGTAAAAGCCGTCCGCCGGATCGCGGTCGGCTGCCATTGCCAGCAGCGGACGAGTCGTGTCCGCCGTCACGGTCACGTCGATAATCTGCGCGCGCGTCGCGGTGACACTGGTGTAGCGGCTGGCATAGGGTGCGACCGTCAGATCACTGAGAACGGCGGGGACGTTCACCACGTCGGCGCGAGCGAGGCTGCCGGGAGTGAACTCGGCGTCGGGGTAGATATAGCGTCCATCTCCAAAACGGCGGTTGACCGCGTTGGCGATGGCAAAGTCGGCAAATAATTCGCGCACCGTCACGGGCGCCGATGTGACCGGATCGACCGCGCCGCGCAGCGCCAGCAGCGTATCGATCGCCGCGACCGGGCTGGTCGGCGCTGTCCCGACGGAGAGCAGATGCAGATCGCGGATAGCGTTGACGCCATAGCGCGCGCCCAGGTAGATCAGGAACAACTGTGTGCCGCCGCGCACTGCGCTGACATTGGTCAAGCCCGCCGGACGGATCAGCGAGGTGTCGGGCGCGGCAAAAAAGGCGTCGATGTCGTCCAGCCCGACCGCTGTCTCCAGGCTGGCGTAGAGCGCGCGCCAGTTGAGCGCGTCGTGCAGCCAGGGATGCGCGGTCGGGTTGTGCGTCTGCATGATGTAGCGGTAGAGAGCGCGTCCGATCGCGGTGCGGTAGAGCGGATCGCTGAGGTTGGCATCAGGATAAGGACTGGTATTGACCGCGATCAGCGCGCGCCCGCTGCTGAAAGGCGCGATCGCGGTGGGCTGACTGTCAAGCGGATTGACCACGCCGTCGCGGTCTTCGCTGAGGTCGGTGGTAAAGACGATGTACAGGCGCGGATCGCCGTCGGGATCGGGCATCATCAGACGCGCGTTGGCGTCGGTGACCGCGACCGCCCCCAATGCCGCCACCGGATCGACATAATTGGCGGTGGTGACGAGCGCCTGATAGTAACGCTGCACGCTGGTGGCAAAGGTGCGCACATCGCCGTCCGCGACCGTGATACCGTCCTGTTTCCAGATCGTGATCAGCGGCGTGCGCACCAGCAGTCTGGCGCTGATCGCGGTCGGCGCGTCGGCATTCGTCTTGCCGATCTGAAAGGTCGCTGTGTCGCCCGGCACAAAACCGGGCGGCAGATCGGGCAGCGTCGGCGTGACCACCACACCCTGATAGCGCGCCGCCAGGGACAGCGGATCGTAAGCCAGAGCGGGCTGCATGATCGGCAACTCCTGAGCGTGGGCGGCGCTGAGGGCGAACGCGAACAGGACGATCAGAGCGATTCGGCGCGCGACGAGCATGATGAGTCTCCAACCAACTGACGTGCGCGCATTATAGCGCGAACAGGAAAGGCGCAACTGACGTATAATTGACGCCATCACGCAGACGCGGCAGCTCGCACAATCGGTGGGACAATGCTGGCATTGTCCGCCTGAACCTAAGGGGCATCTCATGGCAATGGAAGTCGGCACAGAATTCAGTCAATACCGCGTGATCGAGCATATCGGACGCGGCGGCATGGCGGATGTGTGGTCGGCGCGCGACAAGCGGCTGAACCGCACCGTCGCCATCAAGACGGTGGCGCGCGATCTCTCGACCGACAACAACCCGGTGCGCCTGTTCGAGCGTGAAGCCCGCACGATCGCCAGCCTGGAACACCCGCATATCCTGCCGATCTACGAATTCGGAGAATATGAAGGGCAGTTATACATCGTCATGCGCTATGTCTCTGGCGGGTCGCTGGAAGACCTGCTCGAAGAAGGTCCGCTGGCGGTCGATGAGACGCTGCGGCTGGCGCGGCTGGTGGCGACCGCGCTCGACTATGCTCACGCCAATCAGGTCATCCATCTTGACCTCAAGCCGTCCAACATCCTGCTGGACAGCTACCGTCAGCCGTATCTGGCGGACTTTGGGCTGGCGGCGGTACTGGGTCCCGAAGGACGGGCGGCAAACCCCGGATCGGGCACGCTGCTGTACATGGCGCCAGAACAGCTCACCAGCGATCAGCTCGACCACCGTGCCGACATCTACAGCTTTTCGGTGATGATCTACCATATGCTCACCGGACAGCTCCCGTTCGACGCGATGGTGCCGCTGGCGCTCAAGCAGATTCAACTGAACGAGCTGCTGCCCGCCATCGAAAAGCTGCGCCGCGACCTGCCAACCGCTTTCACGGCGGCGCTGCGCGACGGCACCCAATTCGAGCCGACCAAACGCCCGAAGAATCTCGGCGCCATCGTCGCACTGCTCGACGCCGCCCTGCAAAAGACGCCAACTGCCGCCCCCACCGCTGCGCCGCTGCGTTCGATGACCGAGCGGCGGGTATCGCGTCCCGACGACCTCGACACCGCGACCGCGCGTATGGACAGCGGTCTACTCTCCGACTCGCTCGACGATCTGGTCACGCGCTCGCAGCCAGCGCGACGCGATCTGCTCAATCTGGATACCGACCTCGACTCGCTGATGACCAGCTCGCTCGATGGGCTGCTCACTACCAGCGACAATCTCGACTCGCTGATTCGCGGTCCGAAAGATCGTGTGGGCGGTGAACGTACCACCAATCTCGACATCGGCGCCATCGACGACTTCAGCGCCATCTACGATCTCAGCCCCGAAGGGCTGGCGCTGCGCGAGGCGGTCGATATTTACAATCGTGCCCATCGCGCCTGGCAGCACGGACAGGGACGTTTCCTGCTCGGTATCACCCATTTCATGCTGGTCAACGATTATTATCTCGTTGCCGAGACGCATCATCTGGTCATGGATGTGTCCGGCAAAGAGATGATGCTGCGCGGTGCGCTGGAATACGATCAGGACATCGCCAAATGGTGGGAGAGCATCGACGACGAGAGCCGCCGCAAGGTCTGCCTGCACGCCATCCGCAGCGAGAGCGCCCCGGCGCGCGTGCGCGCCCTTGATCGGCTGGAAGCACTGCCCGATGCGGTGCCGCCGCAGATTTTGCGGCTGGTGGCGCAGACGCTGCAAACCGATCCCAATCAGGCAGCACAGATCGCCGCCATTCATGTCTACGAAAAACGGGCGGTCGGGGCGCGCACCCGGATCGTCATGGAGAGCGGTCTGGGTCAGAATGTCAGCACCAGCGGCAGCCTGCTGATGACCGCCCGTCAGCACCTGCAATTGGTGCCGACCTCGGACTGGCTGCCGGAGGTGTTCGGCGCCGAGATCGACTCGGTGCTGGCGATCCTGGCGCTGGAGGCGGACAGCCCGGTCACGCGCGAGCGTGCCGCCCGCGCGATCGGGCGCATCCGCTCGGAAGCCGCCATCAAAGAGATCGCGGAACGCCAGCGCCAGGGCGAGGTCGGTGCGCGTCGGGCGCTGGCGTTCATCCGCGACGAGGCGCCGCAGCTTCCCCCGTCTGTCAGCCAGGAAGCACGTCTGGCTGCCTGGCTGATCAACAGCTGGCGCCGCCTCACCGAGCATCCAATGGGCTTGGTGTGGCGCTATGCGGCGGCGGCTCTTTTCGGTGCGATCGCTTTCTGGTGGTATTCCTACACGCAGATTTCCAGCGCGGCGATCTTCTTTGCCGAGCGCTGGGGCAAATCGCTCTCGACAGGCGCGACCGTCGGCTTGGTCGTTGGGCTGGTGGTGCTGCTGGCTGGCGCGCTGGTCGAGCGACTGCGTGGCTTCTGGCAG
Organism: Anaerolineae bacterium; assembly: GCA_034437395.1. GTDB lineage: Bacteria > Chloroflexota > Anaerolineae > Aggregatilineales > Phototrophicaceae > Flexifilum. The sequence goes on along the minus strand of DAOTUN010000041.1, from coordinate 17,711 downwards.
TGGTGGGCGCGCGTGCTGCTCAGTGGCGTCTTAGGGTATTTCACCGGGCTGCTGGTCTGGAACGTCTTCACCTGGTTTTTCCTCTACTTCGAGCCGTCGGCAGATGCCTGGCTGCGTCCGGGCGTGCTGGGGTTAGAGGTGACGATCTCGGCAGTGCAGGCGGGCGCGCTCGGTTTCGCGGCGGCGTTCATCCTGCGGGCAGCCTTCGGCGTCCCGGCGATCATCTCGATGCTGGTGGCGGCATTCTCGATTTACCTGCCGATCCGTACCACCTGGGAGGCATTCGCGCCACCGCTGATCTATACGCGCGCGGGCGATCATATCGACAACTACGCCATCTTCATGGCGCTGCTGATCGCGCTGGGCGCCTATCTGCCGGTGCTCATCGGGGAGGTGCGGCGCCTGATCGCCTGGCTCGCCCAGCGGCGGACACAGCGAGCCGTCGCGCCCAGGGAGGCATAACGATGCGTCCGTCGCATCATGATGCCTCTGTATTTGTCCGTGTGTCCGTCGCATAACGATGCGTCCGTACCGGATGATTCATGAATCATCGGTGAGCGTTGGATAAAGCCGACGGTCATCGGCTTTATAAGACGGTAATCGTGTATAATTGGGTGCATATCATCGAGTGATCAAGCTCTGATCCCCCGCTGAATCCCACTGAATTTCAATGAATTTCACCCTGTTCAATGAAATTCAATGGGACAGACGCATCTACAACGTTAGCGAAACCGGAGAAATGGTAGCGTGAGCAGCAATAAGCCCTCGGAACCGAACAGCGGCAGTGGCGGTAATTCCCCTTTCGCCAATCGAAACACGCAGCGTATCTGGTTGGCGATCGGCATTGTCGTGCTGCTGGTGTTCCTCGTCATCTTCGCCCAGCCCAACAATACACAGCGCGGCGCCCCGATCCCCTTGGATCGCCTGGCAGAACGCATCAAAGATGGCGATGTCACCGAGATGATCGTGCGCGGTGGCAACGATGTCACCATCACGCTCAACAGCGGCGCCATGGCGTACTACTACAAAGAACGTGAAACCGACCTGTTCAACGCGCTGGAAAAATATGGTGTCACCAGCGAAGAACTGGCGAATGTCAACTTTTCCGAGCGCCCCGGCGATGCCACGCCCGCGCTGCTGATGAATCTGGCGATCGCGGTCGTGCCGACGCTGATCATCGTCTGGCTGTTGTGGCGGATGATGCGCTCGGTGCGTGGCAGCCAGGATCAGGCGATGAGCTTTGGACGCAGCCGCGCCCGTGTCATCCGCGACATGGAGCGCCCCCAGGTGACCTTCAACGATGTCGCCGGCGCCGATGAAGCCAAGCAGGAATTGGCGGAAGTGGTCGAATTCCTCAAGGAACCGGAAAAGTTCATCCGCCTGGGTGCGCGCATCCCCAAGGGCGTGCTGATGGTCGGACCGCCTGGCACGGGCAAGACGCTGATGGCGCGTGCCGTCGCCGGTGAGGCGGGTGTGCCCTTCTTCAGCATTTCCGGCTCGGAATTCGTCGAGATGTTCGTCGGAGTCGGCGCCAGCCGCGTGCGCGATCTGTTCGAGCGCGCCAAAGCCGAGGCACCCGCGATCGTCTTTGTGGACGAGATCGATGCTGTTGGGCGGCATCGCGGCGCCGGACTGGGCGGCGGACACGACGAGCGCGAGCAGACGCTCAATCAGATCCTCGTCGAGATGGACGGCTTTGAGACTGGCACCAATGTCATCATCATCGCCGCCACCAACCGCCCGGACATCCTCGATCCGGCGCTGCTGCGTCCGGGCCGCTTTGACCGCAAGGTGATCATGGACAACCCCGATCTCAAGGGGCGACAGGAGATCCTGAAAGTCCACGCCAAAGGCAAACCGTTGGCGCCCGATGTGGACATCGAAGGGGTAGCGCGCATCACCCCTGGCTTCAGCGGTGCCGATCTGGAAAATCTGATCAACGAGGCGGCGATCCTGGCTGCCCGGCGCAATAAGAAGTCGATCAGCATGACCGACATGCAGGAGAGCATGGAGCGCGTGGTCATGGGTCCGGAACGTAAGAGCCGGCTGATCTCGGAAAAAGAAAAGAAGTCGATCGCCTATCATGAGGCGGGTCACGCTATCCTGCATCACCTGTTGGAACACGCCAATCCGGTGCAAAAAGTGACAATCGTCCCGCGTGGACGGGCGGGCGGCTATGTGCTGTCGCTGCCAGAGCAGGATATTTTCCTGCGTTCGCGTGAGGAATTCGAGGATGAGCTGGTGGCGATCATGGGCGGTCGCGCCGCCGAAGAGATCGTCTTCCACCAATTCACAACCGGTGCCAGCAGCGATTTGCAGCAGGCGACACAGCGTGCCCGCGCGATGGTCACGCAGTACGGCATGAGCGAACGTCTCGGACCGCGCGCCTTTGGCGGCGGCAGCGGATCACTCTTCCTGGGACGCGATCTGTACGAACAGCGCGACTACAGCGAACACGCCGCTGAGGAGATCGATAACGAGGTCAAGCGCATCCTGCAGAGCGCCTATGACCGCGCCAAGCAAATCCTGAATCAGCACCGCGAAAGACTGGACAATATCGCTGGCGTGCTGATCGAGCATGAGACGCTGGAGCGCACCAGCTTTGAAGAGCTGATGGGGATCGGCAAGGCGCGCCCCTTCGGTCACGCCGGACATATCGGCGCGGGTGCGGCGGCGGCGGCGCTGACGGACATCGTTCCCTAAACGTAAGCGAGAAAGATAAAATCGGCTGAATCAGAGATTCAGCGATTCAGAGTTTTCCCTCTGAGTCGCTGAATCTCTGATTTTCCATCGAGAATAGTACGCTTTCTTCTTTTCTCTTATCCTTCGTGTTTGCGTTCCCGGCACGGTCGGCTATACTCGGAGCGACTATACAAACGGGAAATAAACCTTTGCGCCGCACCTTATTGCTTCTTGCCGCCTTTTTAATCGTCATCCCCGTATTGGGTGCCGTCGCGCAGACACGTCCCGCGCAGGTGGGCGATCCGCCCATCGTCGCGCGCATCGAGGTGAGCGCGCCCAATCGATTCGGGGTGGTGACGATCACCGGGGCGAGCGGTGCCATCTTTCCCAGCGCTTACATCGGCATACGCAATCTGTGGACAGGTGAGACCGCCTATGGTCGTGCCGGGATCACCGGCAGCTTTGTCATCGAGATAGCCGGGACGAGCGAAGCGCCCTACTGGATCAGTCCAGCCGGAATAGAGACGCCGCGCGATCGACGCCAGCAGCCGGGATCGATGCCAGGCGGACCGGGCGCGATCGTGCAGCGCGCATCAGGCGCGGATGTGCCGTCGGACGAGGCGATCACCCAGATCGTCATCGACGGCGATCTGCGTGACTGGGACGCCTATCCCGACGCCGACCTGCTCACCGTCGATGGACGCACCCTCTACGCGCTGCGCAACGCCGACTCGCTCTATGTAGCCATCGACGGCGCCGGGATCACCTTCGATCGTGTGCCGCTGACGGTGACACTGACGATCGATCGCAGCACCTACCGCGTCCGCCTCTACCCCTACACGCCTACCAGGGCGAGTTCCCCTCAAATCTTCGCGCCCCCGTCGCTGGAGCGGATCAACCCGAATCAGACCGATCTCGGCGTCATCACGGCGGTCGCTTTCAGTGACGCCGCGACGGAAGTGCGTATTCCCCTGTCTTTCACCGAACGTCAGGACATCGTGCAGTTGGATGCGATCGAATGGGAGGCGGCGAGCGAGCCGCCCGCCCCGATCGCCGTGAACACGCTGATCCCGCTCACCGACGCGATCGACGGGATCGCGCGGCGCGATAGCGCGCTTCCGTTCGACGCCCCGTCATTTGCCACAGGCGCGCTGGCGGGGATCGGGGCGGACGGACTTCCCGTCACCTGGTCGATAAAGGGGCGGGTGAACAGCACGCGACTCACGCCCGGCGATCGCTGGCGCGCCGAGATCGAGGTCACCCTGACCGGTCTGACGCTGCCCCCGCATACCGAGTTGACAATGGGATTGATGTTGCAGCCGATCGCGCTGGCAAACGGTGCGGTCGGCAGCGGAGACGGTGCGGTCAGCAGCGGATCGCTCAACAACGGCTGGTCGAGCCGCGTCACCGCGTCGGGTATCCCGATCGACGGCGGGGACAGCGCGTTCGCCTTTGTCCTCGCAGCGGCTGATCTGGCAGGGGTGATCCGGCGGGGCAATCGCATCAGCTTTCCGCTCACCATCGACCAGGACATTCCTGATACCCTGGCGCCGGGTCTGTATACGCTCGGCTTTGCAGGTTACTTTCAGACGTTGGGTGAAACGCGATCGGACACGATTCGATGGGATCGCCTCGATCTGGCGGTGACCGCTGCCGAGCGCAGCCGCCTTCCGATCGTGTTCAACGTCGGGGATATGGACGAAGCGCGCCTGCCGATGGCGCTGTTCGCGGACGATCTCAGCGACGGCTCGCGCGGTATTCTGCCGATCGACGCCGACGACGGCGCACTCAGCAATCGCGTGCGCACCAATGCGCCGACGCTGATCCTGCCGCCTTACACCAGCACGGCACCGCGCCGCCCGATCATTTATGCGCTTGAACCTTATCTGCCCAACATCCTGCCCAACCGCTACGACTCCAACGCCCCGCCGCTGATCCCGTTCGACCTGCCCGGCGGACGGCTGACCGGGCGCGTGCGCACCCCGTCCGGCACGACCGACGCGCTGGGCGCGGCGCCGTTCGCGCAAAATCGCCTCTCGACCATCGAATATGACGAGTCGGCGCTGTTTGGCGACTCGTCCCCGCTCGATATGTTCCGGCTGACCACGCTCGAACCGCGCTTCACCGAATACACGTTCGCGGAATACGGCGAATATCAGATCACTCTGACCGGGACGGTCTCGGACAGCTTTGGCAATGTCTACGTCGGCGGTGGAGAATACCGCGTACTCGCCGCCGAGCTGCTCGATCTCACGCCAGGCACCCTGCCCGGCGCGCCGTACACCGTCGGGGATGTCGTCAATCCGAGTCTGCGAATCGCGCCGGGCTATGCGGCGGACGTGACCGTGACCGTGCGCTTTTACCCGATCGACGGCGGCGCACCGCTGGAACAGGCGCTCACCGGGACGGCGGATCGCGCGGGCATGTTCATCCCCGATCAGCCGCCGCTGATCTTCCAGCAGCCCGGCGAATACGTGATCGACTACGAGGCGCGTTACACGGCTGTCGATGGATCGCTGTGGGCGGGATCGCTGCGATCGGCGGGGGTGGTGGCGCCGACCGACGATACGCTGCACGCGCACGGCGCACGGGGCACCGATCGTGCGGCAGCGTATCGCCCTGCCTGGTTCGACGTGGCGCGCTATGCCGAGGTCAATGCGTTCGACCCTGACGATGCCGCGCTCTATCCACCTTATCACAGCGGCGATCTGATGTGGATCGATGACGGCGCGGCTGGCGCTGTACATCCTCGTGTACGCCTGGAAGATCGCAGCGGCGTCTTCAGCCGCGATCTGGGTGGCACACGCGGCGAGTTTGAACGCCAGGAGATTCCGATCGACGACGCTGCCGGCTATACCTATATCAGCGTCGTGCGCCCCAACGTCACGCTGCTGCAGGCGGTCACGGCGGACGACGGCGGCGGACTGCCGATCCGATTCGACGCCGACGACGCGCTCAATCGTCAGATTGGCGCCGGGATCGACGGGATGCTGCCCGGCGATCTGTTCTTCATGTTCGGCGGGGCGGTGGTGCGTCTGCCCGACGCCGCGCCCCGCACCGCCGGGTATGCGTCTGCTGGCGTGGTGCTGGCGCCCGATGCCGACCCCGGCGAACGGGTGATGCCCCCGGCGCGCGGTCTCGACGGCGGCGCCGACGGCGGGACGCTGCTCACCTTCCGCGGGATCGACTACGACGCCGTGATCGTGCCGACCGGACTCCAGCCGGGCGATGTGCTGACCGAAGGCGACTCGTTCATCTTCGCCGGACAGGTGGCGCCAACCCTGCACGCGCGCGTGCGCGTCACCTACACCAAGCCATCCGGCGCGACAGTGACCGTCGAAGGCAGCGCCAATTCATTCGGCGGCTTCTTCGAGATCGGCGGCTTGCAGGTGGCGGACGAACCCGGTCTGTGGTCGGCGCGGGTGGAGGTGACGGTCGCGGGGCGCACGTCCGCCGGGGTGATCGAGGCGCCGGGGATACGCGCCGGGATCGCCGGGCTGGAAGACGGACGGTTCACCTTTGCGGTGCTGCCGCCGGACACCGAGTCACTCCCCTGGAGCAGCGCGCTCACCGACTCAATCATCGCTATCGGCTTGCCCTACAATTTCAATTTCACGGCGCCACAGGGGTGGACGGATGTGCGCGCGTTCGTCACCATGACCACGCCGGGCTATGTGCTGGACGACGCCGAACTGCGCGTCAGTGGACGCAGCTTCAGCTATCAGTACACGGCGGCGGAATTGGGGCGGCGGCTCTCGATCATCGAACGCGATGTGCGCACCAGCGGCGCCTATGTGTCCGACACGCGCGCTCTGACTTTCATCGCCACTGGATTCGACGAAAATGGCGAACCCGCCATCCGCGCCCGCGCCTTCACCCTGCTGCACGATCGGTTGGTGACCACGCCATGACACGCATCCCGTCCCGCCCGCCGCGCCGATCACGCGCGCTGTCCGCCGCGCCGCCGTTGATCGCGTGTGCGCTGGCGATCGTGATCGGCGTCGGGCTGCTGCTCGTCCCGATCGAGGCGCCCGCATCGGCGCAAACGGGCGCGACCCCGACGCCGCTGCCTTTGTTCGCGCTGCCCGATGCCCGCCTCAATCGGGCGATCAGCAGCAGCTCGATCGCGCTGGCAGACGATGGACGCACGATCGTCAGCGCCAACATGATCAACGACAGCGCGACGCTGTTCATCCCGGTCTTCGACCAGGTGATCGCGGAGATCCCAGTCGGGCGCGACCCACGCGGTGCAGCCTTCACCGCCGACGGATCGCGCGCGCTGATCACCAACCGCCTGGACAGCACGCTCTCGGTGATCGACGTGGCGACGCGCGCCGTCACCGAGACGATCGCGCTCGGCGGCTTGTGGGCGTATCATGTCGTGGTCGGGCTTGACAATACCGCTTACGTCTCGCTGATGGGCAGCGACGCGATCGCGGTGGTCGATGTGGACAACGGGACGGTGCGCCAGACGATCGCAGTCGGAGATGCGCCAGCGGGACTGGCGCTGTGGGGCGATTTTCTGTACGTCACCCATTATTGGGACGGCACGATCACGCTGATCTACCTGCCACGATCGCAGGCGCTGGAGTCGGTCTCGACCGGGCGCGACACCGCCGCCTTTCAGTCGATCGAGATCGATATCACGCGCGGGATCGCCTACCTGCCCCAGACGCGCCTGAATGCCAGCAATCCGACCCTGAGGTATGACACGGCGGCATTTCCGATCGTCAACGTGGTCAATCTGCGCGATCTCACGCTGTCACGCGACGATCGCGTGACGCTCGACACCGCCGATCAGCCCCTCAACATGCCCTTCGCCGCCGCGCTCGATCGCTTCGCACAGCGGCTGTATGTCGCCAATGCGGGCAGCGATACCGTCTCGGTGATCGACCTGGAGACCGGGCGCGCGCGCGCCTCGATCGCCGTCGGCGCCAACCCGCGCGGGCTGCTGCTCAACCGCGACAATACGCTGCTGTACGTCCACAACGTTCTCGACGGCACCGTCACCACCATCGACACACGTACCCTGGAGTCGGTGGCGGTGCTGCCGATCATCGATCTGCGTTCGTCACTCGACCTGCTGTTCGGATCGCAGTATTTTCACAGCGCGGTCAATCCCGCTCTGAGCGCGGACGGCTGGTTGAGCTGTGCCACCTGTCATTTCGACGGCATGAGTGACGGGCGTGTCTGGCAGGGCTTTCCAGGCGGCGCGCGCAATACGCCGCTGCTGTACCGTCTGCCAGAGACGGTGCCCTACAACTGGTCGGGCAACTGGGACGAGCTGGCGGACGTGGAGACCAAGATTCGCTGGCTGCACGCGGGCGCGGGTCTGATCGATGAGCCGGGGGCGCTGGCGGGCTATCCCGACACCCCCGCCTTTGCGCTGACGGGCGTCTCGCTCGACCTCGATCTGTTGGTCGGCTATCTGACCAGCCTGCAGCCGCCGTCGATACCCGTCGTGTCGGGCGAAGCGGCGGTGACGCGCGCGCGCGGACGGGCGCTGTTCGAGGCACAGGGCTGCACCGACTGCCACGTCGGACCCGCCGGGACAGATTTACAGGCATACGACGTAGGCACGGGTGGGACGTTCGACACGCCATCACTGCGCTGGCTGTCGTTGAGCGCCCCCTATTTCCATGATGGATCGGCGGGGAGCCTGCGGCAGGTGTTCGAGCGCGATGGGGCGCACCAACTGGTGACGACCCTGGCGCCCGACGACATCGATGCGCTGGTAGGCTATCTGGCGTATTTCACACGCGGCTCGTGAACCATGAAGAATGTAATCATCTGGTAAAAATCCGTTTTAACGCTTGCTAAACTTTTCTGGCGCTGCTATATTGATGATGACTATCAGCATAATACCCGCTGATCACGCTGGTTCATCGACGAAGGCGTTTTAGGTATGGGCGACACGGCTGCGATCCGCCACTCCCCACAAAATTACCTGGCAGAAGCGTATCGCCTTGCCTACTACCAGGACGATCATGCCTTCATCTCTACCTCGTCGCTGGCAGACGCCCTGGGCGTGTCGGCGCCCGCCGTGACGCGCATGATCGGGCGTCTCAAAGAAGCAGGCTATCTTGATCACGAGCCGTATCGCGGGATCACGCTCACCCCAGCGGGCGAGCAGGAAGCGCTGGCGAATATCCGGCGTCATCGTCTGGTCGAGGTGTTTCTAGTCGAGGTGCTGCATTTCGGGTGGCATGAAGTCCACGACGATGCCGACGCGCTGGCAGAGGCAGTCAGTGACGACCTGATACGCCGCATCGACGCCATGACGGGCAGCCCGCGCCGCTGTCCGCATGGGGAGCCGATCCCGACCGCCGACGGACGGATCGCCCGCGTGCGTGATGTCCCGCTCAACGCGCAGCCAGCGGGCGCCGAATACGCGGTGAGCCGCGTCAATACCCACGACATCGACAAGCTAAAGTACCTGGCAGAATTGGGTTTGCGCCCTGGCACCCGCTTCACGCTGATGAGCCGCGCGCCATTTCAAGGTCCGCTGCAACTGGACATGGACGGGACGAGCATCCTGCTGGGTCACGAGCTTGCCGGAGTGCTGCGGGTGTGCGCGCCAGAGGCGTTCGAGCTGACGGCGTGACTGCCCAACGCTGAACACGACCGCAATCGGATATTCTCGGATATTCATTGCAGGGACGCATAACGATGCGTCCGCGCTGCTCTCATTCTTTTGCGCTTTTGCGAGGTTGTCATGTCGATCGACGACACCTTCCAGGTGTTTCCCCAGTTCAGCAGCGCGCGTCTGCATTTGCGCCGCATCACCAGCGCCGACCTCGACGCGCTCTATGCGCTCTACAAGCAGCCCGACGTTGGCGTGTACACCAACACAGCCACCTTCACCGATCCAGTGGAAGCGCGCTTCATGCTCGCCTACTTTGACAAAGAATACAGCTGGCGCCACCAGATACGCTGGGGCATCATCGAGCGCGCGACCGAGACGCTGATCGGCACCTGCTGCCTGTTCGATTTTGACTGGCAGCACCACCACGCCGAGATCGGCTACGATCTCAGCGTCAGCCATTGGGGACAGGGCATCATGTCCGAGGCGCTGCTGCCAGTGCTGGATTACGGCTTCGACACGCTCGACCTGCACCGCATCGAGGCGCGTCTGACGCCGGAAAACAGCGCGTCGAGTCGGCTGCTGGAGCGACTGGGATTCAGCCACGAGGGCACGCTGAAAGAACGCTTCTACTCGCATGGACGTTTCTGGGACGATGCGTTTTACGGTCTGCTGCGATCGACCTACCGCCAGCGCCGCAGCGCATCAGGAAAGTAAACAATCTTTCTTTTCTCTTCTCCTCCATGCCTCCTGTTCAATATTTTGTTTTTGCTTTTCTTGTCTCTTTCTCCGTGTCGATCGCCCTCCCCCACCAAAAATTAATGAGCGGTTCTTGCATCGGCGCGCTATAATCCTTGCCATAGACCGTGACCACGCACTAGCGAAACAGGCTGCTCGATGTCGGATAACCTGATCGGCAAAAAGCTAGGAGATTACGTCATCCAGGAGCTGCTAGGGCGCGGCGGCATGGCGCACGTCTATCGGGGACTCGACAACAACCTGCAGCGCTTTGCCGCCGTCAAGGTGATCGACTCGCGTCTGCTCACCAAAGGGCACGAAGAAGAATACCGCGCCCGCTTTCGCCGTGAGGCGCGCGCGATCGCCAAGCTGACCCAGCCGAATATCGTCGGCGTGTATCAATTTGGGGAGTTTGGTCCACTTTATTACATGGCGATGGAGTTCATCGAGGGGCAAGACCTGCATTTCATCCTCAAGATGAAAGCCAGCACCAACGAGCGCGTGTCAAAGACGCAGATCGTGCGCGTGATCCACGACATCGGCGCCGCGCTCGACTACGCCCACTCCAGCGGTGTCATTCACCGCGATGTCAAGCCGTCGAATATCATGATCCGCCCCGACGACCGCGCCATCCTGACCGATTTTGGTCTGGCGCTCGATGTGCCGGAAGGCACAGGCGGCAATACCTTTGGCAGCGCGCACTACATCGCGCCAGAACAGGCGATCTCATCGCGCAATGCCGTCCCGCAGAGCGATCTCTATTCGCTCGGCGTGGTACTGTACCAGATGATGACGGGCAAAGTCCCGTTCGACGACTCGTCCGCGATGAGCGTCGCGCTCAAACATCTCAGCGACGCGCCGCCCCCGCCCCGCCAGGTCGATCCCACCATCACGCCAGCGGTCGAAAAAGTCATTCTCAAGGCGCTGGAAAAAGAGCCGAGCAAACGCTACAAGAGCGGTGCAGCTTTTTCCGAGGCACTCCAGGATGCGATGGGCTTCACCGAGACACTGGGCGGGACTCGTCCGTCGCGTTTGTTCCCGCCAATCGGGGCGCCCGATGGCGGCACAGGCACGAAACGCAGCACCCGCGAGATACAGGCGCTCAACCTGGCAGCGCTTTCCACCGCGGAAGCCGACTCGGATGTCAGTCAGGCACGGCGCACGATTCAGTTCGCGCAAGACCTGCAGGCGCGCGACCGCCGCCGTCCGCTGCGGTTGGCACTCGCGGGCATCGCTGCGATCGTCGCGTCGATCGCTGTCGTCGCGACGGTGCTGACCGTGACGGCGCCGGCCATCACGCCGCCGGCCATCACGCCGCCTCCGGCACAAATCGCCGCGCTCTCCTCACCTGGCACCGAAGCGATCTTCAGCTTGTCTGGCACCGAGGCGATGACCCCTGATACCGACACCGCAGGGACAATGCTGGCATTGTCCGCATCCCCGATCGCGCCGACCGACGCGCCGACCGACGCACCGACCGACGTACCGACCGACGCACCGACCGACGCACCGACCGACGTACCGACCGACGTACCGACTGACGCGCCGACCCCTGACACGAACGCTGTAGAGACAATGCCTGCGTTGTCCGCATCGCCTCTCCCGCCAACCCCGATCGAGACCGCGATTGCCACTCGTGATCGACGACCGACGGTCACGCCGACGCCGCCCGTCGTCGCCGTGCCGACTGACCCGGCGCCAACTGATGCCGCACCGACAACGATCGCATCCTCCACGACTGATGCGACCGCGTCCACCGTCCCCGGTCTGACCCTGCGCTACGATGAGAATACCTTCGTGATGCTTAACGCCAGCGGTGCGCCCGTCAGCGTGCGCAATCTGACTTTCGAGCGGCGCAACAGTGCTGGAGGGTTGGTGCGCTATCAGGCGACAACCTGGGAGACGGTCTATCTCGATCGGCTGCCTGCTGGCGATTGTCTGATGCTGTGGCGTATCGGTATTCGTGAGGTGCCTGCGCCCGATTACTGCGGGATTAACCGTGCCTGGTTCGCGGTCGGGCAGCCGCGCTTTTTCTGGGTGAGCGTCAGCAATCCGAATGCCACCTTCGATGTGCTGCGCGACTTGTCTATTCTGGCGACGTGCCCGGTCAACGCCGGGGAATGTCTCGTGCCGCTGGAGGGGTGACGCCCGCTGCGCTCATGTCGCTGGCAGACTGACCGCGATCAAGCCGATGAAGATCGCCGCCACCCCCGCCCACTGGATCGGACGCATCCGTTCATCGAGAAACAGCCGCGCCAGCAGCACCGTCACCGCCGCGAACAAGGATGACAGCACCGACACCAGCGCCACCTGATCGCCGCTGCTGCCGATCATGAAGGCGACAAAGCCGATCGTGTCGAGCGCGCCAAGCGCCAGCACCGCGACCCATACCCTGCCATTCGGCGGCGGATGAAAACCCCGGCGTCGGATCGTGAACACGATTGTGAGCAGAATCACACAGGTGACGCGCGAGATCCACACCGGAACCAGCCCGCCCAACACCGGGATGACGACGAAACCGTACAGCGAAAACGCGACCGTGAAGCAGAGGGCGGACAGCAGCGCCCATCCGATCCCCGGCGCCAACAGGCGTCGTGGCGCGCCAGCGGAGTCGGTTGACACCGACTCGCGTTCGCGTTCCTGGCTCGACAAAATCACGCCGATGATCACCACGATCAAGCCGAGCAGCGCCAGCGGTGCCAGTCGTTCGCCAGCCAGCAGCGCGATCGGGACGATCAGCGCGCTGTACGACGACACGATTGGCGAAACCACGCTGGCTTTGCCGATGCGCAGCGCCTGATAGAGCGCGAGCGCGCCGGTGATGTTGATCACGCCGACTCCGACCGCCAGCAGCCAATCCCCTGGGCGAGTCTGCGTCCACGTTCGCGCCAGTTCGCCGGACAGCAGCAAGTAGCCGCCTAAGCCGATCAGCCCGACGAACTGCATGTAATAGAGCGTGTAGATCGCCCCGATCTGGCGGCTGCTGAAGCGCGCCAGCAGGTCGGCACTGCCATAGCCGACCGCCGACAGCAGTCCCCAGAAAAATCCCATTCAGGCAGCGCCGACCTGTCCGAAATTACTCGCCAGCAGCGAAAAGTCGGTGATATTGACCACGCCGTCGTTGTTGAAGTCGGCGCGGGCGTCGAATCCGTCGGTGGCTGCTGTCTTGCCAAAGGTCGCCGCCAGAATCGAGAAGTCGGTGATATTGACGGCGTTATCGCCGTTGGCGTCGCCCTCGCGCAGCGTGCCCGCGTCGATGATATTGCCGCCCGACGTGATGATCAGCGCGATCGCGTTGCGCAGCGTGTGCGCGCCCTTGACGCGCAGTGTGTATGCCCCCGGCGGGACGTTTTCGATCGTCAGCACGCCGTTGTCGCTGCTGGTGAGGGTGGCGGCATAGATGGGCGTGCCCGCGCCCTGCGCCGTCAGCGTGACCGCGATTGGGATGCTCCAGGCGGCATTGGGTCTGGCGGGGCGTCCCTGTAGATTGACACTGACGAGCAGGGTCGCGTTGCCACTGGTGCCGAAATAGCGCATGACGATCCCGCTCACCTGGGTATTGGGCGGGATGCTCACCGGGTCAGCCACCGAGAGCGTCAGTTTCTGGTTGTAATAGACACTGCCGTAGCTCACATTGGTGGTGCCGACGTAATACGTCCCTTCCAGCACCGGACGGCTGTAGGTGCCGTTGGGCAGCGTGGTGGTCGAATAAGTCTGGGTGGTGGCGGTCTGGCTGTCGTAGACGAACACCGTCACGCCCGCAGCCGGAGTCACGCCGTCGGGCAGATAGACCGCACCGCTGAGGACGCCGAACTCAGCCAGCGGAAAGACGAGTCCGTCGCGCAACTCTCCGGCAGCGATCGTCAGTGCTTCGGCGTCCATCCGCGTCGGGTCGCTGTGCCAGGTACGCGCCTGATAGTCGAATTGATAGGCGCTCAGGTGGTAGGTTCCTGCCGGCACGGACAGCGTGAACGAACCATCGGCGCGGGTCTCCGTCCAGGCGGTCTCGTCCCCGCTGGCGGCGTCAAAGGCGTACACGGCGGCGCGCGCCAGCGGCGTCACACCGTCGATCTCGGTGACGATCCCGGCGAACAAGGCGGCGGGCTGGAGCGCGAAATTCACGTCCGAGGCGATAGCACCCCCCGTGACCAGGATAGGCGGCGCGCCTTCCGCCGCGTGTCCGCCGTCGGCATACTGCGTGACGCTGTGCATACTGACCGCTTTGACCAGATAGGTGCCGGGCAGCAGATAATCGATGCTGTACCAGCCGTCTGGCGCCGTGAATGCCAAGCCGAGATTTTCGCTCGTGACATAATCGTAGACGTAGACCGCCGCCATATCGATCGGCGTCACGCCGTCAGCGGCGCTGACGATGCCGCTGATGCCCCCGATCGCCGGGTCGTCCTGTGCCAGCGTCAGTTGTCCCGCAGTCGGCAGGAACAACAGCAGCACCATCAACGTTGCGACCAGCACCGCGCGGCGCGAAAGCCAATTCCGTGTCATCGGTAATTACCCCATACGCAAGATGCAGGGATTATAGAGTGCGTCCGGCACCCACGCCATAGCTCGTGTGCAGGGTGTGGCACGCCAACCCCCTGCGGTGCGCGCACCTGTGACGCCGGATGCAGCGCATAAAAAAGCTCCCCCCAACTCGTTGTCTCAACATAACGAGTGGGGAGAGCGAGCAAAACCGCGCCAATCCTACTTTAGATCGGCGCCTGTCTTACGATGACAAAACTACATGGGCATTTCGGTCATCGCGGCGAAGGGGACACCGGGGGCGTCGTAGCCGATCATCTCGGCTTCGGCGCGGATCGCGGCGATCTGCTCGGCAGTCGGCGCGGCGACCGGACCGACGAAGCCTTCGCCAGAGCCGTCCAGGAACGGCTGGAGGGTGGGGACGACGCTGGAGACGTTGAAAGCGGTGAACTGGGCGTAGCTGGTGTTGTTCGCCAGACGGTTCATGCCGACGCTGCGGGCGAAGACGCGATGGGTCTCTTCGACGGCGGCGATCTGCGCGGCGGTGACGGCGAACGCGGTGGTGTCCGGCGACTGCGACCAGATACGGACGGCGGCGAGGTAGGCGCCGACGAAGGCGGTCTCAGCGACCTCGGTGATAGTGCTCCACAGGTCGCGGTCGCTGAACAGGGTCGGCGGGACGTAGAACTCGGTGACAACCGGGACAGCGCCCAGGGAGACCAGCAGCTCAAGGTGATCCTGCTCGGCGAGGAAGCCAGCCTTCATGTAGGCGAGTTCCGGGTCGCTCAATCCCAGGTCAGCGGCGCCGTTGATCGAAGCCAGGTAGTGGGTGGTTGCGAAGGTTTCAGCGGTGGCAGCCAGATTGATGATCGTCTGCAGATCATCATCCGCCATATCCTGACCGAACACGCGGCTGAAGCCGAAGAGCTGATTGAAGCTGAGGAATGATGCGCCGCCGGCTGCCAGACTACCCTTGAGAATATTACGACGAGAAACCATTTTTGCTTGTCCTTTAGTTGTGATGATACCGGGTTGAAAGGATGCTGCATTCAGGTATACGCCGGGTATAGGCAGACTGGATGAGTCTGTGTAGGACAAGCGGCGGATGTAACAGGGTTCTAACTGTGCCGACGGGTCAGATTTATCGTAGTCCAGAAAAACCGTCATCCGGCGGATCGATACCCAGAAATTCATGATAAATGCGCGTTTTATAGGTGACGCCAATCTCGTTGACAGCCTCGACGAGTGCGCGATAGCTGCCGGTGCCGCCTATCTTGTCCCAAAATTCATCCCCGATCAGGATCACTGGATCACGCCGCATGTCGAACCAGCGACCGGGAAATCCCCAGGCATAATTTTCACGCATTCCATATGGGTTGTAGGGCAGCGCAAAAAATACCTCATCGACCAATTGTGGAGACATAGCGACCAGTTTGAGTAATTTTTCTTTGCTCACTTTGGTGATGTCGCTGTTTGGGAGAGGGCTTTTCAACTCGAACGAATAACGGCGCCCGTTCTGTTGATCCTCACAATACACATCACTGATCACTGTGACAGGCAGATCGTCCCCATCTCCCGCCAGAATATAGGCGGTCTCCGCCTGCCAGTCGGGGCGGACGCGGGCTTGTCCAGCAGACGTGTGTTCAAGGCGACCCAATACCTCGCTGATGCGGCGCAGCCGTTCTGTCTTGATCAGCCCTTCCAATCGATAGCCTCGTACCGCGCGCAGCGTCCCGACCTGCGCGACCACCAGCGCCAGGCGTTCCCATACTCCGCCAAAAGGCGTGATGAACCTGCGCTCGAAGTGCGATCCTTTAAATATTTCGTCGGGGACGAGTGCCGCATAAAGCGGTCTGTCGGCGCGATGTTTTTCTAATAGAAAGGGGTCCTCGATCATGACTCTGGTCATGACACGATCCATCATTTCGATGATCACTGCCTGAATCGCCGTTTTCATGGTGTGCGAGTCAGGCATCAGCGCTTTCTCCAGATAAAGACCGACTCGAAAAATTCACCCGACCGCCGCCCCGTGCGTCGGTTGACATGACGTTCCTTGACGGCTTCAAGGGTGACATCCAGGCGCGCCGCGATGTCAGGGTACAAATTCGCGCGATCCTCAGCGATCACGATCATGACCCCGCCTGACGGCATTTGATCGAGCGCCTTTTGAAACACAAGCGTAATGTCGTCCTGGTACTGTGTCCTGGCGCGGCGGCTGGTGCCCCCCGATGCCGGACCGATTTCCTCGGTACTGCGATCACTGATCCCCAACAACTGATAAGCATAGGAAT
Organism: Anaerolineae bacterium; assembly: GCA_034437395.1. Classification (GTDB taxonomy): domain Bacteria; phylum Chloroflexota; class Anaerolineae; order Aggregatilineales; family Phototrophicaceae; genus Flexifilum. The sequence goes on along the minus strand of DAOTUN010000041.1, from coordinate 938 downwards.
GCTGCGCATGATAATCGATCAAACCCACATAGGGAGGACTGGTGATCATGCCGTCGATCGGGGTCGTTATGCCGATACGGCTGTCGATATTGAATACCTCGACGCGCGCGTCTGTACGCAGATGGCTGAATATTTCCACCCGCTTGAGCGTATCCAGGGCATACCGTCGGATGAATTTACCCGCTTCGGTCGTGGGCGCGCATGTGCGCCGATGCTTGTAGCACCAATACGGCTCAGTCTGGGGCTTTTTTGGGAAATCGAGATCGAAGTGCGTCGTGAGCCGGGCAGATCGCGCTGCACGGCTCAGGATGACGCGGAGCAGGTCTTTATAATCATAGGTGCCGCGCTCGATGATGTCGCGGTAGCGCAGCAGCTCTTCCAGGGCAGTCGCGGCAAACCAGGCTTGTAAATAGGGGGTGCCCTCTGATGATGCCACCGGGACAAGCGCTCCAAAGAGTGGCAGATGGGTATAATCGAGTGCCGTTATCTGTTTGAATCGTTTCAGCGAGTCCTGTATTTCAGCGCTCAGTTGTTGGATGTCATAGCGCGCCGTCTTTACCCGACTGAGCAGCACATTGAAAGCGGAAATATCACAGCCCACCGCATGGATTCCCAATTCATTCGCCTGCACCAGCGTTGTCCCGGAGCCAGCGAAAGGGTCAAACACAGTCTGTCCAGGCAGGAAATACTTTCGCAGGAATACCTCAACCAACTGGGGGATATACTTGCCCAGATAAGGATGCAGGCGATGGACATGCTTGGTACGGATGCGTTCGGGCAGTTCGCGCTCTGTCCAGTTCAGATTGAGCGCTTCTAAGGGTGTGGTCGGTGTGACGGTGGACGAGTCGGTCGGCATCCGATCATCATAGGCATCGACACGCGCTTCGGCGTTGGTTTTCTTGAGAGTCATCGGCGGGATATACTCATTTTGACGCCTG
>DAOTUN010000040.1:0-2357 GCA_034437395.1 Anaerolineae bacterium | reverse complement strand
TCTTGATCCGCCACGCAGCTCGTGTTAAACTCTTACTATTGATGAGGGATAGTTCAGCGGTAGAACCGTGGCCTCTGGAGCCATTAACCCTGGTTCGAATCCAGGTCCCTCAGCTCGCAAAAACAGAAAGACAAGAGGAAGCTGACAAACTCTGTCGCTTCCTCTTGTCGTACCTGAACCCTGGAGGACTCCCTTATGTTCGTCAAAGGTGAGATTTATCGTCGGCGTGACCTGCACGCGCTCTTTGGCGGACAGCAGTAGGGCGGCATCAGCACGCCAGCCAAACACCCATTCACCATGATTTTCGTCGCGGACAGCGGTGAGAAATTCGGCTACAAGGATGGCTGGACGGAGGATGGCTTTCTCTACGCGGGTGAAGGTCAGTCCGGGGACATGACCTTTATTCGTGGCAATCGCGCCATCCGTGACCATGCCGGGGACGGCAAGCAACTTCACTTATTTGAATATGTACGTATGGGGCATGTGCGCTATTTTAGTGAGATGGTCTATCGCACGCACAGGATAATCCAGGCACCGGACATCAACGGGGCCTTACGGGATGGGATCGTGTTTGTGCTGGATATAGTCAGCGGCAGTCAACCCGCACCAATTGATCCCCGCGCACCGTGACCTGCGGCGGATCGTTGCGCAAACACGCCGTCACGATGCGCTTGGAATTTAAGCCAATGTGAGTCTGTATTTCGTGTATCCGCCGAAGCCCTCTTCTCCGAAAAATGCGGGACCGAAGGCAAGGTATATTTGAAAGCCCATTCGCTCGTATGCGCGCCGTGCCCGTTCATTGCTATTGGCGATCGTAATGCCCGCATGTGTGTGACCAAGCCGTTGCCCTTGATCGAGAAGCGCGGTCATCAACGGTTTGACCATTCCTTTGCCGCGCATCTCCACGATCACGGCGACGCTTTCGATGATCCAGGCAGGGTGCTTGAGGAAGCAATAAAAAGTTATCCTGTGGACCGGGCTATTGATCCTTATAACGCTGTCGGAATATCTCAGTGCCTTCTGCCGACCAGCCCAGCGCCGATCCCACGCCAGATAGCTGTTGATCGACTGGAGGGCGTAGTAGTCGGTGTCCATTACGGCGACTTTGAGATTGATCCTGGCGATTGGATGCTGCGTCGTGAACTTCGGCGGCAAGTCAGGATGATTGCACGATCCTAGGCGCATTTTATCCACCAGCAGCACATTGCCTCGCGCGGGAGAGGTTGCCTGATGCGCGGAACACGTCGTCAACGGCAGCGCTGACGACGTGTTCCGCTGTGCCCTCTGGCTACCCTTCGCCTACGCGCGCGAAACTGGCGGCGAGCAGCGAGAAATCGGTGATATTGACTACATTGTCGAAATTGAAGTCGGCGCGTGGGTCGTAGCCGGTGGTGCTGATGGTGCTCCCAAACGTCGATGCCAGGATCGAGAAGTCGGTGATATTGATGACGTTGTTGTCGTTGGCATCGCCAAAGCGGATCGCCCCGAACGCCAGCATATTTTCGCCCGCGACCAGCGTCTCGGCGGCGGCGACGCTCAACGCTTTGGCGTGCTTGAGGCGGATGTTGTAGGCGCCCGGCGTCAATTCGCCCACGACCAGCACGCCATTCTGATCGCTGGTGACATTGCGATCGACCGTCGGCGTATTGCTGCCCTGCGGCGTCAGTCGCACATTGAAGCTGTGAACCAGGCGTTCGTTCGGTCCGACTGGCAGCCCCTGCATCACCAGCGCGGCGCGGATGCTGGTCTGGTCGGACAGCGTGACCACGCCTAACACACTGTGGACGTTGGCGTCGGTCGGCGCGCTGTTGCCGGTCAGCGTGGTGGTGCCGAGCGCCACTGTGCCCGCCTCGGTATGCGCCGCGCCGCCGGCGCTGCTGGCGCTGTTGCCCGTGATGGCGCTGCCCGTCACCGTCACCGTGCCGCCGTTGGTGTAGATGCCACCACCGTTGGCGGCGGTATTGGCGCTGAGGGTGCTGTTCTGCACTATCACGCTGCCCGCACGGGTAAAAATGGCGCCGCCGCGCGTGGCGCTGTTGGCGGTGAGGGTGCTGTCGCGCACGGTCAGCGTGCTGGCGGCGGTGAAAATCGCCCCGCCGTCGGCAGCGCTGCCGTTGGTCAGCGTCAATCCCTCGACGACGACGGTGATCGCTGTCTCGATGGTGAGCGCGCGTCCCGCCGCGCCCGCGTTAACCGTTGTCGTGGCGTCATCGGCGCCGCGCAGGTCGAGGCCGCGCTCGTATGAACTGGCTAGAGTTTGGTGGACACAAAAGTTGTCCGGTAGACTCAAGGAAACAGGAAATGAGCAGGCGCAAACAGTATACAGATGAGTACAAGCATGAAGTGCTGCATCTGGC
>DAOTUN010000039.1:0-12551 GCA_034437395.1 Anaerolineae bacterium | reverse complement strand
ACTACGCAGGTATCCCTCATCCCCCGACCCCTTCTCCCACAAGGGGAGAAGGGGAGAAACGCAGTAGCAAGTCCCTCTCCTCTTGTGGGAGAGGGATTTAGGGTGAGGGCTGTGTAGTTACGATGAAGAATATGTTGTATATCAACTTTATGTCCGCGATCGGTCGAAGGAAAATTTCATGTCTCCCATTCGTGTGGTCTTAGCGGATGATCATGCCGTCGTGCGAAAAGGCATCCGCGAATTCTTGGAAGAAGACCCGGAAATTGAAGTCGTCGCAGAGGCGAACGACGGTGAAAAAGTCATAGACCTCATCCTCCAGTTCAAGCCGGATGTCGCCGTGCTGGATGTCCGTATGCCGGGCGCAACGGGTATCGAGGTGACGACCTGGATCAGATCACAAGCGCTGTCCATCGGAGTCTTGATCCTGTCGGCGTTCGACGACGACGCATTTGTGATCGCCGCAGTGCAGGCAGGTGCCAATGGCTACGTGCTGAAGAATGCTGAAGCCGAGCAGATCATCGATGCCGTTCGCCGCGTGTCTTTAGGACACTCGGTCATCCCGTCCGATATCGCGGGTTCGCTCATTCGCCACCTGATCGACGAAAAGAGCGCCCCATCCACGCCCGCACCGGAGCTGCTTACAGAGCGAGAACGCGAGGTTTTGCAGTTGGCGGCGACAGGGCTGACCAATCGTGGCATCGGCGTCCAGTTGTCGATCAGCGACCGCACCGTTCAGGGACATCTCGCCAGTATTTATGCAAAACTCGGCGTCGGCAGTCGTACAGAAGCCGTCACCAAAGCGCTCCAAATCGCTGCTATCCAACTTCGTGAGGGTAACGCATGACACGTACACACCTTGCTGCCCGATTTTATGGGCTGAGAGCACAGGTTTTGCTGTGGACAGTGCTGCCTCTCACGATCCTGCTCATCATTTTCTCGGTCACGGGCGTGCAGGGTCATCAAGCGGCAATGAAAAACCTCGCCTCGCAAGAGAACAGTCGGCTGGTGTTGGCACTCGCTCAACTCATTGCGCTTGAACTCGAAAACGTATCGCTCCGCGAGGATATTTCAGTCGAGCAAGTCTCTGCGACCGCCTTGGATTTGGAACAATGGTTGTCCATCGATCATGCGGAGGCGGAAAGCTCGGTCGTTCTCCTTAACCAGAGTGCGGACATCCTTTTTCAATGGGGCGATCTGCTGCCGACGGGCAGTTCAAGCGGATGGCTGGGCGTTGCCGAAGCGCTTGCCGGGCAGCACGCGGTCGTCTTCACCTCGGATACGATGCACGGCGAGATCGTCGCTTATGCCCCAATCCCAAACCGGACTTGGGCTTTAATCATTCGCGAATCGTGGCACGCACTCACTGCCCCGCTCATTCGCTACGAGCAGGTGCTGCCGTTCATCCTGTTCATCGCGCTGGCGACCTCTTCACTGATCCTGTTCTTTGGGCTGCGCTATGTGGTGCAGCCGCTGCACGAGCTGAGCTTACGCGCTGCCCGCATTGGGCAAGGCGAATTTGACGCGGCGAAAACGTCTATCCACGGCGTGCGCGAGATCGAAGAGCTGCGCCGTTCGCTGCATGATATGGCGGAACAGGTACACAAACATCAAGCCGCGCTGCATGATTATGTGGGGGCGGTCAACCACGCGCAGGAAGAAGAACGTTCACGCCTGGCGCGTGAACTGCATGATGAAACCGTGCAATCGCTGATCGCACTCGGTCATAAAGCACAGATGATCGAGCGGATGTTGACGCGCCAACCGGAACAAGTCCTGGGACGTGTCGAGGAAATGCGCCAGATGATCGCGCAATCCATCGAAGAGATTCGCCGATTCAGCCGCGCGCTGCACCCGCATTATCTGGAAGAGTTAGGATTGTTGGCGGCACTGGAAACGTTGACGCGCGATGCGCAAGCTGTATTCATCGTGAAAGGAACATTGCCGCGCATGACATCCGAAGGCGAATTAGCATTTTATCGGATCGCGCAGGAGGCTTTGAACAACGCAGTGCGTCATGCTACTTCCAAGATGCTCCGTCTTGAATTAAGCGTTGAGGGCGCACGCACGACGCTGCGCGTGTGTGACGATGGCAAAGGGTTCGTTGTACCGACTCACTTCACCGATCTAACACAGGCGGGACACTTTGGTTTGATGGGAATGCGCGAACGGGCGATATTGGTCGGGGGCGCGTTTGCGGTTGTATCAGCGCCGGATAAAGGAACACAGGTTACGCTCACCCTTTGATGTGTTCCTGCCCGTAGTGATATGTCTTGGCGATCACCGTGATCACATTCTTGACCTCGCGTTCGAGTGTGAAACGGGACTGGCAGGAAAGTAGAGCGTCTCCCCCTCGCGGCGAACGCTGATATTTTCGACCACGCTACCCAGGACGCTATATGTTTCATGTGCATGTGAGCGAATTCGCGGAACTCGGCTGGATGGGCTTCTTCAACGCGGTCAACGACGCAAATTACCCGGCGGCGCTGGCGGAGGTCAGGTTGGATGACGAACAGGACTTCAGAGCGATGAACGGGTCAATATCGACAGGTGCCCCGTCCGCTACCCGTAGGACGACACAGTTTTGCCATGAGGAGCGATGCGAAACATCGCCCGGCACAAGCCAAAGGCAAAACCGCAGGCGAAGCATCGATCGGCTTTAGCGAGACGGAGTGGCGTACTGTGGTGTGTTGCAAGTCGTGCCTAACTTGTCCGCTTTGACCGGAAAGCGGCTCACTTCAGGGGCGCTCATTCCATCGTTTACGCCCTGGTCAATCTCTACTATCTCTTCGGTGACAAAGAGGTTCAATGAATTCAAGATCAAATCCGCGAGATCGACACCATCCTTGAACGGTCGTCGAAAGCTAAGGATAAACGAACAGCCCTGGCGATTGCCAGGGCTGTTCGTTTATCCGTTCATGCACTTCGCTGCTGCTTAGTTGGTGAATGTATATTGCATGTCGCTGTTGCCACTTTCCTGCAGGACGATCTGACCGCCGACACGGACGGTCAGAGTCCAGTTGGGATAGGCGCCTTCGCAAGATGAGTACTGTGCGACCTTGACACTATAGTTTCCTGAAGGCGCACCGTTCTCAGGCCAGAAGATATTCTCGACGCCGGATACCCTGCCCTCTGGGCAATTCGCATTCGAGTCCACATCCAGCTCACCGCCCGTGCTCGACTGCCTGGCTTGATAGCTAATGGTTTCGCCGTTCGGCTCCGTCACTTCCAGGTCCATGTCAGCTGTGTTAGCCCAACTGAGCGTCACCTGTACTTGACCCGTGCCGAGCGTCACAGGTGCGTAGGCGGGGAATAAATCAATCGCATCGTTCGTGGTGAGCTGGATCAGGTCACTGCCATCGACGGCGATGCTGTAGATTTCATAATCACCATCTTGGTCGCCCGCAAACGCGATGCGTGTCCCATCATGGGAGTAAGCGGGCAAACCATCATTCGCACTGTTGTTTGTGAGGTTAGTCAGGTTAGTGCCATCGACAGCCATGCTGTAGATGTCAAAATCGCCATCCTGGTTGCTCCGAAACACGATATGAGTTCCATCAGGCGAGTAGGACGGCTGAACATTCTCCGCACCATTACTGGTAAGCTGGGTCAGGTCACTGCCATCGGCAGCCAGGATGCTGTGGATTTCGTAGCTACCGCTTTCAGCACTCCCGAAAACAATACGAGTTCCATCGGGCGAATAAGCCGGGTCGACTTCATTGGTCGGGGTATTGGAGAGGCGGATCAGGTCGCTCCCATCGGCAGCCAACATGCTGTAAATTTCGAAGTTGCCGTCTCGGTTTGACCGGAATACAATGCGTGTACCATCGGGCGAATACGTGGCTTCAATGTCGCCACCTGCATTATTGGTCAGGTTAATCAGGTCGGTGCCATCGGCAAACATCGTGTAGATTTCAGCGTTGCCGTCCCGGTCGGTGGTGAAAGCGATGCGTAAACTATCCGGCGAAAAAGCAGGTTCTGCATCGTTTGCTTCATTGGTGGTAATGCGCGTCCTCTGAGACCCGTTCGCAGTCACAGTGTGGATTTCATTGTTGCCATCTTGGTTACTGTGGAAAGCAATGAGTCCGGTAGGGATAGGGGGTTGTTGAATAAGGGCGCGGGTGTGCAGTTCTTTTTGTGATTGCTCTGCATTCGCTTGCGCCACTTTAGCGCCAATCAAAACTATGCTGATACTCAGTGCTGCCGTGATAAACAATTGTCGAACATGGTATTTATGAGGTGCAATTGTCACGCGGCACGTCCCTAGCGTATACAAGATTCGATTTTGAAGTTATATGCTTATTTTTGAAAAGTAACGGAAATTTTCACAATTAATTCATACAGTAATTGATGTTGCCCCAATAAACAGAGTAACAGCGGCTCCGAGTGAGCTTGTACAATGGATCGTCACAAGCAGAGCAGGAATGGGACGTCAGAGCGCGTTCAGCGAGGGGGTTGGCGCAGGCGGCAGCGTATCGTCATTCTGGATGCAGTGTGCGATGGCGGGAAACACACGACGCCAGGAGAAATTTACGCGAGGGTGCGTGCGGTGGACACATCGGTCGAGCGTTCGACACTCTATCGAACTCTCAACCTGTTCATCGAACTTGGTCTGGTCGTATCCGCCCAACCAGGGGACGATGAAACCTACTATGAAATCGCAGCCTCCCATCCGCACCATCACCTTGTGTGTCGTCGCTGTGGTGTCGAGCAGGAAGTATCGGACGATGTTATGCAAGGTTTGGCGCACCAAATGCGAAAGGATCACGGCTTTCAAATCGAGGCATCGCATTTGGTGTTTTCAGGGCTATGCGCCGCTTGTCTCACGTTTCAGGGATGACCGATGCCAGTCGCCAACCAGCGTGTTGCAGTGAGCGCGATCACTTCCAGCGCATCGTGACTACCCTGATCGAGACCTTTCTCGAAGTCGCCCTCGATTTGCGCCATCTGATTGGTGATGTGCGCGAAGCAGATCACGTCTTTGGTGCGTGCCTGTGCATAGGCGTAAAGCGCGCTTGCTTCCATCTCGACCCCTAAAATCCCTTGCGCGCGCGCATTCTCAATCGCCTGGGTTGTCTCTCTGAAGGGTGCGTCCGTCGTCCAGGTCGCGCCGCACAGCACCCGTACCGAAGCATCGCTGAACGCATTTTCGAGACGGGTCAATAAACTGGGTCGCAGCTCGCTGAAGGCGGCGGGTGGCAGATAATGATAACTCGTCCCTTCATCGCGCAGCGCCCGTTCGATGAGGACGAAATAAGGCGGCTGACCTGCAAGGACGATCTGTCCGGCTGACGTGATGCTGATCAGCAGCTGACAGCCAGACGCGAACAATTCTTCCGCGACCAGCACCGCGAACGACGCGCCAACGGCATAGGGAACGATCCCAAACTGAATCGTTTGATGCTCGAAAGCGTAGAGTTTCGTGTGGTAACACGCCCAGTGGGGATGAACAGTCGCTCTCCCCGATTCCATAAGATGCTGTGCCAGATCGCCGTCAGGGTCGAGGATGCAGATAGACGGTATGCTGCCTTCCGGTATCGTTTTTTGTCGATGCGCTTCACGCAGCATGTTTTCCACGGTGAATACAGACGCGGCATCGTAGTCTTTATTGCTTAGAATGGGTGACGGCATTGTCTCAGGCACTTTCATGGATGCTCATGCTGGCATCGCTGACGGTTTTTCTACAGTAGCAATAGACGAAGCGCTGCTCGGTTCCCCAGGGCGTATGATGTGACTCCTGGGTACTGTCGATTAGGCTGAACTGACTCCCGAATACGCCATGCAGCGCGGTCGCATCATACCGTGCTGTAGCGAGTCCGCTGCATTTCTCCGGGCCATCCGGCGCAAAAGTAGCCACGATGATATGTCCGCCCGGTTTGATGGCGTGCAACACCTGATCGATATACCCTTTTTGCTGGAGGGGGTCGGTCAGGAAATGAAATACCGCTCGGTCATGCCACACATCGTAGCGGTGACGGGCGAGCGGAATGGTAGTGATGTCGCCAATCAGCCAGGTGAGGCGGGAAGCGGCGGCATGAACGCGCGTGCGGGCGACCTCAAGCGCTTCCTGAGCGATGTCCAACAAGGTGATGTCGGTATACCCTGCTTCCAGCAGATCGTCCACGAGTGTCGATGCGCCTGCCCCTACATCGATGATCGAGGCGTTTAGTGCGACCTGCGTCGCTTGAATGAACGCCAGAGACAATTCAGGATGCGTCTGATACCAGCTTACATCGTCAGCCGCTTTCGTTCGGTAGACCTGCGACCAGTGTGCTTTTGTGTCCATGATGAATAAATCCCTTTGAGTACGGTTGAGATGATTTTAACCATGACAGGCATGTTTGAACCGTCCGAGTCCAAGAAAATTCTTCAGCCCTGTTTAATTACCTCGTCGCTGCGACCATGCCGAAGAGCCATGTAAACACGAGTATGCCACCTAGGATCCAAATGCCAACAATCACGGACGCCGCCGTTCGGTTGATGGGTTTACCCTGTGCCGCCAGGGCTTGCGCCTGCTCACGACATTCCGCCAGCACGTCCGGCGGGATCATCCTAAGCGCGAGCGTTACGCCCAACGGGATCAGGATCAAATCGTCCAGATACCCAAGCACGGGGATGAAATCCGGGATCAGGTCAATTGGGCTGAAGGCGTAAGCCACGACGAACGCAATGAACACTTTAGCGTACCAGGGCACGCGCGGGTCGCGATAGGCGAGGTAGAGCGCGAATACCTCGTTTTTCAGATGACGTGCGCGCTTGCGTATGGGTTCCAACATGAAAACCGCTCCTTGACCGCCATCCTAGAATCTTCACGCTGATACCTCCTTACGATATGCCATCAACCGCATCGCATTGCCGACGACGACCAATGTACTGCCTTCATGCAGGACAACCGCGAAGCCAAGCTGAACGATCCCCAAGACGGAAGTCACAATCAATAGTACGATTACGCCGAGCGAGATGGCTAGATTCTGCTGAATGATTTGTCGGCTGGCGCGGCTCAATCCGACCGCGAAGGGTAGCTTGCTCAGGTCATCTCCCATCAACGCGACATCCGCCGTCTCCAGCGCGACCGCAGTTCCCGCGCCGCCCATCGCAATCCCGACTGTGGCGGCAGCCAGTGCGGGCGCGTCGTTCACGCCGTCACCAATCATGGCGATAGCGTTGTACTTGCCCTCCCACTGCTTGATGATCCTGAGCTTGTCCTCTGGCAGCAGTTCTGCCTGCACTTCGGTCAAGCCGACCTGCGCGGCAATGTTGCCGACCACTACCCAAGACTAAATTGATCCCAATATCCCTATCGTCAATTGGGCTTACTCCAGCACAGGTTGAGCAGTGGCTTGTGACATCGTTTGTAGTCTGTTTGGCGTATGCCGCTTTGCCAGGAACGCGACAGCCGTCGCCGCCAGCGCGAGGAAGACCACCCCCCATAAGACGGGCTGGTAGCTGCCAAAACGGTCGAACAGCAGGCTGACACCCAGCGGAGCGGCAGTGCTAGTCAGCGTCAGGCAGACCGTCATGACGCTGGAGATGCGCCCATAGTGCGATACGCCGTACAGTTCTGCCAGGATTGACGGACGCGCCAGCGTCACCGCACCTTGTGCCGCGCCGAACAGCAGAATGAAGCCGACGATCCACAGCGGCGCTGTGCCGACGAGCAGCAGCATGAGCGCCAGCGCTTGCAGCGCGAACACGCCGATCACGATCACCCGGCTGGAGAAACGCTGATCGAGCGGCGCAAAGATGACGCGACCAACCACCTGCATGATGCCGATCGCGCCGGCGGCGAAAGCCGCTGTGCTGGACTCGATGCCCGTTCCGATTAGGAACGGGATGAAATGCACCCGGATCGCCGCTGCCGACAAGGAAATCAAGCCGAAACTGAGCGTGAGCATCCAGAAAATGCGTCCGCTCAACGCTTCCCGAAACGAGATACCTTCCGGGGCAGCGGGTGTTTCACCGACGATCACCGCCGCGCCGTCGGGCAGCAGCCCGAGGTCTGCCGGACGGCGGCGCAGGATCAAGGCGTGCAGTGGGATCGTCATGCACGCCAGGAAGATGCCGAGAAGCAAGACCGCTGTGCGCCAGCCGAAGCCGCGCAGGAGCGCATCGGAGAGCGGCAGAAAAATCGTACTTGCCAGCCCCGCTGCAAACGTGACCACCGCCAGGGCGGTGCCGCGCTTGTGGTGAAACCACTGCGCGATCACGGCGAACGCGGGTTCGTACAAGACCGCTGCCGCGCACATCCCTAACCCCGCCCAAACCAGGTAGAACGCGGTCAGACTGGTAACCTGGGACCAGGCGATGACGAGCAGCGATGCGCCGACCGAGCCAACGCTCATCAGCACCCGTGCGCCGCGCTGGTCGATCCACGCGCCGACGGGAAATGCCATCGCCCCAGTGACCAGCCACATCAGCGAAAAGCCGCCCGTTAGCTCGGCGCGCGACCAGCCGAGATCGGTTTCCATCGGCGTGAGAAATACCGAGAACGCATAGTAGATGATGCCCCACGAGATTGTCTGTGTGACCGCCAGGGTGATCGCGATGTACCAGCCGTAGAAAGGCTTGGTTTTGGCATTTGGCTTCAAAACAAAGTTCCAATCGTCATGGCGGCTAAAACAACGGGTCTGCGCGTGGCAAGCCGCAAACCTAATTCATTAACGCGTGCGCGCTGGCTACGATCAGCAGCTCGTCTGACAACCACAGGGACTTGATCTTACCTTCCGCTGTAGAGTGTCACACGTGAGGGGTCACACCTCAAACATTACCGGCCAGATCACACGACCCGCCGCACGCTCGCCATGTGCTACCTGATCTGAAAATACATCCAGAACCCCCGCGACAAGTGGACATGCCATACCTGCCGCCCGCGATGTCACCACAGGGGTTACGGGAAATGCTTTTGCGGAGGCTGATGCCGGATGCAAAGGTAATGTGATCGATCTGGCAACTGAAATCAGGGAATGTGCCATGCGGATTGCCGCATCTGCATCCACCGCCATAAAGCAGATTGGCTCACTCGGCTCAGTTTCCTTGACCCGTGTATAGCCGACGATGACGCCGTCTCTCAGCCAAACCTCGCTGCTGATAAGGCGATTAGGACTTATCCAGTCAAATACTGACTCACCCGGATATAGGGCGAAATCGACCGCGCTTTCCTCATATTCCCACAGTGCGATCAGCACCGGAATATCTGTGTGGGTCACTGCACGGGTTTGCAGGGGAACGGACGAAACTGCACTCAGCATTTCATGAGTAATTTCGACGCTGGCAGTACCATGCTGATGAACTCGATACCCAAAGCGTGGGTAATATGTGTCGTGACCGAGTAGAAAGCTCAGCACATAGCCCTGTTCGCGTGCGCGTGCATGTCCTGCCTTAATCAGTTCGGCACCAATCCCCTGCTTCTGATATTCTGGCAGAATGGCGATTGGTCCCAGGCTGACAGCGGCAATTTCTGCACCCATCAGGCGCATCCGCTGACGCAGAAACAGCACATGCCCAACCACGCAATCGTCCTGCTCTGCCACCAGTGACCAAGCAGGGTCAAATGAGCTGTGTTGCCGTGCCAGCGCGATAATCTGTGGCTCGGCCATATCACCGAACGCACGCCAGTTGACCTCGGCAATCGCCTGGGTATCGGCGCTGGTTTCATGTCGGATGTTCATTCATTTTTTCCTCCTCTGTTATCGTGCTGTACTGTTGCCCCCAGACCAGCATCATCTCATGAACAGCAGGTGGAGTCGCAGCACGCCGCCGGGTCTGACCCGCTGTCGGTCGTGATGGTTTGCAGCGCAATCAAAGGTTGAAGTGAGAAGCCGTTCGCGCCGATGAAGCCGTTTACCCCGATGCTGTCGAGAGAAAGCAGCGCGGGCTGTACATTGGCGGTTGTGGTGCAGCACGAACCGCCGTCGCCATCGAGGTCGGTGCTGCACACGCCCGTTTCCGGGAGGCACAACTGCACATCGCGCGCGGCTTCCCAGTCCCCTGCCAGCGCCGCCACGACTGAACGCACCTGCTCATAACCCGTCGCCAGCAGGAACGTTGGCGCGCGTCCATAGCTTTTCATGCCGACGATGTAGAAGTCGCGTTCCGGGTGGCGCAGTTCCGCTTCCCCATGCGGGCGTACCGTGCCGCACGAGTGAAGATTGGGGTCGATCATCGGCGCGAGCGCCCGCGTGCTTTCCAGCGAGGAGTCGAGATCGAGCCGTAATTCGCGCAGTATGTCGAGCTGTGGACGCGCGCCCGTCGTCGCGATGATCTCATCCACCTGCACCGTCTCCAACCCGATGGGCGTTTCCCCAATTACATCCACGCTGCTTTCGCCCAACGCGATCTGACGAATGCGAAACGGCGAGAGGATCGCAATCGTCCCCGCATCGACGAGCGCTTGAATGCGCGTGCCGAGCCGCCCACGTGCTGACAGTTGATCGCTCGTGCCGCCGCCGTACACCTGCTGTAGAGCCTTGCCGCGCATCGCCCAGGCGATCTCGGTCTGAGAAAATTCCCCTTTGAGTTCTGCAAGTGTGAGCAGTGCATTGATCGCGGAATGACCACTGCCGACGACCATCACGCGACGATTTGCGTAGCGTTCACGATCAGCCCCACACACATCGGGAATGCCGTAGAAGATATGCCCTGCGCTGCGCTTCTCCCCCACAGCGGGCAGACCGTTCGAGCCAAGCGGGTTGGGCTGCGTCCACGTCCCGGACGCATCGATCACGGCGCGTGCTTCGATGAGCGCCTCTTCACCATTCGCATAGACGACGTGCAAGACGAATGGCGCTTCATCGCGTCCGGCGTCCTTCATCTTGTCGATGTTGTGACGGCTGACGGCGACCACGCGGGCGTTCAGGTGAATGTGATCGCGCACGTCGGGGAGATCGGCGAACGGCTGCATGTATCGCTCGACCAACGCATCGCCCGTCGGCAGTTCGTCTTTCGGCGGCATCTGCCAGCCGTGCGCCGTCAAGTGGCGCACCGTCGCACTATCGACGGTGAATTCCCAGGGCGAGAACATACGCACATGTCCCCACGCGCGCACGCTCGCGCCGATGCGGTCGCCCGCTTCAAACACGATCGGCGTTTCGCCGCGTTCGAGCAGATGCGCTGCCGCCGCTAACCCGGCCGGACCCGCCCCGATGACCACGACGGGAAGCTTTTGAATTGTCATGATTTACATCCTTTATCGTAAAAAGACGATGAAACGAGCAAAAAAAGAGCGCCGACCGCGCATCAAAGCACGCTGCCGACCTGTCTTTTGAACCACGCCACGTTATCACCATCCAGGCAGTAGCAGGTCGCCGGACCTTCAATGGTGCCGCACACCAAGCCCGCATCGCGCAGCACTTTGAGGTGCTGCGAGACGGTCGCCTGAGCCAGCGGCAGCACCTCGACGATATCGCCGGTGATGCACTGCGGGTTTTCGCTCAGGTAGCGGAAAATCTGCATCCGCGCCGGATGTCCGAGCGCTTTCATCATGTGCGAAAGCCGCTCTTCGTCAACGGTGAGATCATAGACTTTGGTCGTGTGGTTTGTGTTCATAATCGTAATTTTACGATTAAAGGTGTACATGTCAAGTCCGTGTTTTTCAGAAGCGGTTTTTACCTTGATCTTGCACCCGTTTGACGATCTGCATATAATTCAATCCATATTGAAGCAATTCAGACTAGTGTAAGCTACGGAGTGAAATCATGGCGAAACGAGTGCTTTTCCTCTGCACAGGCAATTCGGCGCGTTCACAGATGGCGGAAGCGTTCATGCGCAAACTGGCGGGCGATAAGTACGAAGCCTTCAGCGCAGGCATGGAGCCAAAAGGTCTGCATCCGATGACCGTTGAGGTCATGCAGGAGGTCGGGATCGATGTCAGCGGACAGCGCTCGAAAGGCATAAAGGAGATCATGGGGCGTTTCACGTTCGACGATGCGATCATTGTGTGTCGCAAAGCCGAAGATGACTGCCCGAAGTTGAGCGCGGACGCGCGTCGTATTCATCGTTGGATTTTTGAAGACCCGGTGCGCATCGAGGGAACCGACGAAGAAAAACTTACTAAGTTCCGTGAGGTACGCGACCAGATCGAAGCTCGAATCAAATTGTGGCTCGATGAGACGGCGGAAGCCGAGCGGGTCGGGTAGGCGATGACGACCCAATCGCTCTCCGTGCATCCGCCAGAGTTCATCAAGCTGCTGGCGAACGATGTGCGTTGGGGGCTGCTCAAAGCGCTCACCCGCAGCGATCAACAGGTGAACGAACTGGTGACGCTGCTTCAACAGCCGATGAACCTGGTCTCGTATCACCTGAAAAAGATGCGCGATGACGCGCTCGTGACCACCCGCCGCAGCGAGGCGGACGGACGCGATGTATACTACAGTCTCGATTTGGAGCGCCTTCGCGCACTCTATCTTGAAGCAGGCGCTGCGCTGCACCCCAGTATCGGACTTGCGCTGCCATCCGTTGACCTGTCTCGACTATCTCCACATCGCGTCCTGTTCGTCTGCACGCACAACAGCGCGCGCTCACAGATGGCGGAAGGGCTGCTGCGCCATCTCGGTCAG
>DAOTUN010000038.1:0-85252 GCA_034437395.1 Anaerolineae bacterium | reverse complement strand
TCGGCTTCCGGGTGGTCGTGGGCGGTTCTGGCTCCTATTACAGTCCTGTGAACCTCTGATCTCTGACTCGGTAGGGCGCGCAGCGCCTTGCCCTTCCCCCTCCCCGTCAGGGGAGTCGATTTTTTGGAAGTGACACTCGCACCCCCCTTTAGACAAGAGGGAGTTGGCGCGCGGCGCAGTTCTCCCCCCTGAAAGGGGCGTCGGGGAGGTATCGTTGCCGCTCTGGTCAGGGGGGATCGTCAGGCGGTGACTCCCTACCCCCAAAGATCGTGCAGCAGCGCGATCTTTGACCGATCCTGAAAGCCGCCGCCGCCCTCGTGGTTGTTGAAGGGGTACACCCGCATCTGCTTTTCGCCCGCCCAATGGTTGTACGCCGCGTAGACCGTCGAGGGCGGGCAGATGTCGTCCATCAGACCGACCGAAAACAGCGCCCGTGCCGTCGCCCGCGCCGCCAGGTTCACGCCGTCGAAATAGCTCAGGGTGGTGAAGGCCGCGTCGATGTGATCGCGGTGCGCCTTGAGATAGCCGACGATCTCGCCATACGGATGCCGTTCGGTGATCGTGGTTCCGCGCTTGAAATGACACAAAAAAGGCACATCGGGCAGCGCGACCTGCACCCGATCGCGCATCAGCGCGGCGGCGGCGATGCTGATGCCCCCGCCCTGGCTGCCGCCCGCGACCGCGATCCGCCCGGAATCGACCTGGGGATGCGAGGTGGCGGCTTCGACGGCGCGCACTGCGTCGGCAAACACGCGGCGGTAGTAGTAGCTGTTCTTGTCGAGGATGCCCTGAGTCATGAAGCCGGGGAACGACGGATTGGCGCCGTCCGGCAGATCAGGCGTGGCGCCCGCGCTCCACACGCTGCCTTGTCCGCGCGTGTCCATCACCAGACTGGCGAATCCGGCGGCAGCATAGGTGAGGTGTTCGGTCAGGAAGCCGCGTCCGCCGCCGTAGCCCAGATACTCGACCACACAGGGCAGTAAGCCGCGCGCGCTGGCGGGCAGGATGAACCAGCCTTTGATTGGCTGTCCGCCATAGCCGTTGAAGGTCACGTCGTAGGTCGAGAAGGTCCGCAGCCCGTGATCGACCGGCTCGAAATGGGCGTCGAGGTTGAAATTGCGGGTGTACGCCAGCGTCGCCGCCCAGAATTCGTCGAAGTCGGGCATTTCTTCGCGGGTCGGCTGGTACTGTTGCAGCTCGTGCAGCGGCATGTCGAACAAGGGCATGGCGGGACTCCAGAGGCGCAGAAAGGTGCGTCAACGATACCGCACCTCCCCGCGCCCATGCAAATCCTAGAACGGCGCCCCCGCCTGACCGAAATTCGCCGCCAGCAGCGAAAAGTCGCTGATATTGATGCTGCCATCGCCGTTGAAGTCGGCGCGCGGGTCGAATCCGGGCGTGCTCGTAATCCTGCCGAAGGTGGCAGCCAGGATCGAGAAATCGGTGATATTGATCACGTTGGAGTCGTCGGCGTCGCCTTCACGTAAAGTCGGAGTGGTGTAGGTGTTGATACCCTCTACGAAGGTGAAATTTGTCGCCTCTGCCAGCGAGGTCGTGCCTTTGACGCGCACGCGCGCCATGTCGAGCGGGACATTGTTGAACGTCGCTGTGCCTGAGAGGTCGGCAAAGCGATCGTCGAAATACTGGAACGCGCCATCGGCTCGGTAAAAATAGGCGCGCAGCCGGATCTGGCGGCTGGGATGCGGCGCGGCGGGTCGCCCTTGCAGCGTCGCGGTGACGCGGAAGGTCGCCAGCGGACGCTCCCATGCGCCGATATCGACGCTGGTGCCCGATATGCGCGGGTAGCCTGTGCCGCGCTGGTCGGTGGTCAGCGGCGAACCCGGTGTGTAGACCGCCAGATTATTGCTGCCCAGGTTGCCCGCCAGGCTGCCCGGTCCGAAGGAATGCGTGAGGGTGACACCGCCGTTGTTCGCCAGTGGCAGCAGATTGACCTGAAAATCGGCTACGTCGATGTGGTTGCCCGTCAGAATGCCGCCGATGGACGATCCGCTGGTGTTCTCGATCAGGTTGTATCCCAGCGAGTTGAAGGTGCCGTACACGTCCGGGTAGGTGCTGGTATCGGTATTGTTGCCAATGAAGCTGTTGCCGAACACCACGCCGCCGCCGCTGTAGATGCCGCCCGTCGTCGTAGCGGTGTTGAACCCGATCGTGCTTTGACGAAGGGTGACATTTTGTCCATAAAGGTCGTCGTAATCCGCGTAAACGGCGCCGCCCGTCCCGGCAGAATTATCGCTGAAGGTGCTGTTGCTCACGATTGCGGTGGCGCTGCTGGTGACGTAGAGTCCGCCGCCGCGATTGGCGGTATTGTCGAGCAGCAGCGCGCTGTAGATGAAGACCGCCGCGCGGTCGAACGCATAAATGCCACCGCCGACCGCCATCGCCTCGTTCACGGCGAGGGTCGCACTGTCGATCGTCACCGTCGAGGACGGATTGCCCAGGAAGATTCCGGCACCGCTTTGTGCGTCATTGCCCTCGATGAACGAGTCGCCGTTCAAGGCGAGATCGGCGCCCGTCAGCAGGGAGACACCGCCGCCGTACAACGTCGGCGAGTTGTTCGACACGCTCGATCCATCGCGCACGGTGATGTTGGCGTTGTTGGAGGCGGCGATCCCGCTGCCATAAAATGCTGCATCGTTGGTTTGTACGACGGCGTTATCGGTGATCACCACGGTCGCGTTCAGCTCGGCGTAGATGCCGCCGCCCGATCCGGTCACGGTGTTGCCGGAAATGGTGGCGTCCGTCACCCCAAGAGAGGTGTCGGTGCCGGTCAGATACACGCCACCCCCGAAATACGAATCGAGATTGTTGCGCACTATCGCTTTGGCGCTGATCGAGACGGTACTGCCGCCCTCGGCATAGATGCCGCCGCCGTAGGTGCCCGCACTGCCATTGCCGCTGATATCGGTAAAGTCGCCCGTCACGGTGAGCTGCGCGCCCGTCAGCGAGATGCCGCCGCCGTAGGTCGCGCGATTGTCAAAGACGTGGGAGCCGCCCTCCAGCGTCACCTGGGCATTGCTGGTGATGTTGATGCCGCCGCCATAGGTCGCGCTGCCACCGCTGATACGCACATTGTTGAAGGTGACGCGCGCATTGTTACCCGTCACGGTGAAGACGCGCCCGGCACCGTCGTTCTGGATCAGGCGCGCGCTGCTGCTGATGAAGGTGATCTCGCTGTTGACGACGATCTCGTTCAGGATTCTGATGTAGCCAAAGCTGCCGCCCGTAGCGTTCATGGTGATGGTATCGGCACCGGGCAGCGCATTGGCTTCCTCGACGGCGGCGCGCAGCGTGCAGTTGCCCGCGCTGGTGCTGCATACGCCATTACCGGGATTGCTGTCGGAGAGATCGGTGTCGGGATTGGTGACGATAAAGGTAGCTGCGCCCACGATGGGCAGGTTGACGATAAAAGCGGACGCGATGAGGAGTGCGAGGATGAGCGATCGCGCGGCTGGACGCATGATGATTGCTATATCCTTGTTCTGACAATGAACGCATGTCGGATCGCGATCCGACATGCGTTCATTATACAGGCTGAAGGCATTCCCGCGCTGACGGGGGTCACGTCAAAACATGCGATTGCTCGCGTGTGCGGACGCCTCGTCATTTACTGAGTTTGCCCGGATCGCAATGAGGCCAGCAGCGTACCGAATCCGTCCAGGTCGAGCGGACCGAACTGGCGCCAGACGATGATCCCTTCAGGGTCGATCGCGACGGTCTGTGGCAAGCCGATCACGTTGTATTCCAGCACGACCGAGTCCGGTGGGTCGATCAGAATCGGATACATGACGCCGCGTTCGATCAGGAAGGGACGCATCTGATTGGGTGTTTCACGCATATTGACGCCGTATACCACCAGCCAATCGCTGTTTTCGGCGGCAAGCGTGTTCAGCGCTGGCATTTCCGCCAGACAGGGCGCGCACCAGGTCGCCCAGAAATTCACCAGCGCCCAGCGTCCGCGCGCGTCGCTCAGGGTGACGGTGCCGCCGTCGAGCGTATCGAGCGTGAAGTCGGGCGCGTAGAACGGTTCATCGGTCGGGGCGGGTGCCATTTGGTGTGGGGATGGCTGCGGGAGATCGCCGCGTTGCAGCACGTCACCGCGTCCACATGCCGCCAGCACCAGCAGCACCGTGACCAGCAATCCGGTTCTCATGCCGGGAACAGCTTTTCGATCACATCGACGCGGTACGCCTGCACAGCGGGGATGATGCCTGCCAGCAGACCCAATCCGATCGGCAGCAGCCACAACAGCGGCTCCAGCGAGGGCAGGAAACGGATTGGGATCGGGATCGACGAGCCTGTGCTGAGAATCGAGGCGATCGCCACCGATGCGCCATAGCCGGTTACGCGCCCGACCAGCGCGCCGATCAGGGTGATCAACAGCGCTTCCAGGATGACCACGCGAAAGATGGTCAGGCGGTCGGCGCCGAGCGAACGCATCAGTGCGATCGCGCCCTGGCGCGCGGCGATCGCGCTGTACAACGACAGAAATACCGTCAGTCCGGCGATCACCAGCACCAGGTAGCCGACGATGGTCAGGATACGCTCACCCTGCGCCAGCAGATCGAACAGCGCGCCCAATTCCTGACCGGGAAAGGCGGCTTGCGCCTCGGTGCCAGCCGCGAATGTCTGCCACAGTTGATTGGCTTCGATGAACCCGACTGGTTTCACCAACGCAGCGGTGAGCTGGTCGGACGCAGCGACGGGAACGAGCGCCAGCGCGCTCAAACCAGGATCGGCGCCTTCTGCCTCGTGCGCTTTCCATACGCTCGATACCGAGACGAACACTGCATCGTCATACGGGCTTTGCGTCTCGTCGAATATGCCGACGACTGTGTACGGTGTCTCGTGAACGTCGTCATCGAGTCCGCGCTCGACCCCATGCGCGGCGGCGAACTGATCGCCAATCCCCAATCCGAGTGATTGCGCCGCACCCGCGCCCAATACCGCCTGGTAATCGGCGGCGAAAAATGCGCCAGATGCGATGCGAAAGGCGGGCGGTTCATTCACGGTCGGGCGCAGTTGCAAGAGCGCGTCCGACGTGCCGACGATGCGCGCCCCGCCCACGTTGTCGCCCAGTGCCAGCGGCACCACCAGCGCGGCGCGCGGGTCGGCTTGCAGCGATTCGAATACGCTGGTGCGCATATTTCCGACGGGCGCACCTTGCAGCAGGATCGTACTCAGCACGAGCTGTTGTCCACTGCCTTTAGCGCCGACGACCAGCACGCCGAATGGGTCGCTGGCGCGGATGATCCCCTGACGTGCGCCGTCGCCCAGTGTCAGGACGGTGATCGGCAGCGCGATCGCCAGCGCGATGATCACCAATGTGATGATCGTACTGACCGGACGGGCGCGCAGTCCGCGCCATGCCAGAAACAGATCGTAACTCATGCCGGGGCGCTTTCAATGATGGTATGCGGCTCGCGGACAGATGTGTCGGATTCAGGCGAGAGGCGTCCGGCGCGCAGATCGAGTCGGGTCGGGAAGCGGGCGGCGAGCGCGGGATCGTGACTGGCGACGATCAGCGCGGCGTCCGAGTCGCGGCACGACTCCTGCAGGAACGTCATGACGCGATCGGCATTGTCGGGGTCGAGCGCCGCCGTCGGCTCGTCTGCCAGCAGCATCGCCGGTCGGTTGACCAGCGCGCGCGCGACCGCGACCCGCAGCCGCTGCCCGGTGCTGAGTTGATTCGGGCGGTGATGCAGGTGCGCGCTCAAGCCGACGTGATCGAGCAGTGACCGGGCGCGCTCGTTGCGCTGATGGGCGGGAATGACCCCGGCGAACTGCATCGGCATGAGCAGATTTTCCAGCGCTGTGAAGCCAGGCATCAGATGATGCGTCTGGAAGATGTAGCCGATGCGGGCAGCGCGGAAACGGTCGCGCGCCGACTCGCCCATGCTGTAAAGTGCGCGTCCGTCCAGGGTGATCATGCCGTGAGTCGGACGCAGCAGCCCGGCGATAATATTGAACAGCGTCGTCTTGCCGCTGCCGCTCACGCCGCGCAGTAAGACCTGTGCGCCGCGCTCGACCGTCCAGGTGTCGATCTGGAGGACGGTGCGCGCCTCCAGACCTGAGGCGGTGTAGGTGTGCGTGAGCGCGTCGATATGCAGCATTAGTTGATCGTTTCCACGTTGTCGGCGTAGATGCGCACCAGACTGACCATGCCGGTCTCGCTGTCCACCGACTGCCCGATCTCCATACGTCCGACGATGCGCACTGGAAGACCGGTCGATACCGTCGTCTGTCCTTCGGGCATGTATACCAGCGCGATGTCGTCGGGCCAGTCGGCTGCGGTGCTGCAAAATGGGCAGAATGCCAGCTTGACGCGCGTCAGCACGAAATAATCGAGTTCGGGCTTCAGCGGTGGCGCCATGTAGCCTTCCATCAGCGTGCTGCGTCCGTCCAGCGAGACCAGCTTGTCGGACAGCATCAGCCCGTAGCGCAGGTTGTAGCCCTCATAGAATTCATCGAACTCGATGGCGACGGGTTCGCCGTCGAACGCGATCGGGCTGCGCGCAGTCGGATGCAGCGCGATATCGGTGGCGGCTGCAATGGCGCGGGCTTCGCCGGGGGGGAGCGAGGTCGTCACCGGCGCGATGGTCGCCATGACGCCTGTCTGTGCGGTCGGGTTGAGGTTGACGGCGCGAACGGTCGGCGCCACTGTGCTCGTTGCGGCGAGAGTCGGTGTGGCGCTGACGACCAGCGCAGCGGCAGCGGAGTCGGTCGGCGGTAATGGCGTGACGGGCTGTACACCGTCTGGGGATGTCGAACATGCGCCAATCAGCAGCGCCGCGATCGGTAGCAGAATCGAATTGCGCATTACAATGGTACTCCAAAACACTGATCGGGCATATCGAAATAATGGTATGCTGTTTTGTGTAAGTTAGAACGTTTGGTTCAGTAAACCTTAACCTGACTGGAGGTGGATCATGGCGGTGCCGGATAAGACTCAACCGAACGATGCCAAAGTGCAGACGTTTCTCGAGTCGATCACTGACGAGAAAAAGCGCGAAGATGCTGTTGCGATACTCGACCTGATGCGCGACGTGACGGGCGAAGAAGCGGTCATGTGGGGCGATACGATCATCGGCTTTGGCAAGTACCATTACAAGTACGAGAGCGGACGTGAGGGCGAGTATTTCGTGGCGGGCTTTTCGCCGCGCAAGGCGAATTTCACACTCTACATGATGGGGGGATTCGAGGATCAGCCGGCGATCATGGAACGGCTCGGCAAGCACACGACTGGTAAATCCTGTCTGTACATCAAACGGCTCTCCGATGTCAATGTCGAGGCGCTGACGGAATTGATTCGCGCGTCGTCGGCTCATCTCAGGACGATGTATCCCGATCAGAACCCGTGAAGGCGGATTGCATGAACGGGGGCACGGAAACCCGTGCCCCCGCATTGAATTAGGAGCCGCCAGCCGGGTTGAGACCCAGCGCCGACGCCATGATGAAGAAGACTTCACGCTGGTGATACAGACCGCTCACCAGTTCGGCACCAGGGCCCCAGCCGAAGACGGGCACGTCCTGCAGGGTGTGGACGCCGCTGTTGCTCGACGGATCGAGCGTGCCGGTGATCAGGATGCCATTGGCATCGTCATCCGGGTTGTCGGTCCACACGCCATCGCCATCCGGGTCGGCAGCAGGCTGGCGCGGGGTCTCACTGACCTGGAAGTTCTCGGTGTGTTCAGGTCCGTTGTTGACAGTACCCGCGAATGTGCGGGTGGCATCTTCCCACTCCGGGAAGCCATCGCCGTCGGCGTCGGGGTAGTCGGGGTAACCAGCGGCGTTGTACACGTCGATGGCAGCGCGGCGACCCAGGTCGTCCTCGGCTTCGTTGAACTGAGCGACGTTGACGGTGCCGTAGACTTCGTAGCCATGACCGTGATCGGCGGTGACGACGATCAGCGTGTCGGGGGCATTCTCAGCAGCCCACGCGGCGGCGGCGGCGACAGCATTGTCGAACTCGATCAGGTCGCTGAGGGCGCGTTCCTGGTCGAGCGGGTGAATCTGCTTGTCAATGCTGGCAGCTTCGACGGTCAGATAGAAACCGTTTTCGTTCTGGCTCAACACGTCGATCGCCGCCATGGTCATCTCGACCAAGCCAGGCTGATCGGTAAAATCGCCGATGTTATCGGTGTAGACGTTGCGATCCAGCCACACATTCAGATCGCTGGGGGTGAAGACGCCGAGCAGCTTCTCGACATCGCCGCTCATCGCATCCTGCAGCTCGGTATTGGTGGTGACGAGAGTGAAACCGTCAGCCATGAATTCGTCGAACAGATTGCGGTCGTCGGCACGGCGCGAGCCTTCGACGCTCTGCGGGATCATGCGGCGAGCGCCGCCGCCCAAGAGCACGTCGATGTAGCCGGCTTCGAGTGCCTGCACCAGATAGGCGGCGCGATTGCCGTCGCCGCGATTGCGCCCATGCGCCCAGGTCGCGGCGGGGGTGGCATCGCTGAAGTCGGCGGTGGAGACGACGCCGACCGACATGTCGTACAGACGGCTGACCATCGAGGCGATAGTTTCAACGCGCGGATCATCGAGCGGGTCCGGCGAGGTGTCGCTGTAGGTGCCAGTCGCGTTGACCGAGCCGATGTGACCGGTGTTGAGCGCGCTGGCGGTGTTGGCGCTGTCCATCATCAGCGAATCGACGCTGCTGGTGCTGGCGAGACCAACAAAGTCGGCGCTGTCCATCGTCAGACGGTTGGTCGGGCGACCCTGGGTGATCCCACGCGCCGCGCGGGCGGCGCTGATCATCGGGACGGTCATGCCGTCGGCGACGAACAGGATGACGTTCTGGGCGACGCGCTCGGTGGCGGCATCGCGGACGATATAGGTGGCGCTGGTGGTATTGCCGCCGGTGCTGACTTCGACGGTGTATTCACCCGCCTCAGGAGCGGACAGCTCGCGCCAGATCAACGACTGCGCCGGGGTGGGCGCTTCTTCTGATCCGAACGACCAGCTTTCCTCGGTCGCTTCGCTGCCGAAAAATTCGCTGGCATCGGTGCCGTTGACGGTGACCGTCAGGTCTTCCGGCATGGCGTCGGTGTGAACTTCGACACGGAAATCGAACATGGCGCCAGGCAGGAACTCCGCGCCATCGACGGGGAGGATGAGGACCGGCACCGCATCTTGCGCGGTGACCGAAGCGAAGGGCAGCAGGACGGCGATCAGGACGACCGCGATCAGGCTGCGACGGGCGAAGGAACGAGCGATCTTCATACAGCGAACTCCCTATATCCTTGAATTATCTGAAGGTGTCAGTGACACCGAGGTTAACTTGTACCGCTCAACGGTTAAGGCGTGCGTCGGATTGCCTTAAACCGCAGTCAACTTTTCCTGAAGAGACTTAATATCATTTAGTATTGCAGATGACAGCAGGTTCGTGGGAATTACGAAAAATCGGTCGTATTGTTCCGTCATGACGGCTTGTTTCACGATTGGGTTGCGAGGTCAGGGTACATGCGCTAATCTTTAACATCACATTGTCCAGCCGCCCGCCGACAAGGATATTGCCTTTATGCAGCCTCCGTTGACGATTCTGTTTCTTTCCAGCTCGTATAAAGGCGATGCGATGCTCCAGACTGCGAAAGCGCTGGGCTGCACCGTGCTGCTGCTGATCGAGGACAGTCTGCGCGATGAACCGTGGCCGCGCGCCAGCATCGACCAGTTTCAACTGGTGCCGGATTTGCGCCGCTATCAGGATGTCATGAACACGGTCAGTTGGATGTGTCGCGGCTTGTCGATCGACCTGATCCTGCCGCTGGACGAATTCGAGGTGGAACTGGTAGCGATGCTGCGCGAACATCTGCGGCTGCCGGGGATGGGCGTGACGCTCACCCGCCATTTCCGTGACAAGCTGGCGATGCGTGATCTCACCTATGCGGCGGGCATACGGGTGCCCGATTATGTACAGGTGAAACATTATGATGCGCTGCGCGATTATATGGCGCGTGTCCCGGCGCCCTGGGTATTGAAGCCGCGTATGGAAGCGGGATCGATGGGGATTCGCAAGCCGAAAAGCAGTGAGGATGTGTGGCGCGCGATCGACGAACTGGGCGATCGCCAGTCGCACTATCTGCTCGAACGTTTCATCCCTGGTGATGTCTTTCACATCGACTCGTTGAGCGTGGGCGGTGAGATCGTGTTCACCAGCGTGCAGAAATACGGCGCGCCGCCGATGCAGGTCTATCAGGGTGGGGGCGTGTTTGTATCGCGCATCCTGTCGCGCGACTCCGCCGATGCAAAGGCGCTGCGCACGCTCAATAAAGAAATCCTGAATGCGCTCGGTATGGTGGACGGCGTAACGCACGCCGAGTACATCAAAGGACACGCCGATGGCGATTACTATTTCCTGGAAGTCGCGGCGCGCGTCGGCGGCGCTTTTATCGCGGACATGATTGATCACGCTACCGGGGTCAATCTGTGGCGTGAATGGGCGCGGCTGGAGATCGCCAATCTGACGCGGACGGCATATACCTTGCCGCCTGTTCGTGCCGATTATGGGGGCGTGCTGGTGACGCTGGCGCGTCAGCAGTATCCCGATCTGGCGCGCTACAGCGATCCCGAAGTGGTGTGGCGTGCCGACAAACCCTATCATGCGGCATTGGTGGCGGTCTCACCGGATGCGGCGCGGCTGGAGTCGCTGTTGAACGACTATGCCACCCGTTTTGCCGCCGATTTCACCACCAGCGCCGATCCTAAAGATGCGACACGCACCGGACAGACCGGGTAAATCAGACGGCACGATCATGAGCTTGTTTCATCCGCCTTACCCTTACGATACCCTGCCCTATCTGCTGCCCACGCCGGAACGCATGGGTGCGCCGCACGCCTACAGCGGTCGTGGCGTGGTGATGGCGTTCGTGGATTCCGGTTTTTATATGCACACCGACCTGGTAGGGCGTATCCTCGTCCATGTCGATGCCTCGACTGGTCACGTCGTCGAGCAGGCGGGGGTGACCGAGGCGGACGATCTGAGCTGGCATGGGCAGATGACCAGCGTGATCGCCTGCGGCAGCGGCGCCTCCAGCGGCGGACGCTATCGCGGAATCGCCAGCGAGTCCAGGCTGGTGCTGATCAAGGTGAGCAGTCCGCGCGGACAGGTCAAAGAGCGGGACATCCTGCGCGGCTTGCGCTGGCTGATCGACGCTGGCGTGCGCTATGGCGTGCGGGTGGTCAATCTCTCGGTAGGCGGGGACGAGGTGAGCGGCGATCCGGATCATCCGCTGCACCGGGCGGTCGCACGCCTGACCGAGATGGGGATCGCGGTCGTCGCCGCATCCGGCAATCGGGGTGCCGGTGAGGTCTTCCCGCCCGCCAGCGCGCCAGACGCGATCGTGATCGGCGGCTATGACGATGCCAACAGCCTCGACCGCGCACGCCGCACCATGTTTCACAGTAATTACGGATGGGCGCACGATGGCACCAGTAAGCCGGACTTACTGGCGCCTGCACGCTGGATCGCCTCCCCGATCCTGCCGGGATCTGTCGTTGACCGCGAAGCCTATTGGCTCGGTCCGCTGCTGATGACCGAGGGCGAGCGGGCATTGAAACAGCTTCTCTACAGCGGATTCGGCGATCTCAGCATCGCCCGCGACCATGCCATGCACCCCGACGCCAATCTGTACGCGATGCTGCAGGCGCGCATCAATGGACATAAGCTGATCGACGCGCGTCATCAGCATGTCGATGGCACGTCGGTGTCGGCGGCGATCGCGTCGTCGGTCGTGGCGGCAATGATCCAGGCGAATCCGTTTTTGACGCCAGGGACAATCCGGTCTATGCTCATGGAAACGGCGCTCCCGCTGGCGGATATTCCCGCCGCACAGCAGGGTGCTGGAATGATCGACCCCGCGCGTGCCATCGATGCGGCACTGCACGGGTGATCCGCGCTGACATGCACACAAGGTAAACAAACGCGATGAACCGCGAACATCACCGCTGGTACAGCCCGTCGCTCAACCGCGACATGCAGCTTTTGGTCTTTGGTCACGCCGGGGCGCGTGTGCTGATCTTCCCGACTTCCAAAGGGCGCTTCTATGAATGGGAAGATCGCGGCATGATGTATGGCGCGCTGCGCGAGCCGCTGGAACGCGGTTGGCTGCAAGCCTTTTGCGTCGATGCCATCGACGAGGAAAGCTGGTATGCGTGGTGGTCGCATCCGGGCGGACGTGCCTACCGTCACAATCAGTACTTCGAGTATCTCCATAAAGAAGTGCTGCCCTTCATGCGCTGGAAGAATCCGACCAATTACACGATTGCGATGGGCGCTTCTTTCGGCGCCTTTCACGCTGCTGGCTTTGGACTCAGGTATCCGTTCGAGATCAACCGCATCCTGGGCATCTGCGGCATCTACGACATTCGCGGCTTCACGGGCGGGTACAGCGACGAGAACGTTTACTTCAACAATCCCTCGCAGTTCATCCCTAACGAGTGGGACAACGGACGTTTGGAGGCGATGCGGCGCCAGGACATCATCATCACCGCCGGGTCGGGCGATCCGCAGGTGCAGTGGTCGCGCGATTTTGCCGCGCTGTTGTGGAGCAAGGGAATCGGCAATGCCTACCGCGAATGGAACGGGTGGGTGCATGACTGGCCCTTCTGGAGTCAGATGGTGCCCAGGTACATCGGCGGGCACGATTAGAGGCGAGTGGCGATGGCAAATTCTGGGCACGCGCGTGCGTGTCCTCCTCTTTATCATGAAGGAGCGCGGCACCCATGAGCGATGAAATGTTGAAGATCGGCTTGTTCGTCGGGCGGGAATGGTCGTTTCCCCCGGCGTTTCTCGACGAAGTGAATCGGCGCAGCGAGCAGACAGGCGTCAGCGCGGAATACGTCACCGTCGGCGGCACGCGCATGAATGACCCAGTGCCGTATCGCGTGATCGTCGATCGCATCTCGCACGAGGTGCCGTATTATCGCAGCTACCTCAAGAACGCCGTTCTGCAGGGCGTGGTCGTGGTCAACGATCCGTTCATGTGGACGGCGGACGATAAATATTTTGGCGCCTCGCTGCTGGACAAGATGGGGATCGCCCATCCTAAGACGGTGGTGCTGCCCAATAAAGAATATGTCCCTGGCATCGTCCACGACGAGAGCCTGCGCAATCTGGTCTACCCGATCGACTGGGGCAACATGGTCGAATACCTGGGCGGCTTTCCGCTGGTGCTGAAAGACGCGCATGGCGGCGGCTGGCGCGCGGTGCATGTCGTTCACGGTCTGGACGACCTGTTCGAGAAATACAATGACTCCGGTTTGTTGACGATGATCCTGCAGGAATACATTCATTGGGAAAATTACGGGCGCTGCATGGGACTGGGACAAAAACAGGTCCACGTCATGAAGTACACGCCGCGTCCAGTCTATGGCAACAATTATCTCCCCGAACACGATTTTCCTCAGGAACTGGTCGATCGCATGGTCACCTCGACTCTGCGTCTGAATGAGGCATTCGGCTACGACATGAACGCCGTCGAATTCGCCATCAAAGACGGCGTGCCCTACGCCATCGACTTTATGAACCCGGCGCCGGACATGGATATGAATTCGCTCGGACGCGGACATTTCGATTGGATGGTGCGCACGATGGCGGATGTGACCATCGCCTACGCGCTCGATCCCAAAGCGCAGTCGCGCTCGCGCTATCAATGGGGACGGCTGGCACAAGAGATCGACGAGCGAAAGTAGGCAAGACGATGCTGCGTGAAGCGATCGAGGTCTATCACGACCTGCTGTCCGACCATCAGGTCGCGCTGGAGACCGATGGTGAGATGCGGTCGCGGCTGCGCGCGATGGGTCTGTACTTCGGGGATCGACCGATCTGTACTGTGCTGCGTCCTCACTTCTATTTCACCGACCAATGGGCGTACCTGAAACGCGAGACCGAGACATTGCTCGGCGCGTTTGCGCGGGCGCACGAGGCGTGTCTGCATCGCGCTGACCTGCGCGCGCAGTTGGCGCTGGAGGCGTGGGAGGAACAGTTGTTCAGCCTGGACATCGGCGGGGTGGTGCCCTGGACGAGTTCGCGGCTGGACTCGTTTTTTCGCGCCGACGATCTCAAGCTGCAATTCGTCGAGTACAACGCCGAGACGCCTGCCGGAATGGGCTACGGTGATGTGCTGGTCGATATGTTCAACGGATTGCAGCCGATGAAGCGATTCGGTCAGAAGTACCGTGTGCATCCTATGCCGATGCTCAAAGACCTGCTCGGATCACTATTGAGCGCGTATAAAGAATGGGGTGGCAAGGCATCCCCGACGATCGCCATCATGGATTGGGGCGATGTGCCGACGCTGAACGAACACGAATTCAGCCGCCGTTTTTTCGAGAGCGAGGGTGTCAAGGCGTTTCTGGTCGATCCGCGCGCGGTCGAGTACCGCGACGGCGGATTGTATGCGGGCGATCGCCGGATCGATATGATCTACAAGCGGGTGCTGATCAGCGAATTGATCCAGCGCATGGGTATCGACAACCCGATCGTGCGGGCAGTGCGCGATCGGGTTGTCCTGATGACCAACTCGTTTAGCTGCAAGCTGATGGCAAAAAAAGCCAGCTTTGCCTTTTTGAGCGATGAACGCAACGCCACGCTCTTCACCGCCGAGCAGCGGGTCGCCATAGAACAGCATATCCCCTGGACGCGCATCGTCACCGAACGGTTCACGGAATATCAGGGGCGTCAGGTCGATATGCTGGCACTGCTGACTGATTACCAGGATCGGTTCGTGTTGAAACCGAACGATGAGTATGGAGGCAAAGGGGTGTCGTTGGGATGGGAGACCAGCGGCGCAGACTGGCAAACGGCAATTCGGGAGGCGCTGTCCGAGCCATTCGTGGTGCAGGAGCGTGTGCCGTCGATCACGCGCCCATTTCCGTCGGTCATCAACGGCACCCTCGACATCAGCCCGCGTTTTGTCGATGCCGATCCCTACATCTTTTCCGGGCGTACTGTCTATGGCTGCCTGACGCGCCTGTCTTCGGTGGAGCTGCTGAATGTGACGGCGGGCGGCGGATCGGTCGTGCCGACCTATTTATTGGAACGCAAAGAAAGCTAGTCCGCCGGTTCATTGCGCGCGCTCAGGCGTAAAAGTGAATCGATCGCGCGTGACTCAATCTGTGGGGACCCATCACGCCTGATGCGTCCCCTGCGTGCGATCGCCCCGGCAGTCAGTGCCACAAAAAACCAAATTGGTCTGCAATGGACTGTGTAATTTTGTTAAACTTCCTGCTCACGCATTTACAACAGCAGCGTAGGAGGTAAAACAGCATGGCTGTCACCCATGCGAGTGTCCCGCCGACGCCGGCGCCCGCACCGACAGCGGATATGCGCTGGCTGTGGGGCTACGTCGATCGTCATCGTGGTTCGGCGTTTGGCGCCAATTTCAGCGGTTTGATCGGCGGGGTCGCCAGCAGTGCCGAACCGTTCGTGATCGGCGTCATCATCGATCACCTGCAACAGCGTGTCAATCTCAGCCAGATTTTAGGCGACATCGCGCTTTTGATCGGATTGGCGGTCATCCTGATGATTTCTTTCTTTGGGATGCGCCATTTCGCTGGCACGATCGCCTATGCCGTCAACTTCGACATTCGCCGCGACCTCTACGACAACCTGCTGAAGCAGGACAATGGCTTTTATCAGCATCACGCGATCGGCGATCTGATCTCGCGCATCCACGCTGATACCGAGCATATCTGGCGCTTATTGGCGATCGGTTTTACGCGCACGAGCAGCTCGCTGTGCAATCTGATCGCGGTATTTGTGCTGCTGGCGACCATCAATCTGCCGCTGACCGCCGTCGTCTTTGTGGTACTGGCAGTCTCGACCAGCTTTCAAATCCGCGCGGGCGCTGCACTGACGCCGATGTTCGAGCAGGTACAGGATCAGATGGGGACGCTCGCCAGTCTGGTACAGGACTCGGTCAGCGGGATACAGACGGTCAAGACCTTTGGACGTGAGGACAGCTTTCGCGCGCTCTACAGCACACAGAGCAAAGAATACCGTCGGCGCTGGCTGTTCTTCAAGCGTCGCAACGAGCCAATCGGTATGCTGCCGAATATGATCAGCAATCTGGCGACGGCGGTGGTGGTGTTGTTTGGCGGCATTCTGACGGTGCAGGGTGCGATGACGCTCGGCAATTTTGCGCAGTTCCTGTTGTATCTGGGCTGGATCACCCAGTCCCTTCTGGCATTGGGAATCATCTATCAGCGCTTCCAACAGACGCGCGGCGCTATTTCGCGGATCACGCCGCTCTTGCGCCAGACGGCGATCGAGTCGCGTCCGGACGCGCTGCGGCTGACCAAACCACATGGCGACATTCGCTTTGAGGGAGTCGGCGTCAAGGTAGACGATCGCTGGCTGCTGCGTCATATCGACCTGGATATTCCGGCGGGAACAGTCGTCGGCGTCGTGGGCGCGACCGGAGGGGGTAAGACGCTGCTGGTCAGTCTGCTGGCGCGTGTCCTCGATCCCGACGAGGGACGGGTGCTGATCGACGGTGTGGACGTGCGCGATCTGAACCTCGAAGACCTGCGTCAGGCGATTGCCTATGTGCCGCAGTCTACCTTCCTGTTCAGCGCACCGCTGCGCGACAATATCAGGATGGGCTACGGTGAGGCGACCGATGACGACCTGCTGCGTGCTGCCACTATTGCCCGCGTCAGCAACGACCTGCCCCAGCTTCCAAACGGCATGGATACGATGGTCGGTGAAAAAGGGGTGATGTTGAGCGGCGGACAAAAACAGCGCGTGGCGATCGCCCGGGCGATCGTGCGCGATCCCGCAATTCTCGTGCTGGACGATGCACTCTCCAGTGTCGATACCCATACAGCGGCAGACATCCTGAACGGGCTGCGTGAAGTGCTGGTAGAGCGCACCAGCGTGATCATCGCGCACCGTATCGCCAGCGTGAAAGACGCCGATCGCATCCTGGTACTCGAAGAGGGTGAGATCGTCCAACAGGGGACACATGCCGATCTCGTCACCCGTGATGGCTATTACGCGCGTATGGCACATCGAGAGTTGGAACGCGACGATGAGCCGATCGAGTCGCTGCTCGAACCTGTGCCCGCAATCAGCACGAGTTATACGAATGGACGGCGCTCATGAGTACAACACAGCAGCGACTCGACGCGCGCACACTCGCCGCGGTGGAGGCGGGCGAAAAGAAAATCAGCGACCGCTACCTGTTCAGCATGCTCGGTCAGTTTCTCAAGCCATACCGCATACAACTGGGGATCGTCGCCATCGGACTGTTCATCGTGTCCGGGCTATCGACGCTGCTGCCGTATCTGGTGCAGGTCGCGGTGGACGGACCCATTACGGCGGGCGATCTATCGGGGCTGATCCCGCTGGGTGTGCTGTACTTTGTCGTGATCGTGTTCATTTTCGTGCTGCGTTTCGGCTACATCTATCTGCTGCAAACGGTCGGACAAAACACGCTGTACGATCTGCGCGCGCGTCTCTTTCAGCACATCATGCGCCAGGATATGCGTTTCTTCAACGTGACCCCTGTCGGTCAGTTGGTCGCGCGCATGTCCAACGACATCGACGCGCTCACGGAGCTGGTCTCGACCAGTTTCGTCATGGTGGTCGGCAATCTGGTGACCCTGGTTGGGGTTATCTTCGCCATGCTGGCGATCAATCCGCGCCTGGCGCTGATCAGCTTCATCACGCTGCCCGTGATGATCGGCGCGACGCTGTTTTTCCGTAAGCGCATTCGCGCGGCTTCGAGCAAGTATCATAAGCTGGTGGCGGAAAAGCTGGCTTACGTCAACGAGCAGTTGAGCGGCATGTTGATCGTGCAGTTGTTTGGTCGTCAGAGTGTGAGTCGCGCAGGGTTCGACGAAAAGAACAACGCTTACCGCGATGTGCATACGCTGCTGCGCAACGATTACACGCTGTACGCTTCGGCACTGCAAATTTTGTCCACCATCGGCGTGGCGATCGTGCTGTACGGCGGCAGCGAAGGGGTGTTGGCGCAGTGGGCGACGCTGGGTATGTTGATCGCTTTCGTCGAATACACCCGGCGCATGTTCGAGCCCATTCAGAATTTGTCCGAACAGATTGCGCAGGTACAGACAGCGCTGTCCGCTGGCGAGCGAATCGCGCGCATGTTGAATGTCGAGCCGGAGGTCGCGGAAGCTGCCCAGCCTGTCGATATACGCGGCGCGTCCTTGAGCGTGGAATTCGATCATGTGAATTTCAGCTACGATGAAGGACACCCTGTCATCCGCGACCTGGTGCTGAGTATTCCCGCTGGAGAGCGTGTCGCGGTCGTCGGCGCGACCGGCGCGGGTAAGACCTCGCTTGCGGGCTTGGTCGGGCGTTTTTACGATGTGGACAGCGGTGCCGTGCGTGTCGGTGGACACGATGTGCGCCAGATCGCTGCCGACGATCTGCGGGCGATGGTGACGATCGTGCCGCAGAATCCCTACTGCTTCACCGGGACGATCGCCGAAAATATCGCGCTGTTCGATCGGAGTATCCCGCCAGACCGGATCATCGCGGCGGCGCGATCGGCGTGCGCCCATCGCTTCATCGAGCGTCTGCCCGATGGCTACGCTACGAATCTGCTTCCCGGCGGGGCGAATCTATCACAGGGGCAGCGTCAATTGATTGCCCTTGCACGAGCATTGTTGCATCACCCACAAAGTATTCTGGTGCTGGACGAAGCGACCAGCAGCATCGACACTGATACCGAAGAAGCGATTCAGGATGGACTGCGCGAGGTGCTGCGCGGACGTACCAGCATCGTGATCGCGCATCGTCTCAGCACGATCCGCGAGGTCGATCGCATCCTGGTCATGCGATTGGGTCAGGTGATCGAAGAAGGTTCGCACGATCACCTCTTGGCACAGGGCGGAATGTATGCTCAACTCTACAAACGACAGTTTGTCGAGACTGAAGAACCGCTGTAGGGACGCAGTATCCTGTGTCCGTGCGTGCGGATTCCTCCTACGAAAGCGATCGAGCCTATGAAATTGCAAGTCGAGGGCGTATATTTCGGCGCCGTCAAGGTGTTCAGCCACGAGGTGTTCAGCGATCATCGCGGCTTTTTTATGGAAGTGTACCGCCGTGACTTGTACAGCGAGGCAGGGTTACCGACCGACTTCGTACAGATCAACCTCGGTGGATCCGTGCGCGGTGTGCTGCGGGGGCTGCATTTTCAGTGGCAGCCGCCGATGGGTAAGCTGATGCGGGTGCCGCGCGGGGAAGCGCTGGTCGCGGCGGTCGATGTACGCTATGGATCCCCGACTCTCGGTCAGTGGCATACCGAGTTGCTGTCCGAGACGAATCGTCGTCAGATGTGGGCGCCAGCCGGATTCGCGCGCGGATACTGTGTCATGTCGGACTACGCCGAGGTCGAATACCTGTGTACCGGAATTTACAACGGCGCCGCCGAGTCCGGAATCCTTTGGAATGATCCGGACATCGGCATCGACTGGCGCATCGATGACCCGATCCTGTCGGCGCGCGACACCAGCGCGCAGCCGCTCAAAACCTGGCTCGCACGCCCGGAAGCGCAGCATTTTCCTTACCCTGGATTGTTCGCCGAGGCGTAACCACGTGGGTGCGACTGATGCCACTTCCAGGCGGTCTCGATGATCTGGCGCACATCCGTGTAATTGGGACGCCAATCGAGATCACGCTGGATGGCGGTCGAGTCCGCGACGAGTTCAGCCAGGTCACCGGGGCGCCGTGCTCCGGTGACGATCGGGATCGGGTGTCCTGTGACAGCGCGTGCGGTCTCCACCACCTGCATGACCGAGAAACCGTGCCCGGTGCCCAGGTTGTAGGCGCGGCTATCTCCATGTGCCAGCGCCTCCATCGCCAGGATGTGCGCGGTTGCCAGATCGAGGACGTGGATATAATCGCGGACGGCGGTGCCGTCGTGGGTCGGATAATCGTCGCCGTAGATTGTGATATGGTCGCGCTGGTCGAGTGCTACCTGCAGGATGATCGGGATCAGATGGCTTTCTGGGGTGTGATCTTCCCCGATGTGCGCGTCAGGATGGGCGCCCGCCGCGTTGAAATAGCGCAGCGCGGCATATTTCATGCCATAAATGCGATCCGCCCACAGCATCAGTCGTTCGATCATGGCTTTGCTCTCGCCATACGGACTGCCAGGCATCACGCGCTCGTCCTCCGCGATCGGGATGCGTGTCGGCTGGTCGAACAACGCCGCCGTAGAGGATAGGATGAAGCGCTTGACCTCGTGCGCCGCAGCCGCTTCCAGCAGATTGGCGGCGGCGATCACGTTGTCGCGCAGATATTTGAAGGGTTTCTGCATACTTTCCTGGACGACGCTGTACGACGCGAAATGAATGATTCCATCGAACTGGCGACCGCTGAACAGGCGTGCAAGCGCGTCGGTGTCGAGCAGCTCGCCCACGATCAATTCCGCGCCGGGGTGTACTGCTTCACGGTGACCGGTGACCAGGCTGTCAAACACGACCACGCTGTCGCCGCGCTCGACCAGCATATGCACCATGTGACTGCCGATGTAGCCCGCGCCGCCTGTGACGAGAAGGTTCATATATGTCCTTTGTAATGTGGGATTCTCACAGAATCCCAGATATATCCCAAAGTTAATCCAACATATCCCAAGTTTGCTCAGAAATGTCGTTTTATCCCAAATTCAGTTAAGCACGGATTCAGTCCACCTGTAGGGACGCATAACAATGCGTCCCTTAGAGAAAACAGCGGTGCGATGAAATGATAAAGGCGCGCGGTCGCGCGCCCTCAGTTCGTTTACGGGATATCCACAGGTGCGTTCCCAGATTTGTACTCGAAGATCAGATCGATGCGTTGGTCGGTCAGCAGTTGCAATGCGTATTCCACCACCGGGCGATCGATGTCGAAGCTGGCATTGAACGGCGGTGATGACTCCGCGATTCTGGTGTTCACAGGCAGCGTGATCTGCACCGTCACCGGATCGGCGTTGGTGCCCGGCTGTTTTTGAATCTCCAGACGATAGCGTCCAAAATTTCCAGAGCGGCTGTAGCCATTGGCAGTGCTGTACTCGAACTGTACCCGTCGAGAATTGTCGAAGGGCGTGACGAAAGCCGTCGAGATCAGCCACAGATTGTTGGATATGTGTTCATTGGGGAAATTGATGTCGCGGCTGAATTCGATCAGCGTGCTGTCTTCAGGCGCGTACACCTGCACCATCGAGGTATAGTCGGCTGGTCCGTGAAATTCGGGATCGACGGCAGGGTCTTGTTCCGCGATGCTGGCGGGCAGCTCGTAGTTGAGCGTCAGCCGTTTTTCGAGGGTGAGATCATCGCGCAGTGTCACGTCGTAGATGTAACTGCGCTGAATCGATCGACTCGACTTGTTGGTCATGTTGCTGTCCACGACCATCAGATAATCGCCACCCTCGGTTTGCTGCTGCACCTGATTGCCCGACCAGCCCAGCAGGTCGATGGCGGTATTCAGCTCGCCACCCGCGAGGTAAACCATCATATGTTTTTCCTGCACCGCGCGCAGAAGTGCGTTCAGAATCCCGGTGTTTTTCGCCGGATCGCGGCTGGCGTTCTGCCACTCCTGCATGATCTGGGCGTACAGCGCCGCGACAAATTGTTTGTGCGGCTCCTGTCCTAAGCCGAAGGCGCGAATATCGTAGACCAGTTCTCGAAAATTCTCACTGGTGACGGTCACGCCGGGATAATCGGGAAGCCTCACGCTTTCGAGTACCTGCAACACATACTCGAAAGCGTAAATATCGATCGACAGCACGCCATCGACGGGCGCATTGATATTGCCGCCGTTGTTGTAATACCACATCGCCATTTCAGCCGTCGAGGGAAAGTCGGCGTACCAGCTGCCATCCCAGGCGGCATAGATCGGGCTGCGGAATTGTATCCACCAGTTCGGAATCGGGAACGTCGGTGCCATCTCCGCAGCGGGCGGGATCGGATTGTTTATCAAAGAGGCGCTGTAGTCGAATTCCACGATTCGACCGCTGCGTACTTTGAGCCATCCCCAGGTACTCAGAAAGCCGCCGGAGGGACGCAGTTCGTCGCTGTTGACTGCCAGCACCAGATAGGTCTTATCCCCGTTCAAGCCCAGGACAGTATTGAGCAGTTCCGAAGCATTCAGAAAAACACCGTTGATACTGTTGACCTGATCGTAGAAGCTGATGATCCGCTCGGTGGTGCGCAGCAGATCGAGTGGGGCGTTTTCGACGTTCAACTCCGTAATCAGCGCTGCCGCATTGTTCAGGGTGGTCTGGGCACGGTTGAAGGGACCTGACCCGATCTCCAACAGCTCGACCAATCGGTCGCCCGATGACAACTGCGCGCCGCCCTCTTCGGAGTCGTTGCCAGCCAGCAGGTAGTTGACGGCGGGTTCGGCGCCGTTGAGCATGGCACGGCTGGCAGCGGTAAGCTCACGGGCGATATCGAGACTGCGGAGCGTGATATCGATATTGGGATGGGCGTTCTGGAATGGACGGATCAACGCGAGGCGCTGTTGGCTGGTGACAAGACTTTCATCGACCTCGCGCACTCCCAGTCTGAGACGCTGGAAATCGCCCATCGAAATCTCGGCGCCGGTCTGCCCCTGTTGCAGGGAAGACAGAATGCGTTCGAGATTGGTGATCGAGGTGTTGACGCGACTCAACGAGTCTACTACCAGCACGGAGTAGCCCACGACTGCCACCACGACGGCGGAGATCACGCCGATCAGGACGCCGTTGACACGCTGGCGCAACCCCAGACGTTTGAGGATGCGGCGCAAAAGCTTGCGTTTACGGCGGCGCACGCGGCGGCGCGGCTCTGGCGTGGTATACAGCCCCCCCTCACTCTCGCCATTCAAGGCGGTGGAGCGGGACGTGAGCGCAACGGTGGGTAGCGAGTCTGCGATGACAGGGGACGACTCTACCGCAGTCGGCGCCGCTGGCAGTGCGGCTGTTGTAACGGGTGGAGTATCGATCGAGTCGTCGGCTGGTGGTACGTTAGTGCTAAGAGACATGATTTGTACTCAACTGTTTAGGGGCGCTGCATGACCGCCTGTGTGCGCTTTTTCACAGCCGCCAGGAGCAAGTTTACCGAATTCTATGGTGTGTCACCAGTCACAGCTGCAGGCGCCTTGGCGCATCTATGCCGACAGCTCGATAGCGCCAGGTGTCTCCAGGTCGTGCTGTCCATTGGTGCCAGGCATACTCAACGTCATTGCACAACCGACAGCGACGGCGTAGGACTGATGATCTCGTTCATATCGGCAAGGGCAGCGCCCCCGGAGGGATGTGAACGTCCAATCAGTGCATCGATACTGTTCCAGAAGGCGCGCGGATCAAAATCACCACGCCAGTTGTTGACCTGCATGATATGCGGGTGTTTGGTGGCATGGGGCGACTCGATCTCGTTGAATAATTCTTCGTGCATTTTTTCGCCGGGACGAATGCCGGTGAACTTGATGTCGATGTCCTGATAGGGACGCAGACCACGCAGGCGGATCATGCGCTCGGCAAGCTCGACAATACGCACCACCTCACCCATTTGCAGCACGTAAATATCGTCACCGTCGGTCATGCACGCAGCATGAATGATCAGATTGACCGCTTCCGGGATGCTCATGAAGTAGCGAGTCATTTCCTGATGTGTCACTGTGACAGGACCGCCGTTGTCGATCTGACGATTGAAGGTGGGCACGACACTGCCCCGACTGCCTAGTACATTGCCAAAGCGTACTGCGGCGTAGCAGGTAGAGGTATTGTGCTGGTGCGACAGGGCGTGCAGCATCAGCTCGCACAAGCGCTTACTGGCGCCCATCACGCTGGAGGGTTTGACTGCCTTGTCGGTCGAGATCAGCACAAAACGCTCGGCGCTGAATTCCAGCGCCAGCTCCGCCAGATTGCGCGTGCCGACCACGTTCACGCGCAGCGCCTCAGCCGGATAGTATTCCAGCATCGGGACATGCTTGTAGGCTGCCGCGTGAAAGACGATTTGCGGACGATACTGTGCAAAGATGGCGCGCAGTGTGAGCCGGTTGGTCACATCGGTGAGGGCGGGGATCATGGTGATCGTCGGGTGTTTTGCCTGCAGCTCGACCAGCAGATCGTGTAACCCACTCTCGTTGTTGTCGAGCAGGATCGCCTCGGTGGGGGCATATTGCATGATCTGACGGCTCAACTCAGAACCGATCGATCCAGCGGCTCCCGTGATCAGGATGACCTTGTTCATCACAGGCGTGAGATCGATCCCCTCATAACGGCTGATGGCAGTGCGCCCGATCAGGTCTTCCGCCTGGACATCGCGCAATACCTCGGTCGTGTGTCGGGCGCTGACCATTTCCTGGATGTCAGGCACGACTTTGATCAGCGCTTTGGTCTTTTCGCAGATCGTCAGCATTTCACGGAAGCTCGGACCGGAAATTTTGTGGATGGCGACGACGATCAGGTCGATACGGTGTTTCTCTGCCAGACGGATCACGTCCTGTCGGGTGCCGATGATGGGCGATCCCTCCACAAAGAGACCCTGCTTGGCGGCATCGTCGTCGATGAACCCGACAACCTGATAGCGCGTGTGGGTGAAACGATGTTTCAGGCGCCAGGCGAGCGTCTGCCCGGACTCTCCCGCCCCGATGATCAGCACGCGGGTCGGATTGTCAGGGAATTCATGCTTGACGAAAGCCCGCCAGCGCCAGCGGAAACCGCTGGCGAGGCGCGAGCGGTAGCGTGACGCGATGAAGCCGACCAAAGAGATAAAGTTTCCCAGCAGCAGCAGTTGAAACGGCAGCTGGCGCGCCTGTAACAAGACGATGGTCGCTATCTGTATCAGGGTGGCCGCCACCACTGCATACACGATGATGGTGACGCCATACCCGCTGGTGCGCTGCCAGATACGCCGATAAACGCCAAAGCCATACAACGATGCGGTGATCAGCAGTGAAGTGAGCAGGATGTGCCCGAATGGGATCGGAAAGCGGGCATAATCCGGGTCGCTGAAACTCAGAAAGGCGGTCGCGGCGAAATAAGCTCCCAGAACGAAAACGATATCAACCACGACCCCCATACTGGTGCGCTTGAGTCGCTGCGAAGTCATACGGATATGCGTCCCTGTGATTGAGTGTGATTAATTGTCGGAGTCGGCAGATGGCACCGTCTGCGACTCTTTCAGGGCGTTATCCCGATCGCGCCGCCCATTGCCAGCACCATTTTTGCCGCGTGGATTGCCCTTGCCAGTCGGCGTGTAGTAGTAACCGTAGGAATAGGTATATTCGTAGGTCTCGTCGCGCGGGTTGAGACGGTTGAGGATGATCCCCTTAATGTCCAATCCCAGCTGTTCGAAGCGTTCTTTCGCTTTCAATGCTGCCATACGACGAGTTTTGCTGGCGTCGAGGACGAGCAAGATATCGCCCTTTGCGGTGGCAGCCAGCACGGTTGCGTCCGCGACCATCAGGCAGGGGGGGCTATCGATCAACACGACATCGATATTGGATGAGCTGCGAAATGCGTCGATCCAGCGCTGCATCAACGCGGAACCCAGGATTTCCGTCGGGTTGGACGGGATGAAACCGCTGGTGATCACGCGCAAACGCGGCACGGACGTATTCTGCAGACACTGACGCAGGTTTGCTGGGAGCTTGGTCTCGTCGTTGGCATCGGATTCAAGCGCCTCGGCGGTGCTGGGGTCAGCGAACAGGAGCGTGGTCAAGCCGACGTTATTCTCAAGCTCGAAAATTTCATGCAGCTTCGGACGGCGCAGGTCGGCGTCGATCAGCAGTACCTGCAGACCCGCCAGCGCCATCGTGATCGCCAGATTCGCCGTCGTCATACTCTTGCCTTCTTCAGGGCTAGGGCTGGTGATGATGTAGACGCCCTGGCTGGTGTTGCCGCTGGAAAAGAGCAAATTGGTGCGCAGTGTGCGATAGCCCTCGGCGATGGGGGACATCGAAGGAAAATTGTAGACCAGACGATCGTTGTAGGTGTCGGTGCGCTTGCCGATACGCATGATCGCGCCCAGCAC
This sequence comes from Anaerolineae bacterium, assembly GCA_034437395.1. Taxonomy (GTDB): domain Bacteria; phylum Chloroflexota; class Anaerolineae; order Aggregatilineales; family Phototrophicaceae; genus Flexifilum. The sequence continues at coordinate 59,260 of DAOTUN010000038.1, read as the reverse complement.
AGGCAGACCGAGGGTCTGCACGGTGATCTCGCTGGTGCGTACCACGTCGTCCAGATATTCCAGCGCGATCACCGCTGCCAGCGCGATGATCGCGCCGACGACTGCACCCACCAGCGAGGCGCTGATCAGATTGACCGAGCTTGCCGAAGTAGGGACACGCGCATCTTCCAGGATTTGCAGACGATTACTGCGCAGCTCCAGCTCGTCGATCGAGCGGGTATAGCCGATCATAGTGGTGGACGTCTCGCGGATCTGCACGCGCAAACTGTTATTCTGTTCCTGCAAGACCGCGCGCTCGGTCGGGTCGGTGGTATTGTCGAGTTGAGTCTCGATGTCGCGCTGTTGGTCTTCAAATTCCGACGACATCGCTTCGAGCTGATCGAGTTCGCTGCGCATACTATCGAGACGTTCCTGCTCGCTGGCGCCGAGACCGGGTGCCTTGTCGATGAGCTGGGTGGAGATAGCATTGGCGATGTCGGCAGCCAGTACCGGATCGGTATAGACGACATTGATGCGAAACAGGGAGGTGTCCGAGATCGTCCTGGCGCTGACGATCGCTGCCAGGGCTTCTGGAGGAAAGCCTTCCAATCCGAGCTGATCGAGGGTCGCTTCCAGCACTTCGCGGGTTTCCAGCATCGTCAGATAGGTCTCGACGAGCTGCTGTGCGATCATCATATCGCCCAGTTCCGGGTTAGATGAGTCGATATAGCTGCCGATCGACATCAGCACCGATGCCTGATAAGTGGGCGGTGTCCCTGTGTTCAGGATGAAGCTGATACCGCCGGCGATGAACGCAGCGAGGATCACCAGCCACGCCCACTTACGTATGAAGCGGAGATAAATTGCGACGTCCATAAGAGGGTTTTACTCCTGTTTTTAACGCTCAATGATCATTGTAACGCGCATATCTCGACTTGACCATAGGTGTTCTGTGAATTTATGCGCGATAATCCATGTATGAGCGCATTCGTAGGATTCCTCCAACAACTAGCAGGCGCGATCGATGCGACAGCGTTCGCGCGCATGTGCCAAAAGCTGGCGTATCGCGGACAGTACAGCGCCGATTTTGCAGCCGATGGGCTGCGCCTGCATCAGCGTGGATCATCGTTTGAGGGCGAGACGGCGGACAGTCTGCATCTGCTGACTATCGAAGGCTGCACGCTGGTGGCGGATGCGCGTATCGATGGGCGTGACGCCCTGCGTGACCGTCTGCGCGCGGCTGGACGGCGATTGTCCCCCGATGCGTCCGACCATGCGCTGATCTTAGCGTCATATCTGGCGTTCGATGTCGCCTGTGTGACCCACATGATCGGTGATTATGCCTTCGTCATCTGGGATGCGCGTCAGCGGCGTTTATTTGCAGCGCGCGATCCGCTGGGCAAACGCGGGCTGTACACCGTGCAGACCGCCGACGCTTTCGCGTTCAGCACCGACCTGCGCGCACTGCGGGGTCTGCCGGGTATCGTCGATGACCTCGATCTGCGTTACATCGGGGATTTTCTGATGCTCGGCGAGGGCTTTTGGATCGATCGCACACAAACGCCATTCAAGGCAATTCGTCGTCTCGACCGTGCGCATACGCTGACGATGCAGGATGGCGAGCTGACGTTGAGGCGTTTCTGGTCGCCGCCGATCGCGCGCGAACCGCTGCGATTTCGCCGGGACCCAGAGGCGGTCGAGGCATTTCGCGCGCTGTTCGAGGACGCAGTGCGCGATCGGCTGCGTGCCGATCGTGTGGTGCTGACCCTGAGCGGCGGCATGGATTCCTCGACTGTCACGGCGACGGCGGTCGATCTGATCCGCCGCGAAAACCTGTCGATCGACTTCACCGCCATCACCAGCGCGTATCAGCGTTTGCCCGATCCTGAAGAAGCCTATGGACGCGAGATCGCTGCTTTTCTAGAGATCGCGGATCGGCATGTGGTGTATGCGATCGAGCGCTTTCGCGTCTTCCATCCTTATGTGCATGTAGCAAATGCGATCCGTCAGTCATTGGTGCCCAGTCAGTGGATCGATTTTCAACGCACATTGGCGACACATGGACAGATCGCCCTGTACGGCTATCTGGGCGATCTGCTGGTGAGCGACGAACCGCTCGCGGCGTCGCTGCGACGCATGAGTCCGGCGGCGTTCGGTCGTGCGTATGCGGCATTGTGGCGTTATTTCGGCAAGCGACCCGCGCTCGGATCAGGATTGATGCACTGGATGCGCGGAAACAGCAAGCCACCCTCGCTGATGGCATACGCGTTTCCGCCTTGGATCGATCCTGACTTCGAGCGTGAATTGGGGCTGCATGATCGCTGGGATGGCTATTGGGAGCGCTTGAATCAACTCGGACAGAATACACGCACACCCTATTTATTGCGCTTGCTGACCAATTACGATCATTACAGCGCCGATGAGAGCGACGCCCTTACATTTACGCCCGTCGAGGCGGTCGATCCCTTTGCGGATTTGCGCGTGATCGATTTCCTGTTTGGACTGCCGCCCCTGCCCTGGTTTCATCAAAAATACCTGCTTCGGCGGATGATGGCGGGACGGCTGCCGGCGTCGGTGCTGGGGCGGCGCAAACAAATATTAGGCGATGTCACGGCGTACATGCTGGCGCAGCCTGAAAATGCCTGGATCGATCACTGGCAGCCGATCGATGGAATCGAGCGCTTTATCGTGCGCGCTAACATTCCGGCTGTCACAGGAAAGCACGCGCTTATCGGCGGCAATCAGGCAGTGCATGTGCGACCGCTCACACTCGACCGCTGGCTGCGCGGTGAACGGGCGCTGAAAGGGACATCATGACGGAGGTGCGCTGGCATTATGCGTTGTACGGCTTGCAGATTGGCAGCACGGTGCCGCTGGAGGGACTGCCGCCCGTCGAACCCATCCGCGCCGACGATCTTGTCCACATCGATCAAGCGACGCCACCCGATCTTCCGCTCAACAGCCCGCGCTGGCGTCGCTCGACCGAATTCACCTACAGCGATGATGCCCCAGCCGAGGCACGCGCACAGGCGTTGTTGTGGTCGGATGATGGTGCCTATATGCAGTGGCGCTTTCAACGGCACATGGCGCTGATGTTCGCACGCGATGGCACGCGGTTGTATACACGCTGGTCGCCGGGTGTGTCAGCGGCGCTGCGCGCCTTCAATATTTTCGGTCCGGGGATGGGGATGGTGCTGAAGCTGCGCGGTCTGACCGCGCTTCATGCCAGTGTAGTCGCGGTTGGCAGCAGTGCGATCGCCCTCGCGGGGGTGAGCGGCGCGGGTAAATCGACGCTGGCGGCGGCATTCGAGGGGGAGGGTTGTACGGTTTTGTCGGACGACCTGTGCGTCCTGATGCCCAGCGAGGATCGGACACGCTATGTAGTGCCGCCAGGGGCGCCCCGTGTACGGCTGCTGCCCGATGCGGCGGCAGCGCTTTACGGTGAGAATTATCGCATGAATGCGGCGCCCGATGGGGTAAAGCTGGAGCATGACCTGCACTGGCTCACGACCGGACGCGCCGTCGATCCGCTGCCGATAGCCGCGGTGTACCTGATTACAGGGCGCGCTCAGGAGAGTCAGATTGAAAGTCTGGCGCAGGGTGCTGGCTTGTTCGCCTTACTGGGCAGCACCTATCTGCAATTCGTGGGCAGTGCCGACACCCGTGCCCGCGACTTTCGGACGATCGCCGCTCTGGTGGCACAGGTGCCCGTGATGCGGCTGAGCACACCACAGGGTCACAAAAATTTAAAAAAGCTATGTCGCGCATTGATTGCGCGACATAGCTGAGTCTTCCACCCGGAGGAGACGCAACAGCCGCCGAGGGCAGGTCGATAGTCATGCCCGCACCCGGCGGCAAAGCCGAAGTGACGACTAGGAGCCGTCGCCCGCCGGTGCCATGCCTGACAACTCTTCCGCCAGTTCTGGGTCGATCAACGACAGGTCAGCGGGCAGACCATCGTTGCTCACGGGGGGCGGACCCGACATGCACAACATACCCGAATTGATATTCTGGCTGCCGACAAAGGTCGGACCAGGACAGGTATTATCGGTCGCAGTCGGGTTCATCCACAGCATCGTCACGTCTTCGAGACGACCATATACAGTGAGCACGGGAGCGGTATAGTGCTTGTGCGCTTCGATCATTTGCCTTTTTCCTCCGGTTGTGGTGCCAATGACGCAATAAAAACTCATGCGTGATAACTCACCTATGTCATTGTACAGACAATTGTGCCGTTTGTCACGCTTTCGAGCAAAACAATTACAAGATTCATGAGATCTTCGACAACGCCTAAGCGACAACCTCGACCAACCCCATCGTCTGCAGGTGGCTGAGGAGCTGCAAGGTATCGCCGCGCGCCTCGTCCATCGTTACGTCATATTCCTGCACCAGCGCCTCGATCACGGTACTGACCGACTGCGGCGACTGGATATGCTGCCAAATGAACGAGCCGACCGCGTCCAATCCGTAATAGACGCCATCTTTCAGACTGAGGATAACCATCTCCTCCGGCATATCGGCTGAAATCTGTTGATTGCTGACGACGATTTGCGAGTCGAGCGCGATCATGGGAGCATCCATTTCCCTCTGCGGGGCAGCCTGTCAAGGAGTGACACATGACCATGATAACATATTTCGTCGGATTGAATGCGAGAAATTTGCATACCATGTTTCATTCGGCAGGTACGGTGAAATCACACACGACGCTGTAGCTCAGGCGCTGTCCGATCGCCCGATGTGTCCCGGTGACCGCCGTCCAGGTGCCGTAGAAGGTGCGTACTACTGCCAGCCTCGATACCTGGAGCGGATCGGTCACGCTGATCGACAACCGATCGGCATCGACGGTGATCGCGCCGGGATCGACACGCACGGCGGCGATCGCCTCGCCCATCGTCGCAAAGCCCGGTGGGGTGAAACGGAACGTCACCTGCTGCCCGACGCGAATCGGGCCGCTGTCCGGTTCACACGTCTCCATACCGATCGTATTTGTCGGTGAAGGCGGCGCGATTGGCACATCGGGGACGGGATCGCAGGTGCCAGTTTCACGCACATTGTCCGCTGCCACCCAGCTTCCGCTGATGAGCTGCCACCAGATCACCCCGTCAGGGTCGGTCGCCTGTACTTCCGGGACGACCAGCGCGGCATCGCCCAGGCGTCCAACGACCTCGAAAAATGTGCCCGGACCGGCGAATAAATCAGCAGCATCGCGCATCTCACGGCGACAGGACATATCGACGGTCGGCAGTGCGATCAGGGTAGGGGCTGGGGTGGCGTTCTCCAGCTGACGGGTGGCGAGCTGCTCGGCGATCTGTTCGGCGATCTGCTCGGTCGGGAGCGCCTGCGGAATCTGCGCGACGCGAAATGGTAGGATGCTGATCGGCAGCGGAGCGAGCGCCGCAGCGTCGAATGGCTCGATCTGCAGGTCACTTTCAATACCCAAACCGCGCTCGTCCAGCGGCACACGGATACGCGAGCCGGGTGGGATCAACGTGTAGGCGGCGATCGATTCACGCTGCGCCAGTTTGGTCGTGACACTGGTAAACCCGTCGATCACGTTTACATCGAGTGTGCCGCCCGCACTGGCTTGCACAAAGATGGTGCCAGAGATGTCGAGAATGACATTGTTCAGCAAAAAATAGACCGACTCGCGTCCATTGGCTGACTGAATCATCATGCCGCTTTGGGGTGCGTCGGCACACAGGGCGTCATCGGTCCCGCTGATCAGATACATGAATCTGAATGGAGAAGCATAGCCCGCTTCGGGATCGTCGATCAAGGCTAGATCGGTGAAGGGAACAAAATCCAGCGAGTCGGTCGAAACCCAGCCGATGGCGGCGAGATTCGGAATGAAGACCCGCACCCAGGCAGCATCATCGCTGTAGCCATTGGCGATTAGCGGGGTATTGACGGCGACCTGCGCGACGATCGGCTCATCTTGATCTGGTTGGGAACGAATGATGGCGTTGCCGGAGGCGATCACCTCGGCTTCCGGGATCGACCGCGCATTGTTGGCGAGGATCGTGCTGCCGATCAACCAGATTGCCACGCGCTGACCGAGCGCACGGTTGAATGATCCGTGCAGGTTGAGATAGGCTGTACTCCAGGTGTCGCCTTCCGATTCGGTGCGGATGACCGAGAGCGCATCCAATGCAATGCGTTCGCCGGGCTGCGTGAGCGGCGGCAGCGGATATTGGTCGCGTACCTCGGTGATGACTTGCCCACTGCCATAACAACCCTGGTCGGGTCCCATGCTGACACACGCCGCCGCTGCCCGCGACATCGCCATCAGGACATTGGTAGGACAGGTAACCTCTTGCGCGTGTACCTGGTGCAGCGGCGCGACGACTAAAAACAGACTCGTCAACATGCTGATCGCTAAACAGGCTGAAACCATGCGACCCAATAATGAACCCATTATGACTCCTCTCAATGAAGACTCATTCACAAACCTCTGTCGATGACCATCTTGTCGCTAAAAAATTGATGTGCGATCGCGCATTGTACCGACTATAACATCGTATCGATAGCAGGTTAAGGACGCGATCGCATCGTGGGTCGTGCGGCGTGCAGCCGTTGGTTGGACGTGGTGATGACGTGGTGAACGAGTGCAACGCTTTTCGACATATACTCACAGCAGAAGGGTGATTTTGGATTATAGAGACGGATGCGGGAGGATCGATGGATGGACGATAGTGACTAGAGGAGTCAGGACGGTCAATGGACGAAAGGAGTAGTACCAGCAATGAAATCCACTACGATTGCGATCATCGGCTTGATGATCGCCGCGTGTGCAGGACTGGTATTGGCGCAGACGCGCCCGGAAAACCCGTTTGGCATACGTCGAACGATTGGCGAATCGCCGCCGGATAACTTTATCGTCGAGCCAGGTAGTGATCGCCTGATCCGGGTGGGTCGCAGCGCGATCCGTCTGGAAAATGCGGCAACCTTCGACGATGCGCTGACTCTGGCGATCGACGGCACCATTTACGCGACGGCGGTCAGTCACAATGCACGCACGATCGCGGTGGCGGTCGATCGGCGCATCGAGTTATGGAGCCTGGAGACGGGTGACCTGCTGACCAGCATCGAGCCGCCTGCCACCAACACGATCGCGGCGCCGCTGATGTTCAGCGATGACGACAGCTACCTCAGCTTCACGGCGGTCGTTCCGGCGTCTCAGGCGACGCGGCGCAGCGAAAACGATACTGATCTGCTGCCCTGGGTGTGGGACATCGATGCGGCGCTCGATCTGGGCGATTCGCGGCTGCCCGGTCGGGTAGACGCCTACAGTTTTTTCGACAACCGCGCGGGCGGACTGTTTCTGGGTCCCAACAACATTCTGCTGGCAGCGATCGTCGGTCAGTATCAGCTCATCGATCTGGAGGCGTCTTCGCTCACCCCATTTCGCACGTTCAACAGCGGTCGCTTTGAAAATGACCCGATCTCACTGTGGTTCAGCGCGGCGGGCGATCTGATGTATGTGCGCGACCGCGATAGCAGCACAGTCATCCAGGTGGACACGCGCACGCGCGACGTGTGGGGCATTCAGCCCGGACAGAGCTATCGTGCCGGTGGTTTTTATGGTGTGCCGGGGAATCAGGCGCGCGTGATCGGAGCGGCGAATTCACACACGGTCAATCCGCTGATACGGACGATCTTCAACTATGATTACCGCTCGGACTGGAATTATCATCCGCTGACGATCAGTCTATTGGATGTATTGAGTCCGGTCACCGAGAGCGCCGACACGACGATGCTGCTGCTTGGCATCGCGGACGACGAAGCGGGCACGACTACAGTCGAAATGCTCACCCCTGCCAACGGCGAACAGATCGCCATCGATGAGGCATGGACGCGGCTGGCTCTGCGCGAACTCAGCGGCGGGGCGGTGACGGTGTACGATCTGAATACGGGCGTGCCACTGCTGCGCTTCACGCCGGAGATCGCGCTCGGTGACCGAGGCGGCGAGACGCCATTTTCGTTCACCGCCAATGGTGAAGCGCTGATCGCGGGGTATGCTCGTTATGACTCACGCACAGGCGCGGCGCTGATCGACGATCGGGAACAGATCAACGGCTTTGAGCGCTATCATTTCAGCGCCGACAGCACACAGGTGGTCACGTTTGCTGGGGATACCTGGCGCGTCTGGGATGTGGCGACGGGCGCGCTGCTGCGCACCGAGACGCTGGTCTACGGTGCTGCGACGGTGCGGGCGGTCGCCAACGACGGTCGGCGCGTCCTGCTCGATGCATTCATCGACGGCAGACAGGCGCTCACTGTCTATGATATTGGCGCTGACTCACGCACTTCGGTGGCATTCGATGCGCCGCCGGATATGTCGATCATCGACATTACACCCAACAGCGATTGGACGAATTTTCTGATACGTTACGCGCCCAATGGCGACAGTCCGCATGGATCAGCCGGGGCGCTGGCGATTTACAACCTGACAGACGGCTTGCGCACCTTCATCGCCGGCGCCGACCTACCGCCTGGCGCCGGGGAATACGGCTGGATCGACGCCACTACGGCGTTCATGGCGGGCGACAGCGCCTATGGCAATGCACCAGACCGCGTATTTGGCGTGGAGTATGCCGCCAATGGCGTTCCCGCCTGCTTACTCGAACGTTATCCAGGGCGCGCCGACTCGTGGCAGCTGCTGTGGGAGCGACTCACTTACTATCGCGCGCCCGACGATCTGGCGCGGCTGGCGCTCGCCGCCTGTGCTGCCGGGGATGCCGAGGCGGTCGAGGCGCTCTATACGCCGACTCCGAACAGCACGTCACAGCCCAACGCGACCGCCGTCGTCAGTCGGATCGCGGGCGTACCCGCCTGCCTGACTGGAAATTTCTCGGAACAGGCGATCGCCTATGCCCGTGAGTGGCGTCAGCTCACCGATGGGCTGTCGGAAGAACAGATCGCAGACCTGAGCGAGCTGCTGTGCGCGGGTTTGACGGGCGAATTCGCGGGCGGCTATGCCCCGCGTGTCGGGGTGGTCGATACGCGCGTATTATACGCTATCGACGCCGCCGACGGACGACGTACCCGGATCGCGGCGCGTCTGCTGCGCAGTGACGCCGATGCCGCCGCGCTCGAATTTTTCATCGACCTGTACTACAGGGTAACCGATCGCACGCTCTCCAATCCGATCCTGAGTCCGGATCGACGCTGGCTGGCACAATCGGGCGGGGGGACGATCGAGCTGATCGAGATCACCATTCCCTATGAGACGCTGACGCAAAATGCGACCGCGACCGTCGTCGCCACGCTGGGCGCGCAGCCGAACGTAATTCGTGTGCTGCCGACGAGTACGCCGCCGCCGCAGTCCGTCGGGCTGCCACAGCCGACGCTGACGCCGACGATCATTCCCACGTTTATCCCGCTGCCGGAAGAGACTGTCATTTTCACCGGGGCAGGCGACGTGGAAGAAATATGTCCGAATAGTGACGCGGTGCCGTTCGCGGCGCGCTCGTCGGCGTTCCAGCCGGTCGGACGCCTGATCGGAACCGCGTATAACGAGCCGATCCCGGCGGTGCTGGATATGACCACCGGACAACTGACTCTGGACGATTCGATCCCGCCGTGCCAGTTTGGGCTGCCGTGCGAATTGTCGCTGGATCAGCGTTGGATGCTGATCAATGACGGCGCGGTGCGGGTGATGCGCCCGGATGGGAGCGAGGCGGTCACGCTGTTCACGGCGGAAGAAGCGGCGTCGGTTCTGGAGAGCGTCAACTGGCACGACCGCAATCGCGTGCGCATCCAGATACGCCGTTTTGTCCCAGAGGAGTTACGCGAGCCGCGCACCTTCATCCAGTACTACGATGTGCGCGACGGCTCATTCAGCGTCCCGGAACTGCCGCCACCGGCGAGCCAAATCAATGATCTGCCGACCGAGATCGTGAGTCGTCAGCCAGAGGGCGGGGTATGGCGGGTCGTCAGTACTCCGATCCGACTGCCTGAGGGCACGGGGTATCGCTACTATCTGGTCAACCGCGATGATGGCACAGTCGAGTATTTCGCGGGTGTCGGTGCCAATGAGACTATCGAATTCAGCTGGCACCCGTTTGGCGATTGGCTGATGTACAGTGTGCCCAACGCGCCATACGCCTATCGTTTCGATCCCAATACGCGCGATCACCGTGCATTGGATTTCAGCGTGCACGGCAGCTATTCCCGCGACGGGCGCATGAGACTGGGAGCGTTCTATCTCGATTACGAGCCGCTGCAAGCGCGTATCGAGACGGGCGCAGCGATCCCGACGCTGCGTCTGCAGGATGACGCCACTGGCGTCGTGCGGTTGTATTGTGCGCCAGCCGAATGGCGTGATTTTCAGGACACGGCGTGGTCGGAGGACGGGCGCTATCTGGCACTGCGGGCGGCGCTCCCTGGTAATCAGAGCGAACAGAGCCAGGCATATCTGACGGTCTACATCCTGGACACCGAGACGGGTGAAGTGGTCGATATGGGCGTCAACATGACCGGATTCTTCACCTGGACAGCCGACGCGGGAGAGACACCATGACGCGCATCATCAGGGTTGTTTTGCTGCTGGCGCTGTTTGGGTTGGTCGGCGCGGCGGGGGCACAGGATGAAACGCCGATCGTCGAATCACCCTTTGGGGTGTACGTGACGACTCAGGATTTTGTCTCGTTCCGTGTCGGTCCTGGCACGGCGTTCGAGCGGACGGCGGTCGTCCCCGCTGTAGCGACGCTTCCGGCGGTGGGGCGCACACCCAACGGCAATTGGATCCAGGTGGAATACCTGGAGGCGCGCGGCTGGATCGCGGCGCGTCATCTGGTCTGGAGTGGTAATCTGGCGGCGCTGCCTGTCTCGACGATGGAAGAGACAGTGCGCGTAGTGCGCACCGGGGCGATCGGGGAGGTCAATGCCGGAACACGCCTGTTCGACAACCAATTCCGCGAGGTGATGCGCGCCCCGGCGGATGCGGGCGTCGAGCTGATCGGACGGTTGGGGTCGGGCGTCTACATCTGGATACAGGTCGATTACCGAGGGACGCCCTATTGGGTGCGTTCGTGGGAGATCGCCTACGATCGGGAATATCTGTACACGCTCGATGTAGCGTACCTGATCCCTTACACGCGGCTGGCGCGCGGGCTGAACAGCGATATCGCCCGCGCTGGCAGTCGGCTGCTGGCGATCGAGGATATCTGGTACAGGCTGCAAAATGGCGGCAGCGTCGTCTGTAATGCGCTGCCGAGCGCCGCACGACGCGAGACACAGGACAGCGCGCTGCGCTCGGAGCCGATCTTTCTGCCCGTCATTTCAGCGCTGGACGAGTCGATCATCGGCATCAATACGGCAGTGTCGGCGCTGACCGAGGTGTGCAGCCGCCCGCCCGATGCGCTGTTTTTGACGCAAGCCGAGGTGATTGCCGCGCTGACGACGCTGGCGGACGCCCGATTGACGCTGGTACTGGCGGATTCGCTGGCGTCGGCACTGTTCGCCCGCGATCCGATCGTCGCGGCGAGTCGCGGCGGGTAATTTTATTGTTGACGGATGCAGCGTGATGCGTCCTTATCCAATTGCACAAGGGAGCGACTCAGATGAAACGCATGATTATGACGGTGATGGCGCTGGCAATGCTGGCGATCGGGGTGTTTTCGGTCTCGGCACAACAGAATGATGAACCGCGTCAGACGCCGCTGGTATGCGATGCCTTCACCGATCGCGCTGATACCGACCGGATCAGCTATTACATGGGCGAGGGCATCGCCAACTACTACGCCGGATTGTACGAGCGCGCCGAAGACAGCTTCAGCTGCATCGTCGAGCAGATCGACGACGATTATGCACCTGGCTACACTGCGCGCGGTCAGGTGTACATGGCGCAGCGCGATTACGTCGAGGCGTCGGAAGACTATGGCAGCGCCATCAACCTCGACGGTAATCTGTTCGGCGCCTACAACAACCGGGGCATTGCGCGGGCGTCGCGCGGGCTGAACGATGAAGCGCTGGAAGATTTCGCGGCGGCGATCGCGGCGGCGTCGGACTATCGACCGGCGCGCATCAACCGCGCGGTGCTGAACGCAACACTGGAGAATTACGAGAGCGCGATCGCCGATCTGGAGCAGGCGATCACGGAATCGGGTATCGACGATGTGCTGACTGAGCTGGAGCGCCCGGATCGCCCGTCCGATGCGCCCCGTCCCGGCTACGAGCCGATCGACGCCCAGGCTTACGCCATCCTGGGGATCGTCTATTCCAACTACGCGCTCGAAAACTTCGAGAGCTATATCACGCTCATGCGCGGCGACGCTGATCAGCGCGTCCAGAGCGCGGCGGGGTCACTGCAATCGCGCGCCAATTTCGATCTGCGTCTCGATGACGGCAGCTACTATCTGCTGACCGACTTCATCGCAGCCACCTTCACAGGAGGTTGAGATGCCGAGCCGAGGCGCGATGCGACACCTGATCGCGCTGTTGGCGTGCGGGCTGCTGGTGTGGGGTGGGTCTGCCTTTGCGCAGACCCCCACACCCGACCCGTGCGACCCGACAGCGGACGCGGCATTTTTCACCGGGGTAGGCGACTCAGCATTCCGGCTGCGCGATTACAGCCGCGCGGATCGGGCATATACCTGTGCGTTGGCGCGTGACCCTGCATCGCCGGATGCGCTGGCGCGGCGTGGCTATGCGCGCAGTGTGCAGGGCGACGACGCCGGCGCGCTGGCGGACTTTGAGGCGGCGCTGACGCTGAACGAGTCCGCGATCGATGTTTACGTCAATCGGGGCGCGTTGTATATGCGCCAGGGTAATTTCGCGCTGGCGATCGCTGATCTGACGCTGGCGCTGGCACTCGAACCCGACAACACCCGCGCGCTGCACAATCGCGCGGTCGTCCACGCGGCGGAAGGGTCGTTCGCCCTGGCGCTGGCTGACATCGACGCGGCGCTCGCGGTCGCGCCGGACGATCCCGACCTGCATGCCGCTAAAGGCGCGATCTATCTGGGCTTGGCGAATGCCAGCTATGGACAGTTTCGCGCATTGGCGGGTGACACAACGCCGTTCTTTGGCGGCGCGCCAGCGGGGTTGTATCTGGCGTTCGAGCGCAATACCGTCACAGGTAATTTTGGTGAGTGGCTCGGCTTGCTCAGACCAGGGCGCGATTAGCGTGGAAAGCAGGGCTATCGTGACAATCAGAACAACGATCGCATCGATGCGATCCCTATTTGCGGGAATGCCGGGGCTTGGTACGCCAAACCCCTACGGTCTGGTTGCAATGTCCGTGCTGGTCGGGATGCTGCTGACGGTGACCATCGGCGCGGCACAGGAGTCGCGCGCGGCAGTGCGGGTGAGCGCCAGCTCGTTTGATGTAACGCGCGAGGTCTATCCACAGTTCTTCCCGACTTATGACGACACGACAGGTATAAGCGGTCTGGTGCGCAGCGTCGCGGTCAAGCTGATCGATCCGGCACTCAATCTGCGTTCGCCATTGTTCCTGGATGCTGGCAAAGCGCTGGTCGTATACACGCTCCGCGACGATCTCACCTGGCGCGACGGCACGTCGATCACCGCATACGATGCGCTGTTGGGCTATGAAATTGCCCTGAGAATCACCTCTGGCAGACCGATCGACATTGCAACGACGCTGGTCGGCTGGGGACGACGCACATGGGCGGTGACCGTCACGGGAGAATACGAATTGACCGTCGTGATGAGCGATGCGACGTGCGGCGCAGCGGAGGAGTTTGCCAATTTTGCCGTGCTGCCCGCCCACGCTATCGATAGTGCCTTTGTCATCACCGCACGACGCGCCTTTGATAATGCCAGCAGCGACGATCCCGTCGCACTGTATCGACTGTACGAACAGTGGGTCAATGAGCGTGATCCAGACCTGGTGAGGGCATCTTCAGCACGCGATCCCGAATTGCTATCGCTGTCGCCGCGTGTGGAACCTGTTTTCGATAGCGCGATCGACGAGACGCGGCTGTTGTTTGGGGATGTGCCCGTATCAGTGCAGACGCCGTTTGATGAAACGAATGCCTTTCTGAGCGGCGATCTCGATGCGATCGTCAACCCGCCTTATGCGCGTCGTGCCGATCTGCGCGCGATTCCAGGCGTGCAAATCTCGGAAACGGTCGGACGGACCTGGTACTCGCTGGCGTACAACTTCGCCGATCCAGCCCAGCCTCAGCCCGCGTTCGACCCGGATTCAGGTGATGCGCTCGACCAGGGTGTCCACCCCATTTTTGGCAATCCGGGCGTGCGCGATGCGCTGGCATTGGCGCTGGACATCGACGTACTTGGTGAAGCCGCCACGTCGGGTCATTTCACACCCATGTCCGATCCGGTAGTTCCCTGGCTGCCCAGTGCGCAAACGACAGCGGTCGAGTCGAATGCTTTCGCGGCGGGAGAGCAGCTTGAGGCGCTGGGCTGGGGCGACTGGAACCGCGACGGCATCCGTGAGTGTCACGGATGCGGCACGACCGACGATGGGCGCCCGTTGGCGTTCGGGATCGAATATGACTCCAATGATGGTGTGCAGGAGATCATGGTACGCCTGATGGTGGCGCAGTTTCGGCAGATCGGTGCAGAAGTCTATGCCAGCGGTGCCGATATGAATACGCTCGTCTTCAGACTGCGCAGTCAGGAATTCGATGCCTTCATCCTGGCGAGCTATCAACGCGATCCAGTGGCATTGGATCGCGCGCCGCTCTTTCGCAGAGCGGCGGACATCATTGACGAGAACCAGCTCGAAATCAGCAACGTCATGTCGTACTACAATGCTGACGTTGAAGCGGCGTTCGATCGTGCGGCGGTGTGCGACCCCGACACCCGCTTTCCGGCGCTGAACGATGCTTATGACCTGATCCTGCGCGAACAGGCGATCGTGCCGCTGTTCGCTGTGAACGACTTTTATGCCGTACAGGGCGCAGTCATCGGGTTTGCGCCGCGCGGACGCGATCCGTTCTGGAATATCGAGACCTGGAGGTTGGATCGGTGAACACTATCGCGCGGATGTTCCGGAGTTTGGCACGCCAAACCCCTACGATCGTGTTGTGCGGGCTGTTGACTCTGGCGGGCGGGGTGTCGGCACAGACGATGACGCCGACACCGGCGCCGACGCTCAGTGGCACGCCATCATTCAATGCTATCTTTTCCGTCACTGGTACTCCGACCCGCGGAAGCGGATACAGCTTCCGCGCCACTATGCTGTATGGCAGCGCCTTCATCCGTATCGCGCCGACGACCGAGGCTGAGGCGGTGGCATCGATTTTCGAGGACAATATCGTCGAGGTCATCGGGCGCAACCTGGACGGCAGCTGGTACGAGCTGCGCCGACCGGGGCGCTCTTACGGGTTGGGGTGGGTGCTGGCGGAATTCCTGGACACCGACGATGGCGCGCCGGAACTGCTGCCGCTGACCGACTCCGTGACTGGGCTGGTGGGCGCGTCGGCGGTGGTGGGGGATGGGATCGCCGCGACCTATGCGGTCGATAATCTGGTCTTGCGCGATTCCCCGATCGTGCGGTCGGGGCGACAGATCGGCACCGTGCCTGCCGAGGCAGTATTGCCCGTCATCTACCGCGACTACAATACCACCTGGCTGTTCGTCAACTACCTGGGCACGCTCGGATGGGTGGCGGCGTTCAACACGCGCCCGGCACCGTCGGCGCTGCTGGTGCCGGTGGCGCCCGGTCTGCTGCGCGACACGACCGTCGCGTTCGAGCAAATCTCGCCAGAGGCACAGCGCGCACAGATCGCGCGGCTGCGCGCGTATATGGCGGCCGCCAACGAGGTCGCGGTCGGGCTGGAAGGAGTGTGGGGTCAGGTCTATCTGCGCGAGATCATGCCCTGCGAAGCACCTGCTTACGTCCGCGACTATGCCTACACGTCGGCAGACACGCGCGAATTTCCAGAGCTGGGACGTTATTTACCGCGTCTGGATGTGATCGGATCACAGATCAACGCCTCGATCGAGCCGCTGACTCAGTGCGGCGTCTTTGATCGGTCGGTCGCCAGCCGTGCGCGCGATGTGGCGACCAATGCCAAGATCAATATCGCTGCAACGCTGGATGCGCTGCTATTGGTCGAGGATCGTATCCGGGGTGATGTCGCCCCGACCGCAAGTCCGCCAGCGCCGTAGGGGAGCGGTCGGCACACCAGCTCTTCATGCACCGCTGTGCGGTTCCACGAACTCTTGCGCCGCACCTCACTTTTCGTTACTGTTCTCCCTGTCATCGTGGTGGGGAGAACACATCATGCAGACCATCCCAAGTTCACCCGTCTTGCAATCATGAGAACGATTTATCTCATTGGATTTCGCGGCACGGGATTTCGAGACACGCAGTTTGCAAACGAGCCAGCGCTCATTCGCGCCGGTCATGTCGGATGGGCGTTCGAGGAGGAAACAGAAGTCATCTATGGATTCCACCCGACGGCAGCGGCGGTCGAGAGGGTCGGCGGGGAGGCAGAGGCGATTAAATGGCTGAAAGCAAAGCACACGCTGGATGGCACCGTGCAGTACGACACTGCCGTATTCGAGCGCGCGCATGAATTAGCACAGCAGGGGGCACGTACCGCCGTATGGCAGATTAGTGTCATGGTCGATGATGTGGAATTTGCGCGTGTGCACACAGTTACGATAAATTGGTATAATGAACATTCACAGTATTCATATGGGTTTCCGCCAGATGAACCGAAACCGGATCAAGATAATTGTGCTACATTCCCGCGCCGACTCGGACTCCCCGTCCTCGACGCGATCGGTCAAATCAGCGAATATGTCCGTAAACTCGAAGCAGACGGTGATCGGTGGCAGCCGACTTAAAAAGACGCCTGCTGCGATCGACAGCGGGATCGACAACATGACGGTCGATCAGCTTGAACGTCAATTGGGAGGACTGGCGGCGCGCTGGCGTGGCACCGATGAGCAACGCGCTGCGGCGAGCATTGTCAAAAATTATCAATCCACTTTGCGACGGATGATCGCGCTCGGCTATCACGACTCGCTCGATGTCGAGTCCGAGCTGCCCGACGAGTATATGCCTGCCGAGTATCTGGCATTGTTTGCGTGATCCGGGGGGCTTGGCAACGCCAAGCCCCCACGCCCGCCAAAGACCCTGCGTGCCAGACTCCTGGCGCGCATTACCCGCCGCCGACGATGATCACCGGGCGCTCTCCCTGGCGTGCCTGATAACCTGTGAACGGTTTCTCGAACGTCCCACCTGTCTGCAACAAACATACCTGCTGCCAGTCGTAGCGCGCGTTGCCGGTCGCCCAATAGGGCGCCACCCGCCAGGTATACGTCCCGGACTCGATCGGTAGGTTTTCGAGCTCGATCACCCCCGTGGTGGTCTCGCTGTCGAACGCCGTGCGATAGCCATTGGGGGAGATGGTGATCACGCTATAGACACTGGCGCCCTGCAATCCGGGATAGGTCACGGTCAGACGAGTGTCGCCCGCCATAAAGCTGCCCGCCAGGGTGAAGTCGCCTACCCAGCGCTCGCACAAGTGGTAGGATACGTCGAATTCGTCGGGCACACGCCCATTACGGTCACGCGGCAGGATACGCCCCGTTGGGAAGATGCTGTTGAAAGCTTTGCTGGTGCGCAGCAGCCGCGCATAAATCCAGGCACGTCCGGCGCCATATTGAATTTCGAACCACTGCCGTCCATCCCAGCGGCTGATGAAATCGCCCGCGCGTCCGACGATGATTACCGATGTGTTGAGCGGAATACGGTCGATGGTGGGGTAGGCAAAATCGGGACCAGAGCGCACCTCCGCCAGATCGATATCGACGATGCCGTAGATCGTTTCGTCTTGTGCCGACGCTGCCCCCAGCCCGATCAGTCCGACCGCCAGCGCGATGAAAAACCATCGTAACCGCATGATGTCCACCTCCGTAGTTGAAATTGACAATGGAATACAAACTGAAATAAAATACCAGTGTTGCAAGCCCCCATTTAGTGTAGGCAAAAATACGGCTGCGTTGGTGTATCGTTGGTAAATCAGCACAGACACGCTATCATTTGTATCTGTGCAACAAAAACGCTTATACGGGCTTCTATTAAAGGTCTGACGACACTTATTTAATTTTCATAACTGGCAATTGCCGCTATAATCATCTTTTATAACCTGATCGGCTCATTTACGATCGTGTCAGGTGGTTATCTTTTCAAGGTAATTCGTATACCCTACGGGAAATGAACCCATGTCGAAGAAGATTTTGTTTGTCCTGTCGGAATTTGGTTATTGGGGCGAGGAACTCGTCGGACCCCTCGAAGCGGCTGAAAAAGCGGGCTACGAGGTCGCGTTCATGACCCCTACTGGCAAGCGTGCCCCTGCGCTGCCACCGAGTATGCAAGCGGGCTTTTTCGACCCACCGCTGAAGAAAGTGGTCACGGACGAGTACTATGCCGCCGCGACTCGCGCGCTCGATGAGGGCGACCGCCTCAACAATCCGATCAATCTGGAGGCGTGGTTCCCGGAGCGCCCCTACTTCAACGACCGCGATTTCGGTCATCAGCTCGAAGAATATCACAACCAGCGTGCGAAGTGCTGGGAAGAGCTGGCGCAGTACGACGCGCTGGTCATGGTCGGCGGATCGGGCCCGATGGTCGATATGTGCAACAACATCCGTCTGCACGATGTGATCCTGGGCTTCCTGGCTGCCGACAAGCTGATCGTGGCGGAATGCTATGCAGTTACGGCGCTGGCATTCGCGCGCGATTTCTCGGATCGCAAGAGTATCATCGCGGGCAAGCACGTCACGGGTCATGCCATCGAGTACGATTGGCACGACGGCACGGGCGTGATGGGCATCGATCACAACTTCAAGTGGGCGTTCTACCCGCTGGAATTCATCCTGCGCGATGCGACTCAGCCCGGTGGACAGTATCACGGCGGCGTCGGTCACACCATTTCCACCATCCTCGATTATCCGTTCCTGTCCGGGCGTTCGACCCAGGACTCCGCGACGGTTGGCAAGGTGATGGTCGAAGTGCTGGAAAACGGTCTCACCCGCTGGGGTTGGTAAACGGTATTGCGCGGCGGCTCGTGAAGAGCCGCTGCGACTTCTTGGGTCTCACGCCGACGGACGGCGCCACAGTACGGGAGGGGATTGTATGCCTGGAAAACCAGGGCGTTACGCGATGATCGAGCAGTTCCTCGCGGATGGCATCACCTATATGTTCGGCAATCCGGGTACGGTCGAGCAGGGTTTCCTCGACTCGCTGGAGCGCTACCCCGAATTCAAATACATCATGGGCTTGCAGGAGACGATCGCCGTCGGCATCGGTGATGGCTATGCCCGTGCCACGCGCAAACCGACCGTCGTCCAGCTTCACAGCGGCGTCGGCTTGGGCAATGGAATCGGTATGATGTATCAGGCGATGCGTGGACATGCGCCGCTGATCGTGATCGCGGGCGAGGCTGGCATCAAGTACGACGCGATGGACGCGCAAATGGCAGCCGATCTCGTCGGCATGGCGAAGCCCGTCACCAAGTGGGCGACGCGCGTCATCGACCCCAACTCGCTGCTGCGCGTGCTGCGCCGCGCTATCAAGATCGCCATCACGCCGCCGACTGGACCGGTGTTCGTGTGCGTCCCGGCTGACGTGCTGGACGCGCTCAACAACGAAGAGGTCTTCCCGACCTCGATGCTCGACACTGCCGTCGCGCCCTCGCGTGAGACGCTGCATCGCGCCGCCGAAATGCTGCTCGGCGCACAGCACCCGTTGATCCTGATGGGCGATGGCATCACGTTCAGCGGTGCGCAGGACGAATTGACCCGCGTCGCGGAACTGCTGGGCGCCGATGTGTACGGTGTCGATGCGTCGGAAGTCAACATGAGTATGCTGCATCCGCTGTATCGTGGCACGACCGGGCACATGTTCGGACGGGTGAGCGCGGGCATCGCGCACAGGCATGACGCGGTGCTGGTGGTGGGGACGTATGTGTTCCCGGAAGTGTTCCCGAACCTGTTCGATGCTTTCGCGCCGGGGACGAAGGTCATCCACATCGACCTGAACGGCTACGAGATCGCCAAGAATTTCCCGGTCGATCTGGGCGTGGTCGCCGATCCAAAGTCGTCGCTCGCTGGCTTGGCGGAAGTGATCGCCGGGACGCAGACCGACAGCGCGCGCAGCGCCGCATCGGGGCGGCTGGAATCGGCGCGTGCCGCCACCCACGCCGCGCGGGAAGCCGCGCTTGAAAAAGATCGCACACGTCGCAACGAAGTGCCCCTGCGCGCCTCGCGTTTCATGGAAGAACTGTCACTGCATGTGCCCTCGGACGTGATGGTATTCGATGAGGCGCTCACGACCTCACCCGATGTGACGCGCTACCTGCCCCCGACCCTGCCCGGTCATTTCTTTCAGACACGCGGCGGCTCGCTCGGCGTCGGCATCCCTGGCGCGCTGGGTGTCAAGCTGGCGCACCCGGACAAGACCGTGATCGGCTTCACGGGCGACGGCGGCAGTATGTACACCATCCAGGCGTTGTGGACGGCTGCGCACTTCAACATCGGTGCCAAGTTCGTCATCTGCAACAATCAGAGCTACATGCTGCTCAAGCTGAACATCCTGCAATACTGGCAGGAACAGGTCGGTGACCCGGTTCACGAATTCCCGCACAGCTTCGATCTGGCGAATCCGGTGGTCAACTTTGCGAAACTGGCAGAGTCGATGGGTGTGCCGGCGCTGTGCGTCGATCATCCCGATCAGGTGGAAAACGCCGTCAGACAGATGCTGGCGACCGATGGACCGTTTCTGATCGACATGGTGATCAGCAGCGAAGTTTCGTAATCTTTCTGGCTTTGTGACTCACGAAAGGACACACATGTCGCAGCTCGCACCGCTGACAAAAGAAGAAATCGAGGCGATGGTCGCTGATTGGTACGTCGGCCTGGACGTGCATCGCGCACAGGTCGATATGATCAAATACGTACACAGCACCGACCTCCAGATGCGCTTCCCCGAAGCGACCCTGTACACCCAGGCTGAATTCGAGCTGTGGTTTCAGGGCGTGATCCGTATCTTCTTCGACGAAGTGCATACCATGCAGTCGCTCGATGTTCAGGTCAGCGAAGACGGCTCGAAGGCGGATGTCAAGCTGGTCGTGCGTTGGGAGGCGAGCCGCTGGAAGGCGCCCGCCGCCAAGAGCGAACGCCTGATTTTCGATGCCTACCAGACCTGGGAGATCAAGCGCGATCCCAAGTCGCTGGCGCCCGCGATCACGATTTACATCGTCGATGAACTCCGACAACTGCCCGGCGGCGTGCCGTTGTAACGGTTCAAGAGCAAAGTTGCCCGTTCGCCCGCAAGGGCGAACGGGCGAAACACACTTATTTTCTCGTTGACGAATCTTGTAGAACCTAAGGGATATAATCATGACTCAAGCCACCGACAAGAAACAAATGATGCTGCATTCACCCGACAAAGATACTGTGCAGATGCGCACGCACACCGAACTCGTGCTGAAAATGTACGAATTGTTCGCCAAGGGCGACATGCAGGCAATTAAAGAACAGGTCTTCCATCCCGACATGTCGTGGACGATGCCTGGACATCATCCGCTGTCGGGGCGCATTCAGGGTGTGGACGCTGTGCTGGCGTTCTTTGGCGCGCTCTTTCAGGCGGGTATCCACGTCGATAACATTCACTTCGGCGAGCTGGACGACGGCACTGTGATCGAGCGTCACATCGGGCACGGCGAGATCGGTGGCGAAGCGTTCACCTTCCCAACCTGCACCAGCTACGGGATCAAAGATGAATTGATTCACGAGGTGCACGTGCATACCGGCGATCAGCACAATGTCGATCGCTATATGTGGTCGATGTTCACGCTTAAGGGTATTCCGGCGCGTCTGGCTGATTGATTCAACCCTTTACCGTTCCTGTTTTCCATCGAAGAAGAAGGGTTATCGCTGATGGCAACACATGTAACCGCTGAACTGGTCGGTAAGGCATATGAGGCGCTGGCGTCTGGTAATCGCGCCGAGATCGAAAAATACTGGGACACCGATATGAAATGGCTGGTGCCAGGGCACAATCCGCTGTCGGGCTGGCATTATGGGCTGGATGGCTTCCTGGGCTTTATGGGGCAGGTTGGGGCGATGTCCGCCCACAGCTTCAATATGAATGCGATCACCGTGCTGGTCAACGACGAATGGTCGGTCGATGTGACCCATAACACGGGCTACCGCGCGGGTAGTGAAGGCACGGGCACGGTGCCATACACCAAGCTCGATATCGATGTGGCGCATCTGCTGCGCTGGCGTAATGGCAAGATCATCGAAGGACGCGCCGGTATTTTCGGTGACGGCACGAATGAATACGACCTGTTCTGGGCGCCGGTCGCTTCCCATACTGGAGAGCGCCTGAATGACGGCACGGGTGGCGGATCGCTCAAAGATGTCGTGCGCCGCCTGGTCGAAGAAGTCTGGAACCACAATGCTCAGGATCGCATCCCGGAGTTCTACGGCAAGAATTATATTTTCTTTCAGGAAGGTGGCGGCGCGCAGCTCGGTCAGGGCAGCGTAAAGGAATGGCTCGATACCACGCACACCGCCTTCCCCGACATCAAGTACCGCATCGATGCCGTGTACATGGAAGGCGAAAAAGCCGCCATGCGCTATCACGTCACCGGGACGCACACAGGCGATTTTCGTGGGCTGCCAGCGTCGGGCAAGGCGATTAACCTCAGTGGGCACATGATGTTTCGTATTCTCGATCAGAAGATCATCCAGGCACACGGCTATTGGGACATGCTCGGTCTGATGCAGCAGCTGGGTATCCTGCCGCCCTTTGGCGGACCGCCCCCCGCCGCGCCGCAAAAATAATCATACGCACGCCGTCAGGTGGACGCCGCGCGTCCGCCTGACGTTTCTCTATCCGTGATGGTCAATCCCAAGAAGGCGATCCTATGGCGACCACACCTGAACACAACAAAAACACGGTCATTCGGTTTTTCCTGGCTGCGAACAACGACCAACTGCACGAACTCGATAAATTCATGCACGAGGAATTCACCACCTACGGTCCGATGTCGCTGCTGCCAAAAGCGGTCGGACGCGAGGCACACAAGCAGGGCATTGGCGGTTTCAAGGCGGCATTCCCGGACGCGACCATCGAAATCATCCACTTGTTTGCCGAAGGTAACAAGGTGATGTCGCATCAAAAAGTGACTGCGCGTCACGTCAGTGAATTCATGGGCGTCGCGCCGACCTTCAAAATGCTGACCTGGACAGCGAGCCAGCTCGCTACCTTCGACGAAAATGGCATCATGATCGAGCGCCATGTGATCGAGGATTTTCTGACGATGTTCCAGCAGTTGGGACTCATGCCGATGAAATTCGGCTAATCGACACGTTATTTTTGGTCACTCTACGGACAATGCCCGCATTGTCCGCGAACAAATCACGATAATTTCAAGGAGACCCAGGCAATGTCCATCGAACAAAACAAGCACAACGTGCAGCGCTTTTACGATGAAGTCATCGGCAAAGGCAACGTCGCCGTCATCGATGAATTGATGTGCGCCGAATTTGTACATCATGGCGATGCGCTGTTTCCGTACATTGGTGGCAGCGAGACGATCAAGCAGGGCGTCGCAGGTGTGAAAGCCGCCTACCCCGATGGTCACACCGTGATCGAGGATATGGTCGCGGAAGGGGATATCGTGGTCTGCCGCCTGTCCTGGCATGGTACACACCTGGGACCCTTCATGGGCAGCCAGCCGTCGGGCAAGGTGCATCACTGGGCGGGTCTCTCGACCTACCGTTTTACCACCGACGGTAAGATCATCGAGCGCTGGGCGAATCAGGACGTGATGCCGCAGCTCATGGATCTGGGTATGATCCCGCAGATGAAGATGGGCGGCGGCTGAAGAGACGCCGCATCCGCCGCCGCATCCGACTCGACACGCCTGAACGAGGAAGGAAATACCATGTCTCTCGATGCCAATAAAGAAGCAGTTCGTCAGTTTCACCGCGCGGTTTTTGTCGAGCGCCAGATGGACACTCTGCCGTCGCTGATGATCGACCCGCTGCACGATGTCAACGCCAGCGGCGTACCGGAGCCGCTCGATCACCTGAAGGGCACTCTCCAGACGATTTTTGGGGCGTTCCCCGATCTGAAGGCGGCTGTCGATGATGTGATGGGCGAGGGCGAGATCGTCACGCTGCGCCTGACCCTGACCGGGACGCACGGCGGCAATTTTATGGGCGCGGCGCCGACTGGAAAGCCGTTCTCGGTATCTGCGATACACATTTTCCGTTTTGCCGACAGTAAGATCGTCGAGCGCTGGGAATGGGTCGATCGTCTGGGACTGCGCGCCCAACTCGGTATTCAATAACAGCGCCGGGATCGGCATGAGTAGTCCATAAAAACAGGAGAACCTGTCAATGGCGACACTGCAAGAAACGAATAAGGCGCGGGTACGCGATTACATCGAAAATATTATCAACAACCACATCAGTACCCGTTTTGGCGAGTATGTCCCGCCGAACGGGATCGATCACAGCGCGCCCGCCGGGATGCCACAGGGTCCCGCCGGAACGCAGATGTTCTTCAGCATGTTTTTTGAAGGCTCGTCGGATGTGCATAATACCATCCACGAGATGATCGCTGAAGGCGACAAAGTGACGATCATCTCGACGATTGCCGGGACGCACGATGGCAACCTGATGGGTCTGCCCGGCACGGGCAAGAAATTCTCGGTGCTGCTGCTGGAAACGGTGCGCATGGAAAATGGCATGTATGCCGAGCGTTGGGGCGGGCTGGACATCGTGACACTGATGATGCAGCTCGGCGCGATGCAGACCGAGGACGCCAAAGCCAATGTCGAGCTGTATACCCAGCTCGTCAATACCTACATCGACGGCGTGAACGAACACGATCCGAGCAAGCTGCGTCAGGCGTTCGCGGTCGATTTCGTCGATCACAATAACGCTCAGGTCACGGGCTTGCCCCCTGGCGCCGAAGGCGTGGTAGCAGCACACGATCAGCTTGACGACTCGTTTCCCGACATCAATTTCACGGTCGAAGACCTCGGTGTCGAGGGCGATCGCGTGGCGATTCGTGTGCGCGCGACGGGTACGAATACCGGATCATTCTACGGCTTTCCGCCCACCGATAAGCACATCGAATGGACGGCGCACCGCATTCTGCGCGTCGCCAACGGACAGTTCATCGAGGCGTGGAACGAATTCGACCAGGTGGGTATTCTGATGCAGATGGGGATCATCCCGTCGTTCACCCCGCCCCCCAATCCTGAAGCCAACAAAGCGATCGTCCTCCGTCTCTACGAAGAGGAAAATAAGGGCAACGTCGATATCGTCGATGAGCTGATGTCGCCCGATTTTGTCATTCACGGTGACGCGCTCAACCCTTACCAGAAGGGTCTGGAACCGCTTAAGCTGGCTGCCCGCGCCGTGCAGGATGCCTTCCCCGACCTGGTGGTCACGGTCGAGGATATTATGGCATACGGCGACAAGGTGGTCGCGCGGCTGCGCTGGACGGGCACGCACACCAAGCCGTTCATGGGGATGCCCGCCAGCGGTCGTAAGATGAGCTGGACAGCGATCGGGACGAACCGCTTCGAGAATGGCAAGATCGTCGAGCGCTGGTTCAACTCGGACACCTTCAGCCTGCTGCAGCAGTTTGGGATCATCCCCGGTGGCGCCCCGGCTGAAGCTGCGGCACCGTCTGCGGGGCTGCCAGTCGCGGAGCCGCCCAGCGCCCAGGTGTCGGACTCGCAGCTCGACGCCAATAAGCGGATCGTACAGCGCTTTTACAACTCGATCTTCAACGCCGTGCATGTCGATGAACTCAAAGAGATCATGGTCGATGAATTCCAGGATCATGGTGAGGCACTGTTTGGCAGCCCGCACGGACGTGAGACGCTCGGAGGCGGTATCGTAGGATTCCGCGGTATGTTCCCCGAATCGGGCGTGAGCATCGAGGAAATGATCGCCGAAGGCGATATGGTTGGCGTGCGGGGTGTCATGCACCTCAAGCATGATGCGCCCTGGCTCGGTGAGGCGACGGGCAAGATGCTGACCTGGAACGGTTTGTCGATGTTCCGCATCAAAGACGGTAAAATCACCGATCGTTACTTCAATTCAGACAGCCTGTATATCCTGGAACAGCTTGGATATTGGCCCCTGAAGAAATAATGCGTTTCACGGGGCGTGCTGCTGCGCCCCTAACATTGCGATTTTCCTTGTGCCACGTAAAGGAGTAACCTGTCGTGCAAACCCCTCACGAGATCATCCAGAAATATTACGAGTATGCGACCGCTGGCGAATGGGGTCACTGGTGCGACCTCTTCCACGACGATTACGTCATGGACGAACAGCTCGCCGGAAGACTGACCGGCATGGAGACGCTGCGCAGCATCATGGGCGGCTTTCCCCAGGCGTACAAGTCGTTTCAAAACAGCCCAAAGAGCATCATGGTCGATGGCGATCGCGGTGCGGTCGTGTCGCACATTTCGGCGCGCGCGATGAAATACCCGGATGAGGCGATCGAAGCTGAAGCGATGAACTACTTCATTTTCCAGGATGGCAAAATCATCTACATGGCGAACTTCCATGACTCCAAGCCGTTTGAGCCTTTCCTGAAGCAACTTTCCGAAGGATAAATTCAGACATGACCGATAGCAGTCACTTTGATTTTATCGTCATCGGTGCGGGGGCGGGTGGGGCGGTCGTCGCCAACCGGCTCAGCGAAAACGCCAATACCACTGTGCTGCATCTGGAAGCCGGGACAGGCGAAATCCCTGAACTGGTGCGCATCACCCAGGCATGGCCCGCGTTGTGGAAGACGCCGATCGACTGGGCGTACACGAGCCCTCCGCAAAAAGCGCTCGATGGGCGTATGATCAACGAGCCGCGCGGCAAAGCTGTCGGCGGATCATCAAATTTCTACATCATGATGCACATTCGCGGGCACGAGAGCGACTTCGACAATTGGGCGTACAATGGCGCGCCTGGCTGGGCATACAAGGATGTGCTGCCCTACTTCAAAAAGTCGGAAAATCAGGAAGACGAGACCAGTCCGGTCGCCGGACACGGCGGCATGATCAGCGTGATCAACGCCAAGAATCACCAGCCGAATCCGAATTCGGCGGTGTTCATCGATGCGTGTGTGGAACTGGGTCACGCGCATACCGACGACTTCAATGGTCCGAATATGATCGGCGCGGGCTGGCACCATCTCAATATCAAGGACGGTCGGCGTCATGGTGTCAACGAAGCCTACATCGAGCCGTTCCAACCCAGCCGCCCCAACTGGACACTGCGCCCCAACGCCCAGGTGACCCGCTTGTTGTTCGAGGGCACCAAATGTATTGGCGTCGAGTATATGCACGACGGTCAGCTCCAGACCGCCCATGTCAATCACGAGGTGATCATCGCTGCGGGTGCGATCGAGTCGCCGCACATTCTGCTCAACTCCGGTGTCGGACCAGCCGAACAACTGACCGCCTGGGATAAACCCGTCGTGGTCGATCTGCCGGGCGTGGGCGAGAATTTCCACAATCATGTACTGACAGGTGTCATCTACGAGACCAAAGAAGCGGTGCCGCCGCCGAATCTGAACATGTCGGAAAGCGCGCTCTTTGCCAAGTCCGATCCGGGCTGGGTCGGACCCGACATTCAGATGGCGTTCATCAGCGCGCCTTTCGATATTATCGTCGGACAGCAGAATCCGAACGGAGTCAGCATTCTCCCCGGTGTGGTGCGTCCGCTGTCGCGCGGATCGATCCGGCTGCAGAGCGCCGACCCACTGGCGTATCCGCTGGTCGATGCCAACTATCTGGGCGTCAAATCCGATGAAGATCGCATGGTCTGGGCGTTCAAGCTGGCGCGTGAGATTTTCCAATCCAGGACGTTCATGGAACATCTGACAGGCGTCGAATTACTGCCCGGTCCGCAGGTGCAGACCGACGACGAGATTCGCGCCTTTATCCGCAGCCGCGCCGACTCGTATCATCACCAGGCTGGCTCGTGCAAGATGGGTCTGGACGCGATGGCAGTGGTTGACCCGGCGTGCAAGGTGCATGGTCTGGACAACGTGCGCGTCGCGGATGCCAGCGTGATGCCGTTTGTACCGTCGGGCAACTGTCATTCAGCGATCATGATGATCGGTGAAAAAGTGTCCGACATGATCAAGCAGCAGCACGGGCTGTAATCGAAGTCAGGCGCCGGAACGACTGCCAACCGTTTCGGCGCCCTTGTGCCTCCCGCCGTAGCGAGCATCGAAGGAGAGTCTATGTCGCTGCAAGGTAAAAAAGTCGCCGTCCTGATCGAGAGTGACTACTACGAGAAGGAAATTTTCTATTACGAGCATCGGTTCCCGGAAGAGGGGATCGAGCTGCATTTCATGAGCCGCCTGTGGGGTCAGCCCTATCTGACCTTCAAGGGACATGAATACCAGGCGCCCTTCGAGTGCCATCGCAGCGTCGAAAACATCTCGGACGAGGAACTGCGCAGTTACAGCGCCATCATCGTGCCGTCGGCGATCGTCAGCGACCGTCTGCGCTACACCGAGGACATCGATAAGCTGTCTCCAGCGGTGCAGCTGGTCGAGCGCGCGTTCGCAGAACCGGGTATCCTCAAGGGCATTATCTGTCATGGCATGTGGCTGATCTCACCCGTGCCGCATCTGGTGCGTGGGCGCAACGTCACTGGGCACATCAATCTGTTGGGTGACATTCGCAATATGGGCGCGCATTATACCAACGAGGATGTGACGGTCGATGGCGATCTGGTCACCGGGCGCACCGGTGGGCACTGCCATATGTTCGCGCGCAAAATCATCGACATGCTGCACGAAAAAGAAAACACGGGAGCGGGCTGATGGTCTTCAATCATGTTGGACTGAACTGCAAAGACCCGATAGCGATCGAAAAATTCTACACGCAGTATTTCGGCTTCACCCGTGCCCGTGTGATTCCGCTCGGAGACGACAATCAACTCGTCTTTCTGCGTGGAGCGGGCGACTTTTATCTGGAGCTGTTCAAGTCGGGCGATGCCCGTCCGATCGCGGCGCCGGAAAAAGATGGGTATAGTTTCACGGGTCCTCGTCACATCGCCTTCAAGGTGGATGATGTGAACGCGGTGATCGCCGCGATGGGCGATGCCGCTGTCGTCACATTAGGTCCGCTCGACTTTGGCGCCTTCATCCCCGGCTGGATGACGGTCTGGGTGTCCGACCCGGAAGGCAATATCGTCGAGATCAGTCAGGGCTACACCGATCAGGAGAATCCGCCGCCGCTGGCATAAACAGTGGTTTCATCGACCTTTCGCCGCATTCACACGACCAGAATTGAAGGGGCACAGGAAAACGTGAACAACCTCGACTTTACATTCTCCGATATGATCGCAGGGTACGTCTCACATTTCGACCGCAGTGAGCGCACCGTGCAGCTGACCACCTCCGACGGGCGCCAGTTCAAGGGCGAGATCACCGAGACCGCTTATGCGCGCATTTCGCATAATCTGGGCGAAGGCTATATGGACGCCACCGGACGACTGGCGGAGCTGCTGTCGCCGGGACAGTTCGTCTATTCCTACGGTATCTTCTACCCGGAGCAGACGAACAAATTCGAGATCAAGTGGATGGTGTTCCCCGGTACGGGCGCGGCAGTCTATCGCCATGAAGAGCCAGATTGGTGGGTGAAGCAGGTAGACAGCATCGCCAATTCGTACCTGCACTGGCAGTTCAACTGGCCGACCGAAAAAATCAACTATCGCAACTACCGCACCTTCCTGCATCTGGGGGGCGGCAAGCGCGGTGACTTTTTGCAGGAGACCGACACGATCTCGCGCCTGGTCTATGGGTTCGCCTCGGCGTTCATGATGACAGGCAAGGATCAGTATCTCGAAGCGGCGGAACTCGGCACCGAGTATCTGCGCGAACACATGCGTTTCTACGACATGGACGAAGACCT
The DNA here is from genome assembly GCA_034437395.1 of Anaerolineae bacterium. GTDB lineage: Bacteria > Chloroflexota > Anaerolineae > Aggregatilineales > Phototrophicaceae > Flexifilum. The sequence continues at coordinate 29,366 of DAOTUN010000038.1, read as the reverse complement.
GGTCTACTGGTATCACGGCATCCAGGTCAACGGCGAGCAGGAACAAAAGCTGCTGACATCGGAATTCGGTGACGACTTCGACTCGATCCCGGCATACGAGCAGATTTACGCGCTGGCGGGCCCGATCCAGACCTACCGCGCGACCGGCGACCAGCGCATCTACAGCGACGCCGAAAAGACGGTCTCGCTGTTCGACAAGTATTACATCGACAAGGAATTGGGCGGCTATTTCTCGCACGTCGATCCGATCAGCCTCGACCCGCGTGCTGAATCGCTCGGCGCGAATCGCGCCCGTAAAAACTGGAACTCGGTCGGCGATCATGCTCCGGCGTTCCTGATCAACCTGTATCTGGCGACCGGCGAACAGCGCTACGCCGATATGCTCGAATACTGCTTCGACATGATAACCAAGTATTTCCCGGACTACGAGAACAGCCCCTTCGTGCAGGAGAAATTCCACGAGGATTGGTCGAAAGACCAGACATGGGGCTGGCAGCAGAATCGTGGCGTCGTCGGTCACAACATGAAGATCGCCTGGAATCTGACGCGCATGGTGTCGCTGAAGAGCAAGCCGGAATACGTCGAATTCAGCAAGCAGATCGCCGAAGTCATGCCCGGCATCGGGCGCGACCTGCAGCGCGGCGGCTGGTACGACGTAATGGAGCGCGTGGTCGCACCGGGTGAAAAATTCCACCGCTACGTCTGGCACGATCGTAAAGCCTGGTGGCAGCAGGAACAGGCGATCCTCGCCTACCTGATCATGTACGGCGTGTACAAGGACGAGGAATACAAGCGTCACGGGCGCGAAGCGGCTGCTTACTACAACGCCTTCTTCCCCGATCACGACGATGGCGGCGTGTATTTCAATACGCTGGCGAATGGTCTGCCGTACCTGCTCGGCAATGAGCGTCTGAAGGGCAGCCACTCGATGAGCGGCTACCACTCGACCGAGCTGTGCTATCTGTCAGCAATCTACCAGAATCTGTTGATCAGCAAAGTCGGCATGGATTTTTATTTCAAGCCGCTGGTCAACGGCTTCCCGGACGGCAAGCTGCGCGTGTCGCCGGATATTCTGCCGAAGGGATCGATCCGGATCGGATCGGTCGAGATCGACGGACAGCCGTACACCGATTTCGACGCCGACGGCTTGATCGTCAATCTGCCCAAGCTGGATCACCGCGTCAAGATCAAGGTACACATCGAGGCAGTCAAGTAAGTCAGTGGCACTGTTGGACGGGGCAGGGCACGCCATGCCCCGTCCAACAGCGCCGTCGTTTTTTCGGGGTTTGGCACGCCAAACCCCACCGCATCTCGATCAATCGCAAAGGCGAGCGCAGATGAACGTCAACGTCACTCAAGAATCGAATTATACCCTGCTCCAGGCCAGCGGCGACGTTGACGGCGCCACCGCCCCGACGCTGCAAGAGGCGGTACTGGACGCAGCCGAGCCTGGCTGCCGTCTGCTGCTGGACATGAGCGAAGTGACCTATATGTCGTCGGCAGGGCTGCGCATCATGCTGCTGCTGTATCGGCAGATCACTGCTGGTAAGGGCAAGGCGATCCTGGTGGGTCTGTCGGAAGACCTGCAGGATACCATGTCCGCGACGGGCTTTCTCAAGTTTTTCACCCTGGCGGACGATATCGCCGGGGGCGTGATCGCTCTGGATGCGTCGTAACCTCACATTCTGATCGAAAGGAAAAACGACGCGATGGCGATGGATCAACGCATCGATGGTTACCCAACCCATGAATACGAGGGCTATCCGCTGCGCCCTGGTAAACCACTGCCGTTCGGCGCCAGCATCGTGCCGGGCGGGATCAATTTCTCGATTTATTCCAGCGCTGCCACTTCCTGCACACTGGTGTTGTTCAACAAGCGTGAAAAGGCGCCCTTCGTCGAGATTCCCTTTTTCGAGGAGTTTCGCATCGGTGATGTGTTCGCCATGACGGTGTTCGGTCTCAATTGGGAAGAGATCGAATATGGCTATCGTATGGATGGTCCGTTCGACCCGGAGCAGGGGCACCGCTTCGACAAGACGAAAATCCTCATGGATCCGTATGCGCGCGTGATCGGCGGGCGTGAGGTGTGGGGTGTGGTGCCCGACTGGAACGATCCCTATCAGCACCGGGCGCGTCTCGTCCTGGACGACTTCGATTGGGAACACGACAAGCCGTTGGAGACCCCGACCGAAGACCTGGTGATCTACGAAATGCACGTCCGCAGCTTCACCGCTCACGAGTCGTCGGGCGTGAGCAAACGGGCACGCGGGACGTTCGCCGGGATCATCGACAAAATTCCGTATCTGCAGGCGCTCGGCGTCAACTGTGTCGAGCTGCTGCCTGTGTACGAGTTCGACGAATTCGAGAACAGCCGGATCAATCAGCAAACGGGCGAAACGCTCTACAATTATTGGGGCTACAGTACGCTCGGCTTTTTCGCCCCTAAGGCTGGATTCGCCGCGACCGGCAAGTTCAATATGCAGGTAGACGAGTTCAAAAATCTGGTCAAGCAGCTCCATGCCGCCGGGATCGAGGTCATGCTCGATGTGGTGTTCAATCACACCGCAGAAGGCAATGAACGCGGACCCTACATCTCGTTTCGCGGGCTGGACAACAAAATCTACTACATGCTGACTCCAGAAGGCTACTACTTCAACTTCAGCGGCACGGGCAACACGCTCAACTGCAATAATCCGATTGTGCGCGGCATGGTGCTGGACTGCCTGCGCTACTGGGCAGCGGAGTACCACATCGACGGGTTCCGCTTTGACCTGGCGTCGATTCTCGGACGCGCCCCCAACGGCGCGCCGTTGAGCAATCCGCCGCTGCTGGAGCAGCTGGCGTATGATCCGATCCTGGCGCACTGCAAGCTGGTCGCTGAGGCATGGGACGCGGGCGGTCTGTATCAGGTCGGTTCGTTCCCGGCGTATAACCGTTGGGCAGAATGGAACGGCAAGTACCGTGACGGCGTGCGCAAGTTCGTCAAAGGCGAGCCAGGCATGGTCGGGGACATCGCGCAGCGCATCCAGGGATCACCCGATCTCTACGCTTCGCGCGGACCCACCGCCTCGATCAACTTCATCACCGCGCACGACGGGTTCACGCTGATCGATCTGGTCTCGTACAACGACAAGCACAACGAGGCGAACGGGGAAAACGGTGGCGATGGTGCCAACGACAACAACAGCTGGAACTGTGGCTGGGAAGGGCAGACCGAGGACGCTGGAATCAATGCGCTGCGTCGCCAGCAGGTCAAGAATTTTGCCGCGCTGATGATGGTCAGCCAGGGGATTCCCATGATCCTCATGGGCGACGAGGTTGGGCGCACCCAGTACGGCAACAACAATACCTACTGCCACGACAACGAGCTGAACTGGTTCGACTGGCGTCAGACCGAGACCGATGCCGATTTGCTCCGTTTCTTTCAGCGGATCGTGGCATTCCGCCGCGCACATCCGATCCTGCGCAACCGTTATTTTCTCTCGCACCGCGATTACCTCGGTCTGGGCGCGCCAGACATCAGCTTTCACGGCACACAGCCAGGATCGCCGGATTGGTCGGACGGCAGCAGAACACTGGCGTTCATGCTGAACGGCGATTATGCTAGAGGAGGTTCGCTGCGTGACGATTACATCTACGTGGCGATGAATATGCACTGGGATACAGTCGGATTCACCCCACCCGAGCTGCCTGATGGGCTGCGCTGGCACGTCACCGCCAACACCGGCGTGCCGTCTCCGCACGACATCTGGGATCCGGGTAGTGAACCCGTCCTGAGCGATCGTTCGGTCTTGTTGGGCGGTCGTTCGGTGGTGATTCTGGTCGGTCGGTGAGATCGATGAAATCCGCTTCATTTAACAGGTGCATGGGCTTCTAAAGGGAGAATCAACATGGCGTTCGATGCCAAGCTCGAAATTCAGAACGATGTCGCTACCATTACGCTGACCGGAGAACTGGACGCCAGCGTCGCCGGCGATTTCCGCAACAAGATCGAAGAAGCAGCCGCGCAAAAAGTCACTCGTCTCGTGCTGATGCTGGACGGACTGGAATATATGTCGTCGGCGGGCTTGCGCACGCTGGTGTTCGCTAAACAAAAGATGGGTCAGAGCGTACAGATTTACGTCATCGGTGCCAGTGAAGCGGTGTCCGAGCCGATCCATCAGACCGGATTTCATTACAGCGTGATCATGATGGACACCTACCAGCCCGACGGAACCGGCACAACCACCAATCCGTCCGACCCGGTCTAGGGCGACTCCGCAGATATTCGCTGTCGCATTTGCACCATGCGCTGCACGGGTCACTCCGTGCAGCGCGGTCACAATCCGCGATCGAAACCAACCAGGGTAGCCAAATGACCGAGCCAGTCGTCAACAGCCTCACAGTGACCGGAAATGCCGAACAACTCGGCACCTCATTGCAAGCGCTGCGCGATTTTGTCGTCGATGCCTCAGCGCGTGCCGGCTTGGAAAAACAGTCCGCCAGCCGCCTGCGCCTGGCGGTGGATGAGGTGGCAACCAATATTATCCTTTATGGATACCGCGACTCACAGCGAAAAGGGGACGTCATGATCGAGTCGGCGCTCACCAGCGAATGGTTGCGCGTCAGCCTGATCGATCAGGCGGTTGCGTTCAATCCGCTGGATGATCACACCATGCCCTCAGCCGACGAACTCAACGATCCACTGGAAGAACGCGACATCGGTGGGTTGGGGATTTATCTGGTGATTCGCAATGTCGATGAATTCAAGTATGAATATCTCGATGGAAAGAATTACAATCACTTTATCATGAAGCGTAAAAATGCGCAGTGATGCGCTCGTGTTGATGAGTGAGAAGGACAGATTATGACGGAGCGGGTCGATCGCCTGCTGGTTGTCGATGACAATGACGCCAATCGTGACGCCTACGCGCGTCATTTCTTGAACCTGGGATACTCCGTCGATACCGCCGCCGATGGTCTCGAAGCCTGGCGGCGCCTCAACGAAGGCACGGAAAGCTACGCACTGCTGCTGATGGGCGTCAACCTGCCCGGCATGACGGGTGAGCAGTTGTTGGCGGCGATGAAGGCGGATGCCCGTCTGGAGTCCATTCCTGTCCTGATCGTGTCGTCGGTCGCCAACGTGGAGATCGTCAGCCGCATGATCGAGATGGGCGCGGACGATTACGTGCAGGAGCCGACCACGCCGGAAATACTCGATCTGCGTGTGCGGATAGTGATGCAAAAGAAGCAGCTCCAAATCAACGAACTCGCCCACGTCAGCCGCGTCGAGCGGTTGGCAGAGCTGATGGAAAAAGTAATCCTGCCGATGGGCGTGGCGCTGTCCAGCGAGGTCGATTTTGATCTGCTGCTGGAGCGCATCGTCAATGAGGCGCGTTCGATCTGTCGCGCGGACGCCGGGACGGTCTACATCCGCACCAACGACAACACGCTGAGGTTCGCCATCGTCATCACCGAGTCGCTGGGTATCCATCTGGGCGGTTCGTCTGGGCAGATCGTCAACTTTGCGCCGCTGCCGCTTTTCGACCGCGCCACCGGGCTGCCCAACCATCACAATGTGGCGACCTATGTCAGCCATGTCGCCAAGTCGATCAATATCCCCGATGTCTATGAGGCGGAGGGGTTCGACTTTTCCGCGACAAAGGTATTCGACAAGCAGAACAATTACCGCTCGGTTTCCAGCCTGACGGTGCCGCTCAAGGACAACACCGGGGCAGTCATCGGCGTGCTGCAACTGTTGAATGCCAAGGACGCCAACGACCTGATCGTACCTTTCGACGAGTTTTATCGGCTGGTCGTCGAGTCGCTGTCCTCACAGGCAGCCGTCGTCCTCAACAATCATCTGCTGGTGCAACACCGCCAGAAGATGGTCAAGATCGAGAACGATATCCAGATCGCGCGCAAGATTCAGCTCAACTTTCTGCCCAATCCCGAGACACTGCCCAAGATACCGGGATGGGAATTAGGTGGACGCTTTCAGCCCGCGCGCGATGTCGCTGGCGATTTCTACGATTACTTCATGATGATGAACGATCGCCGCCTGGGTATCATCATCGCGGATGTGTGCGACAAGGGCGTCGGCGCGGCGCTGTTCATGTCGCTGACGCGCAGTCTGCTGCGCGCGTTTGCGATGCAGGCGCACAACGTCAATTGGGCGGAGTCGCTGTTTGAAATGCAGGACCCACGCGCCACGCTGCGCAGCATCGGCGGCAAGCTGGCGATTCGCGCCAACGCCCTCAAGACGGCGGTGGTGAACACCAACGAATACATCACCGAGCATCATCTCGATCTGAATATGTTCGCCACGATGTTTTTCGGGATGCTTGATCCAGTCAGCGGATCGCTGGTGTACATTAACGGCGGACACCCGCCACCCATGATCATCGCGCCGGACGGCACCATCAAGGCACGTCTGGAGCCAACGGGACCCGCAGTCGGTATGTTCCCCGGCGCCGACTTTGAACTGGCGGAGGCGAAGGTCGAGCCAGGTGACATTTTCTTCGCCTTTACCGATGGCGTCACCGACGCGCGCAATCCGGCGGGCAAGCTGTTCAAGGAGGCGAACCTGATCCAGTTGATCGTGCCGCCGCTCACTGGCGCGGTCGATCTGCTCAATCGCGTGGACAGTGCGTTGTACAACTACATCAGCGATGCAGTACAGTTCGACGACATCACGATGGTGGCGACTCGCTTCCTGCCGCCTGAAGAACGCGGCGATCAAGTCAACAGCGGGTTGGAAAAGCTGGCAGAAAACCCTTCGTAAGCCGATTTGCCGGGGCTTGGCACGCCAAGCCCCTACCAGGGCAGCACGTACAGCGTCGATAAGAAACGCACGCTGAAACCGAGCTGCTCGTAAAGATGCAGCGCCGGGCTTCCAACCGTCGCCTGCAACGTGACAAAGGCGTCGCCATGCCGCCGTGATCGCGCGATCAGGTCGATCAGCATGGCGCGGGCGACCCCGGCCTGACGAAATGCGGGGAGCACACCGACGTTGTAGATGCCCGCCGCTCCATGTACCCGGTAGAGGCTGGCGGCACCGCACGGCGTGCCGTCCTCGGCGACTGCCAGCAGATGCAGCACCTCCACCCGATCCGAGTCATTGCTGTCGTGCCACTGCGTCCAGCCGATCAGCTCTTCGGCGTCGTCGGGTGCGAAACAGACATGATAGATATTCTCGACCTCCGCCAAGTCCGCGCTGCTGCTCGCCGCCACGATCGTCACGGGCTGCTGTGAGCGCACGCCCGACTCGATCGCTCCCTGCCCATCGTGAGTGGTGTCGCGCACCAGCCACGCCATGTCGGCAATCTGGCGGAATCCGCGCTCGATCAGGCGCGCCGAGAAGTCGCCCGGCTGCGTGTCGTGGGTGAGGTCAAAGGCGGGGGAACGTCCGTGTGCGCGGGCGAACGCCGATACGCGGTCGATCAGGGCGCCGCTGTCCGCTGACGTTGTATTCACACGGCTGGCGTAGTTCCAATACGGACTGCGAATCCCACGCGCTAACGCATACACCGCGCCGTCCAGATCGACCGTGCGCTCGACAAAACAGCCGCGCTGGAGCGTCAAATGCAGCATGGTCAGGCGCTCGATTTCCGCCGCATCCCGATTGACAGCGGCGCCGACGGCATGATCTGTTGAAGCAGATGCGGAAGGGGTAACCGAATCGATAACTCGTCCCACAGCCGCCAGGGCGGGGGTGTTCGCATCGATCGCCTGGCGCAGCCGTTGTGCCAGCACATGCACATGGGGCGCATTCATCATATTGGCATGACTGCCTGGAACATCGACGAAGGCTGTATTCGGCGCCAGTTTTCGCCAGGCGTACTGAGACGTGGATAGGATCGGATCGCGTTCTTCAGCGCGAAACAGGGTTACATGCCCGGCGTAGGGCTGCGGGACATACTGCTGCGCCGCCAGCAGACAGGCTTTCTTGACGCTGCGCAAATGGGGTGGCAAGATGCTGTCGGGTAGTTCGAGACTGACCTGCCGCCGATATTGCCGCCGCCAATTGGAAAGCTGGTGCCGTTCTGCCAGCTTGCTCAACCGTTTTCTCACATAGCGCACTTTGTGCGCTGTGGGCAGCCGAAACAAGGCACGCAGGTGCAGTCGCGCCCGCGCCGCGCCATCTGTCACCCGTGTGAGCAGCCCGTGCAGCGGCGGTGTCTTCACATTGTAAAGAAACGAGTCGAACAGCGCGACCAGCACAACTGTCTCGCCCGATGCGGTAAGCTGGCGTGCCATCTCGTAAGCGATCACGCCGCCAAACGACTGTCCCCCTAGATAATACGGACCATGCGGCTGCACAGTCTGTATTTCTGTAATGTAGAGCGCCGCCATATCTTCGACGCGGGTGTGCGCGCGCTGATTCCCGTCAAGGCCGCGCGCTTGCAGTCCGTACAGCGGTTGGTCATCGCCCAGGGTGGCGGATAACGGTTGAAATGCGACGATATTGCCGCCGATCCCATGCACGCAGAAAAAAGTCGGACGACTGCCGTGTGTCTGGATCGGGACGAGTGACGACCAGCCTGTTATGGTGGCGGAGTCAAGTGCAGGTGAGTCGGGGGAGGCTATGGCGGTCGGGGTGATCAGCAGCCCCAGTTTTTCGATCGTGTTGTGACGGTACAGGCTGGAAAGCGCCAGCCTTTGACCGAATTCTGCTTCGACGCGGGTCATCAGGCGTGCAGCGTGCAGCGAATTGCCGCCGACCGCGAAAAAATCGTCGTGTATGCTGAAGCTGTTGGCTGGATTACTCGGCAGAATCTCCACCCATAATGCCGCGAGACGGCTTTCGGTCCCCGTGCGCGGACGGGTGAATTCCTCGGATCGGGGTGGCGGCGGGGGCAGCGCGCGCCGATCGAGCTTGCCATTGGCGTTCAACGGCAGCGCGTCCAGCGTGACGAATACCGTCGGGATCAGGTGCGGCGGCAGCATGTCGAGCAGTCGTTCGCGCAGGCGCTCAATGCGATCGCTTTGATCGGACATCGCGCGGTCTGTCCAGACGATGAAGGCGGCGAGATATTTATCGTCGCCGTCTCTCAGCCGCGACTGCACGTTCACCGCTGCATCCTGTATCTCAGGCAGCCGATACAGCGCGGCTTCGACCTCACCGATCTCGATACGCACGCCGCGTATTTTCACCTGATCATCGGCACGTCCGAGGAAAGCGTAGCCGTCGGGGGTCAGGCGTGCCAGATCGCCCGTGCGATACAGGCGCGCGCCCGGCACGTCGCTGTAGGGGTCGGGGATGAAACGTTCGGCGGTCAGGTCAGGACGGTTGCGGTAGCCGCGCGCGACCTGGATGCCACCCAGATACAGCTCTCCGATCTCGCCCTCGGCTGTGGGCTGCTGCGACTCGTCGAGCAGGTATACCTGCACATTGCGGATTGGGAATCCTATCGACGGGGGAGGCTGATCCTGTTCGCCAGGACGGACTTGAGGCACGTCGTACCAGGTCGCTTCAACCGTGTTTTCAGTCGGACCGTAGCAGTTGACATAGCGGAAGGGCGCGCCCGCCGGTGCGCCCCGGTGCATCTTGTCGCCGCCAACCGCGACAAAGCGCAGCGTACACCCCGCCCACTGTTCGGCTTCGCCAATTGGGAAGAATGCTTCGGTGAACATCGGCACCGAGCCGAGAATGGTGATCCGATTTCGCACCATCCAGCGGTACAGAGAAATACCATCGGCGCGCACATCGTCGTCTGCGATATGGATGCTGGCACCCCACGACAACGGATAAAAAATTTCGAAGATCAGGCTGTCGAACGTCGGATTGGCGGCTTGCAGCACGCGATCGTTTGGTGTCAGAGGATGAGAGTAACCGTACCAATCGACCACGCTGCACAGGCTGCGTCGTTCGATTTCGACACCTTTGGGCGCACCAGTAGACCCGGACGTATACATTACATAGGCAAGATGATCGAGTGATACCGCCACAGTGGGATTATCGATGTTTTCCCCGTGTCCGGTGTCGAAATCGAGCAGGGTGAACGTGGCAGCGTCCATCGACGCTACCGCCTGTTCGATCACGGGACGGGTGAGCGAGTCTGCCAGGACCACGCCTGATCCTGACTCGCGCATGAGAAAGGCGAGTCGTTCTGGCGGATAATCCAACCCCAGAGGCAGCACCGCCCCGCCCGCTTTGTGAATCGCCAGCCAGCCCAGGATCAATTCTGGTGTGCGTCGCGCGCTGAGGCTCACGAGCACCTCTGGCTGCACGCCACACACGATCAGCGCATGGGCAAGCTGATTGGAGCGGCTATTCAGCGCGCCATACGTCCACGCCACGCTGTTATGAACGACGGCGATGGCGTCCGGCGATGCCGCCGCCCATGCTTCAAAACGAGAAAGTGCGTTCACAGACCGGACGTTTTTGCTTTTTCCGCCGTCCATACGTCGTCTCGCGGCGCCAGCCTTGCGCGCGCCGGTTGCTCGATGGCGGCGAAGACCAGCAGAATCAGATACGCCAGGACGACCAGGCTGACTGCCAGAGGAAATGCGGTGCCGAAGCCGCCGCGCAAAATCAGCGCCACGATCGTCGTCGGGATGACCGATGCGAAGCATAAGGCGCCCAGTGCATGTAATCCCTGCGCGAGTGCCCCACCATAGACCGGCTCTTCTTTGAGCGAACGGGGCACGATCAGCGCCGCCAAAATCAGTCCCAGTCCCAAGCCGATCACCAGGGTTTGCTGCCAGATTTCCATACGTGCCCCTTTGAATGCCTAGAACAACGGATAAATGAACGGGGCGGTCGCTGGATTGCTGCTGAGTATGATCAGCAGGATGAACAGCGCCAGCACGAAGATCATCGGGATCAGCCAATACAGACGGCGTTTCCATAAGAACGAGAACAGCTCGCCGAGGACACCAAAGCGGCTCATCAGGTCACGCATGGCACAAACTCCTTTTTTGCGGACGCATCATGATGCGTCCTACAGATCGATCACAGGCAGGGGGATCATTTCTTCTCGACGACATGCGTACCCAGGACGAGGGTGTCGATGTCGCTGTTTTGAAAGGTGTTCCAGGCGTCGCGCGGCGAGGTGACGATCGGCTCGCCGCGCAGATTGAACGAGGTATTCAGCAGCACGGGCACCCCAGTCAACTGTCCGAAGCGCTCGATCAGTCCATAGTAGCGCGGGTTGGTCTGCTTTTCGATAGTCTGCAAACGACCGGTGCCCTGATGACAGACCGCTTGCAGCTCGTCCTGTTTGTCCGCTTTGATCGGACTGACCATCAGCATGTAACGCGGCGCCTCGTGCTGTGCCACTTCGGGATAGTCGAAATACTCGGTCGCGCGGTCACGCAGGATCACCGGCGCAAAGGGGCGGAACGGCTCGCGGAATTTTATCTTGGTATTGACGACTTCTTTCATGGCTTCGGAGCGCGGATCAGCCAGAATGCTGCGATTACCGAGTGCGCGCGGACCCCATTCGAAGCGACCCTGGAAGAAGCCAATCACTTTCTTGCGCGTGAGCGACTCGGCGAGATGGTCGAGCATCGTGTCTTCGCGGTCGCTGTAATCGGTGTAAGTCGCGCCGCGCTCATCCAGAAAGGCGCGAATGCTGCCGTCGGAGTAGCTTTCACCCCAGTAAGCATCCGGCATGACCCACCCGCGCGGCTTGCCCAACACCAGATGGTATGCCCACAGCGCCGCGCCCAGCGCCCCCCCATCGTCCCCGGCTGCGGGCTGGATGTAAATCTCGTCGAAGGGCGTCTCTTTCAGGATACGGTAGTTCGCCTTCGTATTGAGCGCGACCCCACCTGCCATGACCAGCTTTGCCTTACCCGTCTCGCGGTGCAGCACGTTGGCGATGGCGATCAAGGCGTCTTCGGTGACGCGCTGAATACTGGCGGCGATGTCGGCATAGCGCTGATTTTCCGCCATTGCCGCGCTTTCGCCGGCGCGTTCGGGGTTGGTCGCCATGGTGAAGAAGTCGCCTTCAGCAGGTCGGGACGCGCCAAACAGCTCGACGAATTTATCGTTGTAGCTGGACTGGGTCGAGTAGTGATAGCTGAAATAGTCCATGTTCAGCGCGAAACTGCCGTCAGCAGGATCGAGCGTGAACAACTTAGCGATCCTGTCGGCATAACGGGGTTCGCCGTAGGGCGCCATCCCCATGACCTTGTATTCGCCGTTGTTGACGCGGAATCCCAGATAGGCGGTGAACGCCGAATACAGTAAGCCGAGGCTGTGCGGAAAACGCTGTTCGCGGTGCAGCGTCAGCCGATTCTGCCCGCCCGCCGCATCCCCGACCCAGACCGACTCGGCGGTGCCCATCGTCGTGGTCGTCCACTCTCCGACCCCATCGACCGTGAGGACAGCGGCATCGCGAAACGGACTGGCAAAAAAGGCGCTGGCGGCATGGCTCATGTGGTGGTCGCAAAACAGGATGCGATCGGCTTTGAGTCCCAGCTCCTGCATGATGATGCTCTTGACCCACAGCTTGTCTTTGAGCCAGCTGGTCATGGCGTCGCGCCACACGTCGGCAGAGCGGGGGAAGGTGTTCAATGTGGTCAGCAGGATGCGCTCGAACTTGACTAGCGGCTTTTCATAAAAGACGACGTAATCGAGATCGCCGGCTTTCAATCCAGCCTGGCGCAGACAAAAGGCGATCGCCTTTTTAGGAAAGCTGTTGTCGTGCTTCTGACGCGAAAAACGCTCTTCCATCGAGGCGGCGATCAGCTCACCCTGGTCGCCGATCAGCGCGGCGGCGGAGTCATGATAAAAACAGGACAGACCGAGGATTGCCATAAGGTTAGCCCTGTTCCCGTGCTTCTTCGAGCGAAATCCCAACGGCGGGACGGTCGAGCCATACCGGACGGCGGTTCTCTTCACGTCGGATGCGCATCGGATCGCTCAACAGCCGCGACCCAATGCCGAACGGCACGAGGACGGTGAAGTAGAACAATGTGACGATGACACGTCCTTGCAGGTCACCCAGTATCCCGGTGATGATGCCGAAGCGTGCCCATGCCAGGCGCGTGATTTCATTCAAGAGAAACCTCCAGATGCGATGTACACATGATTCTAGGCTATATAACGCGGTTTCTCAAGAAAAGAAAAGACGATGCAGTCTTTCCCCGACAAGGGCGTGAAAAGCCGCCGATGGATGCCCGTCGCGCACCGACACCACCCGATCACGCGGCGCCCACGCCTCGGCATCGTCGAACAGCTTCAGAATATCATTGTACCCTCTGTCAGTGAATACCTGCGCCACCCGATCGACGTAGGGGATACTGCCGACTGGATCGAGCATATTGGGGAAGATCACCATGATCAGGCGCGCGCCCAGCGCCTCGACCTGATCGATATAGGCGTCGATGGCGCGGACATGCTGTTCCCAGACGACATAATTGTCGTAGGCGGCATAATGCAGGCGCCAATAGCTGCCGCCGTCGCTGTTGACACGGGTGTGAATGAAATCAGCCAGGTAGAGCTGCCGGGTGAGCGGCGGCACCGATGCCTCTGGCAGTGGCAGACCCAGACTGAGCAGCGCGTCGTCGATGTCGTTGAGGAAATATTGCATGAGCACGATGTCGGGCGTAAAAGCATTGAAGGCTGCCAGAGTTTGCGCCTGCTGGCGAGTCGATGTGCCTGATATGGCGATATTGGCGACGGCATAGTCGCTGCCCAGGCGACGCGCGAGCTGGTCTCCAAAGCGTTGGTCGGGATCGTCGATCCCCCAGCCAGCGGCGAACGAGTCGCCGGTGATCACGACCGTAGTCTTGTCCTGCCACTCATCCGGATGCCACTCCTGATCACGAAAACCAGCGCTGTTCAGCGACCAATGACGCATAATCCAATTGAGCGAGGTCAATTTGCCGGCGCTGTCGGCGTAGCAGCAGCGCAGTCCGATCTCGATCGCGCTCAGGGCGATGCCGATGCCGATCGTCACCATCAGCGCCGCCGCCGCGATGCGCCGCACACACGCCATCATCAGCGCACCCCGAAAAATTGCGCAGCGATCGTCTCGCCGACATAGCTGTGAAAGGCGGCGCTCGGATGCGAGTCGCGTGTCGAGACCATGCGCGCCTGCGGAGTCCATGCCGCCGCCGCGTCGAACAATTTCAGGATGTCGGTGTGTCCGCGCGCCTCGAACACCTGCGCCACTCGATCAACGTAGGCGACGCTGCGCACCGGGTCGAGCATATTCGGGAAGATGACCACGATCAGCCGCGCGCCGACCGCCTCGACGCGATCGATATAGGCGTCGATCTCGGCACGGTGCGCCTCCCATAACGGCGCACTGTCATAGGCGGCATAATTGTCCGCCCACCAATCACGGTTGTAATCGGGATCGATCAGCCGCCCGATCAGGCGGTTGTACAGGAAATTCAGGAAATAGGAGTCGGTCGCCCAGGCAGGGGCAGGGCGAGCCTGGGGCAAGACCCCTTGCGCCAGCATGGTGTAATTGATGTCGTTGAGAAAATACTGCATGATGACCACGTCTGGCGCATCGAGCGGGTAGGCGCGCAGCCGTTCAAGCTGTTCTGGCGTCGATGTGCCGTACACACCTAAGTTGATGACGGCAACCTCATCGCCAAGTCGTGCCGCCAGCACGTCGGGATAGCGGTCGGCAGGATCGTCTGTACCCCACCCTGCTGTGAACGAGTCGCCTGTGACCAGCACGGTCGTCTTGTCCGCGTAATCTTCTGAAGTCCACTCACGGTCACGGTAGCCGAGACTGTTCGTCCGCCAATAGCGGTCGAGCCAATTCACGGTTGCCAGGGTAACGGTGTTTTCGGATTGAGCAAAGGCGAATCGAAAATAGGCTTCCGCGCCGAGATAGAGCAGGATGACAGTGGCATACGTGACCAGCAGACCGGACGCGATCGAGCGCAGCGCCCTGATTTGCCGCTGTCGTACCAGCGCGATCAGCAGGGCGCCTATCCCCACCGTGATCACGACGATGGGAATCATGATGCGCGTTCTAAGCGCAGGATGGCGCCTTTGAAATCGACCATGTACAGTTCTCCCGCCTGGTCTTCACCAAAAGAACTGACGATCCGTCCGGTCTCGATGAATGGCTGGACACGCCAGTCCCCCGTCGCGCCGCGCACGATCGACCAGGTGCGCCCCGTACAGTAGTCGCCGAAAAAATAGACGCCGTTCAGATCGGGCAGCGCGGCGCCACGATAGACGTACCCACCCGTGACAGAGCAGCCGATCATATGCGGGTATTCCGCAATGGGCGGAGTGATAGCGAGACGCATTTCTGGCGTGGCGCGGTAGGGCGTGTTCGCCTCGTACCAGTACCAGCCGTAATTGACCCCGCCGGGGCTGTCCGCTGCCTCGAAATTGACCTCTTCAAACGACTCTTGTCCGACATCGCCGATGAAGAGATCGGCCGTCGCACGGTCGAAGCTGAAACGCCAGGGATTGCGCAAGCCAGATGACCAGATTTCTGGCTGCGCGCCGTCGCGCGTGACGAATGGATTGTCGGCGGGGACAGCGTACATGCGGTCGCCCTCGGTGCGATCCACGTCGATACGCAGTATTTTGCCGAGCAAACTGCTCAGGTCCTGCGCATATGCACCCGGATCGTCTCCGAGCGAACCCCCGTCGCCGGTGCCGATATAGAGCGTGCCGTCATCGCCAAAGGTGATATGCCCGGCGTTGTGATCGTAATACGGCTGCGGAATGTGCATGATCTCTACGCGGCTGTCCGCGTCGGCGCGATTGGGATCGTCGGCGCTGAGGGTGTAACGCGCGAGGCGCTTATCGCCAATTTCATCGGTGTGACTGATGAAGAAAAAGCCGTTATTCGCGTAGTCAGGGTGAAATGCCAGACCCAGGAGTCCACGCTCGCTGTAGCCGCCCTGAAACACGTCCTCGGTCAGACGGTCGCTGATGTCCAAAAACGGATCGAATAAAATTTCTCCGTCCTGTACTACCAGTATGTAGCCCGTCTGCTCGACCACGAACAGGCGTCCACTGCTATCCCCGGCGTGGGTGATGTAGACAGGATTATCGAAACCTGACACGACTTCCGTCCACACGTAGTCGGTGCCGACGGGTGGCTGCGGCGATTGCGCCGATGTGACTCCAATGACTGTGGCGATCATGACGAGCGTTGTTAGAAAGCGGATTGTCGCAAGGTTCACAAAAAGAGTCCTTGAGCTATTGCGCGGGGGTGGGAATAAAACGGATGGCATCGACCGCGATCGCCAATCTGCGTTGATCGCCGCCGCCAGAGTCTGCTGGGATGATCCAGTCGTCGTAGGTGATTGTCAGCGTGCTGTGCACACCATCCCCGATGCGATCGGCGCCGACGACGAAGCGATAGGAGCGCAGTGAGTCTACTGTCACCAGGGCGCTTTCGTCCAGAGTCGTCCCGTTGACGCTGACCGTGAGGACGCGCGGCGTGGCATAAGCCTGTGCGATGATCTCGATCGTATAGGCACCAGGCGGCAGATCGATGTAGACCTCCGCTGTCGGTCGATCGCCTGCCCATCGCAGCGTCGTGCCGAAGATATCCTCAGCGTAATGCCAGCCCCATCCTAAATGACGCACATCGTCGGCAGCTCCGACATCGACCGAATAAGTGCCATCAGCTTCAGAAGGGGGCGTGCGCGGCGGGCAGCCATCGGGATGCCAGGTCGTGCGGTAGACGACCGCATCTCCCTCGACTGCGAACGGACAGACAAGATCGTCGAGCTGGTTGAAAAAGCCGATGATCTCCTGTACGGCGGGTGCCTGCACGCCGATCAAATCGCGGTGCATCACGAAGTAGCCGATCTGCCAGGCGTCGATGCGCTCGCGCATCTGTGCTGCGACAGCTTCCGGTTCCAGATAGCGCCGCTGACCAAGCCAACTGAGCATCGGATCGCCCGTCTCCAGGTAGTAGAAATGTTCCAGCGGGGCGCGGCTGATGAAGCCGTTGACGATGCGCTTGCGATGGTCGAGCGTATACCACTGGAGCTGTGTGGCGCGCGGATCGCCAAAGATGACCTCACCGGAGGCGGCGCCTGTTGGAATCTCGATGATGACCTGATCGTCATAAAGAGTCCCGGTTTCGGCGCCGATGGTGTCGTAAAAAGCGTACTGGGGTGGCAGCGGCGCCAGCGGTGCCGACTCGAAAAAACGCACGTCGATTGCCAGCAGCAGCAGCGCCGCCGTGACGATCCAGCCGCGCGCCGCCCGCGATCGCGTCAAAAATGGGGTGAATGCGAGTGCTGCGAAGGTCAGCCCGGCAATGATGGCGATCGGCGCCAGGCGCCAGGGCATCCGAAACATACCGTCGGTTTGCGCGTGCAGCAGACGAAAGGGCAGGGGGATCGTCTGACCCGCGATCGTCAGCGTCGGACCGAGCGCGAAGATCAGCGGCGGCAGCATCAGCGCCAACCAGAACCAGCGGCGATCGTGCGCACGGGCGCGCAGCCCGATCACGACTGCCCCGATCACAATCAGCGTGATCCAGGCACCGATCGACGGCTGTGCCCATTCCCACCATGTCTCGTTCATACGCAAAAAGCCGTCGGGGATGGGAATGCCGGGGCGGTCTTCGACGGTGCCGGGTGCCAGTGTCCCCTCGAAGGTCAGCATGTGTGGCAGCGGACCCGCGAACCACAGCAGCGCCCCGCCGACGATTACGCCGACCAGCCCAACCCCGATCAACAGGATGCGCTGTCGGGCGCGCACCAGGGTGAGCAGACCATATGGCACCAGCAGAAAAGCTGCGAAGATCGGGAATTGCAGATCGGTCAACGCGAGTCCCCACAGCGCCGCGCCAAATCCGACTCCGGCAAAGATTGCGGCGGCGTGCTGGCGACGCTCGACCAGCGCGGCGATCCCGCCCCAGATCAGCAGCAGGGCAGGCAGCCAGAACCAGTCCATTAGATTGATATGGGTGTTGTAGTAGAAGTAACGCAAATTGGGGGCTGCCTGTAGTGCCAGCCCTCCCAACAGCGCAGCAGCAGGCGCCGCGCCTTCACGTCGCAGCAGCGCGAACATCAGCCAGCCGTTGAGCGTGCAGGCGATGACGATGATGAGGTTCATCGCTGCCAGCGTGCCGATCAGCGGCTCGGTCAGCGCCCACAGCGGAAACCAAAAGGCGGTCAGCGCGTGATAACCTAAATTGGTCGTGTAAGGAAACATCGTGAAGTTGGTGGCGTAGACGCTCAAATCGGGCATCGACGGCGCGAAACGCAGCCACCAGAAATTCCAGTGATAGTTGAAATAATCGAATCCGGCGCTGTGAGTGCCAGTCGTGAACAGGATCGGATGCAGGATCAGGAATGCCGTCAGCGCGTAAAACGCGAACGCGGATGGAAACAACCATCGTAAGTGGGGACGACGCGGGTTGGCAGGAGTGATCATGATCATCGCGTTAGTGTATCTGTACCCTCACGCGCATGAAAGTGCGAACAAAAGTGGGTGAGCGGTGGACTTGCGTATAGCGAAAAATGGGGTGATCCCCTAGAGTTGCATGATGTAAGCAGTAGACGTATGAATCTGGAGCGGAAATTTATGAAACGTTTTGCCCTGTTTCGCGCCCTGTTGAGCGCGCCGATCATTGCCACGATCGTCCTGATGGCATTCAGTGCCGCGCCGACGTTCACCGCGCAAGCCTGTCTGCCTTGCAACTGCACCGACATTCGCAGCCATAATTGCTTCGGTCCCTATCACCTGTACACGCCGACACGCGGCGAGTCGTGCGAGATCGACCTGTGGCTGTTCGAGGGCGATCGCGGTCGGCGCTATGTGCGCGTGACCAATAGCGAGCTGGCAAAGCTGCCCGCGAATCCAGAGCAGAATATGCTGGTCAAGGAACGTGGCGTGATCGCGCTGTACAAGCTGACGACGGGCGAGTATCAGGTCAACGTCGGTCCCGACGCGGAGGGCAAGATTTACGTGGTCAATTTCGACGGCTGCCCGGCTGAAAATGTTCGTGAGACCAATTTCCAGGTCGCCCGTCCTGGCGAATAAGTGACAAGTTTGGCGCGTGAGTGGGCTTGACACGCCAAATTCCTACAGTTGCGTTTTCGCCCAGGCGATCGTGCGCGCCATGCCGTCGGTGCGCACAATCTGTGGTTCCCAAGCGAGCAGTTCACGGGCACGGGTGATGTCTGCCGCTGAATGGCGCATGTCGCCCAGCTGCGCGGGCTGGTACACCACTGGATAGCTGGCGCGCGTATGTCCGAATGCCTCCAGCACACGATCGCACAAGGCGTTGACACTGGTCGGCACGCCTGTCCCCAGGTTGATTACCTGTCCATAACTGCTCGGCTGGTCGATTGCCTCGATCCAGGCGCGCGCCACGTCATCGATATGCACAAAGTCGCGCGACTGCTCGCCATCGCCGTGAATGATGATCGGTTCGTGGCGCAGCACCCGACCGATAAAGATCGCCAGCACCCCCTGATAGGCGTTGGTCAGGCTCTGGCGTTCGCCATACACGTTGAACATGCGCAGCGAGGTGACGTTGAGGTCAAAGCCCAGGTCGCGTCGTGCTGCTGTCAGGTGGACATAACGCTCGGCTGCGTACTTGGTAATGGCGTAGAATGAGACTGGATCGGGTGGAGCGGTTTCAGGCGTCGGCACGATCTCGGCGTGTCCATAGAGGGTCATCGATGAAGCGAAGAGCAGACGCGACACACGGTGATGCTGGCACGCCTGCAACACATTCAGCGTGCCGACGGTGTTGACATGGAGGTCGTTGGTTGGCGCGGCATACGACAGCCTGATCGACGCCTGTCCCGCGATGTGCAGCACCGCGTCGAGTCCCGCCGCGAAGATCGGCACCAGATCAGCGAACTGCGTCACATCCCCCTGCACGAAACGCGCGCCGTCCGGCACCTGATCGCGTCGTCCGGTGCTGAGGTCGTCCAGTACCACCACCTGATCGCCGCGCGCAATCAACTGCTCGACGATGTGCCCGCCAATGAAGCCGGCGCCGCCCGTGACCAGAATACGCCGACTCATGAACCTGCCTCTTCAATCTGTGTTTCCAGCTGTGTTTCCAGAATTTGCGCGGCGAGGGCATCGGCGGCGAAACGGTGCGCCGCGATGCCCGGATGCGCGTCGAAACGATTGACGATCAAATCCGACGGATTTTGCCCCGTCAGAATGTCGGTCATGTCCACCACCTCGACTCCAGCGTCCTCGAAAAACGCGCGCACTCGCGCCGTCGCCGGGCGGGTCGCCTCGATCGCTGCCAGATGCGGCCACACCAGCACGATCAGGCGCGCGTCATGCTGGCGTGTCCAATCGACGATCGCGCGCAGATTGGGCGTGTGGCGCTGCCACAGCGAGTCGTCGAGGTGGGCATCTACCAGGTCGGTGATGAAGTTGCGCGCCCGTATCGGGGAGCTGAACTGCACGAGGTTGTAATAGATGTAATTGGGCACGAAGAATTGCAGGACGAACCAAGCCAGGGTTTCGTTCTCGATGAAGTCGAAATTGGCGTCCGGGCTGGCGGCAGGGTCTTGCAGCAGGTAATCCACATCGTTCAGATAATACGACAGGATGACGATATTCGGACGGATCGGATATTGGTCCAGCCGACTTGTCTCGACATCGCTGTCCCATCCTGAATCTGCTATCACCAGCACATCGGTGTCGCTGCCCAGGTCGCGTTCCAGCATTTGAGGGAACGACTGATCCAGGTCGGGGATACCGTGTCCGACCACGAACGAGTCGCCCACGACCGCGATCCGTGTCAGCACGCCGTCGGGATCGGGTTTCGGTTCGTAATCACGGAAACCAAGTGAGTTGAATTTGCCCCAGTAAAAATTGGCGTACCAATGGTAGTTCATAGCGGTGAAGCCGTAGCTGTCGGTGGTGATATAGAAAATACGCAGATAGGCTTCAGCGGCAAAGAACAGGATCACGAACGTGGTCAGTAAAATTGAGACACCCGTCAGTCGGCTTTTGCCCAACCGTGCCGCCATCGTCGCACCGCGTTCGCCGTCGAGGTCATAGGCAAGCAGACCAGCCAGCAGCCACAACAGCGACAGGATATAGGCGTACTCGATCGTTTTGAGCGCTCGTCCATAGGTCGGCTGGTAGGGTTCCAGCCACAAGCCGATTCCGATAGAGATCACGATCAGGATCGACAGCCAATAAACGTTAGGCAGTGTACGCAGCAGGCGCAGCGGCATGGCGATCATGACACGCGCGCGCGTGGGCAGTGTCCCCGCCAGCGTGATCAGCGCGATGATCCCGGCGAACAGAAAGCGCCAATCTTCAAACGGCGCCACTGCGTCGGCAGTCAACAGCAGCAGGATCGCGCCAGCAGCCAGCACCAGCCACACAATCATCCAGAAACGGTTAGGCATGTGATTCCTGTCTGTCGCCTACATAGCGCGGGCACAACGAAAGCCAATGTACCAGTCGCGCTGATCGGGGTCGAGGCGGAAACGGATCGCGGCACCCGCGCCATTGTCGATATAGCTGTTGATGCCGCCGCGATATACCCGCTCGGAGTCGGGCGCACCCTCTTCGCGTCCGTCGGCAGCGTCATAGGGATAACGGGCATAGGCACTGGAGACCATTTCGAAGACGTTGCCGCTCAGGTCAAGCGCGCCTACCCACGACGCGCCATTCGGTCGGCTGCCGACTGGGGCGGTCTCGCCATCCGAGTTCTGGTCGAAGACGAGATTGTCCGCGATCAGCGTATCCCCCCAGGGATAAAGCCAGCTCTCGACGCCGCGCGCGGCGTATTCCCATTCGGCTTCAGTGGGCAGGCGCGCGCCGCGTGCCGCGCAGTGATCGCGCGCCTCGCTCCATAATAAATTTTCACGCGGGCGGGTGGCGCCGTCGAATCGACCGACGCTGCCGAATGCGACATTGGTAACCTCGGTGCGGTCGATCCAGAAGGCTGTATCGAAGCACTGCTCAAAAACAGGGCGTTCGTCACGGCGTCCGTCGTCGCTGCCCATCATGAAGCAGCCGGGTGGTACTAGTGCCATCTCCACATCGTCGAAAGTCGTAAACTGTGGTGTCCATTCCGCATTGGCAGCGAGTGTCGGCGCTAAAGTCGGAGTTGGAGAGGCTGTAGGCACGCACGCGCTGACCAAGGCGGCAATTGTCAAAATCAATAGTCGGTTATCCACACGGCGTAAATAATAATTCGCCTTTAATTTTTCCGCTATACCACTCAACCTCCTGTTCAATCGGTATTTCCTTATTTTCACCCTGGACAGCCACGCTGTACATTATCCCCGGAACGAGATCGACCTACAAGGACAATCTTTGCGGCACGACAGGCAGCATGTGGAAATTCTTCACGTTGGGGTACACTAGCCTTAAACGAACCTGCTCGTTTATGGGCTTTTTGCACAATTTCAGGAGAGCTGTATGGCTGTGCTTGGCATCGATATTGGTGGCACTGGCATCAAAGCCGCGCCTGTCGATACGGAAAAAGGGGTGCTGCTGGCGGAACGTTATCGCGTCGATACGCCACAGCCTGCGTCGGTGGCGGCGGTCACACCCGTGATCGAGGCGATCGTGCATCATTTCGAGTGGCAGGGTGAGGTCGGATGTGGCTATCCGGGCGTGATCAAACGCGGGACGGTGTTCACCGCCGCCAATGTCGATCCGAGCTGGGTAGGGCTGGATGCGAGTCATTTCTTTGAGCAGGTGACGGGCTGCCCATTTTATATGGTCAATGATGCCGACGCCGCTGGACTGGCGG
This sequence comes from Anaerolineae bacterium, assembly GCA_034437395.1. GTDB lineage: Bacteria > Chloroflexota > Anaerolineae > Aggregatilineales > Phototrophicaceae > Flexifilum. The sequence goes on along the minus strand of DAOTUN010000038.1, from coordinate 6,732 downwards.
AGATGCACTTCGGCGCCGGGATCGATCAGCGCGGGGTGGTGCTGGTGCTGACGATCGGCACGGGCATTGGCAGCGCGCTGTTTGTCGAGGGACGGCTGGTGCCCAATCTGGAATTTGGACATCTGATGATTCGCGGCAAAGACGCCGAACACCGCGCCTCCAATCGTGCGCGTGTCGAGCGCCAGCTGACCTGGAAAAAATGGGCGCGGCGTGTCAATGAATATTTGCTGCACATGGAAAATTTATTCTGGCCCGATCTGATCATCATCGGCGGGGGGATCAGCAAGAGCTTTGTGAAATTTGCCCCGCATCTGACGACACGCGCCCCGGTCGTAGCGGCTCGGATGTATAACGACTCCGGCATCATCGGCGCGGCGATGACCTCGGTTCACCCGGAAAGTACGGGTGTGTTTCGTGGCTGACAAAGATGCGCTCAGAATGTCTTCCGCCGGGATGCGGCTGATCGCGCTGCTGACGATCTACAACGCCGACGACTCGACACGGCTGCGGGCATTCATCGCGGGTAGCCTGCACGCCGATCTGCTGGCACATGCCGACGCCGATACGCGCGTCGCGGGGTTGAGCGCGCTGCGGACCGAGATCGGCAAGCTCAGGGTGCGTCAGGTGGTGGGCGCCGCTAAAGAACAGGTGATCGTCATCCTGGCGTCCGAACGCGCCGACGACGCGCTGATCGAGCTGCGTGTCGATGCCGATTATCCGCATCCGATCACCGAGCTGGGAATCAATCGCCTGGGACAGCCGACGGACAGCCCGGCGACGTGACGTTCGTCTCGCTGGAGTTCGTGCTGTTTTTCTGCCTGATCGTCCCGGCGGCGCTGGCATTGGGGACGCGGGCGCGGGCGCTGCTGCTGGTCGCAGCGAGCCTGTTCTTCTATGCTTATGGCGCGGGCATTTACACGTTGGTGCTGCTGGCGACAACGGCGGTCGATTACAGCGCCGGGCGCGCGTTGATGCGCGCGACCGACCCGTCGCGGCGGCGGCTGATACTGGCAGCGAGCCTGACCGCCAATTTCGGGGCGCTGTTCCTGTTCAAGTACGCCAATTTTGTCTCGGAGTCGATCGGGGCATTGTTCACGGCGCTGAATATCCCGATCGTGATCCCGCGTACCGATCTGCCGCTGCCAATCGGGATTTCGTTTTACACCTTTCAGTCGGTGGCATATACCATCGATGTCTACCGTCGCGGGATCGCGGCGGAAGAAAACCCGATGAGATTTGCGCTGTTCGTGACTTTCTTTCCGCAGTTGGTGGCGGGCCCGATTACGCGAGCGGGGATGCTGCTGCCACAGCTGCGCGTCGCGCGCCGCTTTGACCCGGATCGCACTGTGGACGGTCTGCGCCTGATCCTGTGGGGCTTCTTCAAGAAGGTGGTGATCGGGGACAACGCCGCCGCCTACGTCAACGCGATCTACAATGCGCCTCATGCGCACCAGGGCGCACCGTTGATCGTGGCGACGCTGCTGTTCTCGATTCAAATCTACTGCGACTTTTCGGCGTATTCCGACATCGCCATCGGGACGGCGCGTATTCTGGGCATCGAACTGGCGCCAAACTTCCGCCAGCCGTATCTGGCGCGATCCGTGCGGGAATTCTGGAGCCGCTGGCATATCTCGCTCTCGACCTGGTTCCGGGATTATCTGTACATCCCATTGGGGGGCAGCCGGGTCGCGTTTCCGCGCGCGCTGCTCAACCTGTTCATCGTCTTTCTGGTGAGCGGGCTGTGGCATGGCGCCAGTTGGACATTCGTCATCTGGGGCGCATTGCACGGCGGTTACGTCGTGGTCGAGGCGGTGATCGCGCGGCTGCGAGGCGGTCGAGGAGAGCGGCGGGGGATAGGCTGGACCATCGGCGGGATCGCGGTCACGTTCGCGCTGGTCAACCTGGCATGGGTATTTTTCCGCGCCAACAGCATCGACGATGCGGGCTACATCCTGACGCACCTGTTGTCACTGAGTGCATCACCGTTGACACTGGACGGGGTGGCGGCTGCGGGCGGATGGTCGGTCGCGCGGCTGATGCTGATGGGTGGGCTGGTGCTGCTGCTGGTCGCGGCGGACGTGATCGACGCGCGTGTTGGCTTGATGACGGCGATCAATCGGCTGCCTGGCGCCCTGCGCTGGGGGGTGTACTACGGCGCGACGGCGGCGGTATTCATCTCGCTGAACGCGCTGGCGGTAGTGCAGGAATTCATCTACTTTCAGTTCTGAAGGTGATCTGACGAGCCAGATCACCTTCAGGCGTGGTATAGCAAACAGAGAACGCTTACACGTCCAGATTGCGGACGTTCTTGGCGTGCGTCTGGATGAATCGGCGGCGCGGTGGGACTTCGCTGCCCATCAGCATATCGAAGACGTGATCGGCGTCGGCAGCGTTGTCGATCGTCACCTGAAGCATGGCGCGGCGATTGGGATCCATCGTCGTCTCCCACAGTTGATCCGGATTCATCTCGCCCAAGCCTTTGTAGCGGCTGACCTTGACCTTATCCGGGTCTTTGAAGTTGGTGAGCGCCTGCTGCAGGATTTCCTGCTCGCCTTTGCCCGCCTGCGGATAGAAATACTGTGCGTCCTTGCCCTGCTGGAGCCGGAACAAGGGCGGTTGGGCGATATAGAGGTGCCCGCCGCTGATGATCGACTGCATGTGACGGAAGAAGAAGGTCAGGAGCAAGGTGCGAATGTGCGCCCCGTCCACGTCGGCGTCGGTCATCAGGACGACGCGATGATAACGCAGCTTGCTCACGTCCATGTCATCGCTGATCCCGGTGCCGAGCGCGCTCACCAACGCCTTGATCTCGTTGTTGTCGAGCATCTTGTCCAGGCGTGAACGCTCGGTGTTGAGAATCTTGCCGCGCAAGGGGAGGATCGCCTGGAAGTGACGGTCGCGTGCTTGTTTGGCACTGTTGTGAACGAACACACCGGAGGCAAGGGCGAAATTGTGTGTTCCTGGTACTTCGATGTCGTACACGTCGATCGGTTCGGCGACGCGATCGATCTGGACGACGCGGTGATTGAATTGCTCGACCGCGTCGGCGCCAAACTCCATGCCGCGTCGTTCCGATGATGACGGCTGGAGCGGCATCAGCGACGCATCAGGCGTGAGCATTTCGGCGGCGCGATAGCTGCCGTCGCGCAGCATGAACCGATGTTCCGGCGTGCAGGTGATGACTTCGCCGTTATCCAGGGTAATGCGAATGACCTCGGCAGCGTATTTAGTCACGCGCGGATACAGCACCCGCTCCAAACCAATGGTGCCGTCATGACGGATGGTATAGCAGAAGTGTTCTTTACCATCCGCCTGTTCCGCCATGATCTCAACGAAGCTCAAGGCGCGACCATCTGCCAGCGCGATGCGCGTATCCCCGGAAAAGCAGCCCCCGGCACTATCTCCCTCGACCAGGAAAATCTCCGCGCCTGCGCCGTGCTGCGAGCAGTCCGCCAGCTTGCCGGGCAGCGACGAGCTTTCCAGCAGGCTCGGTCCGCTGCGCACCAGATCGCGCGCTTTACGCGCTGCTTCGTAGGCGCGCATACTCAACATACATTTTTCCACGATGCGCTTGGCTTCGCGGGCGTTGACATCCATGAATTCGTTGAACGCCTCGGTGACCACCGACGACACCGCGCCCTGCACCTCAGGATTGATCAGCTTTTCTTTGGTCTGCCCGCCGAACGACGGCTTCGACAGCTTGACGCTGATCACGGCGGTGATGCCTTCCAGCGTATCGCGCCCGCTGAAATTCTGTTCTTTTTCTTTGAGCAAGCCCGCCTTGCGCGCGTAGCGGTTGATCGCGCCGGTGATCGCCGAACGCAGACCCGTCAGGTGCGTGCCGCCGTCGGGCGTGACGATCGTGTTGGCGAAGGCGATCTCGGTGACGCTGCCCGCGTCGGTGTACTGGAACGCCACCTCGACATCGACCGTCTCCGCTGGCGCACCCTCCGGCGCGACATCGATCGCGCGCTGCATGTGGATGACCGGGTGCAGCACCACACGGTTGCGATTGAGATAGCGCACATACGAGCCGAGTCCGCCGTCGAAGTAGAAGGTCATCTCGTCGGGGAAGGGCTTGATGCGCTCATCACGCAGGCGGATGGTCAGCCCGCGATTGACAAAGGCGATCTCGCGGAAGCGCTGCAACAGCGTCTCGTACTTGTAATCGTTCGGCTGCATGATCGTGAAGTCGGGCTGAAAGGTGACGACGGTTCCGGTGGGTTCGCCGGGCGCGAGGTCACGGATGGGGACGACGCCGCCCAGCGGACGACCACGACTGAACTGCTGTTCCCATAATTTATTGTCACGGTAGACATGCGCGCGCAGATTTTCCGAGAGTGCGTTGACGGCTGCCGCGCCGACACCGTGCAAGCCGCCGCTGACCTTGTAGGCGCTGTTGTCGAATTTACCGCCCGCGCCCGTCTTGGTGAACACGACCTCCAGCGTCGAGAGACCCGTCTCGCGGTTGATGCCGACCGGGATGCCGACGCCGTTGTCAGCGACGGTGACGATGTTGTCGTCCTGCAGCGTGATGTCGATGCGATCACAGCGCCCAGCGAGCGCCTCATCGACGGCGTTGTCCACAATTTCATAAACAAGATGATGCAGGGCGCCAATATCGGTGCCGCCGACATACATGCCGGGACGCAGCCGGATATGGTCGATCCCTTCGAGGACGCGAATGCTGCCCTCGTCGTAACCCAACGGTGTGATCACATTATCGGTCATTGTCGCTCCTCGAACTGAAGCTAAATTTTAACATATTTAAGGGAGAAAAGCAAGCAAAAATCGCACGCGCGTGCGATTTTTGCGCGAATGCTATCGCTTGACAGGGGGCATTCGCCGACCGTACAATGATCGCGGCACGCCCCCGTAGCTCAGTGGATAGAGCAGTCGCCTTCTAAGCGAAAGGTCACAGGTTCGAGACCTGTCGGGGGCATTGAATGTCGGTGAATCACGATGTTCTCTACGGACGCATCGTGATGCGTCGCCGCAATCGTGCTGAATCCATGATTCACGGAATGTGCCTTTTTTTGTGACGACGCCTGATGATGCGCGCCAGCATTGCGTATCCCTGCGCTGCTCGGCATAATCATGCCATCCTCGATCACTGCCGCCAGGGGGCGTCCGCTATGCGTATCTTCATCAGCTACAGCAGCAAGGATCGTGAGCAGATCACGGTGCTGGCAAAAGACCTGGCTGTCTGGTTCGACGATGAGGACGATACTGTCTGGTTCGATCAGGCGCTCGATCGTACAGGTGGACATCCCTGGTGGAAGTCGATCCTGGCGGCGATCCGCGAGTGCGATGTATTCATATTCGCCCTCAGTCAGCATATCGTCACCTCTGAACCGTGCCGCCGCGAACATCAGTATGCGCTCGCACTGGCTAAACCTGTACTTCCGGTCAAGGTCGCCGAGGTCGATTACCGGGATTTGTCGCGCACGCTGCAAGAGGCGCAGATCGTCGATTACACGACGCGCAGCCACGATCAGCAGCGATCGCTCAAGCGCAGTCTGCGCAACCTGCCATCCGCGCCGCCGTTGCCCGATCCGCTGCCGCCGCCGCCGGACGCGCCGCTCGATCCGATCGGACTGCTGCGGGACGGGATCGCCAACCTGACCTCCGATTCCGATCAGCAGCGTCTTTTGATCGGCAAAATCGAAGATTTGGGTGAGGAGTCATCCTTTGCGGGTTTCGTGCCGGAGCTGCTCGCACGCCTGATCCACCGCGATGACGTGCTGACAGTGCGGAATCTGCGTCGCGCGCAAGAGCTGCAGGTGCGGCTGGCGGCGTATCCTGCACAACCCCCTGTGGTCGCCGTCGTCACGCCCGCTGTCTCGACGCCCGCTCCTGTTCAGCCGCCACAGCCGCGTAAACCGCCGATCGACATCCTGCCCGCGCCCTTCGACTGGGTGAGTATTCCTGAAGGCGCTGTAACACTGCGCGAGGACAACTATGATGGCAGCTACATCGCCAAGGGGCAGCAGCTCGCCCGTGCTGTCGCGCCGCTGTGGATGGCGCGTTACCCGGTCACCAATACACAGTTCGGCATGTTCATCGAGGCAAAGGGCTATGATCAGCGCAAATGGTGGACGGATGCCGGCTGGAAGCAGCGTCAGAGCGATAAGTGGACGGTGCCACTGTACTGGAAAGACAGCAAGTGGAACGGCGGCGATTTTCCGGTCGTTGGTGTCTCATACCACGAGGCGGCGGCATTTTGCGCGTGGCTGAGCGAGACGACCCGGCTGGCGATCAGGCTGCCCGGTGAACATGAATGGCAGTGGGCGGCGCAGGGGACAGCCGGCAGCGCCTATCCCTGGGGCGATGCATTCGACCCGGCGCGCTGCAACACGTCTGAGAGCAAGATCGGGCGCACGTCGTCGGTGCCTCAGTACGAGGGGCGCGGCACTAAAGGCGGCGACAGTGAATTCGGCGTGACCGATATGGCGGGCAATGTCTGGGAGTGGAGTGCGACTCAATGGGAGAACGGCGACGAGAACACGGACGGTGACATGCAGCGCGTGCTGCGGGGCGGTTCGTGGGACCTCAATCTGGACCTCGCGCGCGCCTCGTTTCGCTTCTGGTTCAACCCGTACTCTCGGAACTACCATCTCGGCTTCCGGGTGGTCGTGGGCGGTTCTGGCTCCTAAAGCTCGTTGATCCTCTGAACTCTGATTCGGTATGGCGCGCAGCGCCATGCCCTTCCCCCCTCCCCGTCAGGGGAGT